>JANQLO010000014.1 GCA_028280505.1 Chromatiales bacterium | reverse complement strand
CCGGCCCTACGGGTTGCGCCTGAAAAAGCGCCACTCGGCGTTGCTCGTTGCTCATTTGGAGCGACCAAACGTCGCGCCTCGCGCCTTGATTGGCGCTTTTTCAGGCACAACAGCAACGCTTCAGTTTGTGTTAGCAGGCCCTGAGTATGTTCGACGTTGGATTTTTCGAACTCTTGCTGATTGGGATGGTCGCCCTGCTGGTGGTCGGGCCCGAGCGACTGCCCAAGCTCGCGCGCACTGTCGGTATGTGGTTGGGCCGCGGACGGCGTTTCATCAGCTCGGTAAAGGAAGACATCGATCGCGAGATCAAGGCCGACGAGCTCCGCGAGATTATCGAAAAGCAAAAGCTGAGCAATCCGCTGCATGAGATCGTCGAAGATACCAAAAAGGACTTCGCGCAGCTCAAGGCCGACACCGAATCCGCACTCGACGTAGATCGGAAACCGGCCGCGCCCGAAAACAAACATGAGTAAAAAAGCGTCGCTGCCGGAGCAGCCGTTCCTCAGTCATCTGGTCGAACTGCGCGATCGCCTGATGCGCATGGTGTTGGCGATCCTGATCATTTTTCTCGGCCTGTTTCCGTTCGGCAACGATATCTATTTGTTCATCGCCGATCCATTGATGAAGGTGTTGCCGGAAGGCACCAGCATGATCGCCACACAAGTGGCTTCGCCGTTTCTCACCCCGTTCAAACTGGCATTGGTGTCCGCGGTGTTCATCTCCATGCCGTATTTGCTGCACCAGTTTTGGGGCTTCATCGCGCCTGGACTTTACCATCACGAAAAACGCCTGGCGTTTCCGCTGCTCGCATCCAGCGTATTGTTGTTTTATCTCGGCGCGGCTTTCGCCTATTTCGTCGTTTTCCCGCTGGTTTTCGCCTTTTTGACCGGTGTGGCACCCGAGGGTGTCGCGGTGATGACCGATATCACCCACTATCTCGATTTCGTACTGACGCTGTTTTTCGCCTTTGGTCTGGCGTTCGAGGTGCCGATCGCGACCATCGTGCTGGTATTGGCCGGCGCGACGACGCCGGACAAGTTGTCCGCCAAACGGCCCTACGTAATTGTCGGTGCCTTCATCATCGGTATGCTGTTAACGCCGCCGGACATTATCTCGCAGACCTTGCTGGCCTTGCCGATGTGGGTGTTGTTCGAGATCGGTTTGTTGTTGTCGCGTCTGGTAGTGCGCGATCGCGAACGCATCCGGGCCGAACGTGAGGCGGCCGAGAGTGACGAGCTGGTTCCTGCCGGGACGGCGGCTGCCGCTACGGGTGTAGGCGCCGATGTCGCTGCCGAAGAGGGGGCGTTCAAGCCGCTTGACGATCAGGAGATGGAAGACGAGTTCGATCGTATCGAGCGCGAGTTTGATGAACTCGGCAAAGATGTCGACAAGCAGGCGGATGCGTCGCTCGACGATACCGAAGAAGATCCGGATGAGACCTCCGGCAGTGATGCCGAGACCGAGGCGACGCCCGGTGACCAGGCATCGTCCGACGACACAAAGGATTGGACTGACGAGGATTCGGCAGACATGCTCGACGAGGAGGAAAACTTCCCGTCGCGCAGTGCGACCGAGGCCCTGGTCGACGCCAAACTCGAACAAATTGTCGCGCTGCGCGATGTCGGTGCCTTCGATGAGGCGCGTCGTTTGTTGTACGAAGTCCTTACAGACGGTAATGAAACTCAGGTCAAGGTCGCGCGTAACATCCTGGAACAGCTCGATAGCTAGCTGAGTGGCCACGGTGTTTCGTCGGTACGGAGGTGACGCACTCGATCTCAGCAACAGCTGAAAACGATGCGTCATCACCTTCGAGAGGACCTATGTATCCAATCCGTGTGCTGTTATTGATGCTTGTCTGTGCGCCGGCAGTGGCGTTGCAGAATCAAATGCAGGGCCATCCTTCGCCTTATCTCGCCATGCACGGTGACGATCCGGTTGCCTGGCAGGATTGGGGCAAAGCCGCGGTCGAGCAGGCGCGTGATCAGGGCAAGTTGCTGTTTATCTCCAGCGGCTATTTTTCCTGTCATTGGTGCCATGTGATGCAGCGCGAGAGCTATCAGAACGCGCAGATTGCGCAGTTTCTCAATTCACATTTCATCCCCGTCAAACTCGATCGCGAGTTGCACGGTGCGCTCGACGCCTATCTGATCGACTTTGTCGACAGAACCCAAGGGCACGCTGGTTGGCCGCTGAATGCGTTCCTGACGCCCGAGGGTTATCCTTTGGTTGGTTCGACCTATTTGCAACCGGAGCGATTCCGCGAGTTGATTGAGCGCCTGCAACACACCTGGACGGAGCAACGTGGTCGAATGCGTAATCTTGCGCGTCGCGGGTTGTTGCAGCGGATGCTCGAGAAGGCGCCCGCCAATGCGGTGCCCATGTCGCCGGTACGTCTGCGTGAATCCATGCTTGCGCAGGCGCTGGATTTGGCAAATGTGATGGAAGGCGGCTTCGGTGATCAGAACAAGTTCCCGATGGTGCCCCAGCTAATGGTCTTGCTCGAACTTCAGGCCGATCTCGATGATACTCGCCTGGGCGAGTTTCTGACCCTGACTTTGGACCAAATGGCCAGTGAAGGTTTACGTGACCAACTCGCCGGTGGTTTTTTTCGCTATACCGTCGACCCGTCCTGGCATATACCGCATTTCGAGAAAATGTTGTATAGCCAGGCACAGCTTGCCGAGGCTTATCTGCGCGCTGCCGAAGTCTTCGGGCGTGAGGACTATGCCGCAGTGGCGCATGACACGCTGCGTTTTGTCGACCGCGAGATGCGTGGGTCTCAGGGCGGCTACATCGCCAGTTTTTCGGCAGTCGACGGTGCCGGCGAAGAGGGCGGTGTCTATCTCTGGACCATCGATCAGTTACATGAGTTGCTTGGAGAGGAAGATACCGCACTAGCCAGGCGTCATTGGCGGATGTTCGATATTGCGGCGTTCCCTGCGGGGCATCTCCCGCGTCATGGTGAAACGGCGGCACAGATTGCCGATGCCTTGGGTCGGCCGGTTGATGACATTGAGCAGCGCCTTGCCGATATTCGCAGCCGCCTTTTGGCTGCGCGAGAACAGCGTATTTTACCTGCGGACGACAAGGAGCTGGCGGCATGGAACGGATTGATGTTGGCAGCGTTTTCGCGCGCGGCGGCGAAGGATCCGACATTTGCCGCTGCGGCGACCCGCATACGTGATTTTTTACGCAATGTTTTATGGGATGGCACCCACTTGCATCGCGCGGTGCGTGACGGTCGTCCGATCGGCAAGGTGTCGTTGGAGGATTATGCCTTTGTTGCCTATGGGATGGCACGATATGCAGAATTCAGCGGTGACCCGGCGGATCGCACTTTTGTTGCGGTGTTGCTTAATGCGGCTTGGCAGCGCTACCAAGGCGACGCGGGTTGGCGCACAGACGATGCGCCATTGATTCCAGGGATGGCCGATGAGGTGGCATTGCCGGCCGGTGCCTTGCCATCGCCATCGGCGACTTGGATCAGGGAAGCGCTCGATAGCGGAGATCCGGCATTAGTCGAGAAAGCGGTCGGCGCCGCCGAGGCCGCACGCCGTCAGGCACAAAACAATTCGTTTTGGCACCCGGGGCATCATGCTGTGTTGTTACAGTTGGCGCGTTCGTCTCCGAATCCCGCCGGGGCTCGGTAGAGGTCGAGGTATTCCGGGGTAGCTTACCGGATGTGGTATCAAGCATCGCGGTACAAAAAAACCGGTGCTGAGGCACCGGTTTTTATTACTTCATCGTGTTGCTTTATCAGCTACGCAGCCGGCGTAGTGCGAGTAGCCCTACGGTCATCAACAATAAGGTGCCGGGCAGCGGCACTTTCTGGATCTCGAAAAGTGTCGTAGTGCCGGACACCTCGTTGGACACGGCCAACAGGTTCTGGCCGAAAGGGTTTTCGGCGGCAGGGATGAACAACAGGCCTTCGGGACCCAGATCGCCAACGGTACCGTCGAGCGTGCCGTCTTCGGCGTCCACGCTGAAGTCGCGATTGTTGATGTAGTTGAGGAACATCGGGTTATTCGGATCGGTGATGTCATAGATCATGATGCCGCCGACACGCTCCAGACCGATGAACGCCAACATGATGCCGTCGATCTCGCCGATGGTGATGGCCTCGGGCTCCGGGCCTTTGGCGTCCGAACGCGCATCGAACGAGCCGTTTTCGTCGTTGTTGGAGTTGAATGCATTCGGCAACAATGCGGCGGTAATCTGTTCGAAGTCATCGCCGCTGTCGAACACCAGATTACCGGTCTCGTCCCAGATGGTGAATGAACGTGTGCCGTACGCGTAGAGCTCGTCGAAATCACCGTCACCATCGGTATCACCCATGTCGGTGGCGATTTCCAGTCGACCTAAATTCTGGTCTTGCTGGAGGTCGGCTGCGTTGGGGAATGCGGTTGGGTCGAGGGTAATGTCCTTGACGCGCTCATCCTCGTCACGCGCGTCGCCTTCGTTGGCGGTGACATAGTAGTTGACGCCACCAACCTCATAGCTGGCGATGGAATCCGGCATGTACATACCGAATACGGGTTGGGGGCCGATGTTGATGCCGCCATCGCGATCCGACGGATCGAGTCCGTTGCCGGGCAAGGAATGATCCTTGTAGCCGAGGGCCTGGATCTCATCGATTGTACCGTTGGTTAAATCAACTACTGCAACCGAGTTGTTTTCTTGCAGCGTGACGAAAGCTTTGGTGCTGTCTTGCGATACGGCGATGTACTCGGGTTCGAGATCTTGCGCGACGGTAGCGCCTGGAGCAAACAAGCGTACGTCGGGCGAAAGTTCGCCATTACGCGAGCCACCGACATTGAAGTCGGTGAAGCCGATGTTGCTCACGGTTGCCGAGTTCACGCCTCCAGAGATGTCGATCACCGAAATGCTGCCGTTGGGGTCAATGCCGCCATCGGCCTCGCCTTCATTGGCGACCAATACTCTATTGCCGTCCGGCGTGAAGGTCACCATGTCGGGTAGTGCGCCGACGTTGACCGAGTTGACCAGATTGCCGTTGGTATCGAAAAAGGCGACGCGACCGGGATCGGTGACCGTAGTCGCTTCGACGGCGATTGCGACAGTGCCGTCTTTTACGGCGACACTGTTGGGGCTTCCTTGCGGGTCGATACTGAACAGCTTCGCGCCATCGGTACCATTGATCACATCGATCATATTTGAATCGCCATTGGTGGTGAAAAAGCGATTGCTGGCGCTGTCGTAAGCGACGATCTCCGCGGCGCTCTCATCAAAGACGTTGGTCTCGTGCGTCCATTTCTCGGTCAGCGTGAATCCGAAGGCGTGAGCCCCGCCGGAAAAGAGTACTCCGGCGATGGCGGTGGACAGCAAGGTTCTAGCCTGCATGATGTCTCCTCGTTGTAAGAAAATTGTAATAAAAACAATTGATTATTGAGTTAAATGTGCAGCAAGATTTGGACCGCCAAAAGAAAAATCAACAATCTCAAAGGGCTATACGGGTTTCCGGGGCATGACGGAGAGAGGATGTAAAAAGGTTCGACGTAATGGAAATGTCATATAAGACAACGATGTCGATCCCAGCTACCTAGCGTTGCTTACCGAGTAAAGAAAACTGTTCTCAGGCCGTCAACGGACTGGAAAGCCCGTGGTGAAGAGATGGATTTTGAGGGGCTTCGGCTTGAGCCTGGGCCTTGGGGCGGGTACCTGTTTGATGTACCGAGTTTCGACTGACGCCGGTCTTGTTGGGTAGAGACAGTCTTGGATGGGATGCTGACCGTTTATTGCGCTACGTGGAAGCTGTACCAATAGATGTCATAACAAGGAGGCGGTTCATGCTTGCATTTCTTCGTCGTTTTTCTATATCCAAACGTTTGTTCAGTGTGTCGATATTGGCATTCCTCGGGATTGTCGCGGTCGCCACGATGGTATCGCTGGAACTTAGAGATTCGTTGTATGAGCAGCGCCGTGCCGCGCTGAAGGATCATGTCGAAGGGGCGCTTGGGGTAATCAAGCATCATCACGGCTTGTTTCAAGACGGTAAGCTCGACGAGGCCGAAGCGCAACGTATGGCCATGTCGGTCGTGTCGTCCATGCGCTACGACGAAGGTAGAGGATACTTCTGGATCAACGATATGCATCCCAAGCTGTTGATGCATCCTTTGAAACCCGCAATCGTGGGTAAGGATATGCGCAATAGCACGGATGCGGAGGGCAAGCACCATTGGCGCGAGTTCGTGCAAGTGGTGCGTACCGAAGGCCGTGGTTTCGTCACCTATACCTGGGAGCACAAGCAGAAAGGTGTGGTGGCGGAAAAGGTGTCCTATCTCGGTGGGTTTGGCCCATGGGGCTGGATAGTGGGCTCGGGGGCTTTGTATGACGATCTGGATGCCATCTTCTACGCAAACGTTAAATCGGTACTGATCATCGCATCGGTATTTGCCGCGATCATGTTGGGTTTTGCCACCTTGGTCGGACGCAGCGTAACGCGGCCGATCCGCAAGACGACGCTTGCGATGGAACAGATCTCATCGGGTAATGGTGATCTCACTCAACGTCTGTCGACAGGCGGCAATGACGAACTCACCGCGTTGGCGAGTGCCTTCAATCGCTATACCGAGAAAATTCAGCAGATGGTTCGTGAAGTGGATATGGCAACCTGCGAGCTTTCGTCGTCGAGTGAAGAACTGACAGCCATAACCCAATCGTCTCATGAAGGCATAGAGCAGCAGCAGGGACAGACGGAGCAGGTGGCGACCGCGATGACCGAGATGACGGTAACGGTCAAGGAGATTGCGCGTAGTGCCGAAGATGCCGCCGGCGCTGCCCAAGGGGCGGATGAAAACGTGAAAGACGGAGAGTCCCGTGTTGACGAGGTTCGCGCGTCAATTCAGACACTCGCTGCAGATATCCGAGGCGCGGTAGAGGTTATTCAGCAGTTGAGCAAAGACAGCGACGGGATCGGGAAGGTGCTCGAGGTAATCCGTGGGGTGGCTGAACAAACCAACCTGCTTGCACTGAATGCCGCGATTGAAGCTGCGCGCGCGGGCGAACAAGGCAGAGGGTTCGCCGTGGTGGCTGACGAAGTGCGTACGCTGGCCAGTCGTACCGAGCAGTCGACCAGAGAGATTCAATCAATGACGGAACGTGTGAAAGACGGCGTCGTGCGCGCGGTAGCAGCCATTGAGCACAGTTCGCAAACGACTGCCGATACGCTCGAGCGAGGAGATCAGGCACGAGACGCTTTGCGCGCGATTGTCGCAGCGGTTGCAACCATCAAGGACATGAATACGCAAATTGCCGCCGCCGCGGAAGAACAGGCGACCGTGGCCAATCAGATCGAGGATAATGTCGCCAATATCTCGGGTCTTGCGCAAGACTCGGCGCGGAACTCGGGACGCACGGCCGAAGCCAGTGTGGCCTTGGCCAAACTGGGCGACAATCTCCATGGTTTGGTAGGTCAGTTCAACATCGAGTGAACCGCGTAATATGAAATCTCACGTCTATCAGACGTAACAGTCGCGATTTGTCTATCTGTAGTTTGGCATGAAGGGATGTGTGATTGGTCCACCAGGGCTCGAACCTGGGACCGGGGATTACTCTTTTCCCATTCCGAGGCAGAAATAGGAGGGCGAGGGTTTCCATGCCGCGAGCATTGCCATGCTGTAAGCGATTTCCTACAGACTCTTCAGCTTCAAATCCGGGAACGGGTGTCGTTAACTCAAGTAACGCAGGGAAGCTCATCGTCGTGTAACGGATTTCAGCTTGACGCCCCACAAGGACGCGGGGCGTTTTGCTTTTTTTAAGGATGCACATCGGAAACGGTCAATCCCGGGTTCCCCGATGTCTTGGTTGTATCCTGGAACTACAGCGTTTGCTCGATCATGACGCGATTGAAACGACCATGCGTTATGCGCATTTGAGGCCGGATTGCATGCAGCAGGTCATAAAGTTGAATCCGTTGGAAACCGGTTGACACTCAATGAGGCGTGATTAGTCGGGAAGGCCTGTAAGCCATTGAAAATAGTGGTCCCACCAGCCCTCATACTGAATCTATAAGATATTGAATTAATTTATCTATATGGGTTTGGTGGGCTTCGCGTACCGTCAGATATACCGTCATCGAGGTGTCGCTAAGGGCTTGTAAGCTCGAATAGGCCCCAGTGACGAATCGCTACTATCGAGCATCCCAGTTCGGCTCCACATCGCGCCCTGTTTGTCGGTATCATGACGACAAGCAAATCGAGTGGAATCAGCAGGGTAGCGGGTGTGTCCGAAGAACAGGGAGTCGATGTCGGTTTTTGGGTCAAAGCCGTCGTGTGGGGAGGCAAGGTACTCAGGACACTTGGCGGACGCCGGCTTGTCCATTCTGTAAAGCACTACCTGGCTCTACAGGCGCTTGCCCCGCTCCACGTTGAAGCGGTTCACAAGATGAGGCGGTTATCTATCGATGTGCTAGCTGGAGACCAGAAGCAGACCGTGCGTCAAGCTAAGGAAACATGCACAGCGATGCGAAACACGATGGCAAATTTGCTCGATCTGGACGAGCACGAACTGCATTGTTCCATAAAGGTGTTCACACCGTCGGGAAAAGTGACGACATTTGCGCGTTCTGCACCGCTCGGTGATCGGCCGTTGGAAACAGATGGATCAATCGAGCGACCGGTAGAGGCGGGCAGTCCATGGTGTGCCCTCGTGGCAAGAGACGACGGAAAGACGCGATGGGAAAAACATAAGTGCTTCGCGTGTAACGATCTTCCTAAGGCCGACGGAAACCGCTTTCTGACGATCGAGCGACCAGATTGGCAGCGATTCTATAAGTCGGTGTTGGTCTACCCCCTCATTAATCACGACTCGAATCAGTGCGAACAGGCAAGCTCCATTTTTGGTTTCTTGTGTTTCGACTCGCCCCGAATAGGTGTGTTCTCTGGGATGCCCGACATATTCGATTATCGTGGCCATGAACGACGCTCGGAATACCACAAGTTACTCAGTCAAAATGCCCTGTTCCATATGGGGGCAATTCTTGCTGACACACTGAGTGTTTTTTTGAGTCCGCTCTATTTTGATCGCCAACAAGATTATTGAGGGAATTAAAGGTTTTCTTCTGGTTTTCCGCTAAACTACAAGGCTGTTGAAACGGTCATACCTAAGCAAGGAGGTGCGTATGAGCATCGGCGAATCGAAGTATGGGCGTGGTTACGTCGGCGTGTATGGTTACGTCCAAGATCAAGATGAACCTGATCCCTGTGTCGAACTAAAAATTGTCACTACCCCGCAGTCGTACATTGACGCTAGTCGTGAATTCATGGCTGAAGAGATGGAGAAAGCAAACGCGGTAGCCGAAAAAAAGGCTGCCATGGAAACAGATTGACTGGTTCTCCGTCCCCGCAATAGATTCATAAAGCCCGGTTTCCTGACCGGGTTTTTTGTTAGTGTCGTGCCAGCCGGAGCGATTTGCCCATCAAGAAACGCCCGACGCGAGGCCGGGCGTTTCTAGTAGCGTACTTGCTTGGACATTTACGCTACTTCGGTATCGCCTCTTTCTGCCTCTCTGAGCTCAACGTCAAGGCGCATAGCCATCTCCACAAGCTCGGCCGCACAGTGAGCGCATTCCGCTATGAAGCTTGGTGACGGTGGCTTTTCTGAATTCATCATATGAACGAGGAAGCCAATCTTCTGTGACGCGTGCAGCATCGCGTTGCGATCGTCGATGTCGAATAGGCTATTCATGCTGCGCTCTCCGTAGAGTCCAAGAAGGCACACAACAACAACGATAGCTTTTCCTGGACGCCGTCTGAGATACATTCGCCGCGATTTTCCAGTACAGAAAGCCAGTGCAGGCTTTCAGCCAGATATTTGGCAAGCGGCAACGCATCAAATTCTGTACCTGCGATATTAATGATCCTAGAGCGCTTTACGATATCCGATGATTGCGGGTGAACTTCACGCGCGACCTTGACCATACGATCTATCATCTGCTTTTTTTCATCCGGCAGCTTGTCGTAATCACTCGCAATGCTTACTGCCTCGTCTGTGAGTTGTTCCAGGTCAGCAGGATCAAATCGAGTCCAAGCAGGGGTGTCGTTTGTCTCGTGAATACTCTCAGCCGCTATACATGCTGCTGTATCAGAAGGTGTGCCATTTACTAACGAGTTATCGATGTGTTCACGCATTGTCTTCTCCTTAAGTTGGTGAAGCCGTCAAGCTGGTTCAGTTCAGCGAAAGGCGGCAACCGTGCAGGGTTAGCACTACCGTCACAAAGGAAACGGCCGACCCGAAGGCCGCCCCGCACAGTTGCCATAAAACAGGCATGAAAAAACCAGCGAGCGCCGGTTTCTGCGCCTTTGTGTTTCGGGGTGCTAATCCCGGTCGCCGATGTGCGGCGACAGTTCTAAACTAGACCAATCTAGACGCATTCGTCAAGCTTGTGTAAGGAGGTATTGAGATGAAACTACTCACCCCGGAACAAGCGGCAAACAGGCTTTCAATCAGCGTCACGATACTCAACAAGCAGGTTAGGGCGGGCAAGCTACGCGTTGTTTCGTTTTCCGGGGATGACCCGCGGCAGTGGCGTTTTACAGAGGGTGAGCTAGAACGCTTTATCAAAGTGAATGAGGCTTACTTTGAAAATCCATCGGAACGGAAGGCTGAGGTGTCGGTAATAAAGGATTCAGGTCCAGTAGAAAAGGATTTCGAGAGAGTCTTTGGCACAGCGAAACGTTGACATTCTCGAGATATTGAGGCGACCTGACTTCTTTGCTCCGCTGTTGTCGGACAAGTCTCGGATGTCGCTACGCTTTAGTCGACCTCACCAAACAAGGCACAGTGATCAGATAGGCTCCATAGGAAGTCGACTTTCTCCCGCCCGCTTAGTTGTTGCCAACCTTTGACGTGGATCGCTTCTCCATTCACACCGTGAGGCACAAATGAGACCTCGTCGGACGCAATCACGTGATCAAGGTTTGATTCTTTGAGCCCATCTAATTCAGCTACGCGCAGCTTCCGTCTATTGCCTCTTTGACCTCTGCCCCATTGGCTCCAGGTGGTCTCAGCATCCTTATCGAGCATGCGCATCCCCTTGCGCGTTGCAGTACGTGCGAGCCAGTTGACTTCCCGTTCGCCGGAAATTGTCCGCCCTTTTCCCATCGTATTGAGATCGCCTAAGACGATGAGATTGGCATTGCCTGACAGGGCTCGGCGTGCGAGGGCATCACGCAGTTTCCATACTTTGCTGAATACTTTTTTGCGATTGTTGTAGTCGGTTTCAGTTGTGCCCGAATCGGTGTGTAAAAATAAGAGGTTATAGAACTCTGCGCCCAGACGCAGAGAAATGAGCGCACCGGGTCTTAGTACGCGCTTTCGATCGTTGAATTGACGCTTTTGAGTCCAGACGACCTGATCGAATTTTCCGCGCCGGTAGCCAACCACAACTTCTAAGTTGCCGGTGCTATCGGTGACCGCGAAATCGTACTCTGGAAAGCGATCAACCATTAGTTCTCGAATGGCCGATTTTCCCTGATACTCGATCAAACCAAATACGTCAGGATCGGTCTCAGTGATAAACGTATCGACGTCGTTGAGCCTTTCTGCTGATCCCCTGAAGTGGCGGATATTCCAAACTAAAAAAGTAAATTTACTCATGCAAGCGTCCTATCTGCTTAGTTGAATCCAGCGGGTCCAGCATCACGTTACGCAACAAGTCTAGAAGAAAACAGCCCGACCATCTGATATTAACTGTCAGATCCTACGTTCTTGTCGGAGTTTGAGTTTATGGGCTAGTCTAGTATCTCAGCCAGGACGGCACCCACAGCAAAAGGAAATTGCCATGCTCATCTTTACCCGCAAATCTGAAGAATCGTTCCTGCTCTACACCTCTGACGGTGTGATCGAAATCAAGCTGGCCGATACCGACAAGAACGAGGTTAAGGTGATGCTCGACGCACCCAAGGGCGTCCATGTGATGCGATCTGAGTTGGCGGATAGGTAAAAAGCAAGCGCCCCGGTTCCTTGCGGGGCACTCTGTGCTTGAACTCCTTCATTCCCGAGCGCTTCCGTGCACTTGCGGCCCGATTCTGAGCTGAAGGGGTTGTAGGAGAACTCTTACAAAGGTTTCAATTAGTCTACTCCCAGCCAACGTGCTTATTTCTCCATCCGTCTTGTTCTAACATCTCGCACGTTTCTTGAAATTCTCCTTCTTTTGAAGAAACAACCAAAAGGCAGATCACTTCGAGTAGACCGCTATCGTCCGTAACAACGCGTTTGATTTCGATACCTTCTATTCCACACGGTGAGTACTCCATGCCGGGTACTGGAGTAACAAAAAATGGACAGCTTTTTGTGAGCACTTCGTACTTGTCGGGAATATGAACTTCTGAATCTCTTTCCCTCGATTCAATGTAGATGTTCACCAAACCAGAGATCGATCGATTCTGTGCAACCTTCAGAAGGTGCGCATACGCTACAACCCCAATGATGATTAGCAGAATACGTTCAAAATCCATTCATCACCCCTGTTGATCTAAAGTGAGCTAGTCAGTTTTCCCAAAAATTCTCGGCACGCCTTCGACCACCACAGCATAGACTCCGTCGCACGTCAGGTACTCCTGTACATGCTGCCAGGGTCTAACGTGTGCCTCGGCCTAGATCATCGTCATTTGGCGACCAGTCGTCGACCTCGAGCTGTACCGGGAGCGTCAATCCATCAGCGTGTTAACACCCTTGCCGGGCTAGCTAATACCATATTGGGCGGGTGAGGCGCTCCCGCTGCTAAGATGGCAGCATCGAAAACACCCTTTTGACCTTCCTGCCGATAACGAGGAAAGAGGAAAATGGATTTGAAATGGCGAGCGGGGATCAACTGGTCTTTAGTCGCTGCGTTCACCGCGATCGCCGTATCACTTTGGAGTCTGAAACAGTCTCTCGATATAAACAGGGCCCTGAATAAGCCGACTATAATTGGCGTCCAGCAGGACACTCCCGAATTATACCGCTACTCAATATCCAACCCCGGTACAGCTCCGGCATATCTCTCGTATGTCAACTACTACGTTGATTCAAATCCTGTTGACGTAGAAGATTTCCGGAAGGCTATTGTGGATTACATGTCGGGGTTTGGCGTAGCTAACCAACTCACTACGACATTTCCCGGATCGCACACTGTACTAGCCGCAGGCGACTCAATCGATATTGTTCGTATCCAATTTCTGCCTGCCGAATACTCCAAAAGGGAACAGATGGATCCATCGCGTTTTCAAATAAAGATCGGCTATAAGTCAGCGCTGGGAGAAACCGGTGAGTTCGACAGCGCCGAATAGAGTCGTTGTTCTGCTCTCAACCGGACCTCAAGGGCGTTGCGCCGTGCGCGGATAGACCGGCAATAATCAGCATGCTTCAATTGAAGCAACCTCACAAACTGGCGCTGCTGCCATGCTGAACGTGATTGCCAGGTTGTTTCAGGTGGTCGAGGCAGATGAGCCTACACCGTGTGCCGCTAACCACTCTTCCTTCGTCAGCTTTGGCCGAGTCACACATGCAGTCCTGATCGGCCCGCCGTCCGGCCCGGAGTGTTCCAGCTCTTGCCTGTCCGACCAGCCCATGTTCTTCAGTGCAAAGATGCTGCCGGTTGGATTTGGGCCGTGCAGGTTCTGCTCGTAAACCTCCTGCATCCGCGCCCTGGCGTACTCGACCACTTCGGCAAACTCTTCACGCTGGCCGTAATCAGAGAGTCGTTGCTTGGTCTTGAGGCCGGTATGCAGCAGCAAGCCCGTGAATGTCGGAGGAGTCTCGTCCTTCTTGCACTGCTCGAAATACCCATCTACTCGACGTTCGAGTTCTTCGGGTGATTCGACAAGTTGCTGTTTTCCCATGTGTTTGGCGTCTCCGGTGGCCCTTGCGCGAATAGTTTCGCCGACTTGCGTAGTGACTAAAGAAAAATCTTCCCTGTCTGCGTATTCATCCCGTGTCCAGCGAGTGATATGAGGCGGCCAGCGAACGATCTATGCTAGGGTTTGGTCACTATGGAAGAACTCATATTCAACTGGGGGCTAGGAATGCTAGCCGTTCTTCTCGTCGCACTCTGGGCACGGCGATTGTGATCACGGCCCAATTTCTTCCTCCGCGCGTCCTGCTTGATAAAGCCCTTGCTTAGCGAGCGTTGCTCTCGGGCTATTCATTAGCAACTCCGCCAGTAAAGCCCGTTTCTGCATCGCGTTTAGCTTGATGGCTGCCGTCGACTTAACCTTCGGCATCTCCAGAATTGCAGCAAGCGCACCCATCGCGGTCCCTGGTGCGCCGCCCACCACGGTTCCAGCACCTACGTTCAGCGGGGCTCCCAGTGGTAGTAAATTCAGGTTTTCCACCCGATTCGCCGCACGCTGAAGATGGGGTTGCAGCTCCAGCATGGGCCCTAGCTTTGCATTTGCCGGAATCACTTCAGGCACCAGTTCCGCCAAACTATCTTTCGCACCCCTCGCCATAGCCTTGTAGGTGTCTTCTTTGATCGGGGTGCCGGTGTTGTGCTTGGCATCCCAGTTGATCTTGCTGTAAGTATCTCGCTTGAGCTTTTGCAGTTCGTTGGGATTCAAATCGGATTTATTGAGCCGCTTAAGGTTCAAGTCAAAGGACTTTGCAGTTCGGTCGATGTGTCGAAGATCGGACAATGCCTCCAGAAGGGGGCCGCCTTTGTCCTGACGCAGCTCCTTCAAGTGTCGAAATACGGCACCTTTAGGAACGGACCTGCCTTGTGCCGTAGCCTGCTTGATTGCCTCATCAAGACTGACTTCCACAGCGTTGATTTTGTCCTTGAGTTTGTCGACACCGCTTGAAGAAGGGATAACGCCCTCATCTAGCGCAGTCTGGATCATTTGCGTGCGCTGTTTCTGGGGAATGGTGGTGCCGAACTTGGCAGCCCCCTCATACCAATTCGTTGGCAAATCCTTGGGGATAACTTTCGCTACAACGCCCTTAGCGGTATTCGTGACCAGATTCACCGGGTCAGCCGCCATACCGACTTTCTGCACTATGTTCCCTGTGGCCTTAGATCCAGCACGCACGGCGCCGCCCGCACCGGTCATGACTAACGCGGCGTCCGCCAACACACTGACGGGATCACTCATGGCGGTCTTCTTGAACTCGTTTACGGACCCGTATCGGCTCTTTATGAAATCCGCGATCTGATCCGCGTACTGCGCATTTGGAAAAGTCATGTCGTCCTTGCTTTCTGGTAGTCGGGCAAGCGGGAAACCCATATTGGTAAGTTGGTTGTTGAACTGATTCACTTGTTCGACCACACCGCCAGGTAGGGCTTCCACGAGTGCTTCAGCACCTTTATCGATGCCCCCAAGTGCCATCTTTCCGACTGCCTTCGCGGTGTCTACCGGATGCACGAACGGATGCACCAGGTCTTTACCGAACTGCACAGCGCTACCGGGGATGTTCTTTGCCATCTCCAATGCGCTGAAATCCGTTTTCGGCTCGGCGAAGGGGTCGTGATCGACAGGCGTCAATTTCTGGCTAGTAGAATCAACAGCAAAAGGGTCATGATCTACTGGGACAAGTTTCATCCTTCGATCCTCAAATACTTCCCCGGCCGCCCGGGATCTGGCACATACCAGCTTCCATCCGGCGCTCGTTTTGCGTCGGGTCTGGGCGGGACCGCTTGAGTCTCACCTTGGTCTGGCATCTCGAACTGGCCGCGATAGTCGATCAATACGTTTTCGGGCGAAACTTCAAAACGCTCTGAAAGCCCGCCGTACTGCTCTCTGAGCTGCTCGTGCAGGCTTTCTTGCTCTTGGTAGAGCATCCCAGCGCGATTGACAAAATCGGCACGCATATCGTCCGACAGCCGTTGACCACTGAGCACCCGGTTGACTGATGCCTTGATGCGTTCACCAAAAGCACCCGAAGCCGCTGCCGTGGCGAATTCCGATTCTCTTACGACAGAACCGGGATCGAGCACTTTCATGTAGTTGAAAATCATTGCCAGGTCGCCGGCAGGTGAGGGATCTTTGGCAGAAGCGAGTACGCGGCCGTAAGCATCACGTGCTTTGATGAAAGCACCTGATCCCTTATTGAACTCATCGCGTAGCTTGTCGGCGTTGGAAAAGTCCGTTTTGGCGATTGCCGCCGTATCTTCTTGGCTAGGCATCTTTGAAACACCAGGAAATACGCGTTCACCAGAGTCGAGATAGCGTAGGTGGTCATTGATGTCTTTGGCCGTTTTTCTATCTTTAGGGACCTGGATATTCGGCAACACCCTTTCCCCGGAGTCCTGGTAGTAGTTGTACCCGTCAGCCCCCTTGAGAATTTTCCGTTCCGGCGGCTTCTCCATCATCAACTGCATCGCCATCTGCCCGCCGAATTCAGCGGTATCCGGGTTGCGCATCAAGGTATCGACCAGGCGTTGACGGCCATTGCTGATCGGCGGTTGTCCGACCTGGGCCGGATCGATAAGGTTCGGGCTTGAATCATTAGCAGACTGGTTTGTCCCGTTAATCGCATCCGCTAACTGCTCGAAGAGAACGCGGCGGCGGTCTTCCTCTTCGTTTTCCGTGCGTTCTGCGAGTTTATGGCCGGCGTAGGACTGGGCGAGTCGACCTACTGCCTGCATAGGGTGATGAATCGGCGAGGAATCCATCCCTGTAGTGATCATCGCGTTCGCTAAGCGGATTCGCTGGGCATACTTCGGATCTTGTTTGAACATCGCCATGTTGTTATTTGAAAGCAAACGGTATCGCCGCCGAACCCAATTGCGCTAAACCGCCAAACATCGCATTCCGCGATTGGTTTTGTGCATTCCAGGCGTTTAGATCACCTTGGTACTTATTGAACGTCGCTCCCATAATGTCTGATGGAGCTACTTGATACTGCGCAGGAGAACCAAAAGACGGATTCTGAAACGCCGGGGAACCCTGAAGGATTGCTGCCAGTTCGTTCATGGGTTGCTGACGGGTCAGCAACTGTTCGTTGATCTGATCGCCTCTTTCGGTTCGTCCAAGATTGTAAAGCCGGCTCTGTTCCGCCTGACCGGCTCTCATCGCATCAAACGCCGCCCCCTTGACCATGTCATCGCGAGAACGATCGAACTGCCCTCTCGCGTCGTCGTAAGCCTCCGCGCCAATGGGTAATCCTCGATCCGCCATCGTCTGCTCGAACCGTCTTTCCTGACGATCCAACTCCGGCCGCATCAGATCCATCGCGCGATCGAACTGACGCTGCTCCATCGTTGACGTGTCGTAATCCGATACCCTCGGCATACTGCCTTGGATCTCAAACGGCGAGGAAGGAACTTGTCCCGCGCGATTAAGTGCAGAGCCCCCCAATAATTCAGCAAGCTGATTACGCTGGTCTAACTGTGCTTGAGATGAGGGGTCAAGCTCAGTAATCCGTGTTCTGTCCGGTTCGCCAATCTCGCCGGTATAGCGCACAGACCCATAGGGTGACCGTTCATTAATCTGATTGACCCGCGCCGATTCATACACCGCTTCTTTGTTTGCTTGACCCTGCGCTCTCGCAGTCGCTACCGGATCAGGCGCAGGTGGCGCCTTGTTGCTTTTCTTGCCCATTGGGTTATCTCTTGTCAGTGCCCTTAATGCATTTGAATCCCGCCCGTTGCATCTTCTGCATCAGGTAGGCCGTCCAGCCTGTCGGCCATGTCTTGTTGTATTCGATCCATCCATTCGATTGATTTACCTGCCATGAAATACGCCGAGTAAATATCGCGAGGATCAAGGCTGCCGTTTTGTAAGCTATGCCATACGCCGAACAGCGTCAGTCGAAGTAATCGAAGGTTGCCGTTCGCTATCGCCCAGCGCTGAAAATGCTCCAGTCGCTCGTCATCTGTCATACATTCCATTCCTCCTTTACCCAGTTATGTGAATGTTCTGTTCCACTTCAGAACTGATCCGGTCCCACCGCGTGACCCATTGGGGTGCGGTTGCAGGGTCGGGTAGATAGCCGACATAGCTACCCGTCGAGATGCGCTTCTGCAGGTGATATCCGACGGTTGCATTGGACTCCCGAAATTCCCTAATTGCCGGCCAGATCTGTTTGGTGAGATTCACTCGCGCTCGTTCGTTGTCGTCGAACACCATCGCCAGTTCGATGCCGGTGGTCTTTCCAAGGTGGAAAACCTGAATGGCGGGCATCTGTTTGCCTGGGTGCTGAACCAAGAACTGCAGGTACTCGAAGCCTTTCTTTCTAGTTTTTAGGATTGTGTATTCGGCTTCCGTGCCGACAATCCACCGGTCTCCATATCGAGCGAGAACATATCGCGGGGTTTTTCTCTCCATGCGATGTCGAGCAAATTGGCGTAGTGCCTGAGCGACTTCAAGGGTCTCGCCCTTTGTGAGTTGCCGGCCAGATTCCACCGCATCGGCAATTGCCCGAAGTTCTGGCGCTGTAGGTCTTTCAATTTCAGCCATTAGCTCACTACTCGCTGATTTTTCCTCGCGCGGTGACTAGGAAAAAATCTTCCTTAGCCTTTTTATGGGTCCGGTTTTCCGCTCTTTTTATCGTGTGGGTAAATTCGTCTTTTGTTTCATGGCGTGGACTAAAGAAATTCAAGCTGGGTATCTCCATAACCGTTCGTGGCTCGCAACCCGGCCAACTGCGCCGAACTGCGCCAACCTCTCGCGGCGCAGTGCAGGAACGGCGGGAAGAAACAGTCGGGCGTACTGCGCCGACTTTTCTATCCCTATAGGACGGCGCAGTAGTTAGAGCGGCGCGGTGAAAGTGTTGTGTTGCACTCATGAATCACCCACTGCGCCATCCGTCTCGGCGCAGTTAGACGGACAGAGAAAGGTCTTCCGGCTACCTTGCCGTAAGTGTTTGGGCAGTTGCTGATCCAGCACGCGACCGCTAACCTGAAGTTCGGTCAAGGCCTCGCGAATCTCAGCGCGAGTCATGCCGATCTTGGACGTGCAATCATCCAACTGTCGTTTGGTGTACCGTCGATCCTGCGATAATTCGAAGGTGAGAAACTGGTGTAATTGCTCGATCCGTGCGTTGGTCTTTTGTTCGGGTGTCACGTTGAGTTCAACGAAATGCTCAAACTTGAAACCGGTTCGTTTTATCCAGATCAGGGGTAAGTTCGGTGGCGAGTAACTCAGTTTGGGACGTGCCAGAATGGTAATGCTCGAATGACGATCTGGCTTGCATCCCGGTGGCGGAGTCAGCTTGTCGTCAGGCTCCCAGGTCTGCAGGACAAAGGTCATGCGCGAACCGTCCGGTAACGCGGACCCGCCACGGCCGCTGTATTGATCGATCGTCTTGGATCGGGCCGCGGCTTGGCCTGTGTGGTGAACGTAGCGCACACAGCACCCTAGACCGCGAATAATGCGCCGAGCGGCTGTAACCAGTGCTTGCTCGTTGTCATTCACCCGCTCTTCCGAGACACCAAAACTCACGAGTGGATCAAACAGAACAACTACGGGCGGATCGTCTTGGTATGCTTCAACGATCTCGTCAGCCAGTGTCGTCAGTTGCAAGTTGCCATCACGCGCATAGGTCAGTTTGATCTGTTCCCCAGTCACGTCCCAGATGGCGAGATCTGCCATGGCTCGCTTGCGCTCAATTGGTGAAAGATCCATCGCGTCCATGATTTCTCGAATCCGGGCAACAAGGCGTTCGCGCTGGTCTTCTGCTGTGACGATTAGGGACCATCCGGGCTTTTTCACTTTCAGTCCCCAGACCGGTCGGGACAGTGAGATACAAATCAACTCATGAAGCACCAATGTCGTTTTGCCGGTACCACCCGACGCAACGATCTGAGCCAGATCCGCATAAGTGTGTGATTCAACGATGCACGTTGGAGTTAGGCTCGCTGCTTTGAGCTCTTCCGCCGTAATAGTGAGTTGGCCACGCAGCGGGACACGGCTCGGCTCAATATCCTCCGTAACGATATTTGGGTTGGTGGCTTCTGTCATTTGCCCGACTCCCGCTGCAGCAAGTGCAGGTCGCAGAAGTCGGTCGGCTTATCGCTGGTGTCCAACCCGTCAAACTTCGGATAGATCACTCTGGCGCGCACGGCCTCGGCTGCAGCCTTGGCCTTGGCCAATCCAGGGTTGCCTGATGTCCAAGCGTCATTATCGGCGGCAATTACCAGCCGCTTGCTTAGATGTTTTTCTCGTAGGGTTCGAGCTACTTGAAGAAGGTTGTCTGCATTGAACGCAACAGCTACCTGGCACTTTGGGTAGTGGTACAGGTGAAGGCTTGCGGCAGTGGCAAAGCCTTCAGCGATGTAGATTTCTTGTGATTCACCTTTGATCCCGTAGTACAGTCCTTTGGCACGCCCGCCCCTAAGAAATAGTTTTGTGCCATCGCGATCGATGGTTTGACAGTTCCAAAGCCTCCCGTAGCCATCGTACATTGGGATCACTAGTAGGCTCCCTGACTGGCGAATACCCAACGGGAGAGCCGCTTTTTTCTTCAGGTATTCATGCCATAGAACCCGCTCGGCTTTGTTCCAGAGGATGCGGGCGTTCTGCGCTGCTGCTTTCTGTCGCTTATCCCGCTCTTTGTTGGACTTCCTCACACGCTCGAGCTGGTCCTCCAGCCAAGATGAGGGACCTTCAAGGCGACCCTTGAAACCGCATCGGAAGCAGTGAAAAACACCCTCGTCGGTATTCACGCCGCAAGTCTTCTTCCGGTTCTGATCGCCGCATTTGGGGCACAAGACGCGCTGTTGTCCGGTGTTCGGGCTAACTCCGAAGTCTTCAAGCACAGCGCTCATGTGCATCCTCCAAAGCTGTAATTCGGGTTTCCTGCCATGAGATGATTTCCGCCTGCTGCTCGTTGAGAATCGTTAATCGGTCGATTTCGCGACTCGCGTCCTCGTTGAAGAATTGTTGTTGCAGGTAATCAATGGCGTCACCGATTGCAGTTGACTGCTCACCAGTGAGTTCGACGGATAGAAGAACTTGGGTTAGCCCGTTGATGATTTCTTTCCGGCTCATGTCGTTACCTCTGAGCCGACACTAGAAGACTCCCCGGTCGTTGTGGGATAAAAGCTCTTTAGTGCTAAAAGACCTTCACAGACTGGGCACTGATACGGCACTGCTCGGTGCGTCTCGGCTTTCTTTCTGCTGATGACCCTAGCGACCATGTCCAAACTTCCAGTTACGTGTGAGCCTTAGCCTAGGTTTTTTTCGGGCTACTCAATTGGCGAAAAGCGGCCTTTCTCACGTAGCTTTCGCAAGAATTAGTCATTAGCCCCCGCTTTTTGGGGTTCCCAACTGATCGGATAAAGCCTGAGCCTTTCGAATAGGTCTTTGTGATACCAGCGACGAATTGCGTTGGTAGTCCAGCCGTAACGACCAGGGTTGCTAACTTCACTGGCACACTAGCGCTGGCTACAAGATTGCTCTGAGTGTCGAAACTCATGCCGCATCCTGTTTGAACGACTCAATCAAAGCGCGGATGTCTTCGACTCGCCAAGCAGTAGTATTCGCGCTGAGCTTTACGGGCTTCGGATAGCGGCCCTCCTTCACGCCACGCCACCAGGTAGGCTTGCTGATCGGGATTAGTGCGGGAATCGGTGGATTCGCTCTCGGGTTGCCGACGATCTGTGAAAGCCGAAGATAGCCGGTCTCAGGTAGTTGGATCATCAAGAGTTACCTCGTTACATACGGTATGAGGCAATCTTGGTTCTCTAAACTCAGGGCGTCGAAGGGGATAATTCGATGCGAATTATCCCCCTTGACAAGGCGGCACCAAATTGCTCAAGAGTCGTCAGATTTGTCGTGCCCAGCAATCCTGGCAGTCAAGTCGTCTGAATAGATCTCATTGATGTAATCGGCGAGTGCATCAAGCAGAGCATCCTTGCTCTTGAATAGGCTGCTTTCTAATTCGCTGAGAACTTCATCTCGGGTTTTAAATGGTTGCCCTTCGATTTTGTTCGTCTTGTTCTTTTCCAAGGCTTCGAAGACTTTGAGGGCAATTTGTTTTCTCGCGGGATCAGTAGGTCTTCCTACCCCCCTCTTGAGTCCAAATGCCTTATCTAGCGTTTTAGCTTTGCCATCCAGGTACAGGTGAAATGCAGATGCCACCCATGTAGCGAGCTCCAAATCGATGGGCGAAGTAGGAAAGGATAGTTCGTCCAACTCTTTCACAAATTGTTCGAACTTTTGTTTGATTTCCTTTTGTTTTATTTCCTCCGGCGACTCCGGCTGGCGCTTCGGATCCTTGGTCTTCTTGGTCATATGCAATCCATGGCTTAGCCTTGGCTCGTGTCATGCCTTCTAAACGACACTACCTTGGCATCAGTCCTAAGCGCATCGAGATAATCGGCCCAAGCCTGCATCATCCGTTTCCTTTCGGGTAGATGCTCTGCATAGTTGTAGGCGGCTCTCACATCGTTGCGCTCGGTGTGCGCCAGTTGCCGCTCAATAGCGTCCCTGTGCCAGCCTTGTTCGTTGAGTAGGGTAGAGGCCATGGAGCGAAAACCGTGCCCCGTCATCTCACCCGGCTCGTACCCCAAACGCCTAAGTGCCGCATTAATGGTGTTCTCACTCATCGGACGCTTCCAGGTTCGAACGCTTGGGAGCACATACATACCGTGGCCGGTTAACGGATGAATTTCCTGTAAGACTTCAATCGCCTGTGATGACAGCGGCACAATGTGAGGCTGTTTCATCTTCATCTTGTGGGCAGGAATACGCCATTCTGCAGTCTCGAAGTCGAATTCGGACCACTCGGCTTTTCGTAGCTCGCCAGGCCGTACAAATACCAAAGGCGCCAGCCTTAGGGCGCAGCGGGTGATGTGTTGGCCTTCGTAACCATCGATCGCACGGAGTAGGGCGCCAATGCGTTTTGGATCGACGATGCTGCCGTGATGACGAACCTTGGAAGGAGGCAAGGCGCCTCGCAGGTCTTGTGTTGGGTCACGTTGGGCCCTGCCGGTAGCCACTCCGTAGCGCATGACCTGGCCAATGTGTTGTCTGACCCTGTGTGCCGTTTCCAAAGCACCGCGACTTTCCACCCGTCGCAAGAGTTGGAGAATTTCGGGTGCAGCTAGATCGTTGATGGGGCGAGTCCCGATATAGGGGTAAACGTCCTGCTCAAGACGTGACTTGATCTTGCTGGAATGGCTCGGCGCCCAGTTGGCGGAGAATTTTTCGAACCACTCGCGGGCAATCGCCTCGAAGCTTTCCTTGCCGGCTTTGGCGAGCTTCTCCGCCTTCCGATGCAAGGCGGGGTCGATACCATCGGTTAACTGTGTCCGAGCAGCGCCGCGACGCTCGCGTGCTTTCTTTAAACTGACTTCAGGATAAACACCCAAGGCAAGTGTTTTCCGCTTGCCCTCGAAACGATAATCCAATCGCCAGTACTTCTGGCCTTTGGGCGTCACGTACAGGTACATCCCGTCGCCATCGGCGAGTTTGAACGCCTTTTCCCTAGGTTGTGCTTCTTTGCCCTCGATCGTTTTAATGGTCAGTGCTATGGCGGTATCTCCCTGTCGCAGCGAGCGCGTACCGTCAGAAATACCGTCAAAAGTGACGGTATGTCAAGACATTTGGTGAAACGGCATGATACAAGCGAAGCAAAGAAAGACGCTGTAGATTAATGATTTAGAGACAGCGTGAGATTCTGTGAAACGGGTATGTGGTGGGCCCACCAGGACTCGAACCTGGGACCAAGGGATTATGAGTCCCCTGCTCTAACCAACTGAGCTATAGGCCCGTCGTTGTGTATACGGCGGTTTGTATCCATCCCTGGCGTCTGGGTCCAGCCCGGCCATCCGTGGCCGGGCGTTCGGACCGCTGCGTCATGCCACCGGCATGACGGTCGGCCCTCACCCAACTGAGCTATAGGCCCGTAACGGAATAGCGCGGCATGATAGCAAAAAGGCCGGTTGAGCCGGCCTTTTTGCAGACTCAGGAATCGCCGTCGAGGAAACTCCGCAGCTTGTCCGAGCGGGAAGGGTGACGCAGCTTGCGCAGTGCCTTGGCCTCGATCTGACGGATACGCTCACGGGTGACGTCGAACTGTTTCCCGACTTCTTCCAGTGTGTGGTCGGTATTCATGTCGATACCGAAACGCATGCGCAGAACCTTGGCCTCGCGCGAGGTCAGGCCGGCGAGCATGTTTTGCGTCGCTTCGGTCAGGCCTTCCATGGTGGCGGAATCGACCGGTGAAACGGCCTGTTGGTCTTCGATGAAATCGCCCAGATGCGAATCTTCATCGTCGCCGATCGGCGTCTCCATGGAGATCGGCTCCTTCGCGATTTTCAGCACCTTGCGCACCTTGTCTTCAGGCATTTCCATACGCTCGGCGAGTTCTTCCGGGGTGGGTTCGCGGCCCATTTCCTGGATCATCTGACGCGAGATCCGGTTCAGCTTGTTGATCGTCTCGATCATGTGTACCGGGATGCGGATGGTGCGTGCCTGGACGGCGATCGAGCGGGTGATCGCCTGGCGAATCCACCAGGTGGCGTAGGTCGAAAACTTGTAACCGCGACGGTATTCGAACTTGTCGACCGCTTTCATCAGACCGATGTTGCCTTCCTGGATCAGGTCGAGGAATTGCAGCCCGCGATTGGTGTACTTTTTGGCGATGGAAATCACCAGGCGCAGGTTCGCCTCGACCATCTCCTTCTTGGCACGGCGTGCCTTGGCCTCACCGATCGACATCCGACGGTTGATCTCTTTGATGTCGCTGATGCTCATGCAGCAGATTTCTTCGATCTCGGCGAGTTTGCGCTGGCCGCGCGTGATATCTTCGCTGCGCGCCTCAAGGTTGCCGGCGAACGGCTTTTTACCTTTGTTCTGTTCCTTCACCCAATCGAGATTGGTCTCGTTCTTTGGAAACGAGGCGATGAAATCACGTCGCGGCATGCCGCATTCATTGACGCAGACATCCAGAATCAAACGCTCTTGTTCGCGAATGCGATTGACCACGCCGCGCAGGATGTCGGTCAATTCAGAAAACAGCTGCGGAACCAAACGGAATTCGAGGAATGCTTCGATCGTTTTCTCGCAGCACTTCTGGCTCTTCTCACTTGCGCCGTTTTTGTCCAGCTCGCGTTTCCAGGCCTTGAACTGTTTGCGCAGTTCCTTGGTTTTTTCCGCGACCAGCTCCAGATCCAGTCCCGTGTCTTCGGGGGTGTCGCTCGAGTCTTCATCGTCTTCATCGTCGACTTTTTCCTCCGCCTTACGGGTGGCGTCGGCAACGGTCTTGGCCGGTTTCGGGATGGTGTCGCCGATGTCGGGTAATGCGAAACCCACGATGACGTCGGTAACGCGCTTCTCGCCTTGATCGGCTTGGTCGAATTGTTCGACGAGCTTCTCGACCGTCGGAGGAAAAGCGGCGAGTGCTGCACTGACTTGATTGAGCCCGTCTTCGATTCGTCGGGCGATGCGCAGTTCACCTTCACGGGTCAGGAGTTCGACCGTACCCATTTCCCGCATGTACATGCGTACCGGGTCGGTGGTGCGGCCGAATTCACTGTCTACCGAGGCCAGTGCTGCGGCAGCCGCCTCGGCGGCGTCGTCGTCGGCCGATACGGCGTTGTCGGTGAGGGTTTGATCGTCCGACTCCGGTGCCGTTTCGTGCACCGAAATACCCATGTCGTTGATCATGCGAACGATATCTTCGATCTGTTCCGGATCGACGATCGAATCCGGAAGATGATCATTGACCTCGGCGTAGGTGAGAAAGCCTTGTTCCTTACCTTTTGCGATCAGATCTTTGATGCTCGATTGCTGCTGTTGACGGTCCATCTGGATCCTCAGTTATCGACAAACACGCCCCCGCGCCGCGGTGAGTTTCACGGCGTGAGGGCGAAAAATTGAATCGGCCATCATAGCAGTAAATAGTCTATTTTGCTAGCTGCTTATACTCGAAAATTAGGCGTCCTGTGGCCGATAAAGTTCCCTAAGCCGTTGTTTTTCATCTGGAGTAAGCGGTTCCGAGCGGCTTTTTGTGAGCAAGGCCTCACGTTCGGCACGAAGTCGTTCCTGGGCCAGGCCGCGCAAGGTGCCGACAAGCTGCTCCTCGGCGTCGTCGACGATCCCCAGTTCGAGCACGGCGAGCTTGCCCAGATGTCGACGCATGGTTGGGTCTTCCCAGCGTTCGACCAGCGCCGCGCTGTTGATTTCGGGATTGGTCTGGATGGTTGCGATGAGTTGCCGTAACAGGTCGATTCCGGGCATGTCCAGGTTTTCCCAGCCACCCGGCAATTCCAGCCGGGCCAGCTGTGGCGACTGCAGCAACAGTGCGACGGCGCGCCGAACCGGCGGGATACTGCCGCTCGGACGTGCAATTCGGGGACGTTGTGCCGAAGCGCGGGGTTGTTGAGGTGCGCTATTCAGCCCGATGCGCTCGTTCAGTGCCTGTTGCATCATGTCACGGAACACGCCGGTGGGTAGTTGTGCCAACAAGGGTTTGGTCAGTTCGCCGAGACGGGCGCGCCCGTCGAGGCTACCCGTGTCGACCTGCGATTCCAGTTTCTCGAACAAGAACTCCGATAACGGTTGCGCTTTTTCGATTTCTGCTTCGAATGCCTCGGCGCCGACCGAACGAACCCGGGTGTCCGGATCTTCGCCTTCCGGTAGGAACAGGAACTTTGCCTGGCGGCCGTCGCGCATCAGGGGTAACGCAGTCTGCAAGGCCTTCCAGGCGGCATCACGGCCGGCCCGGTCGCCATCGAAGCAGAAGACGACTTCGGCGCTGGCTCGATAGATTTTTTCCAGGTGTTCGCTGGTGGTGGCGGTGCCGAGGGTCGCGACCGCGTTGCTGATGCCGAATTGCGCCAGCGCCACGACATCCATGTAACCTTCGACGACCAAGAGGCGGGCCGGATGGGCGTCGGCCTGACGTGCCTCGTACAAACCGTAAAGCTCACGGCCTTTATGAAATACCGGGGTTTCCGGTGAATTGAGGTATTTGGGTTTGCCATCGCCAAGCAGTCGGCCACCGAAACCGATGACACGACCCCGAGTATCGCGGATGGGGAATATGATGCGTTCGCGCAGGCGATCGTAGCGTTTGCCGTCTTGCTCGGTGATAAGACCGGCCTCGTTGAGCAGTCGGACGGCCGCGTTATCGGTACCGAAGCTGCCCAAGAGGTTGTCCCAGCCGGGGGGGGCGAAACCCAGACGAAAACGCGCTGCAATCTCGCCACTCACGCCGCGGCCGCGCAGATAGTCCACCGCTCTGGGCGCTGCGGTGTGTTCACGTAACTGTGTGGCGTAGAACTGTGCCGCGCGTTCCAGCAGTTGATACAGTGGGCGCCGGTCGGGGCCTTGTTCGAAACCGGCCTCGCGCGGTACCTCCAGGCCCATGGTGCCCGCCAGTTCTTCGACCGCTTCGGGGAAACTGAGACGATCGTATTCCATGAGAAAGCCGAGTGCCGACCCGTGCGCGCCGCAACCGAAGCAGTGATAGAACTGCTTGCTGGGGCTGACGGTAAAAGACGGGGTTTTTTCGTTATGGAAAGGACAACAGGCGTGAAACTCCCGGCCGGCCTTTTTCAACGGGATACGGCGGCCGATGATGTCGACGATGTCGGCTCTGGCGAGCAATTCGTCGATGAAATGCTGGGGGATGGCACCGGGCATGGTGCTAGCCTAGCATGTGCTGTGGAATCGGCTTTTAGCCCAGTTTTTGCTTGACCAGGCCGCTGACTTTGCCGACGTCGGCGCGTCCTTGGACCTGTGGCTTGACGATGCCCATGACCTTGCCCATGTCGCGCATCGACTCGGCACCGGTCTCGCTGATCGCGGCGTCGATGATGGCGGCGATTTCTTCATCGCCGAGGGCGGCCGGCAGAAACTCCTGGATGATGTCGACCTCTGAGCTTTCCTGCGCAACCAGGTCGTCCCGTTCGGCATTCTGGTATTGTTCGATCGAGTCACGGCGCTGCTTGACCATTTTGTCGAGCACGGCCAAGACCTGGCTGTCGTCGAGTTCGATGCGTTCATCGACCTCGCGCTGTTTGATTGCCGCCAGGATCAGTCGAATGACAGCCAGACGCGGCTTGTCGCCGCCTTTCATGGCGGCCTTCATCGCATCCGTGAGTTGCTGTTTCAGCATGGAAAAGGCTGGATCAGTAGAGGCGTTCGAATCGGCGGCTGTCACGGCCGGCCTTTTTCTGCCAACGTTTGACGGCAGCGGCGGCCTTGCGCTTGCGTTCCCAGGTCGGCTTTTCGTAAAACTCGCGACGACGGACCTCGGCCAGGACGCCGGCCTTTTCGCAAGAGCGCTTGAAGCGGCGCATGGCAACTTCAAAGGGTTCGTTTTCTTTCACGCGTACGTGCGGCATTGCTTCCTCGAATCTGCTAAAGGGTTAAAATGACGATGCGACCGCCGACTGCTACGCCACAGTCAGCAAAGGCGCGAAATTCTAAGCCCTCCAATCGGGAATTGCAAAGGTTTCAATAACATGAAGGTGTTGGGTATCGAGACATCGTGCGACGAGACGGGGGTTGCCGTTTACGACGGCGATGCCGGTCTGCTCGGACACGAGGTTTATAGCCAAGTCGCATTGCACGCCGAATTCGGCGGGGTCGTCCCGGAATTGGCCTCCCGCGACCACGTACGCAAGCTCGCCCCGATGATCGAGCACCTGCTCGGCCGGCTTGGATTGGGGGCCGCTGATATCGACGGTGTTGCCTATACCGCCGGCCCCGGTCTGGCCGGCGCCTTGTTGGTCGGCGCGGGGTTTGCCCGCAGCCTGGCCTGGGCCTGGGGCGTACCGGCGCTCGGTGTGCATCATATGGAGGGTCATCTGCTCGCGCCCATGCTGGAGCCCGACGTGCCCGAATTTCCGTTCGTCGCCCTGCTGGTGTCCGGCGGACATACCCAGTTAATCGCGGTCGAGGCGGTCGGTCGCTATGACATGCTCGGCGAATCGATAGACGATGCCGCCGGCGAGGCCTTCGACAAAACGGCAAAATTGCTCGGGCTCGGTTACCCCGGTGGGCCGGCGTTATCGCGTTTGGCGCTGCAGGGCGACCCGACGCGATTCCGCTTCCCACGCCCGATGACCGATCGCCCCGGGTTGGATTTCAGTTTTTCCGGACTCAAGACGTTTGCCCTGACGACACTGCAAGAGCAGGATTTGCCAAGCTTGGACGAAGACACGCGTGCGCAATTGCATGCCGATGTCGCCCGCGCCTTTGAGGATGCGGTGGTCGATACCCTCGCGATCAAATGTCGGCGGGCGGTCGAACAAGCGAACAGCAAGGCCCTGGTGATGTCCGGCGGGGTCAGCGCCAACCGAACCCTGCGCGCTCGGGTCGACAGCCTGATGACCGAACTCGGGGGTCGAGCCTATTATCCGCGTGCCGAGTTGTGTACCGACAACGGCGCCATGATCGCTTTTGCGGGTTGGCAGCGCTTAAACAGCGGGCAGCAGGACGATCTGACGTTCGAAATTCGTCCGCGCTGGCCTTTGCAGCAGCTGGCCTGATATTGCAGCTGAGAGATTTATTCGGCCGTCTTGTCCGAAATCCGGCCTTCGGTTCCCTTGAGTAGATTGGCGATGTTGCTACGGTGACGCCAGATCAGCAGCAGCGTAATCAATACCTGCATCGCGATCAGTTCGTTCGCCGGCCACAAGAGCCACACATACAACGGTGCCAGCGACATCGAGATCAATGCGGCCAGCGACGATACGTTGGCGACCTTGGCCATGAACAGCCAGGTTGCGCCGACCGCGGCACCGATCGCCCAGCTCCAGCCGAATTGCACGCCGAGGGCCGTCGCCACGCCCTTGCCGCCGCGGAAACCGAAAAACACCGGATAGAGATGACCCAGGAAGGCCGCGCCGCCGACCAGCGCGAACACCCACTCGGGACGGTTGAGCAGATGGCAGGCCAATACCGGCAGCAGCCCCTTGAGACTGTCTCCGAGCAGGGTGATCGCTGCGGCCTTCTTGCCGCCTATTCGAAGCACATTGGTCGCGCCGGGGTTGTTCGAACCCTGGGTGCGTGGGTCCGGCAGTCCCATCAATCGGCAGACGACAATCGCGCTGGAGACGGACCCCAGCAGGTAGGCGATAACGATAAGGCTCAGGTCGAGCATATTGCGTAGTGTGCAAGTGGCGACGGGAGAGCATTAGGCGACAGGCGGCGAGCCGGGGTCAAGTTGATACGGACTAATCCGATGATGAAGTTTGTTAAGCTGCCGCCGGGCGCGCGTTGCGCCAACAAACAGTGAATTGATCACAGCACAGGCTCGACCCGGATGGATATCGTCTACCTGCGCGATCTGCGCATCGACACCGTGATTGGCATTTATGGCTGGGAGCGTCGCACCCGCCAAACCATTATTTTCGATCTCGAGATGAGTGCCGATATCGCCAAGGCCGCCGTATCTGACGACATCGTGGACACCTTGAACTACAAGTCCGTGGCCAAGCGTTTGATCGAGTTCGTCGGCAACAGCGAGTTCCAATTGGTCGAGACGCTGGCCGAGCGTTGTGCCCAGATCATTCGCGAGGAATACGGCGTGCGCTGGGTCCGGCTCACTCTGAACAAAAAGGGCGCGGTACGCGGTGCGACCGACGTGGGCGTGATTATCGAGCGTGGGGACCGTTACTGATGCCGCGGGTCTGGATCAGCATCGGCAGCAATATCGATCGGAAACGCAACATCCGCGGTGCGTTGCGGGATCTCGAAACACGGTTTGGCGCCTTGGTGGTCTCGCCGGTGTACGAAACCACGGCGGTGGGGTTTGACGGCGACGCTTTTTTTAATCTGGTGGTCGGTATCGACAGTGATCGCACGCCGACGGCGTTGCATCATTTATTGCGCGATATCGAACAAAATCACGGGCGTGAACGCGGTGGCGAGAAGTTTTCGTCGCGGACGCTCGATCTCGATCTGCTCACCTATGGCGATGCCGTGACCGACGAGGGTGGACGTCATTTACCGCGTGATGAAATCGTCAAATATGCCTTTGTGTTGGCGCCCCTGGCCGATGTCGCGCCACGGGAACGCCATCCGGAAATCGATGAAGATTATGCTTCGCTCTGGCGAGCCTATGCGGCCGCGGATCGTGATGGCATGCGTCGATTGGACGACACCGCCTGGCTGAGCACGGCGGAGTAAACGTGATTGGCGGTTATTGTTGCACGCTGCGTCCGCCATCGACCGCCAGGATCTGGCCGGTGACATACGCCGGCCCGGCCGCGAAGCACATCACGGCTTCGGCGATCTGTTCGGCACCGGCCGGTTGGCCCATCGGAATCCTCTCCAGAATCGCTCGCTTTTCATCGTCGGCCGGATAATCGTCCGGCCACAACGCGGCTCCCGGGGCAACACCGTTGACCCGTACCTCGGGCGCCAGTTCCAACGCCAGCGACTTCACCATCATGGCATTCGCCGCCTTGGCCATGCAGTAAACCGGATGTTTGGGGTTCGGTCGTTCGGCGTGGATGTCGACCAGGTTGACGATACAACCGCCGCGCTCACGCAAAGCCGGGACCGCGGCCTGGGCAAGAAAGAAGGGCGCACGGGCGTTACTGCCGAAAAGGTCGTCCCAGTGCTCGGTCGTGGCTTCACCGAGTGGTGTTGGATAGTAGCTGGAGGCGTTGTTGATCAGGATGTCCAAGCCGCCACCGAACGCAATCGTTTCTTCGATCAGGCGCGTCCAAACCGCCGGGTCGATGAGATCGCCTTGGACGATACTTGCCGAATCGGGGCGCTGCGCCAACAGATCGTCGCGCAGTCGCTCGGCTTTGTCCGCCGATCGCCGGTAATGGATGACTACCGAGGCACCGGCGGCATGTAGTCGGCGTACGATGGCCGCGCCGAGCCGGGCGGCCCCGCCGGTCACCAGGGCGGTCTTGCCGTTCAGAGTCTGCGATGTCTGCAAGTGAACGTCTCCCGTGGTTGGGTCGGCATCGGGTTAGACTTCCGACCCGACGTGGTTTCGCAAGATGATGAACAGGCTGAGTCATCCGATCAACCTTGGTAGAGGAATAACTTTGCAGCTGCCCGCATTGAATGAGGAAGAGGTCGAGCTGGCTCAAGCCATGAAGACCATGCTGCGCGACGCGATCGCCGACGCGGGCGGTGCCCTGCCGTTCGACCGCTATATGGAATTGGCGCTCTATGCGCCGGGACTGGGCTATTACGCCAACGGCCGGCTTAAATTCGGTGAGGCGGGCGATTTCGTTACCGCGCCCGAGTTGTCGCCGTTGTTCGGGCGTTGCCTGGCGCGTCAGGTCGGAGAATGTCTCGACCGACTCGACGGTGGCTGCGTGCTCGAGGTGGGAGCCGGTTCGGGTCGCATGGCCGCAGACATACTGCGCGAATTGGCGGCCCTGGAGCGATTGCCCGAGCGCTATTTGATTCTCGAACTCAGCCCCAGTTTGCAACAGGCCCAGCGTGAGACCTTGCAAACGGCGGTGCCCGAGCTGATATCGCGGGTAAACTGGCTGACGACCTTGCCGAATGAACCGTTGGATCTGGTGTTGGTGGCCAACGAGTTGTTTGATGCGATGCCGGTGCATCGTTTTCGTGCCGACGCGGGTGCTTGGCAGGAAGCCTTCGTGGTCGTTACCGACGAGGGATTCACCGATCATTGGATGCCACTCGCGACACCGGGCTTGGAGACGGTTTTGCAGCGTATCTGGCCGGCAGGCGCGCCATCGTCGGGTTACCTTTCCGAGATCAATCTTCGTTTGGCACCCTGGTTGCGCGCGGTCGCGGCGGTAATACGCCGGGGTTATCTGTTGCTGATCGACTATGGTTACTCGCAGCGCGAGTATTATCATCCCGAACGAACACAGGGCACTTTGATTTGTCATTTTCGGCATCGTGCGTATGCCGATCCCTATCTGCTGCCGGGGCTGCAGGACATGACGGCCAATGTCGATTTCACCGCATTGGCGCAGGCTGCCGTCGAGAGCGGTTTCAACGTTGGCGGCTATACCACGCAGGCGCATTTTCTCCTCGACGTCGGCTTGGGCGACATGCTGCAGGCTTCGGATCCGAATGACATAGAGGCCCATTTGCGTTTGGCCCAAGGGGTCAAAAAACTCACGTTGCCGAGCGAGATGGGTGAGCGATTCAAGGTCATGACCCTGGCGCGCGATATGAGCGATCAGTTGTCCGGTTTTCGCACGAGGGATTTGCGTGAGGTTTTATAGGCTTGTCTTAACCATGTTGTTGGGAATGCTGTTGGTCGGCTGTCAGTCGTCCGAGACCAGGGAACAGCCGGTGCAGTCGCGCGAGTTCGGTATTCGCGATTTGGCCAAGGCCGACATCGACATGGTGGCCGAGGTCAATGTCCGCCAAAGCATGAACTATCTGCGCGAATTGGCGCGCAAGCTTTATGTGCGCAATCCCAATCAATTGTCGCGCGGTGGTCATGCTTCGCGTGACGCGGCGTTGGTCGCCTTGTTCGACGCACGGGATAGCGCGCCACGAGGGCAGCGTGCGGCGGCGACCATCACGATGGCGTTCGACGAGACATTCGCCGGCGATCGGGTCGCCGCCTTCGTCGGCGGCATGCGTGGCATGCTTCTCGACGGCTATGGCGGCAAACAATCCTTTTATCTGTTGGATCGCCTGGATCCGCAAAAACTGCATTATCTGGCGCGTAATTTCGAGATTGCATTTTGGAAGCTGGCGCAGGATCGTGACGGCAACGGACGCCTGTTTTTGTTGAGCAACGCGCTCGAAGGGACGGGCGATCTGAGTTTCGCGCGCCTGGCCGGTAAGCTGATCGGCTTGCAGGACCACATGGCCCAGGTGGTTGCCGATAGTACCAATCGGCAGATCAAGAATGTTATCCAGGGTGTCGCATCGATGGTTTTCTTTCCGATTTGAGTTGCCTGTGATTCGCTGGTTCTTTTTGCTCAATGCGATATGGGTGACGAGCGGTTGCGCCTCTTTGGCCTATTACGGTCAGGCGATCGACGGCCAGTTACGGGTGATGGCGGCGTCACGCCCGATCGAGGAGATCGTTGCCGACGATGCCACCGATGTCGCATTGCGGGCACGTTTGCGTCAAGTTCCGGCGTTACGGGACTTCGCGATTGACGAACTCGGTTTGGTCGCGAGCGATAGCTATCGTTCATATGCCGACTTACAGCGCGAGGCCATGGTATGGAGCCTGGTTGCCGCACCGGCGGATTCACTCGAGCCTTACACCTGGTGCTATCCGGTCATCGGTTGTGCGGCCTATCGCGGTTATTTTGCCAAGGCCGATGCCGAGGCGCATGCTGCGCGTTTGATCGATGAGGGTTGGGATGTCGCGGTGGAACCCGTACCGGCCTACTCGACGCTCGGTTGGTTCAGTGATCCGCTGCCCAGCACGGTATTGCATTGGCCGATCACGGACATCGCCGGATTGATCTTTCACGAACTGGCCCATGAAACCCTGTATGCCGACGGTGACAGTGCGTTCAACGAAGGTTATGCCACCCTGGTGGAGCGTGAGGGCGTGCAACGTTGGTTACAACGGCATGGGACCGAGGAACAACGGCTCGCAAACGAGTCGCGTGAGGAACGGCGGGCGGCTTTTATCGCGTTACTGCGCCAAACCCGTGAACGTTTGGTAACGGTGTATGCCGCTGAGTTGTCGCGTGATCGCATGCTGCGGCGGAAACAGGAGGTCCTGGCGCAGCTGCAGGCGGATTATCGGCAGCTCAAGGAAGGCTGGGGTGGCTACGCCGGCTACGATCGTTGGTTTGCGCGACCGTTGAACAACGCACATCTGGCGAGCGTCGCTACCTACCACAGCGCCGTACCGGCATTCAGGCGGCTGTTGCAGCAACTCGATGGCGATTTGCCGGCCTTTCATGCCGCCTGTCGCGCGTTGGCCGAGTTGCCGCGGTTTGCACGCGATGCCTACCTGGGCAATCTAAGGCCTTGACGCAATTGGGCGTATGTTCAGCGCTGGCTGAGGCGGCGCATGGCGTTGCGTCGCTGATTGCGGTCGAGACGCTCCAGGATGCGCGCACCGGCATTTTCCAGCGAAGTCGCCGTGACGCCCAAGGCGGCCAAGCCATCTTGGCGGCAGAGGTTCGGGGTCTGTAACGATAGATAGTTGTCCGGTGTAAAGGGCTTGCCCGGCGCGTATTGCAATAACGAGGCCTGCAACCGCGAAGCCCAATCGGGCAGGCGGATGACGATTTTGCGTCGACCGGTGCGTTCGGCGATGAAACGAACCAGTTTTTCGAGCGTATACACTTTGGGTCCGCAGAGTTCGTAGTGACGGCCGAAGGTTTCTCGCATCTCCAACGCGTTGGCGAAGGCATCGACCACGTCGTCGATATACACGGGCGACAACTTTGCATCCGGGCAGGCCAGAGGCAGCGGGCCGGGAATCCGCAGGAGCGCGGCAAAACGATTCAGAAAGCTGTCATCGGGGCCGAAGATCACCGACGGCCGGAAGCTGGTCACTGCAATATTCGGTTTGCCGAGGGTATGTGCGCGGTTCTCGCCTTCACCTTTGCTGCGCAGGTATTGGCTGCCGCCGCTGGCCTGGTCGGCATTCAGTGCGCTCATATGCAGCAGTCTTGTCACTTTGGCATCAAGACATGCGGCAACAACGTTTTCGACCAGTTCTACATGCACGCGGCGAAAGCTGTTGCGTTTGCCGCTGCTGTTGAGGATACCGGTCAGGTGTATAGCGGCGTTGCAGCCTTTTAACGCCGTGATCAGTTCGTCACGCGCGAAAGGATTGGCGCCGACGACCTCGGCCACCGTACGTAGGGCCGCATGCCGATGTGGATGGCGGGTAATCACCCGGCACTGATAGCCGCGGTTGTGCAGATGTCGGGTGAGATGTCTGCCGACGAAACCCGATCCGCCGATCAACGCGATACGTTGGATATTCATGCTGTTGTTTATATTTCGTTGCGACGGGGCGAGACCCCGGACTCTTCCGTGACAATAGTCGGGAATTTTGCCGTGCCCGGCGATCGGGCTCAAGCGTCGTCGAGGATGTCAGCGCCGTCGACGCAATAGCAGCAGATTACCCTTGCTGTCGGCCAGTATCATACGGCCGTCGCGCACTTCATAGCGATACTGACTGGTGCGGTTGCCGTTGTGCGGTCGCCACCATAAATAGCTGTCGTCGTAACGGATGACATAATCCTGATAGCGTTCTCGGCTGACGTAAAGGCGTGCGGCATCGGCCTTGATGATTAAAAGACCGCCTTTGTTGAGTTCCCAGATACCGTCCAGCAGACCGGCAGCCGGTACGGCATAGCCCGGGTTACTTCCGGGGCCGGGTACGCCGCCCCAAGCCGGCATGCCGGGCACGCCTTGAAATGGCGGCATTCCCATGCCGGCGGGATGCTGTCCGGTGGGAAAACCCCCGGACGGGAACTGCCCGCCCCAGCCCATCGGCATGCCGCTTATCGCCGGGTTCATCGGAACACCGCCGGCGCCGGGCCAGGCTCCCATACCGGGGTAGCCGGAAAGACCGTGCAAACCGCCGAAGGCGGGGCCGAGCGGACGGTCTGCGGGTAGGTAGGGTACGCCCGGGGGGAGCGGTCGACGGTCGATGAAACCGAACAGCTCCATCATGCGCAACATGGCTTCGACAAAGGGGTTGTCGTTGCCAAAACTCCCGTAACCCGCACCGGCGGGTAGCGGGGCGAGCGCGAGGACGCAACACAAACTTAAGATACAACGCCTGTTCACGAAGTCGTTTAGATCCTTGCCGTCCACCCGATGTCGTCTTGTCTGCACGCGCGGTGCCGTTCGAGTTCGCAGTTTACGCGGAACCATTTCGGAGTAAACTAGGCCTGCCGAACAACGTGTCGAGAGTGTGATTATGTCGATCAGTGAAGCAAGAACATCGGAGCGCCGTGGTGGTACGCACGAGATGGTGCAAAAATTACTGACGGAACGTCAGGAAATGTTGTCGATGTTTTGTCGCGTTGCGGGACTCGAACCTTTCAAGGACTCGACGCCGAGTGTCGACGTATTGCAGGAGTTCTGTCAGGTTCTGGTCGATTATTCTGCGTTCGGTCATTTCGAGATCTACGAACGTATCGTTGCCGGACGTGAGCGCCGTTTGAGGGTGGTAGAGGTAGCGCGCGAAGTTTATCCGCGCATCGCCGAGGCTTCCGAAGTCGCGGTTGAATTCAACGACAAATACGATGCGTCCGATCATACGCTTGATCTGCATCAGCTCGATCGCGATATGGGCAAACTCGGTGAAGAGCTCGCGATGCGTATTGAAATGGAAGATCGCATTATCGAGGCATTGACCTCTCGCTGATTTTGGGCAATCGAGAAGCGGTTCGCGCGTAACTCGTTCCGTATATCGTCAGCCCATTATGTCCTCCCGGCTTCTTCCTTGGCTGAAATCTCCACCGCCGCCGGCCGACGTGGTGTTGGCAGGCCTGCCACGGCCACGGTGGTCGCGTTTACGCCTGGAGCGTTTCCCCCCCGGAATCGACAAGCTTCACATCGATGTTGCGCTAGGGCTGACCCTGCGCAAAGGCATTGAGATATTTGTTGCGGCGCTGGTGCGTGAGAACGCCCAGCAGCTTTGGAATCAGCCGATATCGAAATCGTCCGATGCGGTACTCGACGGATTCCGCCAGGTGCTGCGTGAACATCAACGCAGTGTCGTCAAGGATGCACGAACCTTCAATCGCACGGAACGCATCCAGCTGTTCCAGCTGGCGGTGTTGAAGGCGTTTATTCAGCTGCTGGACAAGGAGATGGGCGCGCTGCGCCATGAGCTGGACGAAGCGCGTCAGCATGCCGGTCAGGCGGATGGCCGCAGCCTACAGGTACATGAGCAGCGGGTAGTGCTCGGTCGCCACGCCAGGCATGTGCGTTATCGGGCCGCAAATCAGCTGTTTCGCGAGTTCATGCGTCTTGAACATGGCGGCATGCGCAATCTGCGTCAGTCGGTACTCGGTTTGTCCTGGCCGGTGCCGGAGGCAATGCTCGCCGACCCGGTGCTGCAACTCGACGGCATAGGCAGTACGCGTGATTTTGTCCGCCATTATCCGATTTTGTTACATGATTTGGAAAATGCCCGCCAGGTCGGCGCCTGCCTGCTCGAGACTTTGACTGATTGGTTACCGTCCGATGTCGCTCAACCGGCGGCGCGCAGTTCGGACGAGCGCGCGGCCGAGGCGGCGCGACGACACGATCGCGGGTCCGCACATGGATTACTCGATACCGGCCGTTGGGCGCGTTGCCTGATCGATCAGCAGGAACTCGACGAGGGGGCCTACACTTGGCTCGATGAACCGGAGAATGCGCTGGCATTGCTCGGCGGCAGTGAGGCCAGTTGGCCACAGGCGGGCCCTTGGCGCACAGCCGATCTCAGCGGTCTTCAGCGTGACTTGAACCAATCCTTCGGCAGCCGGCTGCACCGTGCCGGTTTACTGCGCAAGGTGAATGCCTCCTATGAGTTGGCCGCAATCTACCCTGCGCTGGGCCTGGTGGATGCCGAGAGTCTGATTTTCGAGTTTCTCAATGGTGATCTGAGTCGGCGTGAACTGCTGCGTCGTCTCGCCGGTTTGAGCGGCGCGACCGAGCCGGCGGTGTTGGTCCGCAGGATCGATGCACTGCGTAAGGAGTACCGTGACAGCGCGATTGCCGGCAAGCCGCAGGTCCATGCCCGCCTCGCCGGTGATTTTCTCGCACTGCGACGCGATCTCAAGCTGGGGTTCAGGGCCTTCGTCGCCATGGACCGCATTCGGTTGTTGGAAGAAGAGCGTGAGCTGAATCTCGCGCGTACGAACAATGTGCTTCAGGCTTTCAGTCTCGAAGACCTTGCCGAGGATCCGCGCGGTAATCTGGCCGGACACGTCATCGTGAAAGTCGATGTCCGCGGCGGTAACGAAATCATTGCCGGCATACGTAGACGGGGGCTGAATGCAGCGTCCCATTTCAGTCGCTATTTTTACGATCCCGTCGAGCGTTTGCGTGAACGTTTCGATGCGCACAAGGTAGTGGTCGAGGGCGATGCATTGATGCTTGCCGTTCTCGACTATACCGGTGACGGTGCGGAGCGCCTCGCTGTCTCGCGTGCCTGTTGTCTCGCGGTAGGGCTTATCGATTTGGTCGATACGATGAATGCCGAAAACGATCGTCTCGGTCTGCCGCGCCTCGAACTCGGATTGGGCATCGCCTACGCGGACGAGCCGCCCACCTATCTTTACGATCAGTCTCGCCGGGTCATCGTCTCGCCGGCGATAAGCCAGGCGCGTCGTATGTCGTCTTGCCATTTGCTTTTACGTCAGAATTGCACCTTGCCCAGTGGTCGAGGCCTTTGTGTCGCCAAGCCGGTGCATGGCGAATCACCGGAGAACGAGCATAACGGCGGTCTGGTGCGTTACAACGTCAACGGTATCGAGCTGGATGCGGCGGCTTTTTCCCAGCTACACGTCGAAATCTCGCTGCGCAAGGTGCGCAGTCGTGCCAAAGAGGGCAAAAAGCCTGCGATTATGTACGCGGGCAGTTGTCCCGATGCCAGAGGTCAGGTTCACTGGTTGGTCATCCGTGAACAGACGGTCAAATTGTGGATGGGGCGCCAGCTACTCGAAACCGAGGAAGAAAGTCGCTCGTACTTCGAGGTCATTAGCGATGCGCGGTTGATCGAACGAGTGCGCGATCAAATCCAGCGTCCGCGAAGCGCAAAGAAGACACAAACCTCGTCCGGTGTAAGGCATTAGCTGTTGCCTGCCCGCTAAGATGCCGTCGGGAGGAAAATGCGATATGCCCGATAGCGATCCCGTAGCGACCTTCAATTCCGATCAACTGCGTGCGGAAAGCGCCATTCGCAAGGCGGCCAAGGCCGGTAATCCCGAGGCGCAGTTTCGCCTTGGGGTAATGTTCGGTAACGGTGACGGCGTGGCCTTGGATTATGGCCAGGCACTCGAATGGTTCGAGAAGGCGGCGGCCCAGGGTCATGAGAGCGCTTTGCTTACCTTGGCGTGGATGCATGCCAACGGTACCGGTGTCGAGGTTGACGAAGATCGTGCACGCGAGCTCTATCTCGCGGCGGCCGGGCGAGGGTCGGCCAAGGCGCAATACGTCGTCGCCACCATGTACCGTTTCGCCCAATACGGGGTTGCCAAGGATATGGCAAAAGCAGTGGACTGGTATCTGAAAGCCGCAGATCAAGGCATGCCTACCGCACAGTTTGCATTGGGCAAATTACTGATGGAGGGAAAGCATGTGGCGCAGGACGATAGCGCTGCGCTGCAGTGGTTGTCGCTGGCGCATGTCAACGGCAGCAAGCGTGCCGAGGATTATGTGAAGCACCTGATCAAGCGCATGGAGCCTGCTGCCGTGCAGGCAGTGCGCGCACAAATGACCGGACAATCATAGCCGGCTTCGCCCGGCGCCGTTTCAGCCGGTGCCGGGACGCAAAGTCGATGCGACAGCATCTTCCAGCATTCCGAGGCTTGGCGGCACAGGGTGCAGGCGGTCGCGCAGACGGGTAGGTATGAGCCCCATACGTTTTTCGTAGATTACGGTATAGGCCAATACCCGGCGCAGATAACCACGTGTCTCTCGAAAGGGTACCAGCTCGATCCAAATATCGGCCGGCAAGGTGCGTGCCGGCAGCCATCGATTAACCCGGTGTGGGCCCGCATTGTATGCTGCCGTGGCCAACACCGCGCTGTCGCCGAGTCTGCCCTTCATTTGTTTCAGATAGGCACTGCCGAGCGCGATATTGGTATCGGGCTGGAAGAGTTCGCGGCGTTTGGGCGGTTTGCGTTTGAGTACCTTGCGCGCGACGCTCTTGGCCGTTGCCGGCATCAGCTGCATCAGACCCATCGCGCCGGCATGCGAGCGCGCATTCGACATGAAAGCACTTTCTTGGCGCATCACGGCGAAGATCCAGGCGATATCGATGCCGTGCAGGCGGGCGTTTTGTTCGACCAGTTCGGCATGCTCCAGCGGGAAACGGAGTTCCAGGTCGTCCCAATAGCCGGTCCGTGCCAGGGTGAATATCGCCTGATCGTGCCAACCTCGTTGCTCCGCGAATTTGGCCGCGGCCTTGAGTTGGCGACGGTCCATGTCGCGGGTGGTTTCGCGCCATTCCCTGCGGGCGTCTACCGTGCGGTCCAGGGCCAGGAACTCGCTTGCGCGCTGGATGCCGTCGTTTTGTGCGATGTGCTTGATGTCATCGGTCGATACCGGGGTTTCGTTATGCGCCAGGTGATAGGCGACATCAACCCGATCGGCGGCCATGAAGCCGTAGTAGGTGCGTGACTCCGCGACTTCGCGATATCGTGCATCAGCCGCGTTTTGATCGCCGTTGCCTTCGAGCGCGCGCGCCAGCCAATAGCTCCAGCGGTCCTTGTCGCGTTCCGACTGCGGTAAGGCTGCAATCCACCGGATCACCTGCCACCAGTCCTCACGCAAAAGTGCGGCTCGTATGCGTGCGTGATGAACCTTTAGATCGTTCTCGCCGACGTCGACCGTGCGGATGAAGGCATAAGCCGCCTCTTCCGGCGCCCGTACCAGATTGCGCACGATGTAGTGTTCGGTCTTCGTGATCTGGGCCTGGTCGAAATCGAAGGCCGGCTTGAGTCGTTGCCATAACTGCATGGCCTCGAGACCATCCCAGCGTGCGAGCCGGCGAACAGCATGTGACAACATGGCTTCACGATAGGGATGAGCCTTGTCGAAACGTTGCATGTCAGCGGCATGGCGCGGCGTCCGGTGAAGTCTCACCCAGCGTTTGAGCCAGACTTTGTCGGTGTTCGACAAGCCGCGCCCCAGGTATTCGGCCAAGCGCCATTCGCCGGCCTCCATCGCCTTCTCGATGCGTTGCCAGTTCATCTCCGTGGTGCGGTGCCCGGCCTTTTCCCAGGCCTTGAACACGGGGTCGCAGGCACGCGGGCGGGATTTACCGTGTAACCACACATCGGCCACTTGCGGCATGGCCTCGTCTTTCCGACTTGTCGCCATCAGGGCCGATAAGCGATGGCAACGCCGGCTTACGTTATCGCTGTCTTTGTAAAAGCTCAGGTATTCGGTCCAGCGTTTGTGTTTGGCGAGGTGATCGAGCCAACGGCCCCGCAGACGCGGCGCTAGCAGGGTGTCGTGGTAACGCGCCAGAAACCTTTCGATCTCGGCCGGTCCGCGGCGCTCGATTTTTTTTACCAGTGCCTGGTATTCGAGATAGGGATAGAGGGGATAATCGGCCAAGTCTCTGCGCAGGCGATTGAATTCTTTCGTTGCGCCGCGTTTGAGTGCTTTTTCCGCCTTCACGAAGGCGGTTCGTTGCTGTTCGATGTCGGATGCATGACCGGTCGTGGTCACGAACGACAGCATTATCAGCGGTAACAGCAATAACAGACGTGCCGGCACCATGTTGTTATCCTGAACGACTCCAAGTTCTCAGACTAGGCGTTGAGCGATGTGCCCGCAATAGGGGTTTCCCCGTTGACGCCGGTTTCGCGAATTGTTCTTAATCCGCACACTATATAGAGGCTGAGCGGCCATGATCGGTGAAACTTTTGTCAATGGACTTACGCGCTGGGATACAGGCTCAATCGCCTCGACGTCGCGATGATCGATACACACGATTTGGATCTGTTGAGGCACGTGGTTCGGACCGCGGCCTTCGAAGAGTTGATGACTCGCTTCGAGTCGGTCAGGGCCGATACAAAGGCCGACGGCTCCGTGGTTACCCAGGCCGATTTGGCGATGCAGGGCCGCATGCAGCGTGAGTTGGCCGCGCACTGGCCGATGTTCGAATTGCTCGGTGAAGAAATGAGTGCCGATCGACAGCGCGCGTTGTTGACGATGCCGGGTTCGGGGCTATGGTGTCTGGACCCTCTTGACGGTACCAGCAACTTCGCCGCCGGTATTCCATTCTTTGCCGTTTCGCTGGCATTGATCGTCGAGGATAGCGTTGTCGCGGCCGTCGTTTACGATCCCGCGCGCGATGAATGTTTCAGTGCATTGCAAGGCCACGGTGCCTGGTTGAACGGGCGCCGGCTGAACATGCCGATGAACCCGCCGAGTCTCGCCGAGGCCATGGCGATGGTCGATTTGAAACGCCTGCCACAAAAATTGATTGTCAATCTGTCACGCGAAACGCCTTATCGATCGCAACGCAGTTTCGGATCGGTTGCCTTGGATTGGTGTTGGGTTGCGAGCGGGCGCTGCCAGGTTTACCTACATGGTGGCCAGAAGCTTTGGGACTATGCCGCCGGCCAGCTGATCTTACGCGAAAGCGGTGCGGTTGGCGGTCTGCTGGATGATTATGCCGCTGACTGGTCGAACGACTTTTCCCTAAGCCCTCGCATTGCCATGGCGGCGACTCACCAGGATTTATTGGACCAATGGCGTGCCTGGATAAACGGTGGGCTAAGCTGATTCGTCCGGTAGATCATCGGCCAACAGGTTCAGCCAGTGACGTACCGGTATGTCGTCCACCGCGCCCAGGTGCATGAGGCAGCCGATGTTGGCGCTGACAATGACGTCCGGGTGATCGACCTTGAGCGCCTGCAGTTTGCGTTCACGCAGTTGATTGGAAAGGTCCGCTTGCAGGATCGAGTAGGTGCCCGCCGAGCCGCAGCATAGGTGACCTTCCACGGTCGAGCACAGGGTATAACCCAGTGACTCCAACAGCCGCTCGGTCACGCCGTTGAGCTTGAGAGCGTGTTGCAGGGTACAAGGGGTATGCACGGCGATGCGTTGCGGACTCGGTGTCAGGCCGAGGCGGTCGAGCGGCAGCTCGGTGAGATAGGCAAGGGGATCGCGCTGCGCGGCGGCGATTGCTTCGGCCTTTGTTGCGTAGGCGGGATCGTCGGCCAGCAAATGTGGATAATCCTGAACGTGGGCACCGCAGCCGCTGGCGGTGATCAACAGGGCCTCGGCGCCGGCCTCCAGTGCCGGATGCCAGGCATCGATATTACGTCTTGCCATTTCACGGGCGCGTGCGGTGTCGTTCAGATGGTGCGGCAGGGCGCCGCAACAACCGGTAGGGCCGACACGTTCGATGGCGATGTCCAGGCGCTGCAGAATGCGCTCCAAGGCATGATTGATCTCGGGCGCCAGGCCCGGCTGCACGCAGCCGTCCAGCATCACTACCCTGCGGCCTGGGACGGGCAATGGTGTCAGCCGGTTCAGTCGTCGGCCGATCGGTACCTTTTTACGCAGATTTGGCGGCATCAAAGGGCGCAGCCATTGACCCAAACGGAGTAGCGGGCCGAAGCGGGCAGGATAGGCGAGGAGCTCTATCATGGCGCGTCGCTGCCAGCGTTGCGACAGCGAACGCGGCACCTGACGTTCTACTTCGGCACGCCCGATATCGAGCAGGCGGTGATAGTCGACTCCCGACGGACAGGTGGTTTCGCAGGCGCGGCAGGTCAGGCAGCGATCGAGATGCTGACGTATCGTGACATCCGCGGCCTGTCCTTCGAGCACCTGCTTGATTTGATAAATGCGACCGCGCGGGCCGTCGAGTTCGTCACCCAACAGTTGGTAGGTCGGACAGGTCGCGGTGCAGAACCCGCAATGCACGCAGGCGCGCAGGATACTATCGGCCTCGCGGCCTTCTGCGGTATCGCGGATGAAATCGGCAAGCGCTGTCTGCATGATGGTCTGGCGTGTACCCTTATGGTCGAGAGCAGTTTACCCCTTCGCAAGGGACCGGTCGCCCCGCAAGGCTTGTCGTTATTTCCTGCTTGTTTACGGCGTTTGTCGGGGCGCCGGCGATGGTATAACAGAATGCGAATGCCTGAATCGATACGAACGCGACTCTCGCCTCGGCATCGGCTCGAATGGTATCCACCGTTTCGTGCCATGCATGTGCGGGTACTCGAATTGAGTGCGGATTGGCGCCGAGTTCGCTTACGCTTGCCCTTGGCGCGTAATCGCAATCCCGGCGGCGGCATGTTCGGTGGAGCGATGGCCTGTCTGGCAGACCCGATTGCCGCGTTGGCCTGTAATCGAGTGTTTCCCGGCCATCAGGTCTGGACTCGCGATCTCAGTCTGGATTTCGCGCGCGAGGGCCGTTCGGACATGGAGTTGCGCTTCGAGCTGATGGCGGAACACGAGCGTGAGATTGCGCATGAGCTGGAATTGCGGGGGCGGGCCACGCCGCAGTTCCAATATGGATTCTACGACACGCGCGGCAGGTGCTGCGTAACGGTACATAGCCGGGTGGCGATTCGTCCCGCCGATTATCGCCCTGCGGCGCGCGACGACCTGGAGCAGAGAACTGATGGTTGAAGAAAACGGTCTGGATATGGATATGAGCAGCGGTATCGCCGCATTCGAGTCCAAGCATTTTTCCACGGCGACACGTTTGTTGGCGCCCCTGGCGGAGCAGGGTAATCCCGAGGCTCAATACCGCATGGCGATCATGGCGCAGAACGGTTTGGGTATGGTCGCCAACGAACTCATGGCTTTCAAATACATGAAGGCCGCGGCAGAGTCCGGTCTTGGTTTGGCGCAGCACGGTCTGGGCTTTATGTTCATGCAGGGTGAATGTGTCGAGCAGAGCGGGCAGAAAGCGTTGGAATGGTTCAGTAAGGCAGCTGACCAGGGGCTTCAAGGGGCCATGACCACGATCGGTATGATGTACCGCGAGGGCAATGGTGTGGAGCGCGATGAAGAGAAGGCCCGGGAGTGGTTTCGCAAGGCCGGCTTTGACGATCTTTAAAGGACTCGGGTGATGCCGCCCGATAAGCGTCGGCGAGCAACGTCGCCTTTCAGCCTTCTTTTCGTCCTTCGCGACGCTTGCGTACGGAATCGGCCAGCTTGTCCAATAACGGCTCGCTGTCTTCCCATGCGATGCAAGCGTCGGTGATGCTTTGACCGTAGGTTAGTTCGTCACTGCCATCGAGATCCTGACGGCCAGCCACCAGGTGGCTTTCGATCATCACCCCGGTGATGTACTCGTTGCCGCGTCGAATCTGGCGTGCGACATCCTCGCCGACATCGATCTGCTTATCGTGTTGCTTGCGGCTATTGGCGTGGCTGAAATCGATCATGACGTTTGGCCGTACGCGCGCCTTGGTCATTTGTTCCATCGCTTCGGCAACCGATTCGGTATCGTAATTGGGGCGCTGGCCGCCGCGCAGGATGACATGCGTGTCGGAGTTACCGCGGGTGTTGAAAATCGCGGATTTGCCTTCCTTGGTCAATGACAGGAAGACGTGCGGACGTTCGGCTGCGCGCATGGCATCCACCGCGATACGTATCGTGCCGTCGGTGCCGTTTTTGAAGCCCACCGGGCAAGACAGCCCCGATGCGAGTTCGCGATGGCCCTGGCTCTCTGTGGTGCGGGCACCGATGGCACCCCAGCTGATCAGATCGGCGACATACTGTGGACTGATCAAATCAAGAAACTCGGTGCCGGCCGGCAGACCCTTGGTATTGATTTTGAGCAGTAGTTCGCGGGCGAGATTCAGCCCCTTGTTGATCTGGAAACTCTCGTCCAGGTCCGGATCGTTGATCAGCCCTTTCCAACCTACGGTAGTTCGCGGCTTTTCGAAATAAACCCGCATGACGATCAGTAGGTCGTCTTTCAGACGCTCGCGTTTGGCCAACAGACGGTCGGCGTATTCGGTCGCGGCCTTCGGGTCATGCACCGAACAAGGGCCGATCACGACCAGCAGGCGATCGTCTTCGCCGGTGAGGATCCTGTGGATCGCATCACGCGTTTTCTGCACCGTTTCCGCCGCTTCCGGAGTAATCGGGTGGCGTTCGTGCACCACTGCCGGGGGTTCGACTTCGTTGATGGATTCGATGCGTAGATCGTCTGTCTGGTACATATTTCGGGATACGGATTCAAGTCAAGAGCGCGATTATAACGACGTCGCACGTCCGTGCCATCGACTTGTGGCTAAAACAGTGGAAAATCATGTTTGGGCGCGTTGTTTCGCTCGTCGGGCCAACCAGATTCCGAGTCCCTGGGCATTCAGTTCGATGTCGTTGACGAAAATTTCGCGAACCTTGTCCGCGGTCAGCCCGCTGTAACGACGGCCACCATTGACCAGCAATGTGTCGACCGCCTGGCGCAGGCGCACATCGCGACCTTCGGGGGCGTGGTTTTCCTCTTCGGCCAGCGCGATTTCGCGGTGCGCCTCGATGCTCTCGCGGAGCATTCCGACCCGCCCCCGCGGATGATCGATCTTGCCGAAATGGGTCAGGCAACAGGCCTTGGGATCGAGCGCCATCATGCGATCAAGGCTGTCGATCCAGGCATCCGGGTCGAATGCGACCGGCGTGGTGGTAGCGACCAAATACGGTTCATCGTTACGCCCGAGTTCCCGGTAGCCCAGCCCGAAGGTGTCACCGGTGTACAGATGCCCGCTGACATGGTCGAAGATGCAGCCATGGTGATTGGCGTGCCCCGGGGTGTAGATAAATGCCAAAGTGCGCCCGCCGAGGTTGATGCGGTGACCGTCTTCTGCAGCCAGAGTGCGTTGCGCGGGTATGGGTAATAGGGTGCCGAAGTCGCGTGCGAACACCGCTTCGCCATACACCGCGGTGGCACCGGCCTGGAGCTTGGACGGATCGACCATATGAGGATGGCCTTTGGGATGGACCACCAGCGTGGCGTTCGGGCAGGCCTGCATCAACTGGCCGGCGCCACCCGCATGGTCCAAGTGGACATGAGTCGGTATCACATAACGCACTTGCGCCGGTGTCGCGCCGATCTCAGCGATCGTATCGAGTACCCGAGGCAATGAATGTTGGGTGCCGGTGTCCAGCAGTGCCAGTTCGCCGCCGTCTTCGACGAGATAACAGGCGGCACGTTGGGGACCGTAGAGTCCGGTGTCGATCAAATAGCTGCCGTTGCCCAGGGCTTCTGCCATGATGGGGTATCCTCGTTGCTCGTTGGTTCTCGCGAGTATAGAGATGTCCGGGTTTCGTCTGAACGGCCTCGCCGTGATATTCGTGCTGTTGGCGTTGGTCTGCGTGATCGTTTTGATCGCACTGGCCGGCGGTTACTTGCGGATCGACAGTGAGCTGCCCGGGTTGTTGGTCGGTGCGTTTTTGCTGATGTTGTTGATCCTGTTTGTCGTCCGGCGTTAGTTGTTTTCGTCTGGTGATGCCGGTGCTTGTTCGATGCGTTGCTTGAGGTCTTTCAAGCCCTTGTCGTACGAGGTGCCGACCATGCCGTCCAACATCAGTCCCACATAACGTCCCAGCAGATCCCAACCGAATGCGGTATCGAACTGCCAGCTCACACGCGTCGAATCGCCTTCCGGTGTGAGCCGGAAGGTCGCAGTACCGCTGCCCTGGTCGCCGAACGCCAGTTGGGTTTTCACCCGCGAGTACGGCTCGCTTTCGACGATTTCCTGGCTGCCTTGGCCGACTCGGGCGTCGCCGCTGTGCCAGGTCATACGCGAGCCGACGCCGCTTTCCGGGCCTTCGAACCGATACTGGGTTTCAGGATCGATCGTCGACCAGGGCGACCAAGCGTGAAAGGCGCGCATGCCATTGATATGCGGGAATACCGCGGCGGGTGGCGCGTTGATCACGATGCTGCGTTCGACCTTGGCCGATGATGGCAATAGGAATCCGATCATCACGAGTAGCGCCAATAGAACCAAAAGAACTTTGAAGATCAGTCGTGCGAACGCCATTGTTCAGGATCCTTGCGTCGGGCCGGCAGTGTGCAGTTTACAAGGTGGGACGCCAATTGTGCGCGACCAGGCGAGTGCTGGTCGCATCGTGGGCGAAGCGTGTCAGCGCTGCATATTCGACCTCGATGCGATACCAGTTTATCGCCGGTGACTGCATCACATGGCCGATGGTGGCACGGATCACGCCGGCGTGCGCGACCACGAGCAGATGTTGCCCTTCGTGTTCGTCCCGCAGTCGATCGAATGCCGCACTTACCCGTTGTCCGAATGCCTGTAATGGTTCGGCACCGCTGGGTCGGCAGTTGACCGGGTCGCGGTAGAAGGCGCGAAATTCATCGGGGCGTCGTTCTGCGAGTTCATGCCGGTCCAGACCCTCCCAGGCCCCGAAGCCGACTTCGCGTAGATTCTGCTCCACTTTCAATGGCAGCTCGCGTTCCTGCGTCAGCCATTGTGCGAATTCGATGCAACGGCGCATCGGTGACGACACGATAAGATCCCAGCCCGTCAGTTTGGCGGTGGTTTCGCGCATCTGGCGCCAGCCATTTTCCGACAGCGGGTCGTCAATGCCGTTACCGCGAACGCGGTTGCCGCCGACCGGCTCGCCATGGCGCAGGCAGTCGATGCGGGTCATCGGTTCGGACATTGTGATGCATTTTCAGACGCAGCCCGCAGAACCACCGGGGCCCTTTTTCCGCCTGACGGCGTTATCGGTCGTTCGTTTAGAGGCACCAAACGTCTCTCCTTCTGTCTTGCCAGCCGAGAAAAGGTCGTCGGCAGCAATGTTTCGGATTGTGTCAACAAGCCCTAGAATTGGGTGCTGCTTACTTTCCCGGAATCTATCGGAAAATGACACAGAGAAAATACGCGGGTATCCATAACGATCCCAAAGGTGCGATGAATCCGACCGGCAACATCATCCGTGATGCCTGGTTGTTTGGTTTGATTCCGGAGACCGAGGCCTGTGAGGGTTGGACGGTGCAGCGCATCGAGGCGCTTTACGAAGAAGTCACCCGGGAATGGGACAAATATGGCCATTTGGTGTCGAATTTGCCACCCGAACTGGCGCAGAAACACCGCGAAATCTACGACGCGGCAATCGCGAATGCTCGGGAGAAGGGCTGGGATCCCGATGAGGCTCTTGATCAGGACTGAGTCGCCGACACCGCTGACATGGTGACCTTAACCACCGAGACCTTCTTCCGGCCGGAAGCGTTCGCGCGTGAAAAGTTGAGCATTCCGGCAACACTCTACAATCGTTGTCGGCTGATGCTGGCGCGTTGTGAATATGAACACGTCTTCGTGCCGGTGCGTGCAATGCAGATGCTGGCGGTTATCGACGAGGAGGAGATCATCTTCGTCGATAATCAGGCCTATGCGGTACGCGATGGTGAAGGTGGGCGCCTGATCATGCTCGCCTGGCTTTATCGTCACGCCGAACGTGGCGACGATCTCGGTGGTCCCGCCCCGATCGAGCTGGTCTACTATCACGACAGCGCGCGTGATCTGCACAATCGTTTGATTGGTGAGTTCTCAAAGGCGCTGGATCTGATGGAGCAGCGCTACAAAAAGCACGGTTGCGAGCCGCAGGCGAAAAAGGTGTTGCCGTTTCGTCGTGCCCGATGAACGTAACTGTTGAGATCCTCGGCATAAGCGTATCTTGTGTTCGAGGCGCAGGCCGCATTGACAGGCTTGACGCCGAATCATGAAAGTTTCAGTTTACATCGCAACCAGTCTCGATGGGTTTATCGCACGCCGCGACGGCTCGCTCGACTGGTTGGAGGATGCTAATGCCAAGGTTCCCGAAGGAGAGGATTTCGGTTTCCAGGCCTTTATCGAATCGGTCGATGTGCTGGTCATGGGGCGAAAGACCTTTGAGCAGGTTTTGTCTTTCGGTAACTGGATGTACGGCTCGACGCGCGTTGTTGTATTGAGCCGTCGGCCGCTGGCGTTTTCTCCGGCTGTGCCGGACAGCGTCGTTCATTCTTCGGAAAAGCCGCGTGCGTTGTACGAGCGATTGCGCAACGATGGTGCAAAACATGTTTACATCGATGGCGGTTTGACCATACAGGGCTTTCTCGCCGAGAGCTTGGTCGATGAGATTACGGTTACGCAGATTCCCGTGCTGTTGGGTGGGGGAAAGCCGCTGTTTGGTCGGCTGGAAAAAGATATCGGTCTGGATCTGATTGAATCGAGATCTTATCGCTGTGGATTCGTTCAATCGAAATACGCAATTCGGTATGGCTAGCTGTCGGTTTTTGAGTCTTCGGACAGTGAAACGGCAAGATGACAATGACGAAATCCGGGGAACGTTCGTGGTTGGTGTGTCTACGCCTCAGGTTTCGCGCCACCTCGGATTTCGACCACAACAGTATGTCGGCGGCGGTGATCTACCGCTTTCCGTAGACGCGAGTTATCCGGTCAGCGCCGCGAATACGTTGGGCAAACGCTCGGGCAAGCGTTCCACATTATCCACGATCGAATAATTGTTCTCGCCGAAGATCCGTGCGACATAGCGGTCGGCATTCGGGTCCAACGTAAGGCAGTAGGTGTAGACACCTTGCATCGCCAGGTCTTCGACAGCCTTTTTGGTGTCGTGGCGTAGGTATTGCGGATCGCGTTCATCGATGTCGGCGGGTTCGCCGTCGGTGACCAGAAGCACCAAGCGTTTTTGGGCGCTCTGCCGGGTAAGATGCCAGCCGGCATGCCGCAGTGCGGCACCCATGCGGGTGGACAGGTTACCGCGCATGCCGGCCATGCGCGATTTGGCTTCGTCGTCGTAGGTCTGATCGAAGTCCTTGAAACGATAGTATTGGACGTCGTGACGACCATCCGATGCGAAGCCGTGCACCGCAAAGCGATCGCCGATGGAATCGATTGCCCAGGCCAGCAGGCCGGCAGACTCGCGGGTCAGGTCGAGGATGCTCGCTTGGTCTTCATAGCCTTCCTCGCCTTCGGCGATATCGCCGATTTTCTCATTGGTCGATTCGGACAGGTCGAGTAGCAATACGATCGATAGGTCGCGGATATGCCGGGTGATACGGATATTGATGCGCGGGTCGGGCATGATGCCGCGGCGGATGTCGATCATTGCACGCACCGCGGCGTTCAGATCGAGTTCCTCGCCTTCCTCATAGCCGCGTCGGCGGACGATGCCTTGCGGCTGCAATGCATCGATCAGGTGGCGGATACGTGACGCGACGGGTTTATGCTTGGTCAGGATTTCGTCCATGACTTCCGGATCGCCGTGTCCCTGTCGACGTTCGATCACGGTTGCCCAGTCGGGGCGTGCGAGCTGTACGTGGTAGTCCCATTCGTTGTAGTGAAAGGGGTCCGAGACCGGTTCGACGCCCTCCGTTTCGTTGTAACTGACGCCGTTGTCTTCGTAAGGAAACAGCTCGGTGGCGAGCACCAGGATCTCGTCCGGACTGTCGTGGGTCATCTCGGAGTCGATGTCGTTGACGAATTCCATCAGGCTGACATAGCGGCGTACGGTACCCTGCGAGGCCGGCATATAGTCGGTGCCTTGGGTCTCGAACATGTTCTCGGAGAAATCCCAGAAATAGCGATTGTCGTCGCGATAGGGGATCGGCCACTCGGTCAGGATGCGCACGCTGGGGATTTTCGCGATCTCGATCATCTTGTTGTAGAACTCGACGCCCGCGGTCCACGCGAGGCGCGAAGTGTAGGGGTCGCTTTCGAGTTTGGCGCGATAGTCGGTGGCGATTTCGTTGACCACGGGTTCGGCGTCCCGGTATTCCGGGTCCATGATTGCGCGGGTGGTGCGCAGCATGTAGTCCATGGTCTCGTGCGGCTTGCCGAACTCGTCGTGTTCGCCGGGCTCGGCAGTGAAGAACGATAACCAGAGTTTGCGTAACCCGGGGAATTCGGAATAAGCGAGATACTCGATCCGTGCATCCTCGAACATCTCGATGAAACGCATCTGCGCCTGCGAGAGCTCTTCGGCCGAGATGGGTTCGCGGGTATACACCATGTGTGCCGCACAATGCGCGGCGGCCGCGCGGTAGATCTCCATGCCATCGATGCCACGGAAAGGATCGAAGGCATCGGGCACGTGAATCTGGAAATCGTCGATGAAGGGCTTGATGCCCTGGCGCGACTCGAAGTCGCCGGCGGTCGGGCGCATGAAAAAGGCCCGTGCCCAGAGTGCCCGCAAATAGAAATTGAGCTTGCGTTGGTTGTCGACGAACAGGGTGCCGCGGCGTTCGGACTGCAGGATAGATTGCGACGATTCGGTCTTGAGTGCGAAATAGGCCATTTGGCCATCGAGATCGCGCTGATGGGCCTGTGCGCCCCACATGACCCAGCGACGCAGGCCACCGAGCGTCAGCTTCGACAGTAGCTCGTCGAGATTTTCCATCATCGGCCGCAGGCCGCGGGGCGCCTTGCCGGTCATCTGATGCAGTAGTTTGAGAAAACCGCGCAACACCTCGGCATCGCCCAGGCGCGATGCCGCCATCGGCAGGTTGGCCAGGATCAGCGTGATAACGCTGCCGGAGGTGTGCGACGACAGCTTCATCATCGCCTCGACGATGTCGGGGATAATGTCTTCTCCGACCTCTTTGGCAACGCCGGGCATTTCCTGGATATAGGTCAGCACCAGGTCCTGTCCGCGTCCGAGGGTGCAGAAGGCGCGCATGCCCTCCAGGTAGTTTTGCAGGCCGCGCGGCGACATGACGCGCTGTGCCTCGTGATAGGACGATTCGAGCGCCTCGCGATGTTCGTGATCTTCCCCGCTCAGGCAGGTGACGTATTCTGAGAAATCGACCGACATGGCTATGATCCGTTTCAGCGTCTATTCATGCGATCGACCAGGGCCATCCCCAGCGCTGAGACCACGAAGGTGAGATGAATGATCACGTACCACATCAGTTTGTCGTTGGGCAGATTAGGCGTATTCATGAAGGCCTTGAGCAAATGGATCGACGAGATGGCGACAATCGATGCGGCGACCTTCTGCTTCAGCGAGCCGGCGTCGAGTTTGCCCAGCCAGTCGAGCTTGTCGCTGCCTTCTTTTATATCGATCGCGGAGACGAAGTTTTCGTAGCCGCTGAGCATGACCATGACCAAGAGCCCGCCGACCAACGCGATATCCACTAGGCTCAGTACGATCAATACCAGATCGGCTTCTTTCATCGATAGCACGGCCGGCAGTACGTGAAAGACTTCCTGGAAGAATTTGATGCCGAGTGCGAGCAGCGCCAGGCTCAAGCCCAGGTAAATCGGTGCCAGCAACCAGCGGCTGGCATACAAAAGGTTTTCGAGTGTGCGTTCCACGCAGGGCGCTCCTGACTGTTTAGAAGTAGGTATTGACAGCCGCGCCCAGGGTATCGCGCATATCCGGATCGTCCGTTAGTGGGGTGACCAGTGCCATCTGGCACGCGGCCTGTGGCGAGATGCCCTTGGCGACGAGTTGCGCGGCATAGACTAACAGACGGGTCGACATGCCTTCATCCAGGCCGTGGCCCTTGAGGTTGCGCGAGCGCTGCGCGATCTGTACCAACTTTTCGGCTACCTCGCGTTCGATATCGCCTTCGTGTTGAACGATCTCGGTTTCGATTTCGGTCGCCGGATAGTCGAAGTCCATCCCGCCGAAGCGTTGTTTGGTCGATTGCTTGAGATCCTTCATCAGCGATTGATAGCCCGGGTTGTACGAGATGACGATCTGGAAGTCTTCATGTGCCCGGACCAGTTCGCCCTTCTTCTCCAACGGCAGTTCGCGGCGATGGTCGGTCAGTGGGTGGATGACCACGGTGGTGTCTTGACGGGCCTCGACGACTTCGTCGAGATAGCAAATGGCGCCGATGCGTGCGGCGACGGTCAACGGTCCATCCTGCCACTTGGTACCGTTGATATCGAGCAGGTAACGGCCGACCAGATCGGATGCCGTCATGTCTTCGTTACAGGCAACCGTGATCAGTGGCTTCCGCAGTTTCCACGCCATGTATTCAACGAAGCGCGACTTACCGCAACCGGTCGGGCCTTTGAGCATCACCGGCATGCGCGCGGCATAGGCCGCCTCGTACATCTCCACCTCGTTGTGCACCGGACGGTAATAGGGTTCGTTGCCGATCAGATATTGATCGCTGTTGATGTCGCTCATGTGCTTGATCCTTCGGTTCTGGCTTGGCGGGAAAGCACGGTCTCCCGGTTCGAATGGTCGGTCGGAGTGGTGGCGCGATGCGGCTACTCCGGGCTGAAAACCCGATGTTTCAACGAAAAGCCCCCGCCCCTCGAAGGGCAGGGGCTTTCTTGATCACGCGGTGTGACGGTCGATCAGACCGGTTTACCGCGATAGATCACCATCGAGGCGCCGGCCGACTGGGCGTAGTTGTCGAAGCCGAGCAACCGAACGTGATTGTTCGGATGTGCCTTGTGGCAGGCCTCGCACTCGGCCAGGATGGCGTCGACGTCGGTTTCGCCGAACATCGGCAGCTTCCACATGTACCAGTAGTTTGAGAAGGCGTTCTCCGGTTCGGTGTGCTCGATGCCCGGGTTCCACCCTTTGGATACGATGTACTCGATTTGTTTGCGGATCTGGTCCGCGTTCATCTCCGGCAGGTACGAGAAGGTCTCGAACTTGCGGCTCGACACATCGGTCAAGCTCGATTTGTAGTCCTGCATGTCGCTCATTTGATGCTCCAAATTTCTGTAGGTTCGTGATTCAACCGGCAGCGCCATATCGGGCGCTCTGGAAATTCGGGCTTGGGCCGGGGGCTAAGGGCCGTGTTTCGGTTTCCTCAGCTCCCGGCCTGCGGCCCTTTGCCCTTACTTGTGGGCCACATCCAGCTTGTCGACGGTGTCGAATTCGAACCGGATTTCTTTCCACGTTTCCATCGCGGCCTTGAGCTCGGGGCTGTGCGCGGCGGCGGCGGTAAGGATCTCCTTGCCTTCCTTTTCCAGCTCGCGACCCTGGTTGCGTGCCTCGACGCAGGCCTCGACCGCGACGCGGTTGGCCGCGGCGCCGGCCGCATTGCCCCAGGGGTGGCCCAGCGTGCCGCCACCGAACTGCAGCACGGCGTCGTCGCCGAAGATGGTGACCAGCGCCGGCATGTGCCAGACGTGGATGCCGCCGGACGCAACGGCGAAGGCACCCGGCATGGAGCCCCAGTCCTGATCGAAGAAGATGCCGCGCGAGCGGTCTTCCTTGATGTAGGACTCGCGCAGCAGGTCGATCCAGCCGAGGGTGGCCTCGCGGTCGCCTTCGAGCTTGCCGACCACGGTGCCGGTATGCAGGTGGTCGCCGCCGGACAGGCGCAGGATTTTGGTCAGCACGCGGAAGTGGATGCCGTGATGAGGGTTGCGGTCGAGTACGGCATGCATGGCGCGGTGGATGTGCAAGAGCATGCCGTTGTCGCGACACCACTGGGCCAGGCCTGTATTGGCGCAAAAGCCGCCGGTGATGTAGTCGTGCATGATGATGGGTGCGCCGATCTCCTTGGCGTATTCGGCGCGCTTCATCATCTCGTCGGGGGTCGGCGCGGTCACGTTCAGGTAGTGGCCCTTGCGTTCGCCGGTTTCGTGCTCCGCCTTGTGGATGGCCTCCATGACGAAATCGAAACGCTGGCGCCAACGCATGAACGGCTGCGAGTTGACGTTCTCGTCGTCTTTGGTGAAGTCCAGGCCGCCGCGCAGACCTTCGTATACGGCGCGGCCGTAGTTCTTGGCCGATAGGCCGAGCTTCGGCTTGATGGTGCACCCGAGCAGCGGACGACCGTATTTGTTCATCACGTCGCGCTCGACCTGGATACCCAACGGCGGACCGTTGCAGGTCATGACATAGGCGATCGGGAAGCGCACGTCTTCAAGACGCAACGCACGCACGGCTTTGAAGCCGAAGACGTTACCGACCAAAGAGGTGAATACGTTGACGACCGAACCCTCTTCGAACAGGTCGATCGGGTAGGCAATGAAGGCATAGAAGCAGGTGTCGTCGCCGGGGACGTCTTCGATCGCGTACGCGCGGCCTTTGTAGTAATCCAGGTCGGTCAGCAGGTCGGTCCAGACGGTCGTCCAGGTCCCGGTGGAGGATTCCGCGGCGACTGCGGCGGCAGCCTCTTCACGCGGTACGCCCGCCTGAGGGGTGATCTTGAAGCATGCCAGGATATCGGTGTCCTTTGGTGTGTAATCTGGCATCCAGTATGTTTCGCGGTACTCTTTTACGCCCGCATCGTATTTCTTGGCCATTGCCGAAAACCTCTGTCTAGGTTGTTGATCCATGTCCGGCGAACCGGACGCTGGGCCCCGCCGTTTGCGATTAACCGCGTCGGTTTTGTGTGTTTGGGGTGGGGGCAGTATAGGGGGCGAACCTATAATTAACAGTCAATAATACTGATAGATCATATAATATAGGTCTTATGCATCTTACCCTGCGACAGCTCGAGGTTTTTGAGGCGGTTGCACGCCTGGCCAGCTTCACGCGGGCCGCGGAAGAATTGCATTTGAGCCAACCGGCGGTGTCGATGCAGATCCGTCAGCTCGAAGAGGCCGCTGCGTTGCCTCTGTTCGAAAAGCTGGGTAAAAAGATCCACCTGACCGAGGCCGGGCGGGAGTTCTTTCACTACAGTCAGGAAGTCGGTCGCCTGCTATGCGAGCTGGATGAAGTGGTCGAGGCGCTCAAGGGTGTGCAGACCGGCCGACTGCGTATCAGCGTCGCGACGACGGCAAATCACTTCGCGACCCGTTTGTTGGCCGCTTTTTCGCAACGTTATCCCGGTACCAGTTTTTCGCTCGACGTCACCAACCGTAAAAGCCTGCTCGACCAGCTGGCGAGTAACGATGCCGATCTGGTGATCATGGGCAAACCGCCCGAGGGGTTGGACCTGGAGGCGACGGCTTTTATGGACAATCCTTTGGTGATCATCGCGCCGCCGGGTCATCCATTGGCGTCTGTCGACAAAATCCCGCTAAAACGCTTGCAGGACGAGACTTTTGTGGTGCGCGAAAAGCAATCCGGTACCCGGATCGCAATGGAACGTTTTTTCGAGGAACGGGGCGTGCAGTTCAAAACCGGTATGGAGATGACGTCGAATTCGGCCATCAAACATGCGGTGGAGGCCGGGCTTGGCCTGGGTGTGGTGTCCATCCATACCCTCGAGCTCGAACTCGAGGCCGGTCGTTTGACGCTACTCGACGTGCAGGGTTTCCCGATCGAGCGTCATTGGTATTTGGTGGCTTGCCGAGGCAAACGTTTACCACCGGTTGCCAGGGCCTTCTTCGATTTTTTAATGGGCGAGGAAGCGTCGCATCTGCTATCGGCGGGGAAAGCGTCGTGAGGCGATTGGCCGGCGTGCTGCTCATGTTGTCAGTGCCCTGTGTTGCTTTGGCGAGTGGGCCCGGTGTCGATGGACGTTGGCTACTGACCATCCGCGGTGATCAAAGCTTCGTGTTCGGCGAACCCGGTTTCGGTGGCGGCGTACGTATCCCCTGGGAAATTCTGATCGATTTCGAGGTGCGGCAGGGTGAATACCGCATCGGCAGCGGCAATGCGCGCTGGTTGAATCAGATCACGTCCTTGTCGCGACCGCAGGCCTGGTTCGATTGCCGTAAGGTCAACGGCACTTACCTCGACAGCAATCTAACCCTGCATGAGACGCCGCGGGTGCGTTTCGCCGCCTTTCCGGTAGCCGGCGTGGTGCATGAGGGCCGGATCGAGCTGCGCCCCGGCTATGTGCCACCCGGTAACTATCTCGCTGTCACTTATCGATGTGCGACCGACAATCCCTTGGCCGAGAACTGGTTCTCTATTGCCGAGCGTGGCAAGCAGGTGTTCGGCAAGCGCCAGGATGCCGAACCCCGGCGCGATGGCGTGGCGCAAACCGTGCGGGTGCGCGAAGTGGCCGCCTTGCCGCCCGAAGCGGGACTCGAGTTGCCACTCAGTGACGGGTGGGTTTTTGCACAGAGCGACGGCAGTCGTCGTGCACGCTTCGAGCTGCGAAAGCTCGAATGAGTGCGACATGTGTGTTTTGGGGTGGCTCAGGATGCGCTGATCAGAAACAAACAAGGCCCCGGTGATTCGTGTCGTTCGATGACATAACGGCCGGCAAGCGTCGATACCCAGTTTTCGACCGCTGTCGATTCCGTTTCGGCGCCGCCGTGGTCGCGATAGAGCAGTAGTGAAAGCAGTCCGCCGGGCCGCAGCATTTGCAGGGCTTGGTTGAGCGCGGTCAGTGTGGTCTCGGCTTGGGTGACGATAGTTCTGTCGCCGCCCGGCAGATAGCCGAGATTGAACATCACGACGTCTACCGTACCGGGCCAATCGTGTGGTACGGCTGTCGTCATTTGTTCGTGACCGCGTAGTTGCAGGTTCACGAGCGCGTCCAGACCGGCTGCGCCAAGGCGTTCGTGGGTTTTCGCCATTGCATGCGTTTGGACATCGAACGCGATCACTCGACCGTCGGGTGCGACACGGCTCGCGAGGAAGCAGGTGTCGTGACCGTTACCCATCGTTGCGTCGATTGCCCGCCCGCCTGGATTGAGCACAGCCTGTACTGCGGTATGGGCCAATGCGGTCAAAGGACGTCGCATCGATCGAAGCGTCGGATATCGGCCTCGCTCGGCAGTGGCTTGGCCTGAAGCAGGTGTTCGCTCAAACGCCGGGCGTACCAGGGAATGATGAGCGAGCCGCGTGCACCGAAACCGTTGCATACCCACAGGGGGGGGTGTTCGGGATGCTGACCGAGCAGCGGATGGCGGTCGCGCGTGCCGGGGCGTACGCCGGCCTGTTGTTCGGTTACCACGATGTCTGTTTGGCGGCCGAGTAGGGTTGCGAGCCCGGCTAGCAAGACCTTGCGGCCGGTGTCGGTTGTTTCGTGATCGATCTGTTGATGTTCGTGGGTGGCGCCGAAACGCAGCTTACCGTCGGGTTGCGGCACCAGCCAGTGGGCGCCATTGATGATGTGTTGGGGTTTCCAGCCATCGATACGTAGCTTGAGGATCTCGCCTTTGCCGCGTGCCAGAGGGAGATAATTGAACCAGGGATTGTCATGAAGGCGCGCCCCGTCGCAAAAGACCAGACGCTCGGCGCTCAGGTCGCGCAGTTTCACGCCATTGGCATTGCTCTCGATTTGCGCGTAGTCGATCGCGCACTCGACCATGGCATCGCGGTCGCGCAACCAGTTACGCACCAAATCCAGCAGTAGGGGCAGGTCGATATGGCCGGTGCGATGCTGGATGAATCCACCATGTGGTGCGGCCACCGGCTCGGGACAATCCCCGGGGGCAAATTCGTCGCCCAGCAATTCCGTAGCGGCCGGGTCTTCGAGCAGACGATTGTGAAAACGCCGTTGATCGGGTGAGCGAAACAGCCGCAGCATCGGACGCGGATGAAACAGCGTCTGATTGAACTCGGCAGCGAGTCGGCCGTACCAGTTGTCAGCGGCGCTCAAGCAATCGTTCAGCTCCGGGCGGCGTGTGAAGCGCATACCCGCCAACGGATTGATCAGGCCGGCCGCGACCCGCGAGGACGATGTGGCATGATGGTCGTCGATAACGCAGACGCGTTGGCCGGCATCGATCAAATGCCAGGCGAGCGCGCTGCCGGCCAGACCTTGGCCGAGTATGAGGGTATCGAAGTGTCTTGGGTTCGGCATGCGGGTATTGTCGCATGCCGGCTAAGGGTGTCGGACGCGGATTATCCGATCAGCATCAAGCTGCCCCAGGCCACCGAACCACCGATCAAGGCACCGACGACGACGTCACTGGGATAGTGTAAACCCAGTACCAGGCGTGACCAGGCGACCAGCAGTGCAAACGGCGCGACCATGATTCCGATCTCGGGGTAGTACGCCATCAATATGCCGGTAAAACCGACCGCGTGCATGGTGTGGCCGGATGGGAAGCTGTAAAGGTCCAGCATGGGGGCATGGCGCCGGATGTCGGGGAATTCCTCGCAAGGCCGGCGTCGGCCGGTGGTTTGCTTGAGCGCTTTGTAGATCAAGAGGGAAACGAACCCGACTGCCAGCATCTGCACCGCAACCGCCAGTCCCGGTCTGCCATACAGCACAGGCAGTGCGAGCATCACCAGATACCAGAAAACGCCGTCGCCAAGCCGGCTGACGATGGCGAAGAAGCGTTGCGTTTCAAGATGGTCGCCGCGCTGGCTGGCGGCACGGCAGATAGGTGCCTCAAGGACGTTCAGTTGATGTAGCAGTGCCTTCATCGGTATCGGCTCCAGGTTCGCGATGAACCGTCAAAAACAGCCTTTCTAGACGCACTATCAGTTTCGGCCAGGCCTGTTGCAAAGCGGTGTCATGTGCATGACCGCTAAGTGTCACGCGCAGCGCCGGATCGGTGGCGCAGCGCACCGCCTGTTCGATGAAAGCAGCCTCGTCGCCGTCCGGGACGAGCAGGCCGTTGTGTTGGTGTTGAATGAGCTCATGCGCCGCAGCCAGATCATAAGACACGACCGGCAGGCCGCTGGCCATCGCCTCGAGAGTCACATTGCCGAAGGTTTCGGTCTGGCTGGGGAACAGGAACAAATCGCCGCTGGCATAGTGATGGGCTAAGGCCTCGCCGATCTTCGGGCCGGCGAACAGGGCGTCCGGGTGTGCCTTTCGTAGGCGTTGCTCTGCCGGTCCGGCGCCGACCAGCACAAATTTGGCTCGGGGGGCGCGCTCGTGGATTGCGGCAAAGGCCTTGAATGCGATGTCGATGTTTTTTTCCGGCGCCAAGCGACCGACATAGAGCACGGCCAGGTCGTCGTCTGCCAGCCCCCAGGCACGTCGTAACTCGGGCGAACGTTTTTCCGGATTGAATAGATCGGTATGTACCCCGCGCGGCCACACGTGGAGGTTGTGAAACCCATCGGTGCTCAGGATATCGGCCATGCTGGCGGTAGGTACCAGGGTCCCCGCCAAGCTGTTGTGGAAACGACGTAGATAGCGCAACAACAAGGGTGCCAGCAGGCCGGCCCCGTAGTGCCCGCTGTACTGATGAAAATTCGTATGCATACCCGACAGTGCCGGCACGCCCTTGTTTCGACAGGCACGCATGGCCGAGTGACCGAGTGGACCTTCCGTCGCGATGTAGGCGGCATCGATGGCCTTTTGATCGAGCAACGTGCAAAGACGCCGATAGGCCGGCAGACCGAACTGTAAACCGGGATAACCGGGAAGGGGGATGCCGCGAACCCGATACGTTTCCGCAGGGCCGTCGGGATGCTCGGGTTCGTTGCTCTGGCGGGGGCGTAACAAGGTGATACGGTGACCCAAGCCGGCGAGACCGTGAACCATTTGGGCCAGTGTGCGCGCCACACCGTTGATCTCCGGCGGGTAGGTTTCGGTAACTAGCAGTATGTTCATATCTTGCTGCCCATGTTCATCGGTCTGGATTCGTCGGCTCGTTGGGATCCCGCGTCATGGTGCCTGGTGATCCCGTGCCGGCGTTCAGCCGGCCGGGGCCGCAGCCGGTCGGGCGGTCAACACGGGATTGGGCATATCGAGAGATTGCACTATGGCGTTGCGTGCGAGTTCGGCGACTTCGCGTCGCGTGTGGTCGCTCAGAGAAATGGGGTCACCAAACACCACGTGGACTTCCGTTTTTTTACGGCAGATCAGGCCACGCAGGTTTTCCGACAGCGATTGCTCGTTGGTGTAAGGCGCGATCGGGTCGAGTTCACCGTCGATGTGGTAGCGCAGCGCGACCGGTACAACGTCGGTACCCGTATCGATAGCTGCCGCGAATAGGCGCGAGAAGAAGGGCCTGACCGAGCGGCCATCGGTGGTGGTGCCTTCGGGAAACAGCGTCAGCAGGCCCTGTTTGCGCAAACGATCGGCGATATGACGACTGATTTCGCTGGCTTGGCCGTCACCGCGGCGAATGAATACCGTGCCGGCGCGTGCCGCCAGCCAACCGACGACGGGCCATTTGCGCACTTCGTATTTGGACAGAAAGTCGGTATGGGTGAGGCCGCCCAGGACGATGATATCGAGCCATGAGATATGGTTGCTGACGATCAGTGCCGGCGCCTGCGGCCGATGCCCGGATACCGTAATGTTGACGCCCAGGATGTCGGCCAGCCGATTGTGCCACCAGGACGTGACGTGGGGATGGGTGCGCAGGACATCACCGTTGCTGCGGGTCAAAAAGAGCGGCGTCAATAGCAGCCCGAATACGATATGCAAGCTCAACAGTGACGTGCGTCGGAGCACGCGCCAGATCATCGGTGTTCAGCCCTTCATGACACGATCGAGAAAATGGCGTGTGTAAGACGAATCGATATCGTTGACATTCACCAGCACCAATACGTCGGCACAATTGAATGCCGGGTCGTAACACGGCTCGCCGCATGCCCGTGCGCCGAGTCTGAAGTAAGCTTTAAGTAACGGCGGGAGCGGCGCGGCAACGGTTTCTTCGGCACCCTCGGGTAACGGCGGCAACGGATTTTTCGGGGTCACCCGGCAATCCGGTGCGGTCATTGCGTGTTGGCGGATCCGGTTCATGATCGCTTGCGCGACGACGCCACCGTCATCCATTTCGATGCTTGCACAACCGAACAACATGTCGATGCGGTTTTCTTTGATGTAGTCGGCCAGCCCGGACCACAATACCGCGATGGCTGCGCCTTGGCGGTAAGCCGGATCGATGCAGGTGCGACCGACCTCCAGCCGCCGACCGGGTAGATCGAGCAGCGGGCCAAGTTCGAACTCGCTTGCCGAATAGAAGCCACCGGCTTTACGTGCCTGCCCGTCGAGCATGAGTCGCGTAGAACCCACGACTCGACCGTTTGCCGCATCCCGAACGAGTAGGTGTTGGCAATACGGATCGTAGCGGTCTTCGTCGAGCCCGCTGCCGTCGCTGTGCAATTCGGCGCCGAGTTCCTCGCCAAATACGCGGTAACGCAGTGATTGCGAGGCGCGAATATCGTCGATCGTGGTCGCCAGTTCCACGACCAACCGGCTGCGCGACCGGCGGGCTTCGAGTTCAGGTACGACGCTCATGGCGTGTCATCCATGCAGGTATATAAATAAGTTGGGCGCACCTTAAGACAGGGGCGTGACATCCCTTTGTCATCAGCATGACAGAAACATTGCGATTTTGCGCGTCCAGGTCGCTCGGTCAAGCATCTAGGGTCCCGTCCGGCTAATCCGCATTATTTCAGCGGATTAGCCGGACGGGACCCTAGACAGGGTCATTAGTGAAAAATTCAAGATTAGCCGTGCGCCGATTTGCCAGATTTAGGCCCTAATCGTGCATTGTGGTGCGTTAGAATAGGCATCGGTTTTTTTGTAGATTGTCTCGATGCCGCATTCGCTTCCCGGTGCTCCCTATGAGCTGCTCGACGAGATCGAATCGCCGGGTGGCCTGCGCGCGTTGGCGGCAGCCGAATTGCCGGCTTTGGCAAGCGAGGTGCGACGCTTTCTGGTGAACACGGTCTCACAGACCGGCGGCCATCTGGCGGCCGGTTTGGGTGTCGTCGAGCTGACCGTGGCATTGCATTACGTCTTCAACACCCCCAACGATCGTCTGATCTGGGACGTCGGTCATCAGGCCTATCCGCACAAGATTCTGACCGGTCGGCGTGAACGCATGGGCACGCTGCGACAAAAGGATGGCCTGTCAGGATTTCTCAAGCGTGACGAGTCGGAATTCGATGCCTTCGGTGCAGGCCATTCCAGTACCTCGATCAGTGCCGCACTCGGTATGGCGGTCGCGGCCAAATCCGCTGGCGAGCAGCGCGAACACATCGCGGTAATCGGCGACGGCGCATTGTCGGCGGGTATGGCCTTCGAGGCGCTGAACCATGCCGGCGCGCTCGATCTCGATCTGCTGGTGATCCTGAACGACAACGATATGTCGATTTCACCGCCGGTCGGTGCCATCAGCAATTACTTGGCAAGGGTGTTGTCCAGCCGTTTCTACAACCGGGTGCGCGAGGGTGGTAAACATGTGCTCAGCGGTATGCCGGGCATGAAGAGCCTGGTGCACCGCTGGGAAGAACACATGAAGGGCATGGTGATGCCCGGCACGTTGTTCGAGGAACTCGGTTTCAACTACATCGGCCCGATTGACGGTCACGATATGCCTTTGTTGGTCAATACCCTGCGCAACATGAAGGCCATGCATGGGCCGCGTTTCCTGCATGTCGTGACCCAGAAGGGTCGAGGCTATGCGCCTGCCGAAGGCGATCCCTGTGTGTACCACGGCGTTACACCATTCAACCCCTCTACCGGGCAGATGGCCAAGAAGGCCGCCGGTAAAAGCTTCACCCAGGTGTTTTCCGATTGGGTTTGCGACTGCGCGGCCGAGGATGAACGTTTGGTCGCGGTGACGCCGGCGATGTGCGAAGGCTCGGGGTTGGTCGCGTTTGCCGAGCGTTTTCCGCGACGCTATTTCGATGTCGGAATCGCCGAACAGCATGCGGTGACTTTTGCTGCCGGTATGGCCTGCGAAGGTCTCAAGCCGGTGGTGGCGATCTATTCGACCTTTTTGCAGCGGGCGTACGATCAGTTGCTGCACGATGTCGCCCTGCAAGATCTCGACGTGACTTTCGCGGTCGATCGCGCGGGCCAGGTGGGTGCCGATGGCGCGACCCATGCGGGTAGCTTCGATCTGAGTTACGCCCGATGCATCCCGAATATGGCGGTCATGGCGCCGGCCGATGAAGCCGAATGCCGTCTGCTTTTGCAGACCGCCTACGCGCATCCCGGTCCGGCCCTGGTCCGTTACCCACGCGGTGTCGGGATAGGTGCCGCGGTCGGGACCGACCTGGAAACGCTGCCGTGGGGTCGAGGCGAAGTCTTGCACCGGGGCAAGGAGGTTGCGCTATTGGTTTTCGGTACCTTGCTCGACACCGCACGCCGGGTGGCCGACCGCCTGGGTGCGAGTGTGGCCAATATGCGGTTCATTAAACCTTTGGATCATGAACTCGTCCTCGAATTCGCGGCGAGTCATCGTCTGTTGGTGACACTGGAAGAGAATGTGGTGCAGGGAGGGGCCGGTTCTGCGGTCAACGAGGCTTTGCACGCGGCCGGAATCAACGCCGAGGTACTCAATCTTGGATTGCCCGACCATTTCATCGAACAAGGCACCCAGGCCGAACAGCTCGAAATAGCCGGCTTGTCGGTGGAAAAGATCGAATCACGGATCAGAACCGCGCTGAATGCCGCGGCAAACCAGGATCAGGCTGCGCGGGCCTGAGCTTCTTGTTTGCCTCAGCTAAAAAGGGTGAGGACTCCCGTATAGCCGTAAAGCCGGTCGTGTGAGATTTCGCCATTGGCATAGAAGCCGATCAGTGGGACATCGTCGCCCAGCAGTTCATTGACGAGTTTCAATTCTGCCGAATCGTCGCCGAAAAGATGGCGGCCGCGTCCCAGACAGGAGTGATACAAGGCACCTTTGGGTGGCCCCGGTAGGCGTGCCTTCAGGTTTGTGATCATGCGTGCCAGGTCTTCGCGTGCGGTCTCGGCGTCGCGTCGTGCGAACTGAATCTCCATCCCCTCTTCGACCAGGTCGCCAATGGCGATCAGTTCCTGGTCGGGGTCGATACCGATCAGATTGCGCACCAGATAGTCGCCGGTATCCGAACCTTTGATCGGCAATGCGGCAAAGATGTAGCCGCCGACACGGTTGAGGTCGCGTGCCAATACCTCGCCGATGTCTTCTTTGAATACGTCCAGCGCCGATCGCCCATCGATACGCTTGATAATGTTGTGCTGGCACTCGGTGATCTCGTGCTTGTGTCCGATCAGGCCGCACCCTTGGCTCAGACCGGTACTGATCTGACAGTTGCCGCTGAACAAGACGCCGGACAGATCGCCGCCGACGGCGCGATCCGCGATCTGCACCGCCAGCTCTTGTGCCGATGCGATACCGCCGACAAGAAAACCGTTTTGCAGTCCCCGGCTGAGCTCGAGCAGCCGCTGCGGTAGCAGCTGACTGTTGGGGTCGGCATGGACGACCGCAACCGATGCCAGGTTGCGCTCGCGCCAACCCTGGGTCGCCTCCAGCCATTGATCGAGTGCTTCGTCGAGTGCGGGGATGATATGGAAATCGTCTGTGGCGAAAGGGGTCAGCAATACCGCCATTGACGCTTGTTCATAACTTTCGCGGCCGGTACTGCAGAGTCCCATCCCGACACAACCAACCCAGTGGGTGATGCCGCTTTTGTCGCGCAGGTAGTCGATGATGCGGTCGCTGTCGCCGGCCAGCTCCTCGGCCAGATAGATGAACGCAAGGTCGCCTGCGTTTCCCGGCGGTTTTGCGGCCAGAATCCGATCGCAAAGCGCTTGCCAGTCGTCGCCATCGACATGGATGCTGGTGAAGATGCTCATGAGACCGGCATGTTACCGGTGGCGGCGCCCGGCCACCACCGGTTGCCGGCTTATTGATCTAGCGCTCGTCCATCATTTTGTCGATGATGGGGCCGAAGATGACTTCCATGGAAAAGCCCATCTTGCCGCCGGGCACAACGATACTGTTGCGCCGCGACATGAACGAGCCGTGCACCATCGACAGGAGATAGGGGAAATCGATGTCGAACTTCTTCGGATCGGCGAAACGAATCACGACGAAGCTCTCGTCCGGTGTCGGAATGTCGCGAGCGATGAAAGGGTTCGAGGTATCGACTAGCGAGACCCGCTGGAAGTTGATATCCGTGCGTGAGAACTGCGGCGTGATGTGGTTGATGTAGTCGGGCATGCGCCGCATGATGGTGTCGACGACGGCCTCGGGCGAATAGCCGCGTTCGGCGTTATCGCGATGGATCTTCTGGATCCACTCCAGGTTCACGATCGGTACCACGCCGATGCCCAGGTCGACGTGTTCGGCGACATTGTGTTCGTCGGTCGTCACCAGGCCGTGTAAACCCTCGTAGAACAGCAAATCGGTGCCCTCGGGAATAGGCTCCCAGGGGGTAAACTCGCCCGGCTGCTTGTCGATACCGAGTCGCGTGTTGTGTTCTTCGGCTTCTTCTTCGCTATGTAGGTAGTAGCGTTTCTCGCCTGTGCCCGTCTCGCCGTAGGTCTTGAACAATTCTTCCAGTTTGTCGAAACGGTTGGCCTCGGGGCCGAAGTGGCTCAGGCCGTCCTCGGTCATTTTGACCTTCATTTCGTTCCGCTCGTAGCGATGGAAACTGTCGCCTTCGACGACAGCGGCATTGATGCCCTCACGGGTGAAAATGTGCTCGAAGGCGCGTTTGACGGTAGTGGTGCCGGCACCGGACGAACCGGTGACCGCGACCACGGGATGCTGCTTGGACATGAATGCCCCCCTGATTCTTAGCTCTCTGTTTTGTTTAGCGATCAGGAAGCTGTCGTGTAGGGTTGTGTTCCCGGTGACACATGAGGATCTTGCCGGTCGCTCACAGGCTGTTTTTCAGCACTTCCTAATTTAATGCTGTGCTCGACTATATCACAGCCCTTCCGTACGGCTATCCGGGGTCGTCCCCCCCGGATTTCGTCCGGATTTCATCTTGCAGCCGTGTAAACGAAGGATCGCCGCCACAATCCGAGGACGCGCTGCTATATCCTTGATCTCAAGAAAAAAACGTTTGATCCAGGCCCGAGATCGGGTTTGCGAAAGCAAAATCGATCGTCTTCGCAGAGGCTTTCCGGGTTATCCTTACCGATTTGCCGCCGCGAACCCGTTGGGCCGAAAGGTGTTTTTCGTGCCGACGTATCCGACGTGAGTTTGCGCCGTGGCGTTCGAGATACGACTTTTCGACCATGTCGACAGAAGACCTTTATCCCTTTCCGGTTGCGCGCATCGGCCTGATCGGCGGTGGCCAGCTTGGCCGTATGATGGTGAAGGCGGCCAAACGCCTGGGCTGCACCTGCGTGGTGCTCGATCCGGTGCCCGGTTCGCCGGCAGCGCAGGTTGCCGGCCACCAGATCGTCGGTGATTACAGTGATCCGGCCAAGCTGCGCGAGTTGGCGGAATCCTGCGACCTCATGACCTTCGAGTTGGAAGACATCGAGACCGAAACCTTGATCGGCCTGGAGTCGGAAGGGCACAAAATTCACCCAAGGCCGGCCTTGTTGGCGACCATTCAGGATAAGTATCGCCAGAAGTGTTTTTTGCGTGATGCCGGCATTCCGACCTCGGATTTCGTCGATATGCCGACGCCGAATGCGCAGGCCTTTGCGGCATTCGGATATCCCTTGGTTCAGAAAGCCAAGCGTGGCGGCTATGACGGCCGTGGTGTTGTGGTGATGCCGAATGCGGACCTGTTCGACAGCCACTTGCCGGTACCCGGTTATGTCGAGCGTTTCATCGAAGCGCACAAAGAACTCGCGGTAATGGTCGCGCGGAATGTCAACGGCGACTGTGTCGCCTATCCGACGGTCGAGATGCGTTTTCATGCCGACGATAACGTGCTCGATTACCTGCTCGCGCCGGCCCAGGTGAGCGACGAACTTGCTCATCAGGCCGAGACCTTGGCGATCCGTACCGTGCAGGCCATGGACGGTGTCGGGGTATTCGGGATCGAAATGTTCTTGACGCGTGATGGCGAGCTGTTGGTCAACGAGGTTGCGCCACGGACCCATAACTCGGGACACCACACCATAGAGGCTTGTGTGACCGATCAGTTCGAACAGCATTTGCGCGCCATCCTCAATCTGCCGCTGGGCGATACCCGGCAGCTGTCTCCGGCGACCATGGTCAATCTGCTCGGCGAGCCCGGTTACCGGGGGCGTCCGTTGATTTCGGGGTTGTCTGCAGTGCTGCGCATTCCCGGTGTCTGCGTTCATATCTACGGCAAGGCAGTCACCAAGCCCGGGCGCAAGATGGGTCATGTGACGGTGGTCGACGAAGATATCGACGCGGCCTGTGCCAAGGCGGAACAAGTCAAATCGCTTATTAAGATTTTGGGAGATTCAACATGACGGACCCATTGGTCGGCATCATCATGGGCAGCGATTCGGACCTTCCGGTGATGGAGGGTGCGGCCGAGATGCTGCGCAAATTGGACGTCGCTTATGAGATGACCATCGTATCCGCGCACCGTACCCCGACGCGCCTGTACGAATATGCTCAAGGTGCCCGGGAACGCGGTCTGCGGGTGATCATCGCCGGTGCGGGCGGTGCGGCACACCTGCCGGGTATGGCGGCTGCGTTGACGCCCTTGCCGGTGATCGGTGTGCCGGTCAAAAGTTCAGCGCTGAGTGGCGAAGATTCCCTGTTGTCGATCGTTCAAATGCCGGCCGGCGTGCCGGTTGCAACGGTCGCGATCAATGGGGCGAAAAATGCCGGTATTCTCGCGGCGCAAATTCTCGGCGCGTCCGACAGTGAACTACTCGACCGCGTCGCGAAATACAAAGCCGATCTTGAGGAAATGGTGATGGGTAAGGTCGCGAAGATGGCCGAAGACCAGGAAGATTGACTTTCGGATATCGCTGATGTGCTTCGTATGCTTACCGTGAATTGCTGTTACGCATAGGCAACACGCACTGACCGATAGCAAAAATGCCCGGTTCGCTTCAATCGTCGGGAAAACCGACTCCCGGATTCAATATATTGTCCGGATCGAACTGACGCTTAATCGCCGCCATGAGTTTCAGGCTGGCCGGATCGAGTTCCCGATCGACGAACATGCGCTTTACCCAGCCAATGCCATGTTCGCCGGATAGGGTGCCGTCGAGCGATAAAACCAGATCGAATACCGCATCGAGGCAGGGTGTTGCCGCGGCCATTTGTGCTGCATCGTCCGGGTCTACCAATAGGTTGACGTGAATATTGCCGTTACCGGCATGGCCGAAGTTGACGATGGTGATGCCGTGTTCTTTCGACAGCTTTTCCAAGCCGTCGATCAGGGCGGGGATCTGTGAGACCGGCACCACGATATCTTCGTTGATCTTTTTCGGCGCGACGTTACGTAGTGCCGGCGATAGGGCCTTGCGTGTGCGCCAGAGGCGCGCGATATCTTCGTCGGTGGATGCCTGGTCGACCGTCAGGTAGCCGTCGATTCGAGCCGCCTCCGCGATCTGTTGACTCGCCGCTTCGATACCGGCTTCGGGTCCGTCGACTTCGATCATGAGCAACGCGCCGGCCGCGTCCGGCAGGCCGAGATCGGAATAGTTGCGTACCATGTCTATCGCCGTGCCGTCCATGAACTCCAGTGCGCAGGGTATCGTCGGCTGCGCCATGATGTTCGAGACGGCACGGGCGGCGGCATGGATATCACGGTAGATCGCCTGGAGGGTCCGTTTGCTCTCAGCCAGCGGCGTGAGTTTGATTGTCGCCTCGGTGATCACCGCCAGGGTGCCTTCGGAACCGATTATCAGGCGGGTGAGGTCATAGCCGACAACGCCTTTGCTGGTGCTGACGCCGGTCTTGATCGGGTCGCCGGCACCGGTGACGGCACGCAGGCCGAGGGTGTTCTCGCGGGGGGTGCCGTACTTGACCGCGCGTGGTCCGGCCGAGTTGTAGGCCAAATTGCCGCCGACAGTCGCCACCGCTGCGCTGGTGGGATCGGGAGGCCAGAAGAAGCCGTGTTCGCCGGCAGCCTCCTGCAATTCCTGGTTGGTATAGCCTGGCGAGACGATGGCGATTCGATTTGCCGGATCGACAGTAAGCGTTTCGCGCATACGCTCCATCGATAGCACAATGCCGCCGCGCAGCGGTGCAGTCGCACCGGTCGTGCCGGTGCCGCGACCGCGAGTCACCAAAGGGGTTTGGTGTTTACGGCAGAGCTTTATCAGTGCGCTTATCTGTTGTTCGTCATGTCCGAAACAGACCGCTTGCGGCAATGCATGTTGGCGGCTGTTGTCGTAGCCATAGGCCCAGCAGTCGGCCGCGGCCGTCAGGAGTTGATCGCCGAACAGGCGTTCGAGTTCATGGAGTAGTTCGGTCGGTAACGGCGGTGTTGCCGGATCCTCACTCATCGATGTATTCAAACAGCTTGATCACGCGCTTGACGCCGCTTACGAAACGAACCTCTTCGGTAACCGCGTCGGCCTCGGTCGGGGTCAGTAGCCCCATCAGGTATACGCTACCGAGCGAGCTCGATACCTTGACCCGAGTTGGGTCGAAACCCTTGAGTTTTACGTTGAACAACGCAACTTTAACCTTGGAGGTGAGGTAGGCATCGGCGGTTGCTTCGCCCCAGGTCGATTCGGCGCCGATGGTGACTTCGTTGAATACGGTGCGTACGCGCGCGATTTGGGCGACCTGTTGGCGATAACGTTCGACGATTTCCATGTTTTCGGCCTGGCCGGTCAACAAGATCTGCATATTGAAGACATCGACGTTGATGTTGGTCTTCTGTTTCAGTTCGGCATCGCGGTTACGGATCGTGATTGCGCGTAGAAAGATTTCCTGGTCTTCGACGAAGGTGCCGGTCGTGCGCCGGTCGTGTGCCACCGCGACGCCGGTCACCGCGCCACCGACCACGACCGCGCCGCAGCCGCTGAGGATCAGGGCCAATAGGCCAACGACCAGGCCCCGCGTTATCAAAATGTTCGATTTCATAGTCAGTCATCCACCCATCAATTGAAGATCGATCAAATCGCACAGACAGTGCAGTACCAGCCGGTGATTCTCCAGGATGCGCGCCAGATCGTCGGCCGGGGTACGAATCTCGGTATCGTTCGGTCGCATCATCTCGGCCAGGCTGCCTCCGCCACGCCCGGTCAATGCGACCACGCGCATCTGTCTTTCCTGTGCCGCGGCAACGGCCGCGATGGTATTGCTGGCCGTGCCGTTTAGGCTAAGGGTCAACAATACATCGCCAGGGTGACCCAATGCGCTGACACGTTTGGCAAAAATTTCACTGAAGCCATCGTCGAGCGCGATTGCCGTCAATACCGCGGTGTCGGAGTTAAGTGCGACAGCCGGCAGGCCGGGACGTTCCCGTACAAAGCGATGTTGCATCTGTGCGGCAAAATACTGGGCGTCGGCTGCTGAACCGCCGTTGCCGCAGCTCAGCAGTTTGCCGCCGCCAAGCAGGCTGCCGACGATACATTGCGCTGCGGCGACGATTGACTCGGCCTGGCTTTGAGCGGCTTCGGCGTTGATGCGCGCGCTATCGGCAAATGCTACGGCGACGCGTTCGAGTGGGTCCACGGTGATTCGGGTCGTTGGAAACGATGGATCACCAAGTGTCGCATGACCGCGGTCTCGGGTCGATGTCAGACGTCGAATGCGTTGCGTACCCATTGGGGTGCTTCGTTATCGGGTTCGAAGCCGACAACATCGAATCGGCACGGGCCTTGCCAGCCGCTGGTCTGGAGATAGTGCTGCGCGGCAAGCATGAGGCGTCTTTGCTTGCCGGTGCCGATACTGGCGAGCGCCCCGCCGTGGCTACTGCCCGTGCGACAGCGCACTTCAACGAACACCAGGGATTCGTCGTCATACATAATGAGATCGATTTCGCCGCCACGGCAGCGGTAGTTGCGCGCCACAGTCTGCAGGCCTCGCCGCGCCAGCCATTGTTCGGCGCGGTGCTCGGCCTCCTTGCCGAGGGTTTGTTTGCGAGTCATCAGGAGGCCGGAATGGATTCCGCGCCGTCGCCGTCGAATGGTACGGCTTGGGTGTCGTCCTGATATTGCAGATCGAGCCTCGGCGAATAACCGATGATCCTCGGCTGTTCGTCCAATTCGACCCAGATGAGCTGACGATGCACCTGATTCGCCGCGTCCATATAGAGGTTGCCGGTGCTGCCGTCGAGCGATTCGAAGCGACTGCTGCGCAGACGATTGAGGTGTGGCACCAGTCTTAGCGCATCCATGCCCATGGCATACAGACGCCCATAGGCCGAACCGCTTTTGGGTAGGTAACGTGCGACTTCGGCGCGATTGATGCGACCGTCCTCGACGGTCAACAGCCAGGGGATGTCGGCCAGCATGATGCCCTTCATGTCTTCGATCTGGCCACGTGTTAGCTGGCCCAGCCAGGCATGTGAGGTGGCATAGATCGGTAGATCGCCGGCGCGATGAAACTGGAGTTGTGGGCGGATGCCTTGCGCCTGAACCGGTCGTGCGGCCATGAACACCGCGTCAACGTCGCCGCGACGACGCGGTTCGAATTCGAGCCGCTGGCCCAGCCAGCCTTGCAGTTCACGATGACGTGCCTTGCTGCGATCCAGGTTGAGGGTTCGCGTGATGGTTTCGCTGTAGTCGTGACTTTTGCCGTCGTATTGTCCGGTAGCGGCAATTTCGCCGCCCAAGTCGCTCCAACGGGTAGCGAATGCGCCGACGATACGATCGCCCCATTCGCCTTGCGGCGTCAATACGATGGGGCGGCGCCCGCCATCCAGCCAGATGCGCTCGGCGGCTTGGCGCGCCTCGTCTTCGGGTGACAGGGAATACATGAACAGGTTGATTGGCGGGATGGTTTCGATTTGCACTTGATTGAGTGCGAGCACCGGGATAGGCAGTTCGCCGGCGCGCATCAACTGGGCGACAGCATCTTTTTGCAATGGCCCGATCACCAACTCGGCCCCGTCACCGACCGCGCTGTTATACAGCGGCCAGATACCCGCCGGATCGGTTGCGTCGTAGAAACGCAACTGCGGCCGTTTGTCGGCCGGCAGCTCGTAAAGGCTGATCATGATGCCGTTGCGAATTGCCGCCGCGACCTCGGCGAGCCTGCCCGATTGTGGTAGCAGAACGGCGATGCGCGATATGCGCTGCAATTGGCTCTGCAGTTGTTGCTGATAGCTGCTCAGTAGTTCAGGTAATGCCGGATGCTGCGGGAAACGCTGGCGCCATTCGGCCAGTGGGACGGCGAGTTGATCGGGGTCCGCTCCGTAACGTTTGACCAACAGCGCCAATTGCATCCAGCCGCCGGTTACGCCCGGTGGCGAGGGTTGTAGATTGATCAAAACCTGCTCGTTGAGCAGCGCCAAGGTGCGCAGGATGTCGGTCTGTGTCTCCAGTCGCTGTATCGGGTCGAGTTGCAAGGCATCTAACGATTGCAGGGCATTGGCGGACTCCAACAAATTGCCGCTCTGGCGATAGATATCGGCCAGGTCGCGGTAGTAGCGCAGCTGAAGTCCGCTATCGCTTGCCGGGTCGGGAGGTTCGGCGAGCGCGATCAGGGCATCCGCGGGACGCATCTCCTGCAGCATCAGCTCGGCCAGCAACAGTTGTCGGCGTAGCGCGTTGTCGCCCACCATGGGTAAGCCTTCGAGCGTCTGCAGAATCGAGCGGACGCTGTCCCAATCGCTGCCGGTACGGGCGGCCTCGGCGGCTTGGATCAGATAATCCACCCGGCGTTCGGGGTTGGCCGTACGGGCCGCCAGTTGGCGATAGAGATCGGCTGCGGCCAAATACTGCTGGTTTGCCAGGAGTTCGGCGGCACGCGCGACATCGGGGTCGGCCGGTGTCGGCGGCGGACGTTCGGGCAACTGAGTACAGGCGGTGATCACCAGTAGCCCGGAGACCATGACGACGAGGCGAGAAAGTGTAACGGCTTGCATGCGGGAACGGCTGGGGTCAGGATGATTGCGTCGAGTATCAAAGGTGGAGATAGAGGTGTCAAACGACTCTGCTTGTCTGTATATCGTGTCGACACCGATCGGAAATCTCGATGACATCACACTTCGTGCGATCGAGGTGCTGCGTCGGGTCGACCGAGTGGTTGCAGAGGACACCCGTCACACCCGGCGGTTGCTCGATCACCTGGGTATCGCGCGCCCGATGTTGGCCCTGCATGAACACAATGAGGATGACGCAACGGCCCGAGTGTTGAGTCTGCTCGAGACCGGTGAGTCGCTGGCTTTGGTCTCGGATGCCGGCACGCCGCTGATCAATGACCCCGGCTTTCCATTGGTGCGTGCCTGCCGTGAGCGTAGTTTCAAGGTCGTTCCGATACCGGGTGTCAGTGCGTTGGTCGCGGCGCTTTCGGTATCCGGCCTGCCTACCGATCATTTTCGCTTCGAAGGGTTTTTGCCGCGAAAGCAGGCAGCGCGTATGGCCCAACTCCAATCGTTGTCGCACGGGCCGGCGACATTGGTGTTCTATGAGTCTTCGCATCGGATATTGGCGACCCTCGAAGATATGGTTGAGGTGTTTGGTCCGCAACGTATCGGGGTGATGGCCCGGGAGTTGACCAAGCTGCACGAGACGGTGAAATCGGCGCCGTTGGGCGATCTGCTGGCCTGGGTCGAGGCTGACGAAAACCAGCGCAAGGGTGAGTTCGTGCTGCTGCTGGCCGGTACCGAAACCGCTGGCGACAGCGTACAGATATCCACCGATAGCCTGTTGCGAACGTTGCTCGAGGAAATGCCGTTGAAACAGGCGGCCCATTTGGCGGCACGGATTAGCGGCGGTAAAAAGAACCTCTTCTATCAACGGGCCCTGGAGATCAACGACGACTGATCGGCCAATGGCTTGCGGCTTTAAGGGTCTTGCCTTAACTTGTTCGGCGGAGTCGGCCAGACGATCGCGGTCGCCATTCGGCGATCGAGGAAAGTCCGGGCTCCACAGGGCAAGAGGCCAGGTAACGCCTGGGCGGCGCGAGCCGACGGAAAGTGCAACAGAAAGCAAACCGCCGATGGCGCCGGTTCGCCGGCGGCAGGTAAGGGTGAAAGGGTGCGGTAAGAGCGCACCGCGTCTGCGGTAACGGAGACGGCACGGTAAACCCCCTCTGGAGCAAGACCAAATAGGGAGGCGTGCCATTGAGCAGCCTGCGGCCCGCAGGTGTCTCCGGGTAGGTCGCACGAGGCGTTCGGTGACGGACGTCCCAGATGAATGATCGTCCTAGACAGAACCCGGCTTATCGGCCGACTCCCATTTTCCGTTCAGCAGCCTTCCTGAAGCTTGCGACCATTTGGCTTGCGGTAAAACTTTTATTCGTTGCCGATGCCTCCACCAAATCGTGATCGGAATCTCATTCGTCTCGCCTGTGGCGTGGGCCGGTCCTTCTTTAGAGTTCACTTTAAGTCGCTCATTTAGTCGACTGTTTTCGTAACTTTTTCCCATTTCTGTGAATTTTTGCCTAAGTCACTGAGACGTAAGCTTTTTTTCATTTTACTGGCTTGACCATGTGGGGGTATACGCCTAACATGCTCTAAGAAGTGGGTAATTGTGGGGACTTGGGGGGTATTGTCCATCCTGAGGGGGAGTCGGCACTACGGTGTTTTTAGGGGTCAACACGCTGAATCTTGACGCCAAAGGGCGGCTTGCGATTCCGGCTAAGCACCGGGATGCGCTGGCCCAGTGCTGCGCGTCGCGCGTGGTCGTCACGATCAATCCCAACCCCGAAGATCAGTGCCTGTGGCTTTATCCTGAGAACGAATGGCGTGAGATTGCCCGCAAACTGTCCCGTTTGCCGACCATGAAACGCCAGAATCAATTGATACAACGCTTGGTATTGGGGCATGCCTCCGAAGTCGAGCTCGATGCACAAGGTCGCATTTTGCTGTCCACCGAGTTGCGTGAGTACGCCAATCTCGGCAAGCGCGTCGCTTTGGTCGGTCAGGTGCATAAATTCGAGATTTGGGATGAGGAGGTTTGGGCCGGCAGTCGCGAACAATGGCTCAGCCAGGCTTTGGCGGATGATGCGGGGCTGTCGGAGGAACTCGGAGGCATGACGCTGTGACGCCGGTAGCTGGCGGTCACATCCCGGTGATGCGTGACGAAGCGGTACGGGCGCTGGCGGTGCGGCCCGACGGTCTGTACGTCGATGCCACTTTCGGCCGTGGCGGCCACAGTCGCGCAATCCTCGGCTTGCTCGGTGCCGAGGGGCGTTTGTTGGCCTTCGACAAGGATGCGGATGCGGTGGACGTCGCCGAGCAGCGTTTTGGCGACGATCGGCGATTCGGCATCGTACATGCCAGCTTTGCGGCGTTGGCCACGGTAATCGTCGAGCGTGGTTTGGCGAAAAAGGTCGACGGTTTGTTACTCGACCTCGGAGTGTCGTCGCCGCAACTCGATGACCCGGAACGTGGCTTTAGTTTTTTACAAGACGGTCCACTCGATATGCGCATGGACCGTTCGCACGGCCGCAGTGCGGCCCAGTGGCTGGCCGAGGCGGAGGAAGATGAGATTGCGGCGGTATTGCGTGACTACGGCGAAGAGCGTTTTGCTCGCCGGATTGCGCGCGCGATCGTTACGCGTCGTGCGCAGGCACCGCTGGAGCGCACGACCGAGTTGGCGGATCTGGTGGCCCGCGCTTGCCCGATAAAGGAAAAACACAAGCACCCGGCGACCCGCACCTTTCAGGGGATCCGGATTTTCATCAACCGTGAACTCGACGATCTGGAGGCCTGTCTGCGCGATTCGCTCGAGATACTGGCCCTTGGTGCCCGGCTCGTCGTGATCAGTTTTCATTCGCTCGAAGACCGGATCGTCAAACGTTTTATGCGTGATGCCGAGCGTGGTCCGAAACTGCCGAAAGGGTTGCCGGTACGCCACAGCGAGCAGCGTGGGCGTTTACGTGTGATTGCCAAATCGCAGCGACCCTCGGACGACGAAATTGCGGCCAATCCACGTGCACGCAGCGCGGTTTTGCGAATCGCCGAGGTGACGGCATGACGCGCGGCCATTTGCTTTGGATGACCGTTTTAATCATTGCCGTGATCGGTAGCGGGGTCGGTGTGGTTTACACGAAGTATCTGTCGCGCGCCTTGTTCGTCGAATTGCAGGAGGTGCGCGCGGCACGCGACCGGGCCGATATGGAATGGGGACGCCTGCAGCTCGAACTGGCGACTCGCGGTGCCCTTGGTCGCGTGATGCGCATTGCCGAAGAGCGGCTTCAGATGCGTGCACCTTCCGCACAAGACATCGTGGTGGTGAAGTAATGGCGGCACGACGCGACAAACGAGCACGTCAGGTCAAGCGTGAGGAAAAGGCTTTGCCGAGCTATAACGGTCGGCGCTACACGGTGCTCAGCCTATTTGTCGTTGCGGTTGCCGCGTTGGTCTGGCGGGCGGTTGACCAGCAGATCTTGGAAAAGGACTTTCTGCAATCGGAAGGTGCGGACCGCTATCTCGCACAAGTCGAAATGCCGGCCCATCGTGGGCTGATTACCGATCGACGAGGTGATGTATTGGCGCTGAGTACGCCGGTCGATTCGGTTGCCGCCAATCCGCGTGTCATGAGTACCGATACCAAACAGCTGGTCGCGCTGGCCAAGGCGTTGGAGGTTCAGCCGGCGGCATTGCGTGATCGTCTGGCACGTTACAGCCACCGGCGTTTCGTTTATTTGAAGCGCCGGCTGCCTCCCGCGGAGGCGGCGCATGTCATGGACGTGGTCAAGGCACATGATATCCGTGGCGTTCATACCGAACGGGAATACAAACGTTATTACCCGGCCGGAGAGGTGTTCGCGCATGTTGTCGGTTTCACCGATGTCGACGACAAAGGGCAAGAGGGGTTCGAATTGGCCTACGATGCTGCGCTGCGCGGTGAGAACGGTGCCAAGCGCGTATTGCGTGACGGTCGGCGGCAGGCGGTCGATAACGTCGAGAATATTCGTTCGCCGCGTGCCGGTAAGCACCTTGCGCTGAGTATCGATCAGCGTTTGCAGTTTATTGCCTACCGTGAATTGAAGGCCGCGGTGAAACGTCACCGTGCGCTCTCGGGTTCGCTGGTGTTGTTGGATGTCAAGACCGGTGAGGTTTTGGCGATGGTCAATCAGCCGTCGTTCAACCCTAACGGGAGTCGCGCGAACCGGGCCGGGCGCCTGCGCAATCGTGCACTGACAGACGTATTCGAACCCGGCTCTACCATGAAGCCGTTCACGATCGCGGCGGCACTCGACGACGGCAGCATCCGCCCCGATTCATTGATCGATACCGGGCCGGGCTATTTCCATCTCGGTGCGGCACGGGTCAAGGATTCGAAAAACCTCGGTGTCATCGATGTCGCGACCGTGTTGAGTCGGTCGAGCAATGTCGGTGCCAGCAGGATCGCCCTGGGTTTGGAGAAACACGAGTTGTGGAAGGTCATGGACCGACTCGGCTTCGGCCAGCGTGCGGATACCGGGTTTCCCGGTGAGGTTGGTGGTCAGCTCAGCGATTACCGACGCTGGGCGCAAATCGATCAGGCGACGTTGTCGTTCGGTTACGGGATTGCGGTAACGACGTTGCAGTTGGCGCAGGCTTATGCGGTGCTGGCAAACGACGGTGTACGTCTGCCGGTGACCTTGCTCAAACGCGATTTGCCGCCTCGGGGTGAGCGGGTGTTTTCTGCGGAGACCGCGGCGGCCGTGCGCCGTATGCTCGAATCCGTGGTCGGGGTGGACGGCACGGCGCCCGAGGCGGCGGTGACGGGGTATCGGGTTGCCGGCAAGACCGGTACGGTGAAGAAGTTCGGTCCAGAGGGTTATAGCGAAGACCGTTATCTTTCGTTGTTTGCCGGCATGGCGCCGTCACGTGATCCGCGTGTGGCATTGGTCGTGATGATCGATGAACCCCGCACCGGTCGTTTTTATGGCGGCAAAGTGGCCGGCCCGGTGTTTTCGTCGGTCATGGCGGAGACTCTGCGTCTGTTGAACGTCTCGCCGGACAGCGTGATTGATCCCGCACTGCGTATGGCGCAAGCGGGTGGAGCACGATGATGCCGCGTCGCGATGATGGTAAGGCCATGTTGTTGGCTGATCTTGTACCGGGATTATCGGCTCTCGATTGGGCGACGCATCAGCCGGTCGATGCCCTGACGCTGGACAGTCGTGAGGTCGAGCAGGGTGCGCTGTGGTTGGCACTGCAGGGTAGTCGTACTCATGCATTGGAGCACCTGGCCGAGGCGCGTGCGCGAGGTGCCGTCGCGGTGTTGGCCGAGCCCGGTGGCCACTGGGATCGTGATCGTATCTCGCGGCTTGCGAGTGAACTGCCCATTCTGGCGCTGCCCGGGTTGCGGCGTCAGGCCGGCGAGATCGCCGCTCGTTTTTTCGGTCAGGCGGCGCAGGCGATGCGCATCGTTGGCGTGACCGGCACAAACGGCAAGACCAGTGTTGCGCATTTTCTTGCGCAGGCATTGTCCACGCGCGTACCGACCGCGGTTTTGGGTACCGTGGGTAATGGGTTTCCCGGCGATTTGGAGGTGTCCAGCCATACGACCTTGGATGCGGTGAATCTACACGCAACCTTGAGCAAATTGTTTGCCCGTGGTGCGCGTGCCGTTGCAATGGAGGTGTCGTCGCATGCGCTCGATCAGGATAGAGTCGGTGGGGTTCCTTTCCATACCGCGGTGTTTACCAATCTGAGCCGCGACCATCAGGACTATCACGGCAGCATGCAGGCCTATGCCGAAGCCAAAGCACGTTTGTTTCAGCGGGCGGGTCTGAGCACGGCGGTGTTTAACACCGACGATGCTTTCGGTGCCGAACTCGCGGCGCGCATGCGCCGTCGTATCTTTACGGTATCGGTCGGTAGCGGTGCTGAGGTCGTGCGTCTCGGCGACCGGTATGTGCGTATCGAGGCGATCGAATCGCGTGTCGACGGTTTGCGGATTAGCTTTGCGTCGAGCTGGGGCGACGGTGAACTGCAAAGCCGTTTGCTCGGTGCTTTCAATGCGGAGAATCTGGCGGCGGCGCTCGCGGTGCTGCTGGCATGGGATATGCCGGTCGCGACGGCAGTCGCCGCACTCGAGCAAGTTCAGCCGGTGCCCGGGCGCATGATGACTTTCGTTGCGCGTGACAGGGCCAGGGTCGTCGTCGATTATGCACATACTCCCGATGCGCTGGAGAAGGTGTTGGAGAGTTTGCGGGCACACGTCGCTGGCCGTTTGATCTGCGTGTTCGGTTGCGGTGGCGATCGTGATCGCGGCAAGCGACCGCAAATGGGTGCGGTGGCGCAACGCCTTGCCGACCGGGTGATTCTCACTGACGACAATCCGCGCGGCGAGGCTTCGGAGCGGATCATCCACGAGATACTTGCGGGGATCGACGATACGACCAAGGCGCATGTCGAGCACGATCGGGCGAAGGCCATCGAGGTCGCGATCGGTGCTGCCGAGGTCGATGATCTCGTGTTGATTGCCGGTAAAGGCCACGAGGACTACCAAGAGATTGCCGGTCATCGCCGGCCCTACAGCGATGTCGAGCAAGTGTATACGGCCTTGCGTGGGGGTGCCGCATGAGTTTTCTGCACTTGTCCGAGGTGGCGGTCATGGTCGATGGCCGATTGAATGGCCGGGATGTCGGCTTCGATGGCGTCAGTACCGACACCCGGACGTTGCGCGAGGGCGAGTTGTTCGTTGCATTGCGCGGTCCCAACTTCGATGGACATGATTATCTTTCCGTCGCCCGTGAGCGCGGTGCGGTCGGTGCGCTGGTCGACCGACGTGGTGAACACCCGTTGCCGACGGTGCAGACTGGCGATGCCAAATTCGCCCTCGGTCGCATGGCGCAGCAATGGCGCCTGCGTTGCCCCGCGCGGGTTGTGGCCATCACCGGCAGCAACGGCAAGACGACGTTGAAAGAACTGATCGCCGCGATTCTCGCGCGGCGTGGCGGCGTTCTCGCAACGCGCGGCAATTTGAACAACGACATCGGTGTGCCGCTGACGCTGAGCCGTTTGCGCGAGGAGCCCTTTGCCGTGATCGAGATGGGGGCCAATCATGCGGGCGAAATCGATTATCTCAGCGGTCTGGTCTGCCCCGATGTCGCTGTTTTGAACAACGCCGGTCGTGCCCATCTCGAGGGTTTCGGCAGCCTTGAAGGTGTTGCGCGGGCGAAGGGCGAGATCGTCAACGGCCTGCGTGCAGGCGGTACCTTCATACGGAATGCCGACGATTGCTTTGCCGAGTTATGGCACGGTTTGGCTGCCGGTAGACGGCAATTGAGCTTCGGTGTGTTCAATCCGGCCGATGTGTCCAGCCCGGCCGCCGGCTATGTGATCGAGTGGCAAGACGAGCGTTTTCTCGCACGTTTTCCGGTCGTGTGCGAGCAGGGCGAGGTCGAGGTCAGTCTGCCGTTGGCCGGGGAACACAATCGAATGAATGCTTTGGCCGCCATTGCGGCGAGCATTGCCGCGGGTGCCGAATTGGGCGATGCCGTGCCCGCACTCGCCGGCGTGTCGCCGGTCGCCGGTCGGCTGTGTCCGCTGGCGGGTACGAACGGTTCGCGGCTGATCGACGACAGTTACAACGCCAATCCGGATTCGGTAATCGCCGCCCTGCGTGTGTTGTCGGCGGCACCGGGCAGGCGCACCATGGTGTTGGGAGATCTCGGAGAACTCGGCGACGAGGCTTTGGAACTGCATCGCCAACTGGGTGAGCAATGCACAGACTTCGGCATCGATCGTTTATTCACCGTCGGTGAGTTGAGTGCGGCGGCCGGCGATCGGTTCGATGGTGAGCATCGGCATTTCGCCGAGCGCACGGCTTTGACCGAAGCTTTACTGAGATCCGTATCGGCCGAGGACAGTTTGCTCGTCAAGGGCTCGCGTTTGGCCCGCATGGATCAGGTAGCCGATGCCCTGCGTCGACAGGAGGCCGCATGCTGATCCAGCTTGCCGATTACCTGGCGCAGTTCGACAGCGGCTTTCTGGTCTTCCGCTACATTACGCTGCGAACCATCCTCGCGGTACTTACCGCCTTGTTGATTTCGTTCATCGTCGGTCCGGCGATGATCCGTCGACTCAGTCGTTACAAGATTGGCCAGACGGTGCGCGACGACGGTCCGCAATCGCATCTCGTCAAGACGGGTACGCCGACCATGGGAGGTGCCCTGATCCTGGTTGCGGTGGCCGTCGCGACGTTGCTTTGGGCGGATCTCGGTAATCGTTACGTCTGGATCGTGCTATTGACCACCTTGGCTTTCGGTGCGGTCGGTATGTGGGATGACTACCGCAAATTGGTGCTCAAAGATGCTAAAGGCCTGGCCGCGCGTTGGAAGTATCTTTGGCAGTCAGTGTTCGGTTTCGCGGCGGCGATCGCGCTCTATACCACTTCGGTTTCGCCGATCGAGACCCAATTGTTGGTGCCTTTTTTCAAGGACCTGGTGTTCGATCTCGGCCCGTGGTTCATCCTGCTGGCGTATTTCGTCATCGTCGGGTCGTCGAATGCGGTCAATCTGACCGATGGTCTGGATGGTCTGGCGATTTTGCCAACCGTGTTGGTGGCCGGTGCCTTGGGGGTGTTCGCCTATGCCACCGGCCATGTGCAGATCGCAGGTTATCTGTTGATACCTCATCTGCCGGGGGTGAGCGAGCTGACCGTGCTCTGCGGCGCATTGGTTGGCGCCGGCTTGGGCTTTTTGTGGTTCAACGCTTATCCGGCGCAGGTGTTCATGGGTGATGTCGGTGCCCTCGCACTCGGTGCTGCATTGGGCACGCTGGCGGTCGCGGTCAATCAGGAAATCGCGCTATTCATTATGGGCGGCGTATTCGTGGTCGAGACCGTGTCGGTGATGTTGCAAGTCGCATCGTTCAAGCTCACCGGCCGGAGAATCTTCCGCATGGCGCCCCTGCATCATCATTTCGAACTCAAGGGTTGGCCGGAGCCGCGCGTGATCGTGCGCTTCTGGATCATCACCGTCATCCTGGTACTGGTTGGTTTGGCCAGCCTGAAGATCCGTTGAGGTGATGCGATGAGCCCGGTGATGTCATCTCGCGACGCAACAGCCAAGACCCTGGTCGTCGGACTCGGTGTCACCGGTCTGTCGTGCGTGCGTTACCTGGCCTCGCAAGGCGTACAGGTCGCGGTCGCCGACAGCCGCGCCGAGCCGCCGGGCTTGGCGGCACTAAACAGCGAGTTGCCGGACATTGCCGTTTTTCTCGGGCCTTTCGACGATGAATTGTTCAATAGCGCCGAACGTCTGGTGGTCAGCCCCGGGGTGCCGGTTTCGACTCCGCAGATCGAGGCGGCGCGTCTGCGCGGTGTGCCGGTCGTCGGAGACATCGAGTTGTTTGTCCAGGCTGCGCGTGCGCCGGTCGTAGCGATCACGGGCTCGAACGGAAAGAGTACCGTGACCATGCTGGTTGGGGAGATGGCCAAGGCCAGTGGCGTACGGGCAGCGGTAGGCGGCAACCTCGGTATCCCGGCGCTCGATCTTTTGGGAAACGATGTCGAGTTGTATGTGCTGGAGCTGTCGAGTTTTCAACTCGAAACGGCCTGGTCACTGCAGGCGGCGGTTGCGGGGGTGCTCAATGTGAGCCCGGATCATATGGATCGTTATCCCTCGTTGGAACACTACGCCGCAGCCAAGGCGCGCGTGATGCACGGTGCCGGAGTTGGTGTGTTGAATGCCGATGATCCCATCGTGGCGGGGATGCTCGGTGCCGACGATGTCTGGCGTTTCACCCTGGGCGAGTCACAGGACGACAAGATGTTCGGGGTCAACCGAATCGATGGTCAGGCCTATTTGTGTCGCGGCGAGCAGCCGTTGATGTTAGTCGACGAGCTGAAAATTCCCGGTTCGCATAATCGTGCGAATGCATTAGCTGCGCTGGCCATGGGCGTCGCGTTGGGTTTCGAATTGAATGCCATGCTCGATGTGCTTCGCACGTTCAAGGGACTGCCGCATCGCACTGAGTTCGTCATCGAGTTCGCCGGCGTCAGTTGGTACAACGACAGCAAGGGCACCAATGTCGGTGCGTCAGTCGCGGCTTTGCTGGGTCTGGATCATGGCGATGCCAGTCGCACCGTGTTGATTGCCGGTGGTGATTGTAAAGATGCAGATTTCTCTGCGCTGGGTGAGGTCCTCGCCAATTGCGCGCGCGGCGTGGTGTTGATCGGGCGCGATGCGGACCGGATCGCTGCGGTAGTGCCGCCGGCATTGCCGAAGGTCAACGCGACGGATATGAAAGATGCCGTCTCCAAAGCGGCTGCGATGGCCCTGCCGGGGGACCGGGTATTGCTGTCGCCGGCCTGTGCCAGCTTCGATATGTTTGCCGATTATGCGCAACGCGGGGATCGCTTCATTCAGGCGGTCAAGGAGCTCGCGGCATGACGGCGATGGCGAGACCGCGTGGTGTCAGCGAGCTGCGTCTGCCGGGCTTGGATCCGGTTTTGTCGATTGCAGTGCTGCTCCTGATTGGTTTCGGCATCGTAATGGTGGCGTCGGCATCTTTGCATCTGGCTGGCCCGGACGGCGGCGCTATGCGTTTCGTCGGTCGTCACATCCTGGCCTTGGTGATCGGTTTGGTGGCGGCGGTTTTGGTTTTTCTCACCCCGAGTGACTGGTGGCACAAAAGCAGTACCGCGTTGTATTTCGTCGGTCTGGGTTTGTTGGCGCTGGTGTTCGTGCCCGGTCTGGGACGTGAGGCGAACGGGGCATTGCGCTGGATTGCCGCAGGTCCGCTGAGTTTGCAGACCTCCGAGTTTATGAAGATCTTCGTCGTCTTGTATATGGCCGGTTATCTGGTGCGGCGGCAGATCGAGGTCGCCCATACGCTATGGGGTTTCGTAAAACCTATCATCTTACTGATCATCGCCTGCGCCCTGTTGATGCTTCAGCCGGATTTCGGCACGACCGCGGTTTTGTTGATGACCGCTTTCGGCATGTTGTTTCTCGGCGGCGCGCCGCTATGGCAGTTCGCCGTGTTGTTGTCCTTGGCGATCGGTGCCTTGATGGCCTTGGTCTGGGTCTCGCCCTATCGCCTGGAGCGGGTGACGACTTTTCTCAACCCTTGGGAACATGCGCAAGACGCGGGTTATCAACTGGCCCAGGCGCTGATTGCCTTTGGACGTGGCGAATGGACGGGCGTCGGGCTCGGTAACGGCATCCAGAAACAGTTCTATTTGCCCGAGGCACATACCGACTTCGTCATGGCCGTGATCGGCGAGGAGTTCGGTCTGGTCGGTACCCTGTTGGTCATTGGTATGTTTGCGCTGATCGTCTGGCGTGCGTATGCGATCGGTACCCGTGCCGAGCGGCGGGGCGATCGTTATGCGGCCTATGTCGCTTATGGTCTGGGTCTGTGGCTGGGCATGCAGGCCTTTATCAATATCGGTGTGAATGTCGGTTTGTTGCCGACCAAGGGACTCACGCTGCCCTTCGTCAGCTACGGTAGCAACAGCCTGATCGTGTGTTGCATCACCGTCGCCATGTTGTTGCGCATTTGCCATGAGAATCGGTCCGCCGACGGCGGCAAGGAGGGGCAGTGGCAGCGCGTATAACCATCATGGCCGGCGGCACCGGGGGGCATGTGTTTCCGGCATTGGCGGTCGCTCACGAACTCAAGTCTCGCGGTTGGCAGGTACGCTGGCTGGGCACGCCCGACAGCTTCGAATCGCGGGTCGTGCCGGCCGAGGGTTTCGAACTCGATACCATTGCATCCTTCAGATTGCGCGGACAGGGCATGACCAGTTTGCTCAAGGCGCCGTTCAAGATGTTGCGTGCCTTGTCGCAGGCCTGGTCGGTACTCGGGCGACAGCGGCCGCAGGTCGTATTGGGCATGGGCGGTTTCGCGTCCGGCCCCGGTGGCCTGGTTAGCCGCTTACGCCGCACACCTCTGGTTATCCACGAACAAAATGCCATCCCGGGTTTGACCAATCGTTGGTTGGCACGTATCGCCGCGCGCGTGCTCGAAGGTTTTCCCGGTAGCTTCCCCGCATCGGTCGGCGCTCAAGCCACCGGCAATCCGCTACGTCAGGCCATCGGTCTTATGCCGGCACCTGCCGAGATCGGTGATGATCGTCCATTGCATTTATTGATCGTGGGCGGCTCGCTCGGCGCCCAGGCTTTGAACGAACGCGTGCCGCTGGCCCTGGCATCGATCCCGGACGGGCAACGGCCGCAGGTACGTCATCAGGCCGGGCGGGGCAAAGCCGACGTAACCGCCAACGCCTATCGCGCACAAGGTATCGAGGCCGAGGTTACCGAGTTTGTCGACGAGATGGCCGAGGCCTATGACTGGGCCGATTTGGTGATCTGTCGTTCCGGGGCGTTGACCGTGTCCGAACTCATGGCCGCGGGCGTTGCTGCGATATTGGTGCCTTTCCCGTTTGCGGTCGATGACCATCAGACGGCCAATGCGCGTTTCTTGAGCGAGGCCGGTGCGGCCGAGGTCATTCAACAAGACGCACTGAATCCGGCGTTCCTGGCGGGGCGGCTGCAATATTTGTTTGGCGATCGTCGTCGTCTGCAGGCGATGGCGATGAAGGCCTATGGCTTGGCACGCCGCGATGCGACACAACGTGTGGCCGATGCTTGTGCGGAGTTGGCGGCATGACCGAAAGACCGATGACCAGCCCACGCTATGCCGCCGAGACCATGGGACGAATGCGCCGTCTGCACTTCGTCGGTATCGGTGGCGCCGGCATGAACGGCATCGCACAAGTGATGCTGAACCTCGGTTATGAAATCTCGGGTTCCGATCTTAAGCCGAATGCGGCCACCGAACGTCTGGCCGAGCAGGGCGCGCAGATTCATATCGGTCATGCCGAGGGGCATGTGCATGGTGCGGACGCCGTGGTCATATCGAGCGCGGTCAAGGACGATAACCCTGAAGTGACCGCCGCGCGCAGTGAGCGTATCCCGGTGGTGCCGCGGGCCGAGATGTTGGCCGAGATCATGCGCTTCCGTTACGGCATCGCGGTTGCCGGCACCCATGGCAAAACGACCACTACCAGCCTCATTGCCAGTCTATTGATCGAAGGGGATCTCGATCCGACCTATGTGATCGGCGGGCGACTGAATTCGCGTGGCAGCTATGCCCATCTGGGCGAGGGCGAGTTCCTGGTTGCCGAGGCCGATGAAAGCGATGCGTCTTTTCTGTACCTGCAGCCGATGCTTGCCGTGATCACCAATGTCGACGAAGACCATATGATCACTTACGGCAACGATTTCGAACGTCTCAGGGCGACCTTTCTCGAGTTTCTGCATCACCTGCCTTTCTACGGTCAGGCGGTGATGTGTATCGACGACGATCATGTCCGTGAGTTGTTGCCTGAGGTGACCCGTAAGGTGGTCACCTACGGTACGCATGAGGATGCCGATATCCGTGCCCTGGCGATCGAACAGCAAGGGATGACCACCCGATTCGAGGTTGCGATGGGCGACGAGACGCCCTTTTCGGTCACGTTGAACATGCCGGGTCTGCACAATGTCTTGAATGCCTTGGCGGCGATCGCTGTCGCATACGAACTCAGCGTGCCGATCGAACGAATCCAGGCCGCATTGAGCAAGTTCGAGGGTATCGGTCGACGCTTCCAGGCCAAAAACGGTTGCTGTGTCGAAGGTTGCGACGTGATGCTGGTCGACGACTATGGGCATCACCCGCGTGAGGTCGCGGCGACCCTTGACGCAGTGCGGGCCGGCTGGCCGGACCGTCGTTTGGTGTTGGCCTTCCAGCCGCATCGCTATAGCCGGACCCAAGATGCCTTCGAGGATTTCGTCACCGTGTTGTCGCAAGCCGACGTGTTGGTGTTGTCGGAAGTTTATGCCGCGGGCGAAGCGCCTATCGTCGGTGCCGACGGGCGTGCGCTGAGTCGTGCGATCCGTGCCCGGGGGCAGGTCGATCCGGTGTTCCTCGAAAAGATCGAGGATCTACCCACCGTGCTGACAGGTATCGTCGCCGACGGTGACATCGTGGTCACCATGGGCGCCGGCAACATCGGCCAGGTCGCGGCCGCAATGGCGGAGGAACTGTGCCCATGAGACGCCCGATCGATCCATTGCATTTACACATGGGCTGCGGTGAGGCACTGACCGCCAGGTTGCCTTTGCAACGGTCGCGCATGACGGGTCTGCGTCGTGGTCGTTCGAAATGTGTGCCGGGCAAGGTGGGTAAGGACAGGCGATGATGGCGGCACCGCAACAACCGGCATTGCGCGGGGAGTGGCGTCTCGACGAGTCGCTCAAGCGCTACAACACCTGGCGCGTGGGTGGGCCGGCGCGTCAGATGTACTTGCCGGCCGATAGCGAGGATCTGGCATTGTTTCTGTCGACGCTGCCAGCGAATGAGCCGTTGTTGTGGCTGGGACTGGGCAGCAATCTGTTGATCCGGGACGAGGGCTTTGCGGGTACCGTGATCCTGCTGCAGGGGCGCTTGCGTCATTTGGCGATCGAAGACGATGAGGTTGCGGTCGAGGCGGGGGTCGCCTGCGCCAAAGTGGCACGGGCGTGTGCGCGCGCGGGATTGACCGGGGCGGCCTTCCTGGCCGGTATCCCCGGCACCATGGGCGGTGCCTTGGCGATGAATGCCGGGGCTTTCGGCGGTGAGACCTGGCGCATCGTCAGCGCGGTCCGCACCATCGATCGAAGTGGTCGTATGTACCGGCGTTCGCCGTCTGAATATCGCGTGGCTTATCGCGAGGTCGAGGGGCCTGCCGAGGAGTGGTTCGTCGATTGTCGACTACGGCTCGTTCCCGGCGATGCGGCGGCGGAGCAACAAGCGATTCGTGCCTTGCTGGATCGCCGTGCCGAGACCCAGCCGACCGGCCAGCCGAGCTGTGGTTCGACCTTCCGTAATCCCGAGGGTGATTTTGCCGCCCGCTTGATCGAGGCCTGCGGACTCAAAGGTTATCGCATCGGTGGTGCCGAGGTATCGACCAAGCATGCGAACTTCATCATCAATACCGGCGACGCGACCGCAGCCGATATCGAGGCACTGATCAAACATGTGCGCGCTGAGGTCGAGCGCCTACAGGGTATTCGTCTACAGACCGAAGTGCATGCCGTGGGGGAACCGTTATGAGCATCAGTGCGCAGGACTTCGGGCGTGTGGCGGTGTTGATGGGCGGCTGGGCCGCCGAGCGCGAGGTTTCTTTGGTTAGCGGCAAGGCGGTGCTCGACGGGTTGTGCCGGCGTGGCGTGGACGCGCACGGTATCGATGTGGGCCGCGATGTCCTCGACGTATTGTCCGGCGGCCGTTTCGATCGTGTGTTCAACGTGTTGCACGGGCGTGGTGGCGAGGACGGCGTCATCCAGGGCGTGCTCGGGGTTTTGGGGCTGCCCTACACCGGCAGCGGTGTCATGGGTTCGGCGATCAGTATGGACAAGTATCGCAGCAAGTTGTTGTTCCGTTCGTCGGGATTGCCCACACCCGATTTTACCTTGATCACCGGTGAATCGGATTTCGACGCTGCCTGCGCGTTGGGTTTTCCTTTGATGGTCAAGCCGGCGCTGGAGGGTTCGAGCATTGGTCTGTCACGCGCGGACGATCCCGGTGCATTACGCACCGCCTGGGCCAAGGCTGCCGAGTATGACAGCCCGGTGATGGCCGAACGCTGGATCACGGGCGCTGAATACACCGTCGCTATCCTCGGCGATCAGGCGCTGCCGTTGATCAAGCTGGAGACCGATCATCCATTTTACGATTACGATGCCAAGTACATTGCCGACGATACCCGTTATCTGATCCCCTGTGGTCTGGATCAGGCTGCCGAGGCGAACTTGCAGGCATTGGCGAAATCCGCCTTCGATGTCTTGGGTGCGACCGGTTGGGGACGGGTCGATATCCTGGTCGACGAGCAGCAGCGTCCTTGGCTGATCGAGGTGAACACCGTACCCGGCATGACCGGACATAGCCTGGTGCCGATGGCGGCCAAGGCGGTCGGTATCGATTTCGACGAACTGGTCTGGCGTATTCTCGCGCAGACCCTGGAGGCGGTCTGATGGCCGTCAAACGTGACAAACGGCGCGTCCGTGCCAAAGCCGCGCCATTGCACCGGCCTTGGCTGGCGCCATTGCTCGGATTGTCGATGGTCGGCGCCGTGCTGTTGGGCGGCTATCACTATCTCAGCCAGCCGGGTCGTTTACCGTTGCAGGTGATTGAGGTCAGCGGTGAATTCCAGCAACTCAGACCCGATGCCATTCAGCGTACGGTGATGTCCGCGATCGACGGCGGCTTTTTTACATGCGATATGGGCAAGCTGCGAACCGCGGTACTCGCGATGCCATGGGTCGAGGATGTCAGCATTCGTCGCAGCTGGCCGGATCGGCTGGATATGCTCGTGACCGAGCAGGTACCCTTGGCGCGTTGGGGCAAGGATTCGTTGATCAGCGTGACCGCAGACGTTTTCCGCCCGATCTCGCTGGACGATTTCGCCGGACTGGTCAGGCTTTCCGGACCCGAGGGCAGCGAACAACGTGTGGTTGCGTTCTTGCAGGGCGCGGTTGCACCGGCCCGTACGCGCGGCTTACAGATCAGCGAGGTCGAATTGGACGAGCGGCGGCATTGGTGGCTGCGTTTCGCTGACGGTTTGATCGTTTCGCTCGGGCGCGATGATGTCGATCGGCGTCTGGCTCAGTTCTTTCGTGTTTATCCCAGTTTGATGTCGCAGGCCGACCGTCGGCCGGCGCGGGTGGATATGCGTTATGCGCACGGCTTCGCGGTGCGTTGGCAGGAACCGCCGGCTACCGATGTTGCTGCTGGAACCGCAAAACCGCAGGGAAATGTCTGATGGTCAAACGCAGTGACAAGAACATCATCGTCGGCCTGGATATCGGTACCTCCAAGGTTGTCGCGATCGTCGGCGAAGTGAGGCAGGACGACGAGATCGAGATTATCGGTATCGGCTCGCATCCGTCACGCGGTTTGAAGAAGGGTGTCGTGGTGAATATCGAATCGACGGTGCAGTCGATTCAACGCGCGGTCGAAGAGGCGGAGTTGATGGCGGGCATCGAAATCGATTCGGTCTTCGCCGGTATCGCAGGCAGCCATATCTCGAGCCTGAATTCACATGGCATCGTTCCGATCAAGGACGGCGAGGTGTCGCACAGCGACGTCGAACGTGTCATCGATGCGGCCCGTGCGGTAGCGATTCCGGCCGATCAGAAAATTCTGCATATCTTGCCACAGGAATTCATTATCGATAACCAGGAAGGCATTCACGATCCGGTGGGTATGTCCGGTGTGCGTCTCGAAGCGCGGGTACACATGGTCACCGGCGCGGTCAGTGCGGCGCAAAACATCATCAAGTGTGTACGCCGTTGCGGTCTCGAAGTCGAGGATCTGATCCTGGAGCAGCTGGCGTCGAGCTATTCGGTGTTGGAAGACGACGAGAAGGATCTCGGCGTTTGTCTGGTCGACATCGGCGGCGGAACCACCGATATCGCGGTATTCACCGGCGGTTCCATTCGGCATACCGCGGTTATTCCGATCGCCGGTGATCAAGTCACCAACGATATCGCGGTGGCCTTGCGTACACCGACCCAGCATGCCGAAGAAATCAAGCTCAAATACGCCTGCGCGCTTACGCAGCTGGCCAGCCCGGACGAGACCATCGAGGTGCCGAGTATTGGTGATCGGCCGCCGCGACGGTTGTCGCGTCAAACCCTGGCCGAGGTGGTCGAGCCGCGCTACGAGGAATTGCTGACCTTGATACAGATGGAGCTGCGGCGTTCCGGTTATGAGGATCTGGTTGCCGGCGGTGTGGTGCTGACCGGCGGCAGTTCGAAGATGGAAGGACTGATCGATCTTGCGGAAGAAGTCTTTCACATGCCGGTCAGGCTGGGGATACCGCAGTACGTGACCGGTCTGGTCGACGTTGTTCGTAATCCGATCCACGCCACCGGCGTGGGCTTGCTGTTGTTTGGTCATCGAAATCGCGCGGTGCGTGTGCCGGAGCTGTCCGGTAACGGGGGAATGAAATCGGTTTGGAACCGCATGAAAAGCTGGTTCCAGGGAAATTTTTAAATAAGTGAGATGCCGTCCCGGTGCCGGGCGGGTCTGTAGTCGGAGGATAAACACATGTTCGAGTTAATGGATGTAGATAGTCAGAACGCGGTCATCAAGGTGATCGGTGTGGGAGGTGGCGGCGGTAACGCCGTCAATCATATGTTGCGCTCGACCATCGAAGGGGTCGAGTTCATTTGTGCCAACACCGATGCCCAGGCGTTGAAGAACACCGAGGTGCGCACGGCCCTGCAGCTCGGTTCCAACGTCACGCGTGGTTTGGGGGCCGGGGCCAACCCGGAGCGCGGTTGCGAAGCGGCGATGGAGGATCGCGATCGTTTGTACGAGGCACTGGAAGGTGCCGATATGGTTTTCATCACCGCCGGCATGGGGGGCGGTACCGGTACCGGTGCGGCACCGGTGGTGGCCGAGGTTGCCAAAGAGCTCGGTATTCTCACCGTAGCCGTGGTGACCAAACCGTTCAGCTTCGAAGGTGGCAAACGTCTGCGAATCGCCGAAGAGGGTATTGCCAGGCTCGGAGAGCATGTCGATTCGTTGATCACCATTCCGAACGAGAAATTGTTGTCGGTATTGGGTAAGACGACATCGTTGTTGGATGCGTTCAAGGCAGCCAATGATGTATTGCTGAACGCGGTGCAGGGTATTGCCGAGCTGATCACCAAACCCGGCTTGATCAACGTCGACTTCGCCGACGTGCGCACGGTGATGTCGGAGATGGGTGTTGCGATGATGGGTACCGGCAAGGCGAGCGGCGATCAGCGTGCTCGCGAGGCGGCGGAGCTGGCCATTCGCAGCCCGCTGCTCGAGGACATCAATCTTTCCGGTGCGCGCGGGATTCTGGTTAACATTACCGCCGGGCTCGATCTCGAGATCGGTGAGTTCGACGAGGTCGGCAATACCGTGAAGGAGTTTGCTCGTGAGGATGCGACCGTGGTGATCGGTACCGTTATCGATCCCGATATGGTCGACGAGATTCGGGTGACCGTGGTGGCGACCGGTTTGGGTGAAGAAGTGCCCGTGGTGGTGCCGCAACCCGAGGTGGCGATCAAGCCGGTGCGCCTGGTTGACAGCGAGTCTGAGCAGCAACAAGAAGAACTCGATTACAATAAGCTTGAGGTACCGACCAATATTCGCCGTAATCCCAAGACCGCAAACGGCTACGCTAAGGGCAACGGCACCGATGATATGGAGTACCTCGACATTCCGGCTTTCCTGCGCCGTCAGGCGGATTGAGCGGTGTTACCGGGAGCACATCGCGGGAAAGGCAGTGACTTTTTTACTTGATCAAACGGTCATAAAAGTTGAAAATAAGGGTATTCCCTAAGCAGTCCTCGGGGGATCACCGAATTACTGCGTCGTCAAAATTCCGCGATGTAGTAAGCTATTTAGCTGAAATATAAAGGAATTTTGACTCGGAGAGCCCAGGTCAATGATTAAACAGCGCACGTTGAAAAACGTGATTCGCGCCACCGGTGTCGGTCTGCACACGGGCGAGAAGGTCTATTTGACGCTTCGTCCGGCGCTGCCTGATACCGGTATCGTGTTTCGCAGGGTCGATCTCGACTCGCCGGTCGACATTCCCGCCAAGGCCGAAAATGTCGGCGACACGCGGTTATCGACCACGCTGGTCAAAGACGGTGTGCGTATCTCGACCGTCGAGCATTTGCTGTCGGCTTTTGCCGGTCTGGGCATCGACAATGCCTACGTCGACGTCAGTGCGCCGGAAGTGCCGATCATGGACGGCAGCGCCGGGCCTTTCGTATTCCTTATTCAATCCGCTGGCGTCGAGGAACAGAACGTCGCCAAGCGCTTCATCCGTATCAAGCAGCCGGTCGAGGTGAAGGAAGGCGACAAAGTCGCCCGATTTGAGCCGTTCAACGGTTTCAAGGTGAGTTTCGGTATCGATTTCGATCATCCGGCCATGAGTGCCGAACGCCGGCGTTCGGTCATCGATTTTTCATCGACCTCATTCGTCAAAGAGGTAAGCCGCGCGCGGACTTTCGGTTTTCTGCGTGATATCGAAATGCTGCGTGGAAACGGTCTCGCCTTGGGTGGCAGCATGGACAATGCAATCGTGGTCGACGATTTCCGAGTGCTCAATGAAGACGGATTGCGTTACGAGGACGAGTTCGTCAAGCACAAGATTCTCGATGCCATCGGTGATCTCTATCTGCTCGGCCACAGTCTGATCGGTGCATTCAGCGGCTACAAATCCGGTCATGAACTGAACAACCGCTTGCTGCGGGCGCTCATTGCGCAGCCGGAAGCCTGGGAAGAAGTGACGTTCGACGACGCCGAGCTGGCACCGATTTCATATATGAAACCGGCTCAGGCGTCCGCCTAACTATCTGATTCGTCAGTTTTTAGTGCGCGACTGAGACGTGAAAGGGCTGTCTTGAGCGGCCCTGCTCGGGTATCTGTAGCACAGTCCTGTATGATGGCGGCCGCCCGGTCGGAGCGACGTGCGACAGATTGTCGCTTCGGCGGTCCCGAGTCGGGCATGATTAGCCGAATTTTGATCTCGCGCAATTCTGGATGATGCCGCTCAAGTAAACTTTGCAGCTGTTTGGCCAAATAACGCAGGCGACTCGCCCAGACCGGCGAATCGGTGTGGAGCACAAGCCGGTGGGCGTGGAGACGCGCGCCGACGCAATGCGGCGCAAGCTCTTCCGGCAGATGCCGGCGAACGAGATGCAGTAATGCCAGCTGGGCATCGGCCTCTTGTTCGAGGCGGCTGAGTACAGGCCGATCTTTGATCAGAAGGCGGACGGGCTTCGGGCGATGGGCCATGTGAACGATGTCTCAGCGGTGAATTGACGGGCTAAAGGGTAAACCTTCAGGAGACGATAAGCGGGAAAGAGCTGGATTTGAACCATGAAGATCATTTTTCTCTCAAGCTTCTGCAAATGGACCGGCAGCATTGATATCTGTGTTCCGCGGGCGGCCGTATTGGCCGGTCTGACGGTCGCGGGTACGCTGGCGGCGGCCATCGGTGGGGGCTATTTTCTGGGAGAAAAGCAGACCCGCGAAGCCATGGTAAACAGCGAGGCTGCAGAGTTGCGCGAGCTGTTGGTCACCGAGCGTCGCGTTATCGCCGATGCCAAGGCCGAGCAGCGTGCGCATTTGGATGCGCTGGCGGCGAAGGTCGCTCAGCTGCAGGCGCGCCTGATACGGCTCGATGCGCTCGGGGATCGCTTGGTCGATGTCGGTAAGCTGGACAAGGAAGAATTCGATTTTGCTTCTCCGCCGCCTATGGGCGGTATCGACGAGGCGCATCCGGGTGAGAGCATTGAACCGTCCGAGCTGAGCGTCGATATGGATCGTATCACCCAGTTGCTGGACGATCGCGAGGGCAAGCTGGCGGTGCTCGAACATATGCTGATGACGCGTGAGGTCATGGCCGAAGTCACCCCGTCGGGACGGCCGGTCGCCAAAGGTTGGATGTCGTCACGTTATGGCAAACGTACCGATCCCTTTACCGGTAAGAAGACGTTCCATCGCGGTGTGGATTTCGCCGGTAAGCCGGGTACGGAGGTGATTGCCGTTGCGTCAGGTGTTGTGCTGCGTTCGAAGAAGACCAAGGGCTACGGCAATTTGGTCGAGATTAAGCACGCCGACGGTTACAGCACGCTATATGCCCACAATCAGGAAAACCTGGTTGAGACCGGTGATGTTGTCACCAAAGGCGACACCATTGCCCTGCTCGGTAGCACCGGGCGATCGAGCGGACCGCACGTGCATTTCGAAGTGCACCGGAACGGTAAGATCGTCGACCCGATCAGATTCGTGAAATCGCGCTGACCGGGATAGGCCAAGTATTTGTAAGAACCCGCTGTGGCGGGTTTTTTCGTATCTGCCCGGCCGTAAGCTGTTCGGTTTGAGGTATGATTCCGACCTTTGTTTTTGCCCGCGTAGGCAGAAAGGCGGCTTCGCTTTATTCGATGGCGCCCTATTTGCCCAAACCTCGGTTGTCCGATTTTCCCCGGGCGCGTTTTCGTAGGTTTCGACGCATGATGCACAAGCGGGTTTGTCCGATTCGAAAGGCCTAAGGCGCATGCTAAACAAGCTGGTAAAAAAGATCTTCGGTAGTCGCAACGACCGTCTGGTCAAACGAATGCTCAAATCGGTTGAGCAAATCAATGTTCTCGAACCGGCGATGGAGGCATTGAGCGACGAGGAGTTGAGGGCCAAGACCAACGAATTCCGCGAGCGACTGGAGAAGGGCGAGACCACCAAGGCCTTATTGCCGGAAGCCTTCGCCGTGGTGCGCGAGGCGGGCAAACGGGTGCTGGGCATGCGCCACTTCGATGTACAGATGATCGGCGGCATGGTGCTCAATGACGGCAAGATCGCCGAGATGCGTACCGGTGAGGGTAAGACGCTGGTCGCGACCCTGGCGGTGTACCTGAATGCGTTGGTCGGTAAAGGCGTTCACGTCGTGACCGTCAACGACTATCTGGCCCGGCGTGACGCCGGTTGGATGGGCCGTCTCTACCATTTCCTGGGGATGAGCACCGGCGTGGTCAATTCGTCCGGCGGTATGGGACCGGACAGCGCGTCTTACGTGCTCGATCCCGACTATGCCGGCGACACCGGCGGATTCCAGCACCTGCGTCCGGTTTCGCGTGCCGAGGCGTATGCCTGCGACATCACCTACGGTACCAATAACGAGTTCGGTTTCGATTACCTGCGCGACAATATGTCTTTCGCCAGCGATCAACGGGTGCAGCGGCGCTATTTCGCGGTGGTCGACGAGGTGGATTCCATCTTGGTCGACGAGGCACGTACCCCATTGATCATTTCCGGTCCGGCCGAAGACAGCTCGGATATGTATCGCCGGGTGAACGACATCCCCAAGCAACTCGAACGCCAGGATCCGATTACCAACGAAGAAGGCAAACCGGATTTCGGCCCGGGCGACTTTTCGGTCGACGAAAAGGCACGTCAGGTGTTCCTCAGCGATCAGGGGCATGAAAAGGTCGAGCAGATGCTGACCGAGGCCGGTCTGTTGACCGAAGGCGAAAGTCTGTACGACCCGTCGAACATCATGTTGATGCACCACGTGATGGCGGCCCTGCGAGCCTATGCGCTGTTTCAACGAAACGTCGACTACATCGTACGTGACGGCCAGGTGATCATCGTCGATGAATTCACCGGTCGTACCATGCCGGGGCGGCGTTGGTCGGACGGGCTGCATCAGGCGGTCGAGGCCAAGGAAGGCGTAAAGATCCAGCAGGAGAACCAAACGCTGGCGTCGATCACCTTCCAGAACTATTTCCGCCTGTACGACAAGCTGTCCGGCATGACCGGTACGGCCGATACCGAGGCATTCGAGTTTCAGCAGATCTACGGGCTCGAAGTCGTGGTCATACCGACCAATAAACCGATGCGGCGCGACGACCAGACCGATTTGGTCTATCTGACGCAGCCCGAAAAGTATGAGGCCATTGTCGAAGATGTACGCGACTGCGTGCAGCGCGGTCAGCCGGTGCTGGTCGGCACGGCATCGATCGAGGTTTCTGAATTGGTATCGAAAATGCTCACCGAGGGCAATATCGAACACCAGGTGCTCAACGCCAAACAACACGAGCGTGAGGCGCAAACGGTGGCCGAGGCCGGTCGCCCCGGTGCCGTGACCATCGCCACCAACATGGCCGGCCGCGGTACCGACATCGTGCTCGGCGGTAATCTCGAGGTCGAACTCACGCAACTCGGCGACGATGCGGATGAGGCGCAAAAAGAGGCCCACCGCAAGGAATGGCAAGAGCGGCACGATCACGTACTCGAGGCCGGCGGTCTGCGGGTGATCGGTACCGAGCGGCACGAGTCGCGTCGTATCGACAACCAGTTGCGCGGTCGCTCCGGTCGTCAGGGTGATCCCGGCTCATCGCGGTTCTTCCTGTCGTTGGAAGATAGCCTGATGCGCATTTTCGCGTCCGAACGCGTGTCCAATTTGATGCAGAAGCTCGGCATGCAAGAGGGCGAGGCGATCGAACATCCCTGGGTCAACAAGGCGATCGAAAACGCACAGCGCAAGGTCGAGGGACGTAACTTCGATATTCGTAAGCAGTTGCTGGAGTACGACGATGTCGCCAACGATCAGCGTAAGGTGGTCTATCAGCAACGCGACGACCTGATGGATACGGACGATATTTCCGAAACCGTCGTGAACCTGCGTTACGACATGGTCAATGCGCTGATCGACGGCTATATCCCGCCGCAGAGTTTGGAAGAGCAATGGGATATCCCCGGACTCACCGAGGCCTTGCAAGAGAGTTTCGGACTCGAGGTGCCGGTGCAGGAATGGCTGGATGCCGACGACGATCTGCATGAGGAGCCGTTACGCGAGCGCATTCTCGATGAACTGATCGCCATCTACGAAGACAAAGCGCAGCAGGCTGGTGCCGAACAAATGCGGCGTATCGAAAAAGAGGTGATGTTGTTCACCCTCGATTCGCATTGGAAGGAGCATTTGGCGGCCATGGATTATCTGCGCCAGGGTATCCATCTGCGTGGTTATGCGCAGAAGAACCCCAAGCAGGAGTACAAGCGCGAGGCCTTCGCGATGTTTTCGTCCATGCTCGATGCGATCAAGCTCGAGGTGGTTCAAGTACTTTGTCGATTGCAATTGCAAATGCCGCCGGGTATGCCCCAGAGTATGCCGGATCCGAACGAGTTCGAGTTCACGCACGAGGCCTTCGAGGGTTTCGGTGGCGAAGTCGAGCCTGCGGAAGCGGCGGAACCGGCCGCGCTGCCGGAGAAAAAGCCTTTCGTTCGGCCGGATAAAAAAATCGGGCGCAACGACCCCTGCCCCTGTGGCTCCGGTAAGAAATACAAGCATTGCCATGGCAAGCTGCAATGAGGTTTTCCAGCGGTAGTGTTCGGTCTTTGAATTTCGGTTTTCAAGTTTGTCCATGAACCTTGTCCCGGGGATCCGCCTAGCCGCGACCGCGGCCGGTATTCGCTATGAGAACCGTGACGATCTCGTTCTGATCGAGATGGCCGAGGGCGGTAGCTGTGCCGCGGTGTTCACCCAGAATGCCTTTTGTGCCGCGCCGGTGGTGGTCGCGCGTGAGCATTTGGCCAAGGGGTCGGTGCGTTATCTTTTGATCAATGCCGGCAATGCCAATGCCGGCACCGGTGAACCCGGCTTGCGGGCGGCGCGAGAGACCTGTCGGTCGCTCGCCGACATGGCGGGTTGTGCCATGAGCCAGGTATTGCCGTTTTCGACCGGGGTCATCGGTGAAGACCTGCCGGTCGCCCCCTTTGCTCAGGCGTTACCCGGGCTGTTGTCCGGGCTTGACGAAAACCATTGGCCTCGCGCGGCAACGGCGATGATGACCACCGATACGGTACCCAAACTGGTCAGCCGCCGCGTCGAGCTTTCCAGCGGTGTCGTGACCGTAACGGGGATCGCGAAAGGATCGGGCATGATCCGTCCGGACATGGCGACCATGCTGGCCTATGTCGCGACCGACGCCACGGTGTCGCCGGATTTGCTCGACGAGATCCTGCGCCGTGCGGTCGCCGGTTCGTTCAATGCGGTCACCGTCGATGGCGATACCTCGACCAATGATGCCTGCGTGTTGTTGGCCAGTGGTCAGTCGGTTGAGGTTGTTGATCTCAATACGCCCGACGGGCAGCGTTTCAGCGAAGCGGTGAATGCGGTCTGTGCCGAGTTGGCCGAGATGATCGTTGCCGACGGCGAGGGTGCGACCAAGCTGGTGCGTATTCGGGTCGAGGCTGCGCGCGACGAAACCGAAGCACGAGAAGTGGCCTACACGGTTGCTCACTCGCCCTTGGTCAAAACGGCGTTGTTCGCCTCCGATCCCAACTGGGGTCGCATTCTCGCTGCGGTGGGCCGAGCGGGCGTCGATGCGCTGGAGATCGAATCGATCCGCATCTGGTTGGGCGAGACTTGTATCGTCAGTGGCGGCGGACGTGATCCGGCCTATACCGAGGCGGCCGGTCAGGCGGCGATGGCGGGTAGCGACATTACAATACGTATCGTATTGAATCGCGGCGATGCGGTAAGCGAGGTGCTGACCTGCGATCTTTCCTACGATTACGTCAAGATCAACGCCGAGTACCGCACCTGATTCATGACTACCGTCGTCCACGTCGCCGCCGGGGCCCTCATCGACCCAGACGGCAACATATTGCTCGCACAGCGGCATCAGGACAGCCATCAGGGTGGTCTGTGGGAGTTCCCCGGCGGCAAGTTGGAACCGGATGAAAGTGCGGCGATCGGCTTGGTACGTGAACTGCACGAGGAACTGGGCATCGATGTCGTCGCGCACCGACCGCTGATCCGGGTGCGCCACGATTATGACGATCGATCGGTGCTGTTGGATGTGCATGTGGTGACGGCCTGGCAGGGCGAGCCGGTGGGACGCGAGGGCCAGCCTCTCGCATGGGTGCGGCCCGAAAACCTGGGCGATTATCCGATGCCCGCGGCCGACGTGCCGATCGTAACGGCCTTGCAACTGCCGCCGGTATATCTCATTACGCCGCCGCAAATACGCAATGCCGAAGACTTCATGCGACAACTGGACAAGGCCTTGGATGCCGGTGTGCGTTTGCTACAGCTTCGTCTTTTCGATCTTGCAGAGGACGAGTTGCTGCACATTGGTCGCGAGGTCTGCAATGTGTGTCATGTGCGTGATGCGCGGGTGCTGTTCAACGGTTCCCCACGGCTGGCCGCCGCCATGGGCGCGGATGGCTTGCATCTGAACAGCCGACAGTTGCATCAGTGGTCGCATGAACGGACATCGGCCGACGGCTTGATCGCGGCATCCTGCCACACGCTGCAAGACCTACGACAGGCTGAGGCGGTCGGTGCCGATTTCGCCCTGCTGTCGCCGGTCATGCCGACTCGCAGTCATCCGGATGCCGAGCCGCTCGGTTGGGCTCGATTCGCCGATTGGGTCGACAGCGCGAAACTGCCGGTCTATGCCCTTGGCGGTATGCATAACGGGTTGTTGAAGACCGCGTGGGCGCATGGCGCTCAGGGCATTGCAGGTATTCGCGGGCTCTGGAACGATGAGTCGTCTGGGTAAATACTGGATATTCTTCGTGATCGTGGCGGTCGGTCTCGCGTTGAGCTGGGGTCAGGTGGGGCGTAAGGCCGAACGGGTGCTGCAGGAAGATCCGGTCGTCTATCTCGTCGTTGAGCCCGGATGTGCACCGGCGCGGACGCCATGCGCGGCGGTGGCGCGTGATCGCGCCCTGGTGCTGGGGCCCGGTGCCGACGGATTGTTGTTACGGCAGACGGGCTTTGACGCGGACGGGATTATTCGGGTCGAGGTGCAATGGCTGGCGCCTGACGGTACGCTTGTCGGCGAACGTCAACTCGATGCGAAAAACGGCAATTGGCTGATACGGGATTTCGCGGAAGCCAGCGGTTCGCTGCGGGTTCGGGTTGTCGGCAATCATGACGTCACCGTGGCCGATTTCCCGAACTGAACGTCAATGCGATTCGGGGTTGTCCGGCATAGGGGCCGGCTCGCCGGGGATGCGTTTTTCTTCCGTCAGCCATTCGCCGAGGTCGATCAGCTTGCAGCGCTCGCTGCAAAACGGACGCCATTTTTGTGTCTTGTTCCAGATCACCGTGCGTCCGCAGGTGGGGCAGGCGACTTCCTGGACCGAGTCGTTCATATCGCACAAATACTCAATGAAAAGGCGATATCCCGGTCGACCTGAGTGGGGTGTTGCCAATCGGCGCATGCCATGAAACGGACGCTGAAGCGGTGTTTGCCGCCGCTGATTTCGGCGTACATGTTGTCGGATGTCGGTATACCGACTCGTACCAGCTGTGCGGTCACGTTGCCCGGTACGGATTTCTGATAGAAGCCGTTGGTCGCCCGTTCGCGGGCGGGTACCGCACTGTTGCGAATGAGGTTGAGCAACAGTTCGACCGCATTCTGCACCGCGCTGACTTCGTGCCGCCAATCGTCGAGCTGCAGGCTGCGTTCGCTTTGCGGCATCTGTAACCAATAGTGGTACTGAGGCAGGTCGAAATCGAAGCTACCGCCGGCGATGCTGCTGCGTTGCACGATGCTGTTGAGAAAGTCGTTGCCACGTAGCGACTGCGCCAGCTGACCGTTGATCTCACGAACCCCGTCGCAGGTCTGTTGCAGCTCTTGGAGGATATGCTCGAGGCGATCCTTGTCGACGCCGGGGCTATTGGCCATGCGCGACAGGGATTGCTTGTAGCGGTCCAGTTCTTTGAGCAGTTCCGATTTGATATCCGCGCGGGCCAATACGTTGGCGATGTCGAGCAAAGCGGTTATGCAGGCGCGGGCATGCCATTCTTCGCCATAGGGCAGATGGAACTCGAATTGCTCGAAGAGATGTGACAAGCGCAGCCAGGTTCGGCACTTCTCGTTCAGCGGGTGCTCGAAGATGGTCGTGTCAGACAATGGGGCATCCTTAAATATGGGCGAATGATTGGCCGATGCATGGCTTCAAGCGGGGTGACCGCCCGTTACCACGGCGACGTCGCGAACGATTCCGCCGGACATTTCGGCACTGTCGTCTTGAATTCGATAGTCGCGCATTGTCGGTCAGCACGTCGGCACGGTAAAGTGCCGGCCGCTCAATCCCGGGATTGGCGCAAGTATTTGTGATGCAGACTCTCGATTTCCCGCTGTAAATCGGTGAGGGTACCGCCGTTGCATACCACGTCGTCTGCGGTTTGCAGGCGTTGTTCGCGAGTCACCTGGGCGGCCAGAATCTGCTCGATTTGCCGTTCGTCGAGCCCGTCGCGGGCAGCGACCCGTTGACGTTGCAGACTTTCCGGCAGGTCGATGACCAGGACGCGGTCGACCAGGGTCTGTTGTCCGGTTTCAATCAACAACGGTATGACGAACACCACATACGGGGCCCGGGACCGGCGTGCGCGTTCGAGCATGGCCTCGCGAATGCGTGGGTGAAGAATCCGCTCCAGGCGTTTGCGGGCCTCGGGGTCGGCGAAGATTCGGTTGCGCAGGCGTTTTCTGTCCAGGGCGCCGGATTCGGCCAGGATATCGTCGCCAAAAGCATCGATGATCTCGTTGAGGGTCGGTTTTCCCGGGACCACCAACTCGCGGCTCAATAGATCGGTGTCGATGACTTCGGCGCCGAGTTTGGCGAAATGATCCGAGGCGGCGGACTTGCCGCTGCCGATGCCGCCGGTCAAGCCGATCTTGAACACATTCAGATGCCCGCGAGCTGCAAATAGCCGCGATTGATTTCTTCGCCCCAGAAAAGCGCGATCAGACCGGCACCGGCGAGATAGGGGCCGAAGGGAATCGGGATTTGGCGGTCACGGCCACGCAGTACCACCAGACCGATACCCACCGCGGCACCGATGAAAGAAGACACCAGGATGATTTGCGGCAGCAACTGCCAACCGAGAAAAGCGCCGAACACCGCGAGCAGTTTGAAATCGCCATAGCCCATGCCCTCGCGACCGGTCAGTAGTCGAAACAGCTGGAATACGAACCACAGGCTCAGATAACCGGCAGCCGCCCCGATGACCGCGGAAGCCAGATCGACGAACATGCCATCGATATTGACCAGCAGGCCGAGCCATAGCAGCGGCAGGGTGATCTGGTCCGGAAGCAGTTGTTCGTCCAGGTCGATGACGGTCAGGGCGAGCAGCCCCCAGGTGAGTATTAACGCCGGTATTGCCTGGATTGTCGCACCGAAATGCAATACCACGGCCAAGCTCAGCAGGCCGGTGAGCGCTTCGACGATGGGATAGCGCAGGCCGATCTTGGTTCGGCAGGCGCTGCAGCGGCCACGCAATATCAGATAGCTGACAACGGGGATGTTCTCCCAAGCGCGAATCGCATGATTGCATTGAGGACAAGTCGAACCCGGCGTAATCAAATAATCGAGACCGAACCACCGGCTTGGAAGCGGTTCGACCGGCTCGCCGCGTTGTTCGGCGCAGGCCTCACCGAGTTCGGCCTGCATACGCTTGGGCAAGCGTAGGATAAGGACATTAAGGAAGCTGCCGACGATCAGGCCCAGCAGCAATGCGCCGTACGGAGCCGTCGCCGCTAAGACGGCCGGATCAAGCATATCAGTTTCCGGATACGACCGCGCCCAACTGGAAAATCGGAAGATAAAGCGCAACCACCAGGCCGCCGACCACAGTGCCCAGTACAACCATGATCAGCGGTTCCAGTAGGCTGCTCAGTGCGTCGACGGCATTGTCGACCTCTTCCTCGTAGAAATCCGCGACCTTGGCCAGCATGTCGTCGAGCGCGCCCGATTCTTCGCCGATGGATACCATCTGGATCACCATATGCGGAAACAGGCCTTGCTGGCGCATGGCCAACTGCAGCGACTGGCCGGTAGCGACGTCGTCGCGCATGATCAATACGGCCTTTTCGTACACGGCGCTACCCGTTGCGCCGGCGACCGACTGTAAGGCCTCGACCAGCGGCACACCGGCCGCGAACATGGTCGACGTCGTTCGGCAGAATCTTGCCAGTGCCGCCTTGTGCATGATGGCGCCGATGACGGGAACTTTCAGCAACATGCGATCCAGGGTTTCACGAAACTTGGGCGAGCGCTTCCAGACATTGGACATGGCAAAGACGCTCGCGACGACCGCGGCGAGTATCGCCCACCACCATGCGGCCACGAAATCGGAGATGTTCATTACCACGACCGTGAACATCGGTAGATCGGCGCCAAAGCTGCTGAACAGGTTTTTAAACTGCGGGATGACGAAAATCATGATGATCGCGGTGATCACGATGGCGACGACGATAACGGCGACCGGATAAAACAGGGCCTTTTTGATCTTGCCCTTGAGCGATTCGGTTTTTTCCTTATAGGTTGCGATCTTGTCGAGCAGGGTCTCCAAGACACCCGCCTGTTCGCCGGCCTCGACCAGGTTGCAAAACAGGTCATCGAAGTACAAAGGATGTTTGCGTAGAGAGGCGGTGAGTGACGTACCGCCCTCGACATCGCCCTTGATCGACAGCACCATTTCCTGCATCGAGGGGTTGTTGTGTCCGCGTCCGACGATATCGAAGGCCTGCACCATGGGTACGCCTGCCGACATCATGGTCGCGAGCTGTCTCGAAAACACCGCAATGTCTTTGGTGGTGATTTTTTGCTTTCGGTTGCTGAAGATCGAGGTGCTTTTCTTTCTCAGCTTAAGCGGCGTAATGCCCTGGCGACGCAGGTCGGCGCGTGCGAGCGCGATGGTCGCGGCACGGGTTTCGCCTTTAACCCGGTTGCCTTTGCGGTCGGTACCCTCCCAGGTAAAAATCGATGCCTTGTCCGGCTTGGGTGCCGTTGCCGCTTTCGTTGCCATAAATCGCCTCGATTAGTCTTTGGTGACCCGGTTGATTTCTTCCAGGCTGGTGATGCCTTGTTTGACCTTTGCCAATCCCGACGCCCGCAGGTCCTGCAAGCCCTCGGATTTCGCCAGGTCCCTGATCTGGATGGCATTGCCGTTTTCCATGATCAATTTGCCCATGGCATCGCTGACGGGCATCACCTCGAAAATGCCGACCCTGCCCTTGTAGCCCTTGGTGCATTTGTCGCAACCGACCGGCTTGTATACCGTTACCCCCTGGCGAATCTCTTCGTCGCTGAAACCTTCTTCGCGTAGGGTATCGTGGGGCACGTCGTCGAGCGTCTTGCAGTGTTCGCACAGACGCCGAGCCAGCCGTTGCGCCAGTATCAGATTCACGGACGATGCAATATTGAATGCGGGGATCCCCATGTTGGCCAGGCGAGTCAGGGTCTGCGGGGCATCGTTGGTGTGCAGCGTCGACAGCACCAGGTGACCGGTCTGCGCGGCCTTGACCGCGATCTCGGCCGTCTCCAGATCCCGGATCTCGCCGACCATGACGATGTCGGGGTCTTGACGCAAAAAGGCACGTAACGCCTCGGCGAAGGTCAGGCCGGTTTTGGGGTTCACGTTGACTTGGTTGATGCCTGCGACCTGAATCTCGACGGGGTCTTCCGCCGTCGAGATATTCACCTCGGACTCATTCAACAGATTCAGCGCGGTATACAGGGTGACCGTTTTACCCGAACCGGTCGGACCCGTGACCAGAATCATGCCATAGGGTTTCGCCACCGCGTCGAGGAAATGCTCTTTCTGGCGACTGTCGAAACCGAGCGATTCGACGCCGAGCGTCGCCGCCGATGAATCCAGGATACGCAACACGACCTTCTCACCGTACAGCGTGGGGCAGGTGTTGACACGGAAATCGATCGAGCGATTGCGCGACAGATTCATCTTGATGCGACCGTCTTGGGGGACCCGGCGCTCGGCGATGTTCATGCGTGCCATGACCTTGAGTCGTGCGGCGAGTCGTGCGGCGATATTGATCGGCGGGTTGGCTCTTTCGTGCAGCATGCCGTCCTGGCGAAAGCGTACCCGGTAGGATCTTTCGTAGGGCTCGAAGTGGATGTCCGATGTGCCCGAGTTGATGGCATCGAGCAGAATCTTGTTGACATAGCGCACGACCGGCGCGTCGTCGACATCGAGATTGGACTCTTTTTCCTTGTTGTCTTCTTCGTCGCCGGCGCCGATGTCCAGGTTTTCCAGGTCCTCGTCGAGCAACTCGGACATGCTGGTATCTTCGACATCGAGCGCGTGATCGATTGCGGCGGCGAGCTTGTTTTCTTCGACTAGTACCGCATCCGTGGTCAATCCCGTGTGAAACTTGATTTCGTCCAGACCCTGATGATTGGTCGGGTCGGATACCGCGAGGAACAACCGATTGCCACGTTTGATCAGCGGCAGGGCATGGTGTTTGCGGACCAGTTTTTCTTCGACCAGTCCGGCGGGCATATTCGCCGGGTCGATGACGTCGAGATCGAACAGGGGTACGCCGTATTCCTGCGACGCGGCCACGGCCGCTTCACGTGAGCCCACGAGGCCGGCATGCACCAAATGGGTAATCAGCGGGCGCTTGTTTTCGTTCGCCTCTTGGCTGGCAATGCCCGCGTCTTCTTCGGACAACAGGCCGTCCTGAACCAGTCGCCGAGCCAAGCCACCGAGTTGCGCGATCGGGTTCGTGGTTGCCATAGGACTATGTCTTTTTAACGAGGGCTACGGATTTCAAACCTGTGCAAGTATACCCTAGACGTCTTGCCTGACGGGATCGTAAGTGCCGCGCTCTCATTTCCGTTGTTTACATGCGTTGCAAGCGCCGATGCACGATGCTGTTCAGGTTTTGTGTCTTATCCGTTAGCCGAAACAAAACGTTCACTCTTCCGGTGCAGTGCAGGCTTCCTTGGTGGCGCCGGGCGTATCGATATCGCAACAATTCGAGATGCGATTTTCGCAACGGATCCAGGTGCCGGATGCAATGTGTTCGACGGTGACATGCCAGGTTCGATCGGTGACGGTATCCGGGTTTTCGACGTCTACCGCATAGCTGTAGGCGCCCTTGTCGCCGTCCGGCGTCCAGCCGAAATTGGTCTCCAATTCAGCCTTGGTGTAGCTGGTGTCTCCACCGACGACATAAGAGCTGTTTTCGAGGAAATGGTCTTCCAGCACGACCCGTAGCGAATTGGCGTTGATCTGTGCGACGCTGATCCGGGACTCGCGTAAGTAACCGTTATAGGCGGGTATGGCGATTGCCGCTAAGATCGACAGGATGGCCAGTACGGCCATGAGTTCGACAATGGTGAGACCTTTTGTGTGTAGTGCCATGGTCTGCTGCCCGAACGAAGGGTTTCGTTAAAACGGTACTGACCCCTTTTATCGGGGCCAGTACCTTGGTGGTTCACTTCAGCAGTGCTTATTAACCACCGCTGGTGTCGCCACCGCCGCTGGTGTCGCCACCGCCGCTGCTGTCGCCACCGCCGCTGCTGGCGGGTTTAGTGACCTTGCTGTTTTCGTCAATGGTCCATTCTGCCTGTGCAATGAAGCCACTGTTGTCATCCGCAGGATCGTATGCGGGCCTTGTCAGTTCAACTACTACGATGTCCCCGGTAGCGGTGACCTCTACACCGACCACGCCAGTCGTGTCTCCGGCAGCACCGCCTGCAACAAAGGCAGCATCGGCTCCAGGTGCCGCTACCCCATCCGGGTTGATAACATTGGCAATCCAACCTGCGTCAGTACTAGCATCGTATCCGGGGCTGGTTGTGATGTCGAAGGCGTCACCCAGGCGCGAACGGATGGCCGTCAAGCGGGCCTGTTCGGCCTTGACCGCATTCACCGCCTCGGTGAAATGGGTGTTGACCTTGGTCACGTTCGCTTCAGTGATGTACTGGTTGTACGCCGGGATCGCAATCGCTGCGAGGATCGCGATGATCGCGACGACGATCATGAGTTCGATAAGTGTAAAGCCTGATTGCTTCTTCATTGCGGGTCTCCATGGTTCAGATCAGCGGTCGCATGAGCTAACGGCCAATCGGTTTGATACTTTAGGGTCGTTGTTCGGGTAGGTATCTATCCGTCGACCTGTGCCCAATAAGCAGCAGAAACCATGCCAGGACCCATGAAATGGGGTGTTTCGGGGACTTTGTGTGACCCGTTCCACATTTTGATGGGATATCACACGGATCGGGTTCGCGTTGTGGCTATTAGATTCCCAGTGCCGCCGATGTGGGCTGACGTATTGCGTCACTTAGTGACTTTCAGCGTCAGTCGTTCGGTTGTTCTCGTCCAATCCGAGTTTTTCCAACCGGTATCGCAATGCGCGAAAGCTGATACCCAGGGTCTTCGCCGCGGCGGTGCGGTTCCATCGTGCCTCGTCGAGCGCCTGGGTGATTACCCGGCGTTCGATATCGGCGAGATAGTCTTCGAGGTTCCGACCGGGCGGCAATGTCGGGGAGTTGTCCGGTGACAGGGCGTCGCCGTTTTGTGCCGGTTGATCCAACAGGCCGAGATCGTCCAAGGCGATGACGGCGTTGTCGCAGAGGGCGGTTGCCCGTTCGAGGATATTCTCCAGTTCGCGCACATTGCCCGGGTAGGGATATTCATAGAGTGTGCGCAGTGCCGCACGGTCGACCTTCGGCTTGGTGCCTTGCATGCGTTGGGCAAGGCGTTCGAGGATGTGGTCGATCATCACCGGGATGTCTTCGCGCCGTTTGCGCAGCGGGGTCATGACGAGTTCGATGACGTGAATGCGATAGAACAGGTCTTGACGGAATTCGCCGCTCTCGACCATTGACGGCAGGTTCTTGTGGCTGGCGCTGATAATGCGGACGTCCACGGCCTCTTCGGCCGATGCGCCGACCGGACGGACCGCCTTCTCTTGAATCGCTCGCAACAGCTTGACCTGCATCGACAGCGGAAGGTCGGCCACTTCGTCCAAAAACAGCGTGCCGTTGTTCGCGGTCTGAAACAGTCCGGCTTTGTCGCGCACGGCACCGGTAAAGCTGCCTTTCACATGTCCGAAGAACTCGCTTTCCATCAGCTCTTGCGGGATTGCACCACAGTTGACGGCGACAAAGGGTTGTTCGGCACGTGGACTGCGACTATGGATTGCGCGTGCCGCGAGTTCCTTGCCCGTGCCGGATTCGCCGCTGACGAATACCGGCGCCTGGTTCCGCGCGAGCTTGTCGATCAAGCGTCGGATCGACTGCATCGCCGGCGATTTGCCGAGTAGTTCGCCTTCCCGGGACTCATCGGTAGCGTCGGATGCGGGTTTGTCGAGTTTCAGTGCCGTTTCGACCAGACGCCGTAGGACCGGCAGGTCGACCGGCTTGGATACGAAATCGAAGGCGCCGGCCTTGAGCGCTTCGACCGCGGTCTGCATATTGCCGTGTGCCGTGATCACCGCGATCGGGGTCTCACCGTGGTTGGTCGCGACATGGCGGACGATATCGATGCCGTTGCCGTCGGGTAAGCGCATATCGACCAGGCAAAGACCGAAACGGTGCCGGTCGAGCTGAACCATTGCCTCATTGACCGATCCTGCCGTGTAGCAGTCGATTCCCATACGCGCCAGCGTGATCTCCAGCAACTCGCGGATGTCGGGTTCGTCGTCGATGATCAAGGCGAGGGGTTTGGTCATAGCGGTTTGTTGCGTTGCGGATTGGGGAAGCTTAGCCGAAAGCAACTGCCGCCGGTCGGTTGGCTGAGGTACTCGAGTCGAATGCGGTTGGCCTCGCAGAGTTGGCGTGCGATGTACAGGCCGAGACCCGTGCCCTCGTTGCGGGTGGTGAAAAACGGCTCGAACAGATTCGCCTGGGCATCCTTGGGGATGCCCGGTCCGTTGTCGCGCAGCTCGAGGAAAGGTCCACCGGATTCGTGGGTGATGCCGCCGACCAGACGGATAATCAGGTGCCCCGCCGGATCGTTGTGATGATGAACCGCGTTGTCGCACAAGACATCGATGACCTGTCGCAGTTGCCCGGGATCGGCGAATACGGTGGTTCGCTCGGGATTGATTTCGGTTTTTAACTGCGACTCGTCGAGCTGATGAATTTGCCGGATATCTGCCGTTTGGTCATCCAGCCAAGGTGCGAGAATCAACGGTTTGGGATGCGGGTTGTCCTGGCGCGATAGCTTGAGAATGTTCTCGACGACTTCGTTGACCCGTTGCGAGTTGTGACGAATGATCTCGATCATGCGCCGATCGGTATTCGGTAGATCCGGTGATTCGTCGAGAAGTTGTGCGGCATGGCTGATCGCACCCAAGGGGTTGCGGATTTCGTGGGCGATGCCTGCCGTGAGGCGGCCTAACGAGGCTAGCTTGAGCTGCTGTACCTGTGCGGTCAGCTGCGCCGTGTCTTCGAGAACGATAAGCGTATTGCCGGTAGCGCCACCGCCGATTGGGGTAAAGCTTGCACGTAAATCACGTCCGCCCGAGGTTGCGCGAAAGTCCGGCAGTGTGTCGTTTGGTGCATGCGCCCACTGTCGGAATTGTTTGGCGAGTTCGGGTGAGCAGGCTTCCAGCGGATGATGACGCATGGCGACGGGCATGCCGAGTAGCGCCCAGGCGGCCTCATTGATGATCGCGATTGTCTCGCTCTCGTCGACCACCAGGATACCGGCGTGCATTTGTTGAATGACGTAGTCGTTGAGCTGAGCCAAACTCGCCAGATCGGCTCCACGCTGATCGGCGAGCTGGGCGCTTTCCGCCGCTCTGGCGCCAAGCCTGTGCGCCAGCAATGCGAGCGCAAAGAATGATATGCCGAGCATGCCCGCCTGAGCATAAGCGGCGTTTTCGAAGGCGCCGGTAAGGTGCGAATAGATGCGTTCTGCAATGACCGCCAAGGTGGCGAGCGCGGCGAATAACAAAGCGGTACGGCCGACCAGGCTCAAACTGCCGAGCGCGATGGAGATGGCAATCAGCATGCCCAGCCCGGATTGGACGCCACCGCTGGCGTGCATCATCACGGTGGTCAGCAGGATGTCGACGAACACGGCGAGCTGGGCCTGGCGATCGCTATTGCCGACACGGCGAAGATAAGCGAGCAACGCGGCAACGGCGAGCACCATATATAAGTGAACCGCGACGGTGAACACACTGGGTAGATGCGTGCCCAGCGGCCCGCGGTCGATGCCGAAATAGATCAAGAGCAGCGCGACGCCAAGTGCAACGCGGTATGTCAGATAGAATCTTAGATGCGCGCTTTCGTTCGCAAGGCTGCGTACATCGCTGCCATCTGATTTCGCCTGCTTTCGGGCCGCTTTCAAGGTCATTCCCGGTGTGTTGTCTTACCGATTGTGCCGACGGTACTCTGGGCCATGCCTAATAGTCAGCTTTGATTAGAGTTTTTTGCGCTTCCCCGTTTTCTGAACCAGAATGCAGGGAATCGATGCTGCATGGGGCCCAAGCGTGAACCTACACGAATTTCAGTCGAAAAAGCTATTTGCCGGTTACGGTATCCCCGTCCCTTTCGGTTACGCCGTCGAGACGGCGAAGGAGGCCCGCGATGCCGCCGAAGACATGGGCGGTGACAAGTGGGTGGTGAAGGCCCAGGCGCATACCGGGGGTCGCGGTAAGGCCGGTGGTGTGGTTTTGGTCGATTCCGTGGAGCAGGTGGAGAAGGAGGCCGGGCGCATATTGGCCAACCGCATCGTTACCAAGCAGACCGGTGCCGGTGGTCTGCCGGTGAGCTACATTTTGGTCGAACAGCCGACGGATATCGCTGAGGAACTGTATTTGAGCGTGCTCGTCGATCGTGCCACGCGCAGGATCCTCGTGATGGCATCGCGCGCCGGCGGCATGAATATCGAAGAGGTTGCTGCGGAAACACCGGAAAAGATCATTACCGCATTAATCGATCCGGCGGCCGGTGTGCAATCCTATCAGGCGCGCCGATTGGGATTTGCCCTGGGGTTCAACGGCGATCAGGTCAAGCAGTTTCAGAAGATTTTGTTCGGGTTGATCGAGCTCTTCCACAGAGAGGATGCCAGCCTGGTCGAGATCAACCCCTTGGTGCTGACGCCCGAGGGCGAGTTGTTGGCGCTCGATGCCAAGATCAATCTCGATGGCAATGCCTTGTATCGGCACAGGGATCTCCTGGCCATGCGCGATATCAGTCAGGAGGATCCCCGTGAGGCGGCAGCCGCCGAGCATGATCTCAACTACATCACCTTGGACGGTAACATCGGTTGCATGGTGAACGGTGCCGGCTTGGCGATGGCGACCATGGATCTGGTGCAATTGCACGGCGGTTCGCCGGCGAACTTTCTCGATGTCGGTGGCGGGACTACGGCGGAGCGCGTTGCCGAGGCCTTCAAAATCATTCTTTCCGACGACAAGGTCAAGGCCGTATTGGTCAACATCTTTGGCGGCATCGTACGCTGTGATCTGATCGCCGAGGGTATTATCGCTGCGGTGCGCGAGGTCGGTATCGAGGTGCCGGTGGTGATCCGGCTCGAAGGAACCAATGCCGAGCAGGGCCTGAAGCTGCTGGACGAGAGCGGCCTGGCTTTGGAGACCGCCTCCGATCTCACCGAAGCGGCCGAGAAGGTGGTGACTGCCGCCGCGTGAGCAGCTTGGAAACAACGGCCGCGAATCCGACACCTCAAACAACCTATTCGGACAGCATTCATGAGTATCCTCATCAACAAAAACACCAAGGTGATCTGCCAGGGTTTCACCGGCAAGCAAGGAACGTTTCACTCGGAACAGGCGATTGCCTACGGCACCCATCTGGTCGGTGGCGTAACGCCGGGCAAGGGCGGACAGACGCATCTCGACCGACCGGTGTTCGATACCGTGCACGATGCGGTGGCCGAGACGGGCGCGGATGCCAGCATGATCTATGTGCCGGCCGCGTTTGCGGCCGATGCGATCCTGGAGGCGGCCGATGCCGGTATCGAGGTTGTCGTCTGCATTACCGAGGGGATTCCGGTGTTGGACATGCTCAAGGTGCGTGCGGCTTTATCGGGCAGTGATGTGCGATTGGTGGGGCCGAATTGCCCGGGCGTGATCACGCCCGGCGGATGCAAGATTGGCATCATGCCGGGTTCGATCCATAAGAAGGGTAAGATCGGCATTGTGTCGCGTTCGGGTACCCTGACTTACGAGGCGGTGTTCCAGACGACGCGGCAGGGATTGGGTCAAAGCACCTGTGTCGGGATTGGTGGCGACCCGATCCACGGTATGAATTTCATCGATTGTTTGGCGCTGTTCCAGAAGGACCGTCAGACCAAGGGCATTGTGATGGTCGGCGAGATCGGTGGCACAGCGGAAGAGGATGCCGCGGAGTATATCGCCGACAAGGTGACCAAGCCGGTCGTGGCCTACATTGCCGGCGTGACCGCGCCGCCGGGCAAACGTATGGGGCATGCCGGTGCGATCATCAGCGGCGGCAAGGGCACCGCCGACGGGAAATTTGCTGCGCTCGACGAGGCCGGTGTGGCCACGGTCCGTTCGCCGGCACAGATTGGTACGCGAATGGCTGAATTGCTCGCCTGAGCCGGCTATATTTGATGGTCTATCTCGTGACACCGGCCTTTGGCCGGTGTCTTATTTTACCCGGGCTTGGGTGTAGCCTTGCCGGCAGTCGGGTGTCGGTGACCGGCAGACTGCTTTGAAACCGATTCGAGGTGCAAAACCGAGGTGTCGATAACAGTTGCATTGGCACAAGTTAATCTCATGGTCGGCGACATCGAGGGCAATGCCGAACGTGTGATGCGTTGTGCGGAACGTCTGCGCGGTAAGGCCGATCTGGCAGTGTTTCCGGAACTCACGCTGACGGGCTATCCGCCTGAGGACCTCTTGTTGCGACCGGCGTGTGATGTGCGTGTCAACGCCGCCTTGCGGGAGATCGCCCGGGTCGCCAGTGGTATCACCTTGGTGTTGGGTTATCCGGTCACGCGAGACGGGTTGCGCTACAACGCGGCGGGTGTGCTCCGTGACGGCGTCGTTGCGGCCGAATATCTCAAGATGAAATTGCCGAACTACAGTGTCTTCGATGAACGGCGTTATTTCGAACCGGGTACCAATGCCGTCGTATTCGAGCAGGGTGGTGTGCGTTTTGGGGTGACCATCTGCGAAGATGTCTGGTTCGACGTCCCCGTGCAACGTGCGGCCTCCGCAGGCGCTGAGGTGCTTTTGAACCTCAATGCGTCACCGTTTTATCAGCACAAGGCCGAAGAGCGTGAAAAGCTGGTTGGGGAACGCGCGTCGCGTTTCGGCGTCTCGGTGGTCTATGTGAATCTCGTCGGCGGTCAGGACGAACTGGTGTTCGACGGCGGCTCCTTCGTGCTCGATCGTCGCGGCGAGATTTGTCATCGTGCCCCTTTCTTCGAAGAGAGCGAAACCCTGGTCACTCTCGATCGTGGTGTGCCGAAACCGGCAAACGTCGAACCCGTTTTGGACGAACTGGAGCAGGTATACGGTGCCCTGGTTACGGGAACACGTGATTATGTGGCCAAAAACGGCTTTTCGTCGGTGGTGCTCGGATTATCCGGTGGTATCGATTCGGCACTGACCCTGACGATAGCCGTCGATGCCTTGGGTGCGAAGAGTGTCGAGGCTGTGTCGATGCCGTCGCGCTATACCGCGCAGCTCAGCAACGATGAGGCCAGACGCCAGGCGGAACGCATGGGTGTGGATTTTCAGAGCATCCCTATCGAGTCGGTGTTTCAGGCCTTTCTGGATACCTTGACCGATACTTTTGCCGGTACCGAACCCGATCTCACCGAAGAGAATATCCAGGCGCGCAGTCGCGGCATCATCTTGATGGCGATAAGCAATAAGCGTGGCCGCATGTTGTTGACCACCGGTAACAAAAGCGAAATGTCGGTCGGCTACGCAACCCTGTACGGCGACATGGCCGGCGGATTTGCGCCGTTGAAAGACGTGCCCAAGACACTGGTCTACCGGCTCGCGCATTGGCGAAACCGTAACGGCGAGGTGATCCCGCAAGCGGTGATTGATCGGCCTCCGTCGGCAGAATTGCGCGCGGATCAGAAAGATGCCGACAGTTTGCCGGATTATGCTGTTCTCGATCCGATTCTGGCGCGTTATGTCGAGGAAGATCAGGCTGTCGACGAAATCGTTGCTGCCGGTTTCGATCGAGCCACGGTCGAGCGTGTCACCCGTATGGTCGACCGCAGTGAATACAAACGCCGTCAGGCACCGCCGGGGGTCAAGATCACGCGCCGTGCTTACGGTCGCGACCGCCGTTATCCCATTGTCAATGGATTCTGAATTAGAATGCGGTCAGACGGCCGCTGAGCCAGCTACACGAAGCTAACCAGAGGAAGATCGAGATGAAGAAAATCGAGGCCATCATCAAGCCTTTCAAGCTGGATGACGTGCGCGAAAGCTTGTCCAACATCGGTGTAACCGGTATGACCGCGATCGAAGTGAAGGGTTTCGGTCGCCAGAAAGGCCATACCGAGTTGTATCGCGGTGCCGAGTATGTGGTCGATTTTCTACCCAAGCTCAAGATCGAGGTGGTGATCACCGACGATCAGGTCGACGCCTGTATCGAGGCCATCACCAGTGCCGCGCGCACCGGCAAGATCGGTGACGGCAAGATTTTTGTCTCGACTGTCGAGAAAGTCGTGCGCATCCGCACCGGGGAACAGGATAACGACGCGATCTGACGCGTTTTCAGTTCGAGCCCGGATACCCCGGGCTCAGTTTTCGTCGAGTTCGAAGAATTCCCATAGCCGCACGCCGAGCGATTTTTCGGCGGTCTCCTGCGGGTCGGGGATGAGCGCGCCGCTTTGCTCGTTCAGCGCCAAAACGCGTTGTGCGTCGCTGGCGAGGTCGTCCATGCCCAATTTCCCGTAGGCCGCGATCATGATCTCCAATGCCTCACGCAGCGCCGGTGTGCGTTGGTAGTTCTGTACGACGTATTCCGCCCGGTTGGCCGCGGCGAGAAAGGCGCCACGGCGCATATAGTAACGTGCGACACGCACTTCATAGCGAGCGAGGTTGTTACGCAGATACAGCATCCGGCGTGCCGAGTCTTCGGCGTATTCGCTATTGGGGAACAGCCTCACCACTTCGGCGAAGTCCTTGTACGAGTCGAGCGCCGCCCCGGGATCGCGTTGCGCGGTGTCGGTCGGTACGAAGCGGTCGAGGAAACCCAGGCTGCGGTTGAAATTCGCCAGGCCGCGCAGATAGTAGGCATAGGCGGTTGCCGGGTGCCCGGGGTGCAGGCGAATGAAGCGGTCGGCGGCCGCAAGCGCCGATTCCGGTTCCTGATAACGGTAGTAGGCGTAGGCTACATTGAGTTGTGCCTGATGGGCATACTTGCCGAACGGGTAGCGTGATTCGAGAATTTCGTAGTATTTGATAGCCTGTTCGTAATTGCCCGCCCGCATGTCGTCCGTGGCTTCGGTGAACAGCCTTTGCTGACTCCAGCCTAGGGTTTCGTCTTTCTCTTCGAGCGCCGAGCAGCCCGAAAGCATCATGGCGACGAGCAAAACTGGCCAGAAAACACGCATCATGGGAGATAATCCGCAAATTCGAGAGCGATGCGCGATTATACCGGAAGGATCTTGTCCGATCAGAATCAAACCGAGACCTTGCTCAGTGTCACCGTACCCGCGGATTTGGCCGGTGCACGGCTGGATCAGGCCCTTGCCAGCTTGTTTCCCGATTATTCGCGTAGTCGCCTGCAGAGCTGGACGCGTGACGGTCGGGTCACGGTCAACGGCGAACCGCGTCGCCCGCGCGACAAAGTCGCGTTGGGGGACTGTTTGACGTTGCGCGCGGTCAGTGAGGAGCAGGTGGCCTGCGTTCCCCAAGCGATTCCGCTCGATCTGGTGTTTGAAGACGCGCATATCCTCGTCATCAATAAGCCGGCCGATCTCGTCGTACATCCTGCCGCCGGCAATCCCGACGGCACCTTACAGAACGGTTTGCTCTATCACGATCCCACGCTCAGCGAGTTGCCCAGAGCGGGCATCGTTCATCGATTGGACAAGGACACGACGGGCTTAATGGTGGTCGCCCGTACGCAGGCCGCGTTCAAACGGCTGGTTGATGCCATCGCGGCACGCGAGGTGCATCGTGAGTACCGCGCCTTGGTTGTCGGCGGCATGCCGGCCGGCGGTACCATCGACCTACCGATCGGGCGGCATCCGACTCAGCGTACCCGTATGGCGGTCAATCCGTTGGGAAAACCATCCGTCACGCATTTTCGCGTGCTCGAACATTTTCGCGGCCATACGTTGCTCAAGGTTGTACTCGATACCGGCCGTACCCATCAGATTCGCGTTCATATGGCGCATTTGCGTCACCCCGTGTTCGGTGACCCGGTGTACGGTCACCGGCTGCGGTTGCCGACAGGGGCAAGCGAGTCTTTGAAGCAAATGTTGCGTGGCTTTAAACGCCAGGCCTTGCATGCCAAACGTTTGCAGTTCGATCATCCGGTCGAACATCGGGCTATGCGTTTCGATTGCGCCATTCCGCCTGACATGCGTGCCCTGCTGGACGCGCTGGCCGAGGATGCAGCGGTCCATTGGCCGGATGCCGATTACGACCCTGTCGGATTCGATGATGTTGCCGCATTGGATGACGATGACTGGCGTGACGATTGACCTCATTCGGCCGAGCTGGCCCGCACCGGTTAATGTATGTGCCGTCAGTACGACCCGCGCCGGCGGCGTCAGCGCAGGGCGATGGGCCGGCCTCAATCTGGGTGACCATGTCGACGACCGGCCGGAATGTGTTGCGCAGAATCGTCAACGTTTGGCGGATATGCTCGGTTTTTCCACCGAACCGAACTGGCTGCGCCAAGTACACGGTAGTCGCGTGCGTCTGCCCGGTGAATCGGTGGATTGCGCCGATGCCTGTATCGAAGATCGACCCGGGCGCGTTTGTGTGGTTATGACCGCCGATTGTTTGCCGGTGCTGTTCTGTAACCGCTCCGGAACGCGGGTTGCCGCGGCGCACGCCGGTTGGCGCGGTCTGGCGGGCGGTGTGCTGGAAGCGACTGTCGCGGCTCTCGGCGAGCCGCCCGGGGAATTGATGGCCTGGTTGGGGCCGGCGATCGGGCCTGACGCCTTTGAAGTCGGCGATGACGTACGTCATGTTTTTGTGAATGCTTCGCCTCGGGCGGCCGATCGATTTCGTGCCCATGGACGCGGGCATTGGCTGGCCGATCTTTACGGTTTGGCGCGCGACCGCCTTGCCGGCCTCGATATCGACTGTATCGGCGGTGGAGATCGCTGCACCTATAGTGAACCCGAATCCTTCTTTTCCTACCGTCGCGACGGGATTACCGGCAGAATGGCCAGCCTGATTTGGTTGCGACCCTGAACTCGATGAGAAGAGCGCTATGACGAACCATTGGTATATGTTGACCCTGATCGGCGAAGACAAGCCGGGGATCGTGGCTGCGATTACCCAGGCCTTGTTCGAACAGGGCATGAATCTGGGCGAGACATCCATGCTGCGTCTCGGCGGTAATTTCACCATCATGATGATGGTCAATGGCGTCGACGATGAGACAGGGCTGCGTGAACGGCTGGAGCCGGTGATCGAAGCACAGGGCATGTGTCTGCACATCGATCCGATCAAAGCGCGATTACACGAGCATCTGTTGCCGAATATTCAGGTCACCGTCAGCGGCGCCGATCGCGCCGGTATCGTCGCCCAGGTCACCGCTGCATTGGCATCTGCCGGCTTTAATGTTCTTGATCTCGAATCCGATGTGGCCGGTACGGCAGACAAACCGGTGTACATCATGCAGATCGCCGGTGTGGCCGAGGTTTCCGTAGAGGCCATCGAGCAGGCTTTGGAGACACTTCGCCAGGATGGCGTCGACGTCAACGTCAGTCCCATCGAGACCTACATAGGTTGAGCAGCGCGTGGCGATACTTGACATCCTGACCCTGCCGGATCCGGCACTCAAACAGGTCTCCGAACCGGTTGCGGTATTCGATGACGAACTTCGGGCATTCATCGATGATTTGGAAGAGACTCGACGTAACGGCCCGGCTGCGGTCGGCATAGCGGCGCCTCAGGTCGGGCGTTTTCAGCGCATCGTTATTCTCGACTGCTCGACTACGCGCAAGCCGGTGCCCAACCATGGCCGTCTGGTTCTGGTGAATCCGGAAATCACGCATTGGGAGGGATACGAGATGGCGCGCGAGGGCTGTCTCTCGGTGCCGGATTACACCGGCAATGTGATTCGTGCGACCCGTATTCATCTTGTCGCAAGAGACCCCCAAGGCGCGTCTTTGGCGTTCGACATGGAAGGCTACGAAGCACGCGCTGCACAGCATGAGATCGATCACCTCGACGGCATGTTGTTCGTCGATCGCGTTGTCAGCCGGCGGACCGATTTGTTCAAGCGCAAGGTTTATCAAAAAGGCGGAAAAATCAAATAGGCGGTATTTGCCGTGGTGCGGATCCGCTCCTCATTCTTTCTGGCTCGATGTGAGCCGTTCACGTTGCACCGGGCCGGTGTCGTGGCCCTAAACAGCATTGCGCCGGACCGGTTCGGCTACCCTTGAATTATCTTTCCCTCCCCCCATATGTGGGTTAACCACATAATTTATCGGAGTTTTCTCCCATGCGGATGGATCGATTGACCAGCAAATTCCAGATGGCGCTGGCGGATGCGCAGAGCCTTGCGGTAGGGCGCGACCATCAGTTCATCGAACCTTTGCACCTGATGACCGCCTTGCTCGATCAGGAGGGCGGTACGGTACGCCATCTCCTGGCCCAGGCCGATGTCAACGTCAATCAATTGCGATCCGCACTCGGTGACGGCTTGGATCGTCTGTCGTCGGTGCAGGGAATGGCCGGTGATGTACACATCTCGAACGATCTCGGGCGTTTACTCAATCAAACCGACAAGCTGGCGCAGCAGCGTAAGGATCAGTACATCTCTTCCGAGCTGTTTGTCTTGGCCGCGAGCGAGGACAAAGGCGCGCTAGGGGAAGTCATGCGCAAGGCAGGCGCCAGCACGGGCGCATTGGAGAAGGCCGTCGAGCAGGTACGTGGCGGTCAATCGGTGAATGATCCGAATGCCGAGGAACAACGCCAGGCGCTCGAAAAGTACACCATCGATCTGACCGAGCGGGCCGAGCAAGGCAAGCTCGATCCGGTGATCGGTCGCGATGACGAAATTCGGCGTTCCGTTCAGGTGTTACAGCGCCGCACCAAGAACAATCCCGTGCTGATCGGTGAGCCCGGCGTGGGTAAGACCGCCATTGTCGAGGGATTGGCACAACGCATCATCAATGGTGAGGTGCCCGAAGGACTGAAGAACAAACGCCTGCTGTCGCTCGACATGGGTGCCTTGATCGCCGGCGCCAAGTTTCGCGGCGAGTTCGAGGAACGCCTTAAAGCGGTGCTCAACGACCTGGCGAAACAAGAAGGCCAGATCATCCTGTTCATCGACGAGATCCATACCATGGTTGGTGCCGGCAAGGCCGAGGGCGCCATGGATGCCGGCAATATGCTCAAGCCGGCATTGGCGCGCGGCGAGCTGCATTGCATCGGTGCGACCACGCTCGATGAATACCGGCAGTACATCGAAAAAGATGCGGCACTGGAGCGACGCTTTCAGAAGGTGTTGGTGCAGGAGCCGAGCGTTGAAGACACCATTGCAATTCTGCGTGGCTTGAAAGAACGCTACGAGGTACACCATGGTGTCGAAATCACCGATCCGGCGATCGTCGCTGCAGCGACCTTGTCGCATCGTTACATTACCGATCGTCAATTGCCCGATAAGGCAATCGATCTGATCGACGAAGCCGCGTCGCAGATCCGTATGGAAATCGATTCCATGCCGGAGGAAATGGACCGGCTTGATCGACGCTTGGTGCAGCTCAAGATCGAGCGTGAGGCGCTGAAGAAAGAGTCCGACGAGGCTTCGAAGAAACGCCTTGCCGCATTGGAGAACGACATCGCCGATTTGGAGCGCGAGTTCGCCGATCTCGAAGAAATCTGGAAATCCGAAAAGGCCGCGGTACAGGGTACCACGCATATCAAAGAGGCTTTGGAGCAAGCGCGCCTCGAATTCGAGACCGCGCGCCGGGCCGGTGATTTGCAGCGTATGTCGGAGTTGCAATATGGCCGTATCCCCGAACTGGAACGTCAGCTCGATATGGCGAGCCAGGCCGAGATGCAGGAGACCCATTTGTTGCGCAATAACGTCACCGATGAAGAGATTGCCGGCGTGGTGTCGAAGTGGACCGGCATTCCCGTGTCCAAGATGCTCGAAGGCGAGCGTGACAAGCTGCTGCGAATGGAAAGTGAAATCGGCAGGCGTGTGGTCGGTCAGGACGAGGCGGTCGGTGCGGTATCCAATGCGATCCGACGGTCGCGTGCCGGTCTGGCCGATCCCAACCGGCCCAACGGCTCTTTTCTGTTCCTGGGGCCGACCGGGGTCGGCAAGACCGAGCTGTGCAAGGCGCTGGCCGAGTTTCTGTTCGATACCGAAGAGGCCATGGTGCGTATCGATATGTCGGAGTTCATGGAGAAGCACTCCGTGGCCCGTTTGATCGGTGCACCGCCCGGCTATGTCGGTTATGAAGAAGGCGGCTATCTCACCGAGGCGGTGCGTCGTCGACCTTACAGCGTCATCCTGATGGACGAGGTCGAAAAGGCCCATCCGGATGTATTCAATGTGCTGCTACAGGTACTCGACGACGGCCGTCTGACCGATGGTCAAGGCCGTACGGTCGATTTTCGTAACACCGTGATCGTCATGACGTCGAACTTGGGATCGGATTTGATCCAAACGCTGGCCGGCGAAGAGCGCTATGACGACATGAAGGCTTCGGTGATGGAGGTGGTCGGTCAGCACTTCCGACCGGAATTCATCAATCGGGTCGACGAGGCGGTGGTGTTCCATCCGCTCGGTCGCGAGCAGATCCGTGCGATTACCGAGATCCAGATCGATTATCTACGTAAGCGTTTGGCCGAACGCGACCTTGGCTTGGAGGTAAGCCACGGTGCGCTCGACCGCCTTGGCGAGGCCGGTTTCGATCCGGTGTACGGCGCACGTCCGCTGAAGCGGGCGATCCAGCGTCAACTGGAAAATCCCTTGGCGCAGGAGATTCTCGCGGGCGTATTCGAACCGGGCGATGTCATCCATGTGAACACCGATGCCGGCGGCCTGATCTTCTCGCGAGGCCGCAATGTCGATGTCGACGATGAAGGTGCCGTGATCGAAGGCGAGCTGATCGATTAGGTACTGCGCGCAGCGGGTATGGGGTTTATCGCTTAATGATCAACTGCCGACGGCGGCGATGCGGCCGTATTCCGGTAGCTGATCGAGATTGTCCAGAACACCGCTGTCGCGCAGTTTGTGCAGATCGGCACCGGCGGCACGAGGTGACAGAACCTGTTTGATCTGAAGTCTCTTGGCGTGGTTAGGCGAGGCGAGATCGATGATCATCGCCGACCTGAGCGGGCCGTTGGGTCCGTGGGTCAATATGATCTTCGGTTGTAACTTGAGCGTCGGGTGAGTCTCGATAACGATACCGATCAGTCCATTGCTCAATTCTACGGCGGTACCTGCGGGATAGATGCCGATCGCTTCGATGAAGCGAATCACCATGCGGGGATCCCACATGTTTTTTCGGCCCTTGCTGAGAATGCGGAAGGCATCCATGTTGGTGCGCGCATTGTCGTATACGCGGTCGCTGGTGATGGCGTCGAAGGTATCGGTGATTGCGACCATGCGGGTTTGTTGGTTGATTTGCGATTCGATCAGCCCGCGCGGGTAGCCACTGCCGTCGAAGCGTTCGTGGTGTGCGTGTGCGACGTCCAGCGCTTTCATGGCGTCTCCGCTGCTCGACATCAGAATGTCGCGTCCATGCGTCGAATGCTCCTGCATGATCGCCATCTCTTCGTCGGTTAGGCGACCCGGTTTGGTCAGGATCTGATCGGGTGTAAGCAGCTTGCCGACATCATGCAAAAGTCCGCACATGCCGACGTCGATCAACTGTGCTCTATTCATCCCCATATGCCGCCCTAAAGCGATGGTGAGGATCGAGACGCTCATGGAATGTTGTGAGGTGTATTCGTCCTTCTCGCGGATTCGTGTAAGCAACGCCATCGCATCCTGGTTGGCGATGATGCTGTCGGCGCATTCGGCGACGGCCTCTTTTGCCGCCGGTGTGTCGACGCTTTTGCCGAGGCGGATATCGTCCATGATGCTCCGGATCAAACGACTGGATGCGGCATGTGCTCGCTGTGCGTGGGAAAGTTCGCGTTCGACGGGTACCCGGCGTTTGTGTACCGAGGTTGTTTTGGTGCTCGAGACACTGCCTTGTCGCCGTCGGTTCTCGATTTGGAAGTCAACCGAGGCCTGAATGTCGACGGTCACGGTGTCGCAGTATTCGGCCAGTGCCTGGATATCGTGTTCGGTTTCGATCGTGAAGCCCTGGAACAAAAAGGGCGTTTCTTCCCATGGACGGTCGAGTTCGGCGATATACATTCCTAAACGCAGTTCGGAAACCGCCATCTTGATTTTTTTTGAGGTTTTGTAACGAAGGGTCGGACGATGTAGTTGCATTTTTTTGCGTGCGTCCTGCGGTGCTGTCTGTCTGCTGGATTTAACGGCAGCCGAGCGCAGAATTTAACCGCGCGACAGGCCCCGTGCTGTTCGGATACGAGAACTTGTTGAACGCCCGCGTGGCCGGATCAGTCGGTATGCACGAATACGCCGCCCCGGCGTGGGTCGCCGGCGCCGGAAAAGGTTTTGCCGTTCCAGCAAACGGTATGGGTACCACCGAAGAACAGGTTGTGGTTCGACCACAGTTGATGATTGGGATAATGCGCCCGAAGTGCATCGATCGCAGTGGTGGGAAAACCCGGTTCTATGTCCAAACGGCCGCGTTCGAAATGAATCCGTGGTGCTTCGACCGCCTCGGTCGGGCTCATGCCGAAGTCCACCAGATTGCTCAGCGTTTGTAGGATAGCGGTACGCAAACGGTTCGAACCGCCGGAGCCCAGGGCGATCAAATGCCGGTCGTCTTCAGCCAAAGTCGGCGCCATCATCGAACTGACACGAACATCGCAGGGCCAGCGATTGAATCCCTCCGGGTTGAGGTCTTCTTCACCGAGCATGTTGTTCAGCATGATGCCGGTGCTCGGCAATAGTTCGCCGCTACCTTCACCGTTCGATAACGTCAACGCGGCACTGTTGCCGGTGCTGTCGATTGCACTGATATGTGTGGTGCCACGATTATTCACCGGATGTCCCGAAATGGTTGCCAGGTACTCTTCGAGCAGTTCCCGGTGGTGTTGCGAGCGAACGATGATGCCGTCCTGGCGCGCGACATTGGTATGCGCCATAACGTGTGCCAGGGTTTTCAGGTGAGGCACGTCGCCGAACGCCATACTGCCCAGATCCTGGTTACCCAATGCCGCGAGTGCGAAGTTGATCAGTGTGCCGCCCGATGAAGGTGCCGGATTGGTGGCGACCTGATAGCCGCGATACCGATGCAGCAGCGGTGCGCGTTCGATGACCCCGTAGGCCGCGAGGTCGGTATGCCGCAGATGGCCGCCACGCTCGGTGCAGTGTGTTACCAGGCGTTGGGCCAATTCGCCGTGATAAAAGGGCGTATCCTCTTCGGCGGCAAGCCAATGCAGGGTATCGGCCAATTCCGGTTGATGGAACAGCGTGCCTTCGCCGCACAAGGCCTCGCCGCCGTACAATGCCGCGGCCGGCGGTGTGGCACGGTAGATCGGTGCGACGATGCTGAAGATATAGGCCTGAAGCGCATTGACCTCGACACCGGCCGACGCATATTCGATCGCCGGGTCGAGGATCTCGCGCAATGGCAGGCTACCGAGCTTGTGATGACAATGAACCAGGCCACGTACCGTTCCCGGCGTCGCAATCGAACCGGCACCGATATGGAATTCTTGTTGGGCGCTGCCGAAGTCGGCGATGACGGGATAAAACTCGCATTCCTCCGTTAACCGACGTTGCTGCGGTGTCTGCACGAAGAAGTCGTACAACAGTGGATCGCCGCCGCGCTTTCTGGCAAGCAAGAAACCACCGCCACCGAGGGATGTCAGTACCGGCTCGACCACACAGGCCGCAGCCAGGGCCGCGAGTACGGCATCGAAGGCATTGCCACCCAGTTCGAACATGCGGATCGCCGCCTCGGCGGTTTTCGGGTGGCCCGCGGCCACCGCACCTTTTATTCGCATTCGCCCTGATTCGCCTCCGTTTGGCTTCCAGTTAAGTATACGAGGGGCAAAAAAAAGCGCGCCGTAAGGCGCGCTTTCAGTTTGATACCAACGTTCGTTATTTCTTTTCGGCGCTCTTTGCAGCCGGTTTTTGGGTGGTCGTGGTGCTCGGATAGCTGTAGCCGCCGTAGTACGGGGTGTAGCCGTAGCCGCCGTGATAGGGATAGCCGCCCCAACCGCCGCCGTAGGGGTAGCCACCGCCCCAGCCGCCGTAATAGGGATAGCCGCCGCCGTAATAGGGATTGCCACCACCCCAGCCCCAGGGACTGCCGCCCCAGCTGTTACCCCACGGGCCGCCCCAATTGTTGCCACCCCAGCCGAATGGGCCGCCCCAGCCGCCCCAGAAGGCACTGGCGCTGGATGTGGCGAGGATCGCTGCGGTTCCGATCAGGCCGGACAGCAACAGTTTGCGAGCTTTCTTCATGGATTATCCCTCCGCATTGATTAAAGGTCTGTCGTTCAGTTTCCAGGTAGCTACCCAGGCGTTTTCCGTCTCGTCGCTGAGTACCATTTGGCGGTCGACGGGGATGTCCACCGCCCGGATGGGTTGCCGGCGAGCGAATCGGTACTCCTTAATATCCTACTCGGTTCCCGCTCGTCGGGCAGCAGAAATGTAGTCGGGGTTCGGGCTCGGGCTGCTACCCGGTTTGAAGCCTACACTGGCCGGTCGTTGACGATACTGTTTCAGCAGACGTTGACACTGGCGGAGACTGAAGTCGATGCCGTAACACCGAGAGAGATGGCTCTGTAGCAGTTTGCCTTGCCATTTCTTGCCTTCGAGCCCGAAGGTTGCCGGCGGTTGTCCCAACTCAACGCGTAACCGCTGCCACTCGTCGTTGGATAGTTTCGGTGGGCGCCCAGGGCTGGTTTCATCGATCAGGCCTTCCAGGCCATTGTCCATGAATCGCTTGCGCCAGCGTTCCAATGTGCGGGTGTGCTCGCCGAGCCATTCGGCGACTTGGTTGGGCCGGTGTCCCTCGGCGATCAGCAGGACGCACAGAGCGCGATAGCAAAAACGCTGCTCGCGCGAAGCACTCACATGCTGCCTTACCGCGCTGCGCAACTTGGCGATCTCGGATGTTTCCATGGTTCTTTTCCTGGCGCAGCACGCCGACGCGAAAACTTACCGGCCCCAGTATTAACAAAACTGCATGCGCATCTGAGTGCAAACTGGTGAACACTTGACCTTGATCAGCTAAATGCGGGCGCGTGGACCCTATCCGGCGGTCTGAACGGGTTTCGTCCGGCCCTGAAACCGGTACTTCGGCCTCATGGTCCAGTTTGCGAAACCGCAATGAAGGCGAAATCTGGCTTAGTCGCCATCGATCGCGGAAGGATTTTCCTTCCGCTTGTCTTCCTCGGCGTATTTTAGGCGCTGCGCCTTTTTCTTCTCTACCAGATCGATGTATTCCTTGGGTGTCATCGAGGCGCCTGTCTCAGGCCGTTTGGTCGGCAGATAGTAGCCGGCGATGGCAGCGACCACGATGGCTAGCAGCAGAATGACGGTATTGGTGCGATCGCGTTTTTTGGCCATGGATAGATGGTAACAAGCCCGTTCAATCAGCGGCATCATGGTTGTCTGGTGCGCCCTCCAACGAGGTGCGCGGCATAAACACCGGGCCGTGCGTGCTGTCTATGCGTTCGATCGGATGACCATAGGTCAGGCTGAGCAAGGCCGGGTCGGCTACGCTGTCGCGGGGGCCGGCCCGCCAATGTCCGTCGCCGAGCAGGATCAGCCAATGATCGCAGGCACGGTACGCGAGATTCGGGTCGTGCAAAACCATCAGCATGGCCCGCGAAGGGGCAACATAGGTTTGGTACAGCACGTCCAAGCTGGATGCCTGATACGCGAGATCCAGGTGGTTCATCGGTTCGTCGAGCAGACATAACGACGTTTCCTGCGCCAGCAGACGTGCCAGTTCGACCCGCCTCAGCTCGCCGCCGGACAATGTGTCGAGGCTGCGTTCTGACAGCGCGTCGAGTCCCAGCCGGGCAATCGCCCGTTTGGCGATGGCGTGGTCTTCGGCGTTTTCCCAGGCCATGGTCGACAAATGCGGGTGTCGACCGCTGAGCACGGTCTCGAATACGCTTGCGCCAAAGCCGCGGCTGCTGTGTTGTAGCAGTACGCCGATTTCGCGCGCTCGGGCTTTGGGTGACAGTTCGGTCAAGTCGTGCCCGTTGATCCGTATGCGTCCCGCCTCGACCGGTCGCAGACCGGCGAGTTGGTGAACCAGCGTGGTTTTGCCGGCACCGTTGCGGCCGAGCAGTGCCCAGGACTGATTTGCTTCGATCGTCAGATCGAGTTGTTCGCACACCGGTTTCCCACCGATGGTGACGTTCAACCCGCGAACGTCGAGCAAGACCGTCATGTACGCACCCGACGATGCAGCAGGAACAGGAAGGTCGGTACCCCGAGCAAGGCGGTGAGTACCCCGACCGGGAGTTGCATCGGGCTGATCACGCTACGTGCCGCGGTGTCGGCAAGCACCAGCAGGGCGCCTCCAAGTAACGCGGCGGCCGGCAGCAGGATGCGGTGGTCCGTGCCGCCGAGTCGACGAACCATATGCGGCACGATCAGCCCGATGAATCCGACCGCGCCTGCCGTGGCAACCGCTGCGGCGGTTAGTAGGGCGCCGAGAAAATAGAGCTCCAGGCGTAAGCGCGCCGTGTTCACCCCAAGCGAGGCCGCTTGTGTCAGCCCACGGGCCGCGAGATTGAGGTCGCGTGCACGTAGCAGTCCGATGGCCAGCCCGAGCGACATCAGCAATAGGGGGAGCAGCGGACGGTCGGCATCGCCGAGATCGCCCATCAACCAAAACAGCATGCCGGGCAGGCGTACCGGTGGGCTGATGCTGAGTACGAAACTGATCAATGCCGACCAACCGGCAGCGATGACCACGCCGGTGAGTAAGAGGCGTTCGCTACGCCAATCGCCCGCACCGCGGCTCAGACCGAAGACCAGCAGGGTACTGAATAGTGCGCCGACCAGTGCCCCCGGGGTATGCCAAAACGCGGGCAGGCCGAGCAGCATGACGCCGAGCACAGCGGCCGATGCTCCACCGGATATGCCGAGAATATAGGGGTCACCAAGCGGATTGCGCAGCAGAACCTGCATAAAGGCGCCGGCCAGGGCCAACAGCCCTCCGACCGCAAAGGCGCTGAGCGCGCGCGGTAGTCTCAAACGGTCGACGATTTCGTCATGGGTGCTGCCGTCGTTACTCAATAAATGGGTCAGCACCTCGGTGGCGGGGATTGCGGTGCCGCCGGTCGATGTCGCGAGCCATAGGCTGACGAGCCCGGCGAACAGCGCGAGGACTAGGATACGCTTGTGTTGAGCTGTCGGCACCGGCCCTGAACGTTTGGGAAAGACGTGACGATTCAGCCGGCGCGGCTTCGTTCGTCCGCGTCCGTATGCAGATGGATTACCGGCCAACCCTTGTCTCGAGCGTGTGCCGCAAGTTTGGTATCCGGGTCGACGGCAACCGGATGGCTGACCAGTTCGAGCAACGGTAGATCGTTGTGCGAATCGCTATAGAACCAGGCATCGTCGAGCGAGACGTGGTTCAGTGCCAGCCATTGTTCGAGTCGCGTGACTTTGCCGTCACGGAAGCTCGGAACACCGGCGACCCGGCCGGTGTAGCGGCCGTCGAGTTCTTCCGGTTCGGTTGCGATCAGGTGGGGAATGCCCAGTCGTTCGGCGATTGGTGCGGTGACGAAGGCATTGGTCGCCGTGATGATCATCAGCGTGTCGCCGGCCTCGCCGTGACGCGCGATCAGATTTTGCGCGCCCGCGCCGATCAACGGCTCGATTTTTTCGCGCATGAAGCGGCTGTGCCAGGCATCCAACTGTTCTCGAGGGTGTTCCGACAACGGGCGTAGCGAAAACGCCAAAAAGGCCATGATGTCCAGCCGGCCTTCGCGGTAGTCCTGATAGAAACGCTCGTTCTCGCGTTCGTAGCTGTCGCGGTCGACGACTCCGAGCTCGCATAGAAATTGTCCCCAAAGATAATCCGAATCGCCTGCGAGCAAGGTGTTGTCGAGGTCGAATATGGCTAATGACATGGCTAAAACAGGCGTTGGCAGGGGGCTGAAGCGTTCAGCGGAGTGTACAGGAATTCTTTTATAAGCAATAGCTTATGCATACGTCGAGCTTGCCGAAGGCCGTCGCGCTGTGGAAGAATCGATAACAGTTAAGATTTTGATTTGGTTCCAATTGTGATTGACGCCGACGGTTTTCGGCCGAACGTGGGGATCATCCTCTGCAACGACCAGAACCACCTGTTCTGGGGGCGGCGGGTGGGCCAGAATGCCTGGCAGTTTCCGCAGGGCGGCATCAATGCGAACGAGACGCCGGAGCACGCGATGTATCGCGAGCTGCAAGAAGAGGTCGGCCTGTTACCCGAACATGTCGATCTGTTGGGTTCGACCGAACGCTGGCTGCGTTATCGTCTGCCGAAACGTTTCATCCGGCGCAATTCCCATCCGGTTTGTATCGGCCAGAAACAACGCTGGTTTCTGTTGCGCGTTCATTGCAGCGAAAGCGACTTTTGTCTGGATTCCTGCGACAAACCCGAGTTCGACAGCTGGCGTTGGGTGAAGTACTGGCAGCCGATACGCGAAGTGATCTATTTCAAACGACGGGTGTATGAGCGGGCACTCGAGGAACTCGCGCCGTTGCTGTTTCCCGATGGTGTGCCGGCGAGACCACAGGCCGATTATCGGCGCCAGCAGCGGCGCTGAAACCTTCGTTTTTACAAACCCGCTAGCCGCGATGCGGATGTTTCGCATGGCGCCGGAGGACTGACACGTTACATGCTCGATACCTTGCACCGCATCGTTAAGGAAGTAAACGCGGCGCCTGATCTGGAGAAGGCGCTGTTTACTATCGTGAGCATGGTCAAACAGGCGATCGATTGCGATGTCTGTTCGGTCTATCTCACCGATGCCGAGACGCGGTCGCATGTACTCGCGGCAACCAACGGTCTGCGCGAGGAGGCGGTCGGCAAGGTGGCCTTGCCATTGGGGCGCGGCCTGGTTGGCCTGGTGGCCGAACGTGCCGAACCTCTGAACATCAGTGATGCGCCCGGTCATCCCCGCTATTTGCGGATTACCGAGACCGGCGAAGCCCAGTATCGCGGTTTTCTCGGCGTGCCCATCATTCAGAATCGTAAGGTGCTGGGCGTACTGGTCGTGCGGCAGGAAGCGCAGCGGGAATTCACCGAAGACGAAGTGACCTTTTTGTTCACGCTGGCGGCACAGCTTGCCGGTGCCATCACCATGGCGCGCGCCAGTGGCGAACTCGATACGTTAACCACCCATAGTCGTGGCGCACGCTATCTCGAAGGACGGCCCGGCAGTACGGGGGTATCCATCGGCACCGGCATCGTCGCCTATCGTCTCGCCGACCTGGATGCCATCCCCGATCGTGCGGCTGACGATATGGAAGGTGAATGCAACGCCTTCCGTGCCGCAGTCGCTGCGGTCGAAGACGATTTACGTACTTTGCAGGATCGACTCGCCGGGCAGATACCGGCCGAGGACAACGCGCTGTTCGATGCCCTGCTGCTGATGCTCGGCGGCGATACCCTGGTGACCGAAACCATCGAGCTGATCGAACAGGGCCAATGGGCGCCCGGTGCCTTGCGCCAGAGCATTCATGCGCACGCTCAGGTGTTCGAGAACATGGAAGACGTCTACCTGCGCGAGCGGGCGTCGGATATCCGGGACCTTGGCCGGCGTATCCTGATGCATCTGCAAAGCGACAGTCCGCATCAGGTCGATTATCCGTCCGCCACCATTTTGGTCGGAGAAGAGGTCAGTGCCGTGCAACTGGCCGAAGTGCCCAGTGAGTGCCTGGCCGGTATCGTGTCGGCGACCGGATCGAGCTCTTCGCACGTGGCGATACTGGCACGCGCGATGGGTATTCCCGCCGTCATGGGTGTGACCGATCTTCCGGTGAACCGAATTGGCGAACGCGAATTGATCATCGACGGCTATCGCGGTCGTGTCTATCTGTCGCCGAGCGTATCCGTGCGCGCCGAGTACGAGCGTCTGGCCGAAGAGGAGCGGGCGCTGACCGCCGAGGCCGAAAGCCTGCGCGGTATGCCGTCCGAATCGACCGATGGCATCGCTTTTCCGCTTCACTTGAACACCGGTCTGGTCAACGACACGAACTCGCTGAGCAACGACGACATCGCCGGGATCGGCCTGTATCGCACCGAGCTGCCGTTCATGGTGCGCGACCGTTTTCCCGCCGAGTCGGTTCAGGTGCTGAACTACCGCAGGGTGTTGGAAGGATTTGCGCCGCGGCCGGTGATCCTGCGCACCTTGGACATCGGTGGCGACAAACCTTTGCCGTATTTCCCGATCAAGGAACAAAACCCCTTCCTCGGTTGGCGAGGCGTGCGGATCTCGCTTGCCCATCCGGAGATCTTCCTGACCCAAGTGCGTGCGATGTTGCGTGCCGCGGTCGATCTGGACAATCTGCAGATCATGCTGCCGATGATCAGCGGCGTGGCCGAGGTCGACGAGCTCAAGATGCTGATCACTCGTGCCCACGACGAGCTGCTCGAAGAGGGTTACGCCGTTTCGATGCCGCAGATTGGCGTCATGATCGAGGTACCGTCGGCGGTCTACATGATCGAGGAATTGGCTCGCCGGGTGGATTTCGTCTCGGTCGGCACCAATGACCTCACCCAGTACCTGCTCGCGGTCGATCGTAACAACAGCCGGGTCGCCGAGCTTTTCGACGATCTGCATCCTGCCGTGTTGCGTTCGCTCGAGCATGTCGTGCGCGGTGCCCGGGTGTTCAACCGCCCGGTGGGAATCTGCGGCGAACTGGCCGGCAATCCGTTGGCGACCATTCTGTTGATGGGCTTGGGGGTCGACAGCCTGAGCATGAGTGCCGGCGCGTTGATGAAGGTGAAATGGGTCGTGCGCAGCTTCAGCGTGTTGCGCGCCCGCCAACTGTTGCAGGCGGCACTGCGCATGGAAGACGCCCAGCAGGTGCGACGTTTCATGGAAGGCGCCCTCGACGATATGGGCCTGGGCGGCCTGTTCCGGCCGGGGCGCTGAACCGGGTTTTCTCCTGACCGGCAATTTGTCGTTTTTTGATACCTGTCAACCGAAACCCCGGTGCTCAGGCGCACAATGATCGTTTATGTGCACAAAAAAGGGGAAGACAAATGGACGATACCGTTGCAGACACAGTGAGCGCCAATGATGCCGAAACCGTCGAAAAGATTCAGTCCTCCAAGGTCTTCGACGGCGATCTGAGCAAACTGGATAAAAAGGCGCGACGCGAACTCTTCCGCCAAAACATCTACCCCTACAGCACCAAGCTCGGCCGCAAGGACTACGAAGCCTTTAAATACGAACTCCAGATCGAATTGCTCAAGCTACAGAATTGGGTGCGCGACAGCGGCGAGCGCATTCTGATTCTGTTCGAGGGACGTGACGCCGCCGGTAAGGGCGGCACCATCAAACGCATCATGGAACATCTCAATCCACGTGGTGCGCGTATTGTCGCATTGGAAAAACCCTCGCCGCGCGAGGCCGGTCAATGGTACTTCCAGCGCTATATTCAGCATCTGCCCAGTGCCGGTGAAATGGTGCTGTTCGACCGTTCTTGGTACAACCGGGCCGGCGTCGAACGGGTCATGGGCTTTTGCAGCTCGTCCGAGTATTTGGAATTCATGCGCCAGACCCCCGAACTGGAACGTATGTTGGTGCGCAGCGGTATTCGACTGGTCAAGCTTTGGTTCTCGGTCAGCCGGGGTGAGCAACTGCGGCGCTTCAAATCACGCGAGCACGATCCGCTGAAACAATGGAAGCTGAGCCCCATCGATCTGGCGTCGCTGGATAAATGGGACGATTACACCAAGGCCAAGGAAGCGATGTTCTTCCATACCGATACAGCCGATGCGCCCTGGACCGTGATCAAGTCCGATGACAAGAAGCGCGCGAGGATCAACGCGATCCGTCACGTCTTGCACGGCATTCCGTATGACAACAAAGACGACAAAATCGCTTGTGCGCCCGACCCCCTCATTGTGGGTTCGGCGGCGGATATTTACGAGGACGGCGAACACACCCAGTTGGGCTGATCGCATACCGGCAACCATCAGTAGAGAGAGACTATGAGCGAACATTACGAAAAACACGCGGTAAAAGTCAGTGAAGCGTTTTTCGATCTGCTCGAAGACGATGTGAGGTCGCAGATTTCCGAGGCCCATCGCAACGAACTGGCGATGTTGGTCGAGGCTGCGATCAGTACGGCGGTTTTCGAAGAAATGGAGCGTGCGGCCGACGAGGTTTCCGATTTGTCCAAGCGATTGCGCGTACACGCGGAGCGTTACGACGACTAAGCGTTTACCCGGCAGGAGGCGATGCTGATCGTCGTCTCCTGTCAACCGATTCAAGCACCGGTCACGGCATAGCGAAGCACGGTGGCTGATCTATTATGACAGTGTGGTTACACTGATATTTCTTGGCTTCGCTTCGATCCGACGGCGTCCGCTCCCATGCTGAGACGCCTGATACTCCCCGTGATCGCCCTCGTATTGGCTTACGGCTTTTGGGTAAGCCCGACTTTCAAGGATATCGCTGCCGGTATCGCGGTGTTTCTGTTCGGCATGTTGTGCATGGAGGAGGGCTTCAAAGCCTTCTCCGGCGGTGGTCTCGAACGCCTGCTGCGTAGCACGACCGATCGTACCTGGAAGAGTCTGAGCTTCGGCATGCTGACGACCGCGTTGATGCAGTCGTCGTCGCTGGTCTCGGTTATCACCATCAGCTTTCTCAGCGCCGGCCTGATCGGACTCGCCGCCGGTATCGGCGTGATATTCGGTGCCAATCTCGGCACGACCACCGGTGCCTGGATCGTTGCCGGTTTTGGTCTCAAGGTGAACATCTCGGCCTATGCGATGCCGTTATTGGTATTCGGTGTGCTGTTGTTGTTTCAAAAGCGTCGTGGCATCAAAGGTGCCGGTTGGATATTGGTCGGTCTCGGTTTTTTGTTTCTCGGCATCCATTTCATGAAGGAAGGCTTTGCCGGCTTTTCCGATCAACTCGACCTCACAAAATACGCCGTGGGCGGTGTTGCAGGTTTGCTGCTTTACACCTTGTTCGGCGCAGTGGCGACAGTCATCATGCAGTCCAGCCATGCCACCCTGTTGTTGATTATCACTGCGCTGGGCGCCGGGCAAATCACCTATGAGAACGCTTTGGCCCTGGCGATCGGCGCCAATGTCGGCACGACCATTACCGCCGTGCTCGGCGCGGTTGGTGCGCCGGTCGACGGCAAGCGTCTGGCCGGTGCACACCTGGCCTTCAACATCGGCACGGGACTGATCGCCCTGGCATTCATCGAGCCCTTTGTGATGGCAGTCGACGCAGTCAGCGCTTCAATCGGAATCCGGCCCGACGATTTCACACTCAAACTCGCGGTCTTTCACACTTTGTTCAACGGCGTCGGTGTTTTGGTGTTTACTCCGCTGATCACACCGATGGCGCGCGTATTGACGCAAACACTCAAAGGCGAACGTTTGACGCACGATAGTGCACGTTATCTCAGCGAGGTTTCCCTGGAGTTCCCCGATGTTGCATTGACCGCATTGCGACGCGAAACCCACCACCTGTTCGATAATGCCTTCACCATCATTGCCCATGGCGTCAATTTGAAACGTGCCGATATCACCGCTGGTAGAGATTTGCACGAGTTGCTCCATGACCGCAGCGACGTCATCGAGATCGACATCGATCAGCAATACGAGCGCATGATCAAGGATATCTATAGCGCCGATATGCTGTTCTTCACCCGGGCGGTATCCGCCAAAATGCCGGAGGAACAGGCCAACAAACTGCAAGGCCTTTGGCAGGCGAACCTCGACATTGTCGCGGCGATCAAGGCGGCCAAACATTTGCGCAAAAATCTGCTTCGCTATTCTCGTTCGCCCAATTTGTTTATTCGTAAGGAGTACAATCGATTACGTATTCGTATCGGTGAGCTGCTCGGTGATTTGTCCGTATTGCGCCAAGACGAACACGATGCCGTAGCAATGCTGTCGCTTGACGAGATTAAGGTGCATCTTGCGGACAGCCATCGATTCGCCCATCAGGTTGTCGATTCTCTGATTCGAGACGGTTCGGTCACGGCGCAGATGGCCACGTCGCTGATGAACGACAGCATGTATGCCAACGAAATCATGGCGCATCTGCTCAGCATGGCGGAAGGGCTCATGGCGGCGTCGATCGAAGCCGACGAACATGCGCCGGATCTTTCATTGACGCCTGAAGAAGTCCAGGCAATGGTCGATGAAATGCACAGTGGCAACTTGGATGTTATGCACGAGGATCGATCGCAATGAAGACGACGAAACTGATCGACAAGTTTCAGAAGTTGATAAGCAAGGGGCCGGAGGAAACGCCGACAAAGAAGCTATGCAAGACAATCAAGGCGCTTAAGGACAAACAAAAAGATCTGGAAAGCCGTTTGAAACGCACCGAGGGTAAACATGCCCGCCAGCGTCTGCGACAGAAAATCCAAGTGCTCAAGGCGCAACGGCGCAAGGGTGTCGAACTCTATCGATCACTCAAAGCGGCGGTCAAGCACTAGGCCGCCGTGTAGCGCTGAAGTCACCGTTATCGTCGGATCAGGTTCTGATCGGCGGTATCCAGTCCGCCTTCGACACACCGGGTATCGGTTGTCCGATGTTTTTGATCGGTGCGGAATAATCAGGGCGAAGATGCCGCGTGATCAGACGTTCAGATCCGGTTTGTTGGTGGCGCGACGGTTACGAAGAAGTTCCAGCCATTGCTTGACCGGTTGGGTGCCGCTCGATACGCCCGATGAGACCGAGGCACCGGCGCCGAGCGCGAAGGCGATTGCCCGGTCGTCGATGTTGCGGTGAATGTTCGCGAGTTCGTCGAGAAAACCCGCGAGCGGGATTTCCTCCGGTTGATTGGCTTGCCGGTCCATTGCGAGATTCCTTTCTTATTGAGGTGATTCCGATATCTGATCGGATTCTAGCAGTACCAATGGGGGAGGGTTTAGACCGGCTCCTTGCCCATCAGGCTGCTGCGCCTTAGCGCCGGCTCGAACAGGGGGGCTTGTATGAACAGGCTGAAAATCACGACACCGAAAGCGATCGATTGAATGGTCCACCAGTACGACAGTTCGACCGGTAGCGACAGACAGAGTGCGAGTACGACGGCGCCGCGTAGGCTGCCGGTAAACAGGGCCCGACGATAGTCCATGGGTAAGGGCTCCACGCCGGGTACGCGGTTGATCAAGGGTGCCGCGCCGAATATGGCCGCGGCGCGTGAGATCAGAATCGCGGCGATACCGATGAGCATGGCCAGCCAGCGTTCCTCGAACATGACGACCGTTATCGTGACGCCCATCAGCAGAAACATCAGCGCCGAAGCGACATAGACGTTGAAGGCCCAGAAGTTGTCGACGAAGCTGCCGCGTTCGTCTTGAAAATCGCTGTGGATCACCCGACCCATGATCAGTCCCGTGATCAGCACGGCCATCACGCCGGATACCTCCAGCAGTTCGTTGGCGACCAGAAAACTGGTGTAGGCCGAAATGATCGATACCAGTGCACGCTGGATGGGATCGTCGAACAGGCGCGAAAACAACAAGAAGACCAGCCCGATCAGCAGGCCGATAAAGATACCGCCAAAAAACACGATCAGAAACGACAGCATTGCATCACCGAAGGTGATTTGTTCGTTGGGATTGAGCGCGATGTACAGGAAGATACCGAAGGTCACGATGGCCGTGGCGTCGTTGAACAGGTCTTCCCCTTCCATGAGGACGCGCAGCCGACGAGGGATCCCAAGGCGGGGAAAACGCACCGTGATCGGTGACGAGTCCGTAGCCGCCAATACCGCGCCGGTCAGAAAGGCCGCAATCCAGGGAAAGCCCGTTGCATGTCCGATGCCGTAGTACACCAGTACCGCGGTAATACTGATCGATAACAGCAGCACCGGGATCGACAGTAGCAGAATCGCGAGCAGGTTGCGTTTGAGCAACAGGGCATCGATCTTGAATGCCGCCTCGAACACCAGCAGCGGTAGAAACACATAAAAGATCAGATCGCGAAAGGAGTCGTGCCGGATGCCGGTGTCGATACCGAACCACAGTAAGAGTTCGGAACCCAGAAAACCGGTGAGAACCAGTACCGCCGCGAAAGGCAAGCGGTGACGTTCGGCGAAGGGCCGCAGCATCAATGCCAGCATCAGCATGCCGGCCAGCATCATGATGATCTGGGTTATCTGCATGTCCAGGTCATGACAGTTCTGCCTTTCTGCGACACATCGGTCATGGTGCCCGTTGTGGTGTGTGGATCTCGGCGAGCTGAGTATTTGCTCGAGGTGTGGGGTGTAGCTCTGCGAGAGAGATCGAGAGGCCGTTGTCCTGCACGACTCTGGCGTGATAGCGGTTCAATTCGCTCGGCGAGCGGACACCGCAGGCATGCGCAATGATGCCGACCTCTTTGACCATGTTACGCACATAGGCGGCGACGCGCTCGGCCTTGTCCGGCGGATGCAGGCCGCGTTGCAGCTTCACGTCGTGCGTGGTGATGCCGGTCGGGCAGGTGTTTTTATTGCATTGCAGGGCCTGGATGCAGCCGAGTGCGAACATGAAACCGCGTGCGCTGGTGATGAAGTCGGCACCCAGACACAATGCCCAGGCGATGTCTTCCGGATTGATCAGTTTGCCCGAGGCGATCACCTTGGTGCGTTCGCGCAGACCGTACTCGGTGAGCTTGTCGACCAGAATGGGCAGACTTTCGCGCAGCGGCAGACCGACCGCGTCGATCAGCGGCATCGGCGCCGCGCCGGTGCCGCCCTCGGCGCCGTCGACGGTGATGAAATCGGGTGCGGCATCGGCACCTCGACGAAGAATTTCCTGAAACAGTTCGTCCAGCATTGCCGGCGAGCCGACAACGGTTTTAAACCCGACCGGCTTGCCGGTGACCTCGCGGATACGCGCAATCATATCGAGCAGATCGCCGTTGTTGCGGATATCCGGATGCCGGTTCGGGCTGAAAGCGTTTTCGCCGACCTGGATGCCGCGAATGCGCGCGATCTCTTCGTCGACCTTGGCACCCGGCAACATGCCGCCTTTGCCCGGTTTGGCCCCTTGGCTCATCTTGATTTCGAACATCTTGACCTGCGGGTGGGCGGCGATCTCGCGCAGCTTGTCGTCGTTCAGATTGCCTTCGACGTCGCGCACGCCGTTCTTCGCGGTACCGATCTGGAACACGATGTCGCAACCGCCTTCGAGATGATATGGCGACAAACCGCCCTCACCGGTGTTCAGCCAGCAGCCGGCCTTGTTTGCGCCGTTGGACAGTGCCAACACGGCGGGTCGTGAGATGGCGCCGTAGCTCATGCCCGAGATATTGAACAGCGATGCGGTGGTGTAGGGCGTGCGACAGCCCGGGCCGACGGTCACCGGGCGTGGCGGTACCGCGTCCTCGCCGAGTGTCGGAAAGGCGCAGTTGACGAAAACCACGGTACCGGATTTACGCAGGTCGCGGGTCGAACCGAAGGCGACGGTGTTGTTGAGATCCTTGGCCGCGCGATACACCCAGGAACGCTGGGCACGGTTGAACGGCAGCTCCTCGCGATCCATGGCGAAGAAGTACTGGCGAAAGAACTCGCCCAGGTGCTCGAAGAAATAACGAAAGCGGCCGATCACCGGGTAGTTGCGGCGTATCGCATGCCGGGTCTGGGTTACGTCGAGGATGTAGGCGACGATCGACCACAATACGATGGAACCGATTACCAGCACCACGGCGGCGGCAAACAGCTCCAGGCTGGTGATCAGGAAGCTGCCGAATCTGTCTGTCATGTTCTGCATGGGCTCGGGTTTTGGCTTTGGCTATTTTTATTGGACCGCGTGTCGGCACGAGACTTTTCAGGCCACCGGTTGCGGTGCCCTCGTCAGCTAAGCATAGACCGCGGTAAGGCGCCCGTCGGTGTGACGGGCCGAACTCAGGTTTCCGAATCGGTGGAGGTTGCCGGTGCTTGCCTGACCAAATGGCTGCGTGTCATGAACAGACGGTAGAGCAGGGGTACGACGACCAGGGTCAGTATGGTTGAGAACGCCAGTCCCCAGACGATGGCAGTGGCGACCGGACCCCATATCAACGACTTGCCGCCGAGTCCGGTCGCGAGGGAAAACAGGCCGGCGATCGTGGTCAGCGAGGTGATGAGAATGGGGATGACACGGCGCCGCGCGGCATAGATGGTCGCATGCAGCACACTCATGCCGGCGGCCAAGCGCTGGTTCCCCGCCGAGATCAATACAATGGCGGCGTTCACGGCGATGCCGGCGAGTGCGACTATGCCGTAAAGGGTATATAGGCTCAAAGGATTGCCGGATAACAGCAGGCCGAAGGTGACGCCGGTGAATGCCATCAGCACGGTCGATAGGATCATGAACGGCTGATAGTAACTGCGGAACTGCGTCCCCAGGATGGCGTACATCACACCGACGCCGAACACGAACAGGATCACTATCGAATCCAGGCTCTCCTTGATGTCGTCCAACTCGCCGGAGAAATCCAGATCGATTGACGGATATCGGGGTTGCAGCGCCTTCCAACCCTCGATGATGCGCGCGTTCGCGGTGAGGGTGTCAGTCACCTCGGCCTCGATATCGGCCTCGACCGTCACGGTGCGACGGAAATTGTAGTGGCGAATGTTGCCCAGACTTTGACGACGGGTGACTTGGGCCAGGTCGGCCAAGGCAATGCTGCCGCCGCTGGCGACCGGTAGGCGGAATTCGAGTACATCGGCGATATCCTGGTAGGCGGCTTCGGCTGCCTGCACCCGGATCTCGAGCTTTTCGCCGGCGTCGCGCATGTCGGTGACCACCAGCCCGTCGACCATTAACAAAAGCGTACGGCCGACCTCGGCCGGGTCGAGGCCGGCGCGGTTCACGGCATCGGTGTCGAATTCGAGTACCAGTTCCGAGCGCCCTTTGTCGGCATCGTCCTCGATGTCGATCAGTCCCTCGATATCGCGCATCAGCGCCTTGAGCGCATTGGCCGCGTCGGTGATTTCGTCGTAGTCGTCGCCGCGCACCTTGACGCTGACGGGTTTCTCGGTCGGCGGGCCGCCGGTCAGGCGTAGGAAGGACGTCTGTACCGGACCGGGTACTGCGAGCACTTCGGCACGCATGTCGTCCATCATGTCTTCGACCGTACGTAGCTCCGGCCGTTTGGGATTGAGCCCGATCATCACCTGGCCGAGATGATCACCCAGCCGTTGCTCGGTTTGGGTGAACATGTTGCCGGCATAACTCAGGATCGCGCGTGCCTCGCCGGGCTCGATGCGTGCGCGGGCGACCTTTTCGATTTCCTGCACCTTTGCCAGGGTGACCGGTAACGGGGTTTCCGGCGGCATCTCGACATTGATGTAATACAGGCGGATGGTGTCGGCGGCGAAGAAATCGTTGCGCACGAGACCGGCACCGATGGTGCCGATCGCGCTGAGGAACAACAGCGCGACCAGGGTCAATGTTGTCCAGCGATAGCGTAACGCACGCACCAGGATGCGAACGTAGCGAATCTGAATCCAATGGGTCAGGCGTTCGCGCAGGATTTGGGTACGCGAGCGGCGCTGAAAATTCACGCCGAGGGCGACGACGTGTGCCGGCAGCATCCAGAAGGCCTCGACAAGCGAGAGCGCCAGGGCGATTACGACCACCATGGGGACTACGCGCATGAAGTCGCCGAGAATGCCCGGCAGCAGTATCAGTGGTGCGAATGCCGCAATCGTCGTCAGCACCGCCGCGGTGACCGGTGCGGCGACCTCGCGTAGTGCATCGACCACCGCGTTTAGGGTGTCGGCGCCATGACGCAGCCGATGGTACACGCCCTCGACCACGACGACGGCGTCGTCGACCAGCATACCGAGAACGATGACTACCCCGAGTAGCACCATGACGTTCAGTGTTTCGCCGACCCCGGCGAGTACCCAGAAGGTGCCGGCCAGGATGAAGGGGATGCCGATTGCGGTGAGTAGCGCGATGCGCGAGCCGAGAAACAGCCAGGCCACACCCAATACCAGAAACAGACCGATCAGGGCATTGTTCTGCATCAGCCCGATCGCTTCTTTGGTCGCGACCGTCTGGTCGTCGACCAAAATCAGTTCGACCCCGGTTTTGTCACTCAGCGTGTTGCGCTCGACCAGATAGGCGTTGAGACGGTCGACCAATTCGATGGTGTTGGTATCGGCCTGTTTGAACACCGCGAGCATAACGGCGGGTTTGTCTTCGAAGGTCGTGAGTTGCTCCGGTTCGGTGCGCGCGCGTTCGACTCGGGCGACATCGCTGAGCAGGATTTCACTGTCCGAGCCGACCACGGTGCGCGATGCGAGCTGTCCCGGGTTGGCGTCCGAACCGATCAGGCGCACCAGCCAATTCTCATCGCCCATACGCAGATCGCCGGCGGCGATATCCTGAAAAAAGGCTGAAACCGTATCGGCGATTTGTCCCGGGGTCAGGCGCAGATTTTCCAGCACTGCCGGATCAAAACGTACCTGTAGTTCGGGTTCCGGTAGGCCGATGGCATCGACTCTATCCACACCGCGTATCCGTTCCAGCGCCTTGCGCACATTGTGTGCCTGATGCCGCAGGTTTTCGTCCATACCCTCGCCGATGACGGCAATGGTTGCGCTGGCGAAGCCGTTGGCGCTGGTGATTTCGAGGATCTGCGGGTCTTCCGCGGCCTCGGGCAACTCTTCTTCTTCGTTTTGGATTTCGCGCCGAAGATCGGCAACGTGCTTGTCGAAGGTGCGCTGATCGATGTCCTGGAAACGTACCAGAATGCTGGAGACCGAGGTCCGGCTGTTCGAGGACACGAAGTTGATGTCCTGGATTTTACGGAGTGCGTCCTCGAGTGGATCCGTGACCTTTTGTTCGACGTCTTGCGCGGATGCGCCGGGCAATACCGTGGTAATGACAATCCAATTGAAATTGATTGTCGGATCCTGCTGCCGCGGCAGCGACAGATAAGACAGGCCGCCGACCACGAGCACCAACACGAAGGTCAGGTTGGCGAGCACATGGTTGTGCAGCAGCGAGCGAAAGAAACTCACTGTTCCGGCGACTCCGATGCGAGCGTATTGATGGCGTCACCGTCGGACAGACGCTGTCGGCCATCCGTGATCAAGCGTAGCTCGGGTGGCAGCTCGACCTTGACCGGGCGACCCTCTTCGGCGGGAGGCATAGGGATGAAACGGGCGCTGCCCTGTTCGGCGGCAAAAACGCCCAGCATACCCTGGCGTCGCACCAGGTAGCCCGGCGGCAGCAGCGGATCGACGCCCTGCCAGATCACACGGCCCGCGGTGCCCGGCAGCGCGGCTTCACGCGTAAAATCAAGACGGGCCTCGCGTGTGCGGGTAACGGTATCGGCGGCCGGCAGCAAGGCCCGCAGTGTGAGCGGGAAACGGCCGCCGTTGCTTTCCAAGATCAGGTTACGTGCGGCGAGAAAACTCTCGATCTGTTCATGCCGGAGTTCGACGGCCACATCCTGGCCTTGGGTTTCGATCAGGCCGAGCAGCGCGGTGCCATGGGTCGCATAATCGCCGACGCTGATCAGGCGTTCGGTGATGACGGCGTCGAAGGGTGAGCTCACCGTGCAGTGCCCGACGTTGAGGGCCGCCTGTCGAACGGATTCCTCGCGGGCCGCCAACTCGGCTTCACCGACCGCCAGATCGGTACGTCGTTGGTCGAGTAGTTCGTCGCTGATGTTTTTGCTTTTCTTCAGGTTGCGCGCTCTGACCAGCTGACGGTCGGCAAAGCGGTGTTGCGCGCTGGCACGTCTGAGTTCGGCCTCGGCGGCATCCAGTGCCGAGTCGTAACGGCGGCAATCGAGGTGGACCAGCGCGTCGCCGGTATCGGCTCGGTCCCCGACTTCGACCTCGATGCTTCGGATACGGGCGTCGATCTCGGCCGCGATGCGCGGATTATTGCGGGCAATCACGCTTGCCGGTGCGCTATACACCGGCGTTACCAAAACCTCGCCCAATGCGACGGTACTGACGTTTACCGCATCCGAACGGGATATGTCGCTGAGTAACAGGGACATACAACACACCAGGCCGGCGGCGACGGTTTGGCGGCGATGCGGCCGAAGGGTTTGGCGGAGCGGTTTGAACAGGCGATGGACTACCATATCCATAGAATACGACGAAAACATGAACTCAAGCTGACCCACTTCGCAAGAATTGTCTATAGCGTTGACAACGACTGGCGCTGAAACCATTTCGGTACTCATTCGGTCCAACCGAGAATATCGCGATCACAGAGGGGGGAGATCCGGCCATGAACAAATCATTGGGCTTGGTGGCAGCGGCATTGTTGCTGGGCGGCTGCCAGTACAGCGCGACTGTCAAGGACAAGGCTTCACACAGTTATCGCCAGCTCCAGGGTGCAACCTTGGTTTTGAACACATCCCTCGAGGTGCCGGCCGGCAAGGCTCGGGTGTTTTTACAGAACGGTGGGCCGAGCACTCAGGGCAGCTTATTGGGCGGCGGATTCGATCAATACCGGCCGCATTGCGGTTTCGAGGTCGACCGGGTGGATCATGACGGATTCACCATCCGTGCCGGCGAGTTTCGGATCAGCCGGGTGCAGCGCTCCCTGCAGCCGGTGGTGTCGTCCGGGAAGGTTCAGCTTGCCGGTTTGAGGCTCGATGGTTTGCTCCTGGCCAGTGGATTCGACGGCGACGGCAGTGCCGGTTACCACGATGGGTATCATCTCTGGCTGGATTCGGCCGATCAGCCCGAGGTGCTTAGGGTGAGTTGTTATGGCGTCTATGCGGAGCAGCCGGATTTGTATCCGCCGACCTTGGAAGAAATTCGACAGGCACTGGGTGGTACTGCGGAGATACGCCTCTAAAGGGAACTGCTCATGACGCCCGACCTTCAAACTGCAAAGACCGAGTGGATTTCGTAAAGGCGCAAGGTGCTCGTGAGTGAGTTGTTGTCAAGGCCTGCAACGAAGCGCTGACGCATTGGATCTTCGATGCTGCTTGCTCTCGCGTTAGCCGTTCCCTGAACTTTCGAGCCTTTGGATCGATTGCGTCTATTTGAAGCGCATGCCGATGTCCGCAGTTGAAGGGGCAGGTCTGATAAATGCCCGTAAGTTAACGGCATAAACCGGTCGGTATCGATAGCGCCGACGCTACCGGCGCAATCTTCTCGGTACACCCCGAAATAGATTTCTAGCACGTCACCACTTTGGTATTTGCTATGTAGTCATGCAGGCAGCGCCTTGGTTTCCCAAAAATAAACAAAATATTGACAAGCGAAAACAATTGGCCGGCCACGGGTATGTGACCCGGGGTCATGTATGTTGCGTATCGCTTCAATAATTGTTTCTTTGTTGTTTTGTCGTCATCTTCGTGGTTGACTATTTTGATATTCAAAACCGCCTTGCCGATTGTTTGACCCTTTTCAATGAGTAACTTCGTGTTAAGTGCGATGAATACAAGTATTCCCAATAGTCCAATAAGCAGATTGTACGTAGCCGACGGCGGGGTCCCCTGTGAAATGTTTTCAAATCCGCCTGTGAAGTACATTGCGGGGACTGTGGCGGCCGTTATGGTTAGCATATCGACCATGGAAGCCCAAAAGCGTTTCCATCGCGATGCTAAATTTCCATGAGTCTCTTGCTTGGTTTCCACGAGCTCCGATTTTGGGGGTGCATAAACATCTTGATCCATTGATGCTCTCCTTGAAAGTGTTAACGTTTATGTAATAGGTACGGGTTTTTAGCGTCCACTTGGGATCACAGTCGCTTGTTATGTTTTCGGTTTGCACTTGACCTCAAACGACAGCACCGGATGGCTGTATGGGACGTATACGTTATTCACCATTGTTCCGCCCGGCCGGCGCTCATTGATGAATTCGGTTGCCTGATATTCCGTTGAACCACACAGCTCCGACGCCCTTCGCCGAAGATAATCTTCGATTTCAGCCCGTTTGTTCATCGAACGGTATTCAAAAGAAACCTTGTACTGATCGGGTCCCAGCTCTTTTTCGGAGTAACCTCCGGTTGCAAACAGTGAATCTTTCGATTCATACGGTACTTGAAACATTTTGTTCACGAAAGGAGCCGGTTTGTTCATCACTCTATTGAATTCTGAGGAGGTGCAACCAGCCAAAGAGAAACAAATCGCGAACACACCAAGCTTCTTCATTTTTCACTTACTTTTTTAAATATAAGGCCTGAACTCGGCGGGCCGAAAATCGCGAAGCGGTTTTTGGGTCCGCTGGAGCGACTCGCTAGCTGCCTAATTCCTTTTTCGCCAAGGTTATCCACTCTTTGTTGAGCGACCGAAAGTGTTTGCCCGCCATTTTTGAATGTTGGACTATTTCGACTAGCAATGCGTTCGCTTTTTCGGTTTGGCCTTGCTCGCGCAATAAGGCAGCGTACCGGTACTTGGCTTCTGCACCCGAATAATAACCGGCCAGGACCTTGTACTCCTCTAATGCTTGAGAGACTTCACCAAGTGCCTCGACGTTTCTTGCAAAGAGTAGATGGGCTTCCTGATTTTTGTAATCGGGGTTCTTTTCAATCAGGCGAACAAGAATACGTTTAGATTCAGAAAAGTTGCTTAGCGAGAATTCTGCCTTTGCAAGGCAAAACATAATATCTGGATCATCTTCGTGGACACCGGAAAGGGCTTTTTCATAAAGCCTTTTGGCTTCCGCGTACATTCCTTTGCTTAGACATTCCTCGGCTAAATTTAGCGAATTCTCGACAGTATCGGAAAGCGCGTAATCTTGAGCCGCAGCATTTATACTCTTGTTTGGATTGATTATTTGTTCGACGCTACGGGACGCCCTCCTGGCTGTGCGACTCCCCAGCAACTCCGGGATAACTTCAAGGACGAAGTATGCAATCGAACCCGCCCCGGGGAGCAGTACTACAACCCAAATCCATAGGGTGTTTCTGCCTGTTTTAAGGATATGAATTACAAGTGCTGCTTGTACGATCAAAGACAAAATGAAGAAAGGCATTTTCTTTTCCTTGTGACTACTCGATCCATTTGTACAGCCGACGCCAAGGTAAGCCGCGGAGTACCAGACATCCGAGCGAGCGTAGCGAGTGGTTTGAGCGCCTTGTTAGCGCGTATACGCTCGGAGCCGCTTTTCGTGTAGGTTGGCGGTGTTGGTATGCTGCACAATCATTTCGAGTAACGGGAAGGGATTGTTTCCACTATGAATGCAAGCAGCGCGAGCCACAATTTCTCCACTCGATACTTGAAACAGCCAACCTGATTCCTCCCCGGAATACCTCTCCGGGAGATGCGCCTCAAGCAACGCTGTGAGGCCTTTCAGTTCGCTTTTGCAGGACTGGCGATCGGGCATCGCCTTGCGACCGGCAATACCCGAGATCGTATTTTCCGGAACGAGTACGAAAACTTGAAGATCCGGGAAGTATCGCCTTAGTTGCGAATTCAACGCAGGAACACGCTCCATGCCAAGCGGAGTATCTTTCGCGACCGAGGTGATAGGTAATTCACTGCCGGGCGAGAACCCTAACAGCTCTTCGATCCGCTCATCAGCATGGAGCGGCATCGAAAAAAGAATCAGGAAGATCGCAATCGTAATAACTCTTTTCATGTTTTGTCCTAACGCTCATCATAATAGGGGCCGAGGCGAAGTCGAGGTCCCGGCGCCCAAATTAAGAGGCGCTGGCGCAGCCGGCGTCCCAGCCCCGAAAGGGCGGCTTGAATGCCTGTTTAGAGGTTCGTTGGCACATAAAGCGGCGTTTCCCGAGACGCTTTGCCGGCAGCATCAGATGCAGACTCGGCGATCTCGTAAACTACCTCTTCGGCTGCGATGTTCGGGTATTTCTTCTTGAGAAGAACAATATCGCGGCTACGCGCATCTTTCGCGACGATCTTGCCACCCGCCACGATGCCTATGCCAAACAGATTTCGGCCATAAACAATCTCTAAATTGAGATTGCCTAAGTACACAGCCTTATTTGCCAGTACTCGAAACTCTATTGGCGCGGGCATTTCTCCAGTTACGCTGGTGTAACTGCCTTGAAGTGCACTCCATTTTTCGAACACGTAGCTTCCTGGTGAAAGCTCGACGACGAAAAGTTCACCCTTTGCGTTGGCGAAATCACCGGAGTAAAGCGGACCGAGCAACGCCGAATCAATCTCAATCCGACCTCTTTTCCCGGTACCGATATGTCGATAGTGAATGCCGATTCCTGAAACGGCAGCGGAGAATCCTTGAAATCCGAGATTCGACTTAGAGCGAGTCAGCGAACCAACAACCAAGCCTTTTCCGGTAGTTTCACCCAGTGCATAGTCCTTTCGAACGTTTGGTGTACCACACGCGGATAAGGTAATCGCTAAAAATAGAACTAGAACGATTTTCTTCATGTTCCCTCTGACATCAACGGTAAGGGGCGGCCGGCATGGCGCGGGGCTCGCGCAAAACGCCGGCGGCATGCGCGAACTGCCGCGGCGTTTGGGGCGTTCCGGTGAGCGGAAGGCGAACGACTTGATCTACTCGTTAGAGGTTTTTTCTTCAAGGCCAAACTCCCGAAAACGATTTATGAACGCAACCAATGAAGCTGTGCCCAATACAAGATAAGCCCCGAGACCGGCTTTCACTAATTGAGCGACAAGCCCGGATATCGCCGATAAAGACGCTTCTGCCTCCGAGGAGGCCGCACGGATGCTCAAGGAAATGATGCTCGGTAGCGATGTGAAGAAAAGCAACAGCCCAGCAATTGAAAGAATGGCTCCCTGCATTGACTTAACATTGATGGTTGTATTGGTAATGGGCTCAAAACGAGCAACCATTTTTTGAGCTAAGTACGGCGATATACCCCAAACGAGTGCGCCAAAGCCTCCCGACATAACCAACGCGAATACAACAATCCAAGTAACTGGCAAATCTTCCCGTCTTGCTGTAGGAATTGACCACACCGAGACAATTTCTGCGACTGACGTTATTCCTTCCGCTGCGATGTAAACAGCTAAGACGCGCAAAAGGATCGTGGCGAACACTACCGGATCCATCCTTCCTTTTTACCTTTAAAGCTTAGCTCACCGGATAAATACGAGCGTGGCGAGACTTTTGTCCGGTGCAGCTATTTGTTAGCCGCGTTCGAGAAATCATTTAACAACCTCTTGAAATCTTCCCACTCTTCATCTCGATAAAAATTGATTTCTATCGGATATCGAGGATGGTCCCTAAGTGCGCTGTTGAAAAGCGCTAAAAAATGGTCTTGGTCATGCGTATAGTAAACCAGCTCCTTGAGGCCATTCCCGGTTCGGCTATATACATGACGGAGAACGTCATCAGTTTCTATATGATCTTCAATAGCATCTTCCAGTGTGATCATTCTTTGATTTTCGTCTTCCAATGGCATGCCATTGTTTGAAGAACCGTCGTACTTCCAGGAAATTACCGTTAACCAAGTTAGTTTGGCCATCAAGGATTTGTCAGGAAGTTCATTGACGAACTTGTATATTACAGGTGATCCGTCTTCATAAACTCGTCCGATGATTCCTTTCTCTTCTTCGGCATTCACTGTCATGTTTAATAGAATTCCTAAAAGTGCGACAGTTACTCTCTTCATACGGCTAACCGTGAATTAGACAGACTCCGTGTGAAATGGCATGGGCAGAGTCTGCCCGTCTCCCTTCAGGGCAGGATACCCAAGAAAGCCGGCGCCAAAAATCAGGTATGCAAGAAATTTTGTCGAGACCGGCCTGCCGTCGAAAGCGTTGTGTGCTTCGTCATGGAGAAGGGAGGCTGGGATCGCGGGTATGTCAGGCCGGTTCAGTGTCCGTGCGTCGCATTGCCTGTCTGGCCGTCTGTCTCGCGGCGATCGGTCGCTCTACCGATAAGCGGGATGTCGTTGATGCTTGGAGTCGTTCGATCCGCTCGATGGGATGCGGGGTAGCTGCTACCGCTTTTATCTAGGAACCCGGATCTGAATCCGCCGACATTTGGGAAAAAACCGTTAGTTTTTGGCTTGGGCTGCGGCTACTCGGTACCGTGTGGCTCGTCAGATACTGTGCAGATGGTTTGTTGCAAGAATCTCGGAGAAGGCTCGCACCAGGTCACCCTTACTGAGTATGCCGACCAAATGGTTGCCTTTGTCGAGCACGGGCAGGGCGCCAAAGCCGTGTTCGTTAATCAGTGCACAGGCCTTGGACAAATCGTCATAAGTGTGCACGGCGATCGGGTTGCGGCTCATGAGATCGCCGACCAGCAGGCTATCGTCGAGCTGATAGTCGTGCGACAGGTCCGGTGCCTCGTCGACCCAGTCCGGTCGACGTAAATCGCGATCGCTCAGCATACCGATGAGTTGTGCCCCGTGGAGTACCGGCAGGTGGCGGATGCCGGCCTCGCGCATACGGAAATAGGTCTCGCGTACCCCATCGTCCGGTGTCGCGGTGATGATCTTGCGGGTCATATGTTCACTGATGCGCAAGGTCTTCGACATCGTTTATCCGTTGCTGCGTCTCGTCGGCCCTAAGCTTAGTCGTGAATCCGTCAATATGCCTGTCGTTACCGGGCGACAGGCTTACCGCGACTTGCGACGTTTGGATTTGACTTTTGGGCGGTCATGGCTGTGTTGGGTACGAAAGTGCTTGCGTGTTTCGGTTTTTGCGCCGGGTCTGCGGGTCCCTTCGGGACGGTCGCCCGTACCCGCCGGTTGATAGCTGGGTATCAGGTGACGTTTGCCGTTGCCGATGAGATCGGCGCGCCCCATGGTCTTGAGTGTTTCGCGCAGCAACGGCCAGTTTTCCGGATCGTGATAGCGTAGAAAGGCCTTATGCAGTCGCCGTTGACGCCGACCTTTGGCGGAGAACACGGTTTCGGACCGTCGGTCGATCTTCTTCAAAGGGTTGCGGCCGCTATGCCACATCGCGGTTGCCAAGGCCATCGGTGATGGGAGGAAGGCCTGCACCTGGTCGGCGCGAAAGCCGTTGGCCTTCAACCAAAGGGCGAGTTCCAACATGTCGCGGTCGGTCGTGCCGGGATGCGCGGCGATGAAATAGGGGATCAAGTACTGCTCTTTACCGGCTTGTTTGGAGTATTTCTCGAACATGGCCTTGAAGCGGTCGTAGCTGCCGATACCCGGTTTCATCATTTTCGACAGAGGCCCCGGTTCGGTATGTTCCGGGGCGATTTTGAGGTAACCGCCGACGTGGTAAGTCACCAGTTCGCGCACATATTCGGGGGTCTCGACGGCGAGGTCGTAGCGTAATCCCGAGGCGATGAAGACACGCTTGATGCCGGGTAATGCGCGGGCCTTGCGATAAAGCTTCACCAGCGGCATCTGGTCGGTTTTGAGATTGCCGCAGATGCCCGGATGGACGCACGACAGCCGCCGGCAGCCGGCCTCGATCTTGGGGTCTTTGCAATGCAGTCGCCACATGTTCGCCGTCGGGCCGCCGAGGTCGGAAACGACGCCGGTGAAGCCGGGCGTGTGATCGCGAATGTTCTCGATCTCGCGCAGGATGCTTTGTTCCGAACGGTTCTGAATGATGCGTCCTTCGTGTTCGGTAATGGAGCAGAAGGAACAGCCGCCGAAACAGCCGCGCATGATGTTGATCGAAAAGCGGATCATCTCGTAGGCGGGAATCCGGGCATCGCCATAGGCCGGATGGGGCACGCGCTGATAGGGCAGTTCGAATACCCCGTCGAGTTCCGGGGTGCGTAACGGCAGCGGCGGTGGATTGATCCATAGTTCACGTTGGCCATGACGTTGCACCAGTGCACGTGCATTGCCGGGGTTGGATTCCAGGTGCAATACCCGCGAGGCATGGGCATAGAGCACCGGGTCGTTACGTACCGTGTCGAAGTCGGGCAGGCGAACGACACTGTGGCTGCGATCCAAACCCTTGGGACGGGTATGAAGCGTCACCACGGCGGGTTCCGGAGAAGCGGGTTTCGTCTGTTCCGCCGCATCGGATTTCGTTCCGGGATCCGACGCGGCATAAGGGTCCGGATGTGTCTCGATGGGCCCGGGTGTATCGACATGGGTCGAATCGATAACCGTCCAGTGCGCGGGCAGTTTGTCGCGCACGAAGGTGGTGCCGCGTAGGTCGGTGATTTGTTCGATGGGTTCACCGGCGGCCAAGCGGTGACTGAGTTCGACGATGGCGCGTTCGGCATTGCCAAACAGCAGCATGTCGGCCTTGGCGTCGATCAGTATCGAACGGCGGATTTTCTCTTGCCAATAATCGAAATGCGCGATGCGTCGCAGGCTGGCCTCTATGCCGCCGAGCACGATCGGCACATTTTTGTAGGTTTCGCGACAGCGTTGCGCATACACGACGGTTGCGCGGTCCGGCCTTTGCCCGCCGATGCCGCCGGGCGTGTAGGCATCGTCCGAACGCAATCGGCGTTCTGCGGTATAGCGATTCACCATCGAATCCATATTGCCGGCCGTGATGCCGAAATAGAGGTTCGGCGGACCCAGCCGGCCGAAATCCTCGGCGGATCGCCAATCGGGTTGGGCGATGATACCCACCCGAAAACCTTGAGATTCGAGCACTCGGCCGACGACTGCCATGCCGAAGCTCGGGTGATCGACATAAGCGTCGCCGGTCACGATGATGATGTCGCAGCTGTCCCAACCGAGTTCGTCCATTTCGGCGCGAGACATCGGCAGGAAGGGTGCCGGGCCGAATTTGTGGGCCCAATGGCGTCGGTAGCCGAACAGGTTAGGCGCTGGGGTGGTCATGAGGCTCGGGTGCTGCGATAACTGCCTGAAATATAACATCTCCGGTACGATCCAGCCGCGCGGGCAGACGGGACGAAGATACGCTTTGTGCTAGTCTTCCAAGCAGACGGTCGCGTCCGTATAGGACATGCAATGGTAAAGCGATATCTCGCACTACTGCCTGTCGTACTGTTGCTCCTCGCCTGTGGTGACGATGAGCAGGCGGCCCGATTGACCTCCGGAAAGGCTTTGTTCGAGCATTATTGTGTGTCATGCCATAAGGCGTCCGGTGACGGTTCCTTTCTCCGCGGGGTACCGGCAATCAAATCCACGACGTTGAGCAACAGTGAAATCGTGACACATATCCTGGGGCACAAGCGCCCTGAAGACTCTCGCATGCCGACTTTCGATCATCTGTCGCGCAGTCAGGCCGAGGCCATCGCCGTTTATCTACGTCGCGATCTTTAGCCTCTGGGCTTGCCCCCTGCATCCGAAACCCGGGTAATCGAACACTTCACCGCCTGCATCGGGCAAACTGCGGCACAAATCCATGCACGAGGAGAGAGTCATGAGACTGAGATTTGTTTTATTGGCCGTCGTCGCCCTTGCACTGGGCGCTTGTACCCAAGAGACGCAGAACAAGGTCGGACGGGCGATCCAGAACTGGACAGGAACCAATGGCGTACTCGAGATTTATGCCGGTAATACCTTGGTACGGCGTTTTATCGAGATCGACAAAATCAGCACCGCGGTGGCGACGCAAGGCAGCGCTCAACGGCCTTACCGCTTCGGTTACGGGGTATTCGACGAAAACCTCAATATGCACCGTGATCCGGGTGAAAAAGAGGTCTATTTCGAGTTTTCGGACTACTCGACTTTCTATGTGTTTTTCGAGCATCCACACCGCTAAACTAATCAACTTCGTCGCTCACATCCCGAGGATATGCCCATGAGCACCTGCGATTCATCTTCTTCCGATCGTTGCGAACCGGCGGCGGTCGGGATCGACGATATCGGCAAGGACAAACACCGCCAAGGTGTGCGCGAGGCCTATGCCGAGGTCGCCCGCGCCGATGACGCCGGCGAATCCTGCGGCGTGGGAGCGAGCTGTTGTGGCACGACCGATGATGTTGCGATCAATACGCTGATCTCGACCCGGCTCGGCTACAGCGAGGCGGATATCGCCCAGGTGCCCGCGGGTGCCGACATGGGCTTGGGGTGTGGCAATCCGAAGGCGATCGCGGCATTGAGCCCGGGCGAGGTCGTGATCGATCTGGGTGCCGGCGGTGGTTTCGATTGTTTCTTGGCATCCGCCGAGGTGGGGGATGTCGGACGGGTGATCGGTATCGATATGACGCCGGACATGCTGTCCAAGGCCCGTAACAACGCGACAAAGGGACATTTTACGAATGTCGAGTTTCGGCTGGGTGAAATTGAACACCTACCGGTCGCCGACAATACCGCGAACGTGATCATCTCCAACTGCGTGATCAATCTGTCGCCCGATAAACCGCAGGTGTTCCGTGAGGCCTACCGAGTGCTCAAGTCCGGTGGCCGACTCGCGATCTCGGACGTGGTGGCGACCGTCGAACTGCCGTCGGCGATGCGTAATGATCCGACGCTGGTCGCGGGGTGTATGGGTAATGCGTCGTTGATCGGCGAACTCGAAGACATGATCGCGGCCGCCGGTTTCGAGCAGGTGCGTATCCGGCCCAAGGACGAATCCAAGGATTTCATTCGTGACTGGGCGCCGGAGCACAACGTCACCGACTATGTGGTCGCGGCGACGATCGAAGCGGTCAAACCGGGCTGATTCGACTGCTTCGGTCAGCCGTAATCAGCGGCAGTCGCCGTGTGCCTCGCGGCAGGCGATCTTCAATACCAGGAAGCCGATCACCCCTGACATGATCGAACCCATCATGATGCCGATGCGCTCGTCGAAGGCGACCTCGCCGGCATGTTCGAATGCCAGGCTGCCGATAAACAGACTCATGGTGAAGCCGACGCCGCACAGCAGCGATATGCCATAGAGTCCGAGCCAGCCGCTGCCTTTGGGGAGTTCGGTCAGCCCGAGCTTGATCGCAGCCCAACAGAAACCGAACACGCCGATTTGTTTGCCGATAAACAAACCGGCGGCGACCCCGAGCGGCACCGGGTGGAAAACGAAGTCCAGGGAGACGCCGTCGAGATTGATGCCGGAATTGGCGAAGGCAAAGATCGGCAGGACGGCAAAGGCCACGAAGGGATGCAGATCGTGTTCGAGTGCACGCAGTGGAGAGCTGTCCGGATCCTTGGCGTTGTGTATTGGAATGAACATCGCCATGACGACGCCGGCGAGGGTTGCGTGTACGCCTGATTTGAGCACCGCGACCCATAGCACCAGACCAACGAATATATATGGCGCGATCGACATCACCCCGCGTTTGTTCAATGTGAACAGAATGGCGATGGTTACCGTCGCAATGATCAGTGCCTGTGTCGACAGACCTTCGGTGTAGAACAGGGCAATGATCACGATGGCACCGACATCGTCGAAAATCGCCAACGAGACGAGAAAGACCTTGAGCGCGGTCGGTGCACGGCTGCCCATCAGGGTGAGAATGCCCAGGGCGAAGGCGATGTCGGTGGCCGCAGGGATGGCCCAGCCGCGTAACGCGATGGGGTCGTCCCAGTTTATGTAGGCGTATATCAGCGCCGGCACCAACATGCCGCCGATCGCCCCGATGAGCGGCAATAAGATGTTGCCGGGTTTGGACAGCTCGCCCTCGATCAATTCCCGTTTGAGTTCCAGGCCGACCAAAAAAAAGAACAACGCCATGAGGCCGTCGTTAACCCACAACAGTAAGGGCTTGGCGATTTCCAGCGGCCCCACCCGGATTTCGACCGGTGTTTCGAGAATCGCGCTGTAGATCCCCGACAGCGGGGAGTTGGCCAGAATCATGGCCATGATGGCGGCGGCAAACAGCAGTATGCCGCCAGCGGATTCGAGTCGAAGAAAGCTGTGAATGCTTTGTAATAATTTTGTACCAGACATCGGTACTCTCTCGTCCCCTGGATCAAAACGCCGGTAAATATACCGGTAATTGCCGTCAAATGGGCCCCATTTTTTCTGCTGGACAGGTATTTAGGTCGAATAATCCGTTGCTACGCAGGGCGGTCGGGATTCCGATTCGCTGTCTTTTGCCGACCGGCACGCCTATAATTCGCGCCCCGCCTTTCTCACCCCTTGTGATCCGACCATGTCCGATACGGTTGCCGATTTTTCCTCGCTGGGACTACCCGGCCCGCTTTTGGCCGCGCTTGCCGAGGTCGGCTACGAAACGCCATCGCCCATCCAGGCACAGGCCATCCCGTTGCTCATGCAGGGACGCGACCTTTTGGGGCAGGCTCAGACCGGTACCGGTAAGACCGCAGCTTTCGCGCTGCCTTTGTTGGCGCGTATCGATCCCGCATTGAAGCATCCCCAGCTGCTGGTGTTGGCGCCGACCCGCGAACTGGCGTTGCAGGTATCCGAAGCGATGCAGACCTATGCGCGCTTTTTACCCGGCTTTCATGTGCTGCCGATCTACGGTGGTCAGGGCATGGGGCATCAGCTCGGCCAGCTCAGGCGCGGCGTGCAGGTCGTTGTCGGTACCCCGGGTCGTGTGATGGATCACATGCGTCGCGGTACGCTCGATTTGTCTCGCCTGGGTGCGCTGGTGCTGGATGAAGCGGACGAAATGTTGCGCATGGGCTTTATCGACGATGTCGAGTGGATCCTGGAACACAAGCCACCGGCATGCCAGATCGCGTTGTTCTCGGCGACCATGCCGGAACAGATCCGCAAAGTCGCGACGCGGCATCTGCGTGATCCCGAGCGGGTCAAGATTGCCTCCAAGACGACCACGGCTGAAAACATCCGTCAGCGTTACTGGTCGATCAGTGGTGTGCACAAACTGGACGCACTCACCCGGATACTCGAAAGCGAGACGTTCGACGGCGTCATCGTTTTTGTACGCACCAAGACCCAGACAGTCGAACTGGCCGAAAAACTCAGCGCGCGGGGCTTTACTGCCGAGGCACTCAATGGCGATGTCGCTCAGGTGCAGCGCGAGCGCACCGTCGAACGCTTGCGTACCGGTGAGGTCGATATCCTGGTTGCGACCGATGTGGTGGCACGCGGCCTGGACGTCAAGCGCGTCACCCATGTGGTCAATTACGACATTCCCTATGATACCGAATCCTATGTGCATCGTATCGGACGTACCGGACGTGCCGGTGCCGCGGGTGAAGCGATTCTGTTCGTCGCGCCACGCGAGCGACGCATGTTGCGCGCGATCGAAAAGGCCACCGGCCAGGCGATCGAATCGATGGAACTGCCGTCGGTGCACGCGATCAACTCGAAACGTACCGAACGTTTCAAGGCCGGCGTACGTGATTTGATCGCCGGTGACGAGGATCTGTCGATTTACTATCGACTGGTGAGCGAACTGGAACAGGAAGGGGATCTCGATGCGTTGCAAATTGCTGCTGCGCTGGCCAAGATCGCGCAGGGCGATGTTCCCTTGTTGCTCGATCCAAAACACGATGCGGTGAAACCGAAACCGCTCGAGCGCAAGCGGGCCGACGGCGACCGTCGCTCCCCTCGGGCGACGCCGCTCAAAGTGCTCGATCCGGTCGCGCGTCCATTGAAGGATTTTCCCGAACTCGAGATGGAGCGCTACCGCGTCGCCGTCGGTTATCAACACGGGGTCAAGCCGGGCAACATCGTCGGTGCCATTGCGAACGAGGCCGAACTGGAGAGCAAATACATCGGGCACATCGAGATCTTCGATGATTTCTCGACCGTGGATCTGCCGGTCGGTATGCCCAAACAAACCTTGCGCGATTTACAAAAGGCCTGGGTGTGTCAGCAGCAACTGGCGCTGCAACCGCTCGCCGGTTTCGATCCCGAAAGTGGGGCGGTCGGTAAACGGCAGCCCAAACACCGCGCTGAAAAGCGCACCAACAAGACGGTCAAACCCAAACCGGCCAAGCGTGTTGGCGAGTCCGCCGGTGTCAAACCAAGCCGCCCCAAGAGCGCGAAACGCAAAGGTGCCAAGGTCTCGTCCGACGATGCCGGCCATGGGCCGTTGAAACGAAAACGGGCGGCGAACAAGGGAAAGCGAAAGCGCGATTGATCCCCTGCCGCGCCCGGATCGTGCTAGCGCATATTCGCTTACTGGCCGCGTAGCACCGTCAACAAATCGTCCGGCTCCAGGCGTCGCGTGTAATCGACATTGATGAAATGGAAACGGACGACCCCGTCGCTATCGACGACATAGCTTGCCGGCACCGGCAAGTTGAAGCTTTGGTCGCCATTGAATGCCGGAATGTCGATGCCGAGATTGGCATAGATCGGTCTCAGCGGCTCGGGTAGCGCGAACACCAGGCCGAAATCTTCCGCCACCTTGTTGCCGACATCGCTCAATACGTCGAATGCGAGCGCATGCCGTTGCTGCGTATCCAATCCTTTGTCGGGCAGTTCGGGTGAGATCGCGACCAGGCGTGCACCGGTCGCCTCGATTTCCAGCAGTGCCTGTTGCAGGGCATTGAGTTCGAGATTGCAGTAAGGGCACCAGCCGCCCCGGTAGAAATTCAGCACAACCACGGACTCGGCCAACATGTCATACAGACGTCGTTGTTCACCGTTGTGATTGGGTAGGGTGAAATCGGGCACTTTGTCACCCGTTTTGAGGCTGCGATCGGTGATGCGCATGTCCTCGAGTTGGCGGGTGCCCGCGGCCATGGTCTCCAGAATTTCGCTGGAGACCTTTTTTGCCTTAGCCGCATCGTATTCGGCAATACGTTCGCGCAGGTCCGACATGAGATTCTCCCGATATTTTTGAATGATCGATCCATAATTTAGACATTATGGAGTGTTTGTTCAAGTATTTTCACCATTCCGCTATAATTGTTTAATACGCAAACACGGTTCTTGAGGGGTGAGCGCATCAATACGGGCTTGCTCCGGGAACATTTGGTGAATCAACGTGGCAAGACCGGCTGAATTCGATCGTGACAAGGTATTGGGGCAAGCCACCCAGACGTTCTGGGATTACGGCTATTGCGCCACCAGTATCAGTCGTTTGGTCGAGGCTACCCAACTCAAGCCCGGCAGCCTTTACGCCGCCTTCGAATCCAAGGAAGGCCTGTTTTTGGCGGCACTGGACCACTATGCGGCACAAACCAAGACACGGCTGCGTGCCGCATTGGATGCGGCGGAAAACCCTATCGACGGCATCGAGAAGTTTTTTGCCCGATTGGTACGTGCTCAGGCCGAAGTCCGGCCGGGGCGGGGGTGTCTGTTGGTCAATACGGTGCTTGAACTCGGACGGCACAACGAGGTTGTTACGACCAAGGTCAAAGGCCATCTCGATGAGGTCGAGGCCATGTTGCGTGAGGCTTTGACGCATGCACAAGCGCGCGATTATCTGGCAGCCGACAAATCTCCCGAGGCGCTGGCCGCCTTTTTGATGACGACCATTTGGGGATTGCGGGTGCTCGGTGGTACGGGTGCCAGTGTCGGGCGGGCCGACCAGGTGGTTGCACAGGCCTTGTCGCTATTGCGCTGATTGCGCAACTATTTCAACAGTTCGCCGACCGGTATCGCCCGCCCCAGTGTGCGTTCTGTCGATATCGCATCCCGACAGCTCTGCAAGCTTATGCGTGAGACACCGTCGTTCGGTTGAATGATCGGATAGTCGGGAAAGTCTGATGCCGGTATCTCGTCGATCATGTGGGAGCGGTCGGAATAGAAGTGCGCAAGATATTCGGTCGCCGGAATCGCTCTCGCCCAAGCGCGAAAGCCTGCCGGTAGGGATGTTTGATGACCGAATGTCGCGCTCAGATAGTGTGTCGTCGATGAAGGAAACGGCAGGTGTGTATCGAAATCGTAAATCACATCGTCGTCGCCCGCTTTGGCCCTTAACACGACATGGTAGTCCCAAACGATCGGCGCATCGGGGTTGGCTGTTCGCTGATGGAACAACAGCACGCTTGCCGATGGATTGATGAAGAACACGACATCGAGTGTTCCGCTATCGATACCGTTTTTGACGAGGTCATGCGCGAGCCACCAGATGTTCTCCTCACAGAACAGCGGGGTGTAACGGAATGTTTCACGTTGTCCATTCGCCATCGCTTATCGCCAAATCTTATCGACTTTCCCGCGCAAAACCGCAATCGCCACAATACCTTTCATCGTCTCGGGCGATCTATGATCAAAGCTTAACTTCGTCGAAGCGAGTACACGACATGGCCGGCAAGCATGACAAAGGCAAGAAGTCCAAAGACAAGAAGATCAAGGCCGTAGAGGTTGTCAATGATGCCTTGAATGTTGCGGTCACCACCAAGCCCTATCTGGTGACCTTGTTCGAGGCAAAGGAGGTAACGCCGGGCAGCACGGTACAAGGCCCGCTCGGTGGACTGGATTTGACCGGCTATGGCGAGTATCGTTTGACCCTGCATTTTGCCGGTACCGAAGGCACGCCTTTTTCCATCCAAGAGGTGTTCGGGCCCGCCGGTACGGTCGATCAGATGACCTTTGAGGTCGGACGCGGGCAGATCGGTCCGCAAGGTATTCTGAATTATCGTGCCCGTTTCGATATCTTCGGTCCGAAGAACTTGTTCATTCAGATCGGCAATCATGGCGAGCAGCCTTTTTTGCTCGACGGTAGCCTGTACGCCGTGCGTTAAGCCCGTTCATAGACGGCCATGGCCAAGTCGACCTTGATCGCTCGGTGTTGCCGGACTTTGCGATAAGCCTCGAAAGCCGGCCGCCGATTCGGATAATGACAAGAACCGGATGTTGTATGCCGCACGCTATGGCACTATCTCGCTTGTCGCCCACGAATGTTCCGGGATCTTGCTTTTACCTTTCTTTCCGGCCCTGATTCTACTTGCTGCCTTATGGGGCGGTTCGTTTTTATTCATGCGTATTGCGGCACCGGTGCTCGGGCCGGTTTGGTTGATCGAGCTGCGCGTGCTGATCGCCGGTTTGGTGTTGTTGCCTTTGGTGTTGCACCGCGGGTATCTGGCCGAGCTGTGGCGGCATCGTCTGTTGCTGTTATGGGTGGGATGTCTGAGTGCGGCCTTGCCTTTCACGTTGTTGGCCTTTGCATCCCTTGAGCTCACCGCGGGGATGACCTCGATCCTGAATGCCACAGTACCGATTTTTGCCGCGTTGATCGGTTTTCTGGTGTACGCCCAGAGCTTGGGGTGGCGTCAGACCGTCGGTATCGCACTGGGCTTCATCGGTGTCGTGGTTTTGGTCGGATTGCCGCAGGACGACGCTGCACCGCCACTGTTGTCTATTGTTGCCGGCCTGACGGCTGCGGTGTCTTATGTCTTCGCGGCGAACATGGCCAAGCATCGGCTGAGTCACGTGCCGGCCATCGTATTCGTTACCGGTAGTCAGCTTGGGGCGTCAATTGTGTTGCTACCGTTGCTTCCTTTCTCGATACCGGACCAACTGCCGGGTACCGTCGTTGTCTTGTCCGTACTCGCACTGGCGCTTTTGTCGACCTCGCTCGCCTTTTTGATTTACTTCCAGTTGTTGCGTGAAGTCGGCGCGACGCGGACGCTGACGGTAACCTATCTGATTCCGGTGTTTGCGATTGCATGGGGTGCCTTGTTGCTGGACGAGGCGTTGACTTTGCAGGTCTTCGTTGGCGGCGGTTTGATACTCGGTGGTGTCGCGCTGGCGAATGCGGTTGTAAAGAAGAAGACGGTATGGGGGCCGGATGGTTGAAGCGTTCGACGGTGGGGCGTCGAACGGCTGAAACTTCGCCGCCGAGGTTGCGTTGTGACGATGTTCACAGCGGCTAAGAAGGTCTGTTTGAGCCGCAACTTGATCTGGATCAATGTTGGTCCAGTTTTGCCCTCTCATAGGGGGAATCCCGCTTGAGTCCGGTTTGTCATCTACCGCAGCATCGATTGAATCTGTTCGGTAGTGAGCTGTCGCCGGCAGTGATTTGTGCGTCCGACGCTGCGATGTCAGCAATAAGCACGGCTTTGAGTCCAACGGATCTTTACTATGAGCACGCCCAGGCACCTGTTGAAGCTGTTATCGGCTATGCCGCTGGAACGGAGTGTGCGCATACTCAATCTGTCGGGTGATCACGAGCGTGTCATCACGCAGGCCGGGCTGCGTCAATTGCTGCCCGCCCAGGTGAGCCTGTTGGCGGGTCCGGGCTGTGCCGCGAGCATATGTCCGGCCTCGGATGTGTATCAGGCGATCCAGCTGGCACAACGTCATCCGGTTTCACTCGTGGTCGACGAAAGCCTGATGCGGCTGCCGATTGGTGCCAGCATGCCGGGTGTACGCTCGCTGAACGAAGCACAAGCGGCCGGAGCGGACATACGCGTCGCATCCGCGCCGATCGAGGCCGTGATGATCGCCAAGGCCGAGCCGGCTCGCGAAGTCGTATTGTTTCTTGCGGGATTCGAGACCTTGCTGGCACCGTTGGCCGGCATGATTGTCGACAGTTTGCCGGAAAACCTGTCGTTGCTGATTTGCGGGCGGCGTGCCGAACCCGTGATCGAGCGGGTACTGAACGATCCCGAGCCGGGTTTTGATGCCTTGTTATTACCCGGTAACCGCAGCTCGCTGACAGGCACTGCCGGTTGGGCCGAACTGGTCGGGCGTTACCGTATCCCTGCGGCGATCACCGGTTATACGGCTGCGAGTGTATTGACCTCGATTCATGCGGTGATGCGCCAACTGGTCGATGGCGAGGCGGTGCTCGAAAACTGCTACCAATCGGTGGTGAAAGACGAAGGCAACCCACTTGCGCGCGATCGTATGGATCGGGTGTTCGAGGTCACCGATGCCAACTGGCGCGGAGTCGGCGTGGTGCCGCGGAGCGGGTATCGTTTGCGAAATGCCTACGGTACGGTGGATGCTTGGGTTAAGTTTCCGGATTATCGGTCGGAGCTCGGTACCGAAAGCACCGAAATGCCGAAAGGTTGCGAGTGTGCGGCAGTGATCAGAGGTCTGAAGTTACCGGCCGATTGCTGGCAGTACAAAGGTTCGTGCAGCCCCGAGGATCCGCACGGCCCCTGCATGGCGGCATTGGACGGCACGTGCCACGTCCATCGGATGGCGCGCTGGGCCGCCTGACGCCATTTTCCACACCCCGGTGGGTCGATTCAGTCCCGCCAGAAGGGCTTTCGCGATTCGCGCATGGCTGCGTCGCGGGTGATGCCGATATCCTCGAGTTCCCAATCATCGAGTCGCCCAAGCTGTTGGCGCTGGCGGTAGCGCTGTCGCCAGAGGGCGACGGTCGCGACCGCGTGGGCGGGCCACGCGCCGGTATTCATCGCCATCTCGTAGCTTAAGGTCAACGAAGTCATCAGTTTCTCCCGTATCACTGCTCTGTCCGTCACGCGGAATTGTGGTGATGGCCCTTTCTGTGTGCGCACACCGGGTTTTTTACGCCGTTCGGATAGGCCGTAACACCCGATTCATGCTTTCCATTCAAAGCCTAGTTGCGCTACTGTTGTATTAACAGTTACAAAGAAAAAGAAATGTAACCAGTACAGTTAGGGCGTGAACATGACAGTTGCGAACAGTGCCGAGACAACCGGTTTTCTTTACGACCAGGTCAGCAGGCATATCCTCGATCTGGTGGAGAAGGGCACTTTGAAGCCGGGTGACCGGGTACCGTCGCTGCGCTCACTCAGTCGCCAATTGCGGGTCAGCATCTCGACCGTCAGCCAGGCTTATGCCGACCTGCAGCAGCGCGGTGTGCTGAGGGTTAGGCCGCAGTCGGGATATTTTGTCGATGGCCGGCTCGGTCGTGCCGGACAGTCACAGGTACCGCGCAAGACTTCGGTCAGCCGTCAGCCGCGTAAGGTACGTTTCGGCGAGTTGTATGAGCAGATTTTCAGTGTGGCCAACGACCCGGAGGTGGTGCCGCTTGGTGCCGCAGTGCAGGGTATCGACCTGATGCCCGTGAAGGGTTTGGCACGGGCAACACAACGTGCCATCGCGCGTCAGCCCGAGCAGGCACTGGCCTATAGTTTTCCGCCGGGCGATGCCGAATTGCGTTATGAGATTGCCCGTCGCTATGTCGAACTCGGGCTGGCGATCGATCCTGATACCATCGTGATCACCTCGGGATGCAGCGAGGCGTTGACCTTGAGCCTGCAGTCGGTCACGCGCCGTGGCGACATCGTTGCCGTGGAATCGCCCACCTATTTTTCGGTATTGCGCTTGATCGAGCGCATGGGGTTGTTGGCTGTCGAGATCGATACGGACCCCGAGACCGGTATGTGCCTCGAGGCCTTGGAGAATGCGATCGACACCATGGACATCAAGGCGGTCGTGGCGGTGCTCAATTTCAGTAACCCGATCGGTTCGCTTATGCCGGACGACAGCAAGCGTCGTTTGGTCGAGATGTTGGAGGCGGCCGACATCCCGTTGATAGAGGACGATATCTACGGTGATTTGCACTTTTCGGGACAGCGCCCGGCAGTTGCGCAGTGTTACCAGCAAAAGGGGCTGGTGCTGACGTGCTCGTCGTTTTCGAAAACCATCGCGTCGGGGTATCGCGTCGGTTGGGTGATCGGCAACCATCATCGCGACGATTTGTTGGAGTGGAAACAGGCGACGTCTTCGGCGACGTGCAGCCTGTCTCAGATGGCCATGGCCGATTATCTGCGCAGTGGCGAGTACGACCGCCATTTGATGCGGTTGCGCAGCGCCTATCGGCTACAGGTCGAGAAAATGCGTTTCATGCTCGAACGCCATCTGCCCTGCGGTACCCGCATCACCAGCCCGCAGGGGGGCTTCGTGCTCTGGGTCGAGCTGCCGCGCGGTACCGATGTCATCGAGTTGCTGCAGCGAGCGCTGGCAGAGAAGATCAGTCTGACGCCCGGGATGATGTTTTCCGCAACCCGTAAGTACCGCAACTTTATGCGGATCAATTGTGGGCACCCTTGGGATGAGCGTATCGAAAGGGCGGTCGAGCGACTGGGTGTGCTGGCTCACGAGCTGGCCAGCGAGGCGGCATGAATCATTGTACCCGGCCGTTGTACGGCCGGGCAGCTATCTGCAATCAGTAGTAGCGGGGTGATTCGTAGGCGCGTTGTTCTTGCCCCTCCACAACCGGTTTGACGAAAACCTCAACCCGACGGTTTAGCTGGCGCCCTGCCTCGGTATCGTTGCTTGCGCGGGGTTCTCGTTCGCCGCGACCCTCTGTGCGCAGGCGCTGGCGGGGCACGCCGTAAGATGCGAGATAGTCGCCGACGCGTAGCGCGCGCTCTTCGGACAGGTTTTGATTGAAACCGTCCGAACCGATATTGTCGGTGTGTCCGACCACATGCACGATGGTGCGGTCATACTTGATGATGAGCTGCGCCAGCTTGTCCAACGAGGAGCGGAAGGTGGGTTTGATGTCGGCCTTGCCGAAATCGAATGACACCTCGGAATCGACCGTGAGCTTCAGGGTATCGTCGCGCAGACGCTCGATTTCGAGCTGATTGGCTTCGCGTTCACGCTGTAGCGCATCTTCGAACTCGCGTTGTTGATTGTCCATGTAGTGGCCGGTGGCGCCGCCGGCCAGTGCGCCGACTGCGGCGCCGACATAGCGCCCGGATTTGCCGTCGAGCTGGTGACCCAGCACCGCACCCGCGACCGCGCCGACCGCCGCGCCGATTTTGGCCTGTCGGTGCGGATCGTTTTGGGTGGCGCATCCGCCAACGCCAAGAGCGATCGCGCAGACCAAGGTTGTACGGGTAAGTAACTTGTTCATCAGATGCGTCCTCGCGCGCTATGCGCCTGTTTCGTCCCGCATTCCTTGAATAGGGCGCGGGCGTTTTTGTCGTTGCTGTGTCAATTAAACTTAACGGATGCTGAACCTTGGCTGAACGGCTTGGGTTCCGCCGGGGCAAGTGTAACGTGCTCAGGCGGTCAGGAAGACTGCGGCCAGGCCCAGGAAGATAAAAAATCCCAGGCTGTCAGTGACCCCTGTGACCAGGATCGCACTTCCATAGGCCGGGTCCTGGCCCAGGCGTTGCAGCATCGCCGGGGTAAAGGCGCCGGCCAGCGCCGCAAAGGCCAGGGTGAGTACCATGGCGACGAACATCACTGTCGCAAGCCCGAGGTCTTGGTAAAGCGCCAGTGTTGCCAGTCCCATGATCCCGCCCCACGTCAGGCCGTTGACCAGACCCACGGCAGTTTCCTTGATCAGCAAGCGACGAAAAGAATGGTCGGTCACCTGCCCCAGCGCGTAGCCACGGATCACCAGTGCCAGGGTTTGGTTGCCGGTGTTGCCACCGACCGCGGCGACAATCGGCATCAGTACGGCGAGGGCGACGATTTGTTCGATTGCCTGCTCGAACTGACCGATGACGCGTGAGGCGATGAATGCCGTCACCAGATTGAGTGCCAACCACAGGCCGCGGTTGCGGGCCGACTTCCACACGGGTGCGAACAAATCTTCCTCGTCGCGCAGACCGGCCTGGCTGAGCAATTCCCGTTGCGTGCTGTCCTGGATATGATCGACGACTGCCTCGACCTTGAGCAAGCCGACCAATTGGCCGTGCAAATTCACGACCGGTGCTGCGATCAGGTCGTAACGTTCGAAGGCGTGGGCTGCGTCGGCAGCCGGATCGTTGCTGTGGAAACTGATCGCGTCTGTCCGCATCGCATCGGCCACCTCGGTATCGCCGGCGCAAATCAGTAAGGATTCGAACGGCAAGATGCCTTGAAGTACGCCGTCGCGATCGACCACCGGGAACATATTGGCTCCGGCCGGTAGGCTGCCGTGGCGACGCAGCCAACGCAGTACGACATCCAGGGTCACGTCGGCGCGTACCGCGCTGACATCGAATTCCATGAGACTGCCGACCGAGCCGTCCGGGAAAGCCAGTGCCGAATGCACGCGCTCGCGGTTGGCCGGATCGAGACGTTCCATCAGGGTCGGCACGACCTCTTGCGGCAGATCCGGGACCAGATCGGCGATTTCGTCCGAGTCCAGGCGTTCGGCGGCATCCAGCACCTCGCTCTCGTCCATGTGTTCGAGCAGGCTACCGCGTACGGCATCGCTGACCTCGAGTAGTACGCCACCGTCATGGTGCGGTGCGACTTGATCCCAGACCTGGTGGCGCTCGTCCAACGGGAGGTTTTCCAGGATGAAGGCGATGTCCGCGGGATGCAGTTGATTGATCTCGCGCCACAGAGTGCCTTGCTGTTGGCGTCCGAGAAGTTCTGCCTGCAGATCGTGACGCGGCCCGGCGCTACGTTCGGCGAGCTCACGTTCGACTGCCTGGGTGCGCAGGATGGTTTGAATGTGCTTCAGCGCCTCGGTCGGGCTGACCGCCAGTGTACCGGTGTGCTGCATAAACTCGCCTTCGAAAGGAAACGACGCGGCGATTTTAACGTCGTGCAGTGCGCCAGCGGTGATTGCTTGACGGATTAACTGTCCTGGCGGTCTTTTTCCGGCGTGCGTCGGGGTTCGTCGGCGTCGCTCAACGGATACTCGTCGGCGACGTAACCCGGCCCTTTCATCAAGACAACGATGATGCAGCCAATGGCAACGGTGAGAATCGCTGTCCAGGCGGTGATCGCGGTCGCAATCGCAGCGATGCCGACGGTGCTGAGGTATTTTTCGACAGACTCGCCGGCGACGGGGGAGGGGAACAGATGTGCCAGCCAATACCACAAAAGGGGGATAAAAATGCTGGCAAGAATTGCGCTTGGAATTTTGCGCAGTATGCGGCGTTCCAGGCCGGGCGGGCTGCGCTGACTGTCTGGAAGTTTTTGCAACAAGCGCATGCCTGGAAGCTCCTGGTCGATTTCCGGAATGACAGGACCGAACCGAGGTTCGATCCTGTCAGATTAGCTTTAGCTTTGCGGAATCAACACCTCGTCGATCACGTGGATAATGCCGTTCGAGGTCATGATGTCCGTGCTCGCGATACGGATACTGGATACCGGCAACGCCGAGCCCTGAGCCGTTGCGAGCTTGCGCATGTTTGTTACGGCTTGCGCATCGAGCTTGCCCGGCACCACATGATATTTGAGCACCTGGGCCAACTTGTTTTTGTCAGCCAGCAATGACTCGAGCGTACCCGCGGGGAGTTTTGCGAAAGCCTGGTCGGTTGGTGCGAATACGGTGAATGGGCCGTCGCCTTTGAGTGTGTCGACCAAGCCGGCGGCCTGCACGGCCTTGACCAGGGTGCTGAAGGATCCCGCCGAAATCGCAGTGTCGACGATATCCGGTTTTTCAGCCTTCACGTTGCCGTACGCCCCCGTTTTGACGAAGCTGCCTTGATAATTGCCCTGAGCGGCCATACCGACTGGGCCGGTATGCCCTGACGATTTGTTGTAGTTGCAGCCGCCGGCCGTGACGGATCCAGCAAAGGCGAAGGCGGAAGCGGCCGCGAGGATGGTGACGATCTTTTTCATTTCACAGTCTCCTGAGTCGGTTGGAAAGCGACCTCTGGCTTTGTCCGACGATGCTCGAGGGCGCGGATGAAGGCGCATAAACGCCAGAAAAGGAAAAGTGCACAGATTTTCAATTCATTCGTGAGTGATTTCGTCGTTCGTTAAATATGAACAAAAAGTTAACAAAACATTTTCATATCGATGTATGAGGAAGTTTTGACTGAAAATTTTGGTCGATCAAGGTAATTAATCGAAACAAAATCAGGACATAATGGTGCTGTGAGTAGGGTTTGGACCGCCGTACCGAGTCGTCTGTTTCGGCTAGCCTTCAGGTGGGCAGCAAGCCGGTGGAACGCGACCCGATCTCATAAGGTCGTATGAGCAATATGTTTGTGGGATGTTTGTCTATGGTCAGCACGAGACGCCGATTTCTCAGAAACGCCGCTGGAGGTTTGCTTACCGCCGCTATAGCGCCCGCTTCGGCGGCTCTGTTGACGCCACGGCAGTCGGCCGGTCCGTTCTACCCGGCCGAATTGCCGCTCGATGACGACAATGATCTGGTCCATGTGGCAGGGCAGGCGGATCCTGCGAAGGGGAAGGTCGCTGATCTGAGTGGAAGACTGCTGGATCGAAACGGTAATCCTTTGTCCAACGTGCGGATCGAGATCTGGCAATGTGATGCCAATGGACGCTATCGCCATCCAAGAGAAAATGGTCGGCAACCTATCGACCCGGGTTTTCAGGGTTTCGGGCATACGTTGAGCGATGCCGATGGTCGTTATCGTTTTTTAACCATTCGCCCGGTGCCTTACCCGGGGCGTACGCCACATATCCACGTCGCCGTTTATCCACCGGGCGAACGCCCTTTCGTAACCCAGCTTTATGTTGCCGGTGAAGAGCGTAACGACAGCGACTTCCTCTATCGACGGATTCCCGCCGAAAATCGCCATTTAATCACCGCCGCTTTCGAGTCCGTGACGGGTGGTCCCGCCGAGCTGCAAGCTCGTTGGGATGTTGTACTCGACGCCGGTTGATTCATGTCAAATTCCGCTGTCCGTCAAAGTTCTGGTATCCCGATAGACTGAGACCACGCCGCCGGATCGAAGGGATCAGAGAGCATGGATGAAACCGGCTTCCGTATAACGCGTCGCGGGTGTCGTCTAAATCAGTCACGATGCGTGCTGTTCGTATGATCACCGCCTACGTCTCGAAACTCAGCCCGGCAAAAGGAGAAAGCAATGGGTGATCAAACAGTGTCTGTGAAAGTGAATATGGAAGATAGATATCGCTCAGGTATTCGTCATCGAAGACGGGCAGCGCGAGCTATGCGGTTTCATCGAAATCAATTTAAGGAACTTCGCCGAAGGTAGTCGCGGTCCACGGGTACCGTATGTCGAGGGGTGGTTCGTGCGCCAAGCCTGTCGCGGTAGGGGGTACGGTAAGGCCCTGATGACCATGGCGGAGCGATGGGCAAGGGCGCAGGGTTATACCGAATTGGCCAGCGATACCGAACTGGACAACACGGCCGGCATTCTCGTTCATAAAAAGCTGGGCTTTGTCGAGACGGAACGAATTGTGTGCTTTCTAAAGAAACTCGATTAGGCGACAGCCGGCGCCCCGCTCAGTCGAACAACACCCGAGGGCCGTAGTAGGCCGTATCCTTGATACGTCGCATCAACTCTTTCAACGGATGGATGCGCGGTTCTGTGCAGAAGGTCATGCTCAGCATGATACGCCGCTCGTCGGCGTCGATGCCGGTGGCCCGATGGAAAACCTCGGCGCCTTCGAAGACCACCAGGGTATTCTCGCCTGTCTCCAGAGCGAATGTTTCGTCATCGATCTTACGCTGTAATTGCCCTTTCGAGAGTCCGCCCTGTTCCGATCGATTGATCAACGAGATCAGTACGGTGAAGTGTCGTCCGCGGTAAAAGTTGTAATCGTAGTGCCAGCCGATGTGGTCGCCGGCCCGGTCGTAATAGAGCAACGAACACGAGCTTTGATCGTGGTCGGCAGTGGGTTGTACCGCCGTACCGATCACTTTGGACAACAGCTCGCGCATTTCGTATGAGTGGTACAAAGCCAGGCATGCAGGGGCGACCCGATGTATCGCTTCGTACGATAGGGTGCCGCCTTTTTTATGTGCCGGGATGTAGCTGCGTTCGGCGCGATCTTCATTTGCCAGACACTCGGCCTGCAGGTTCGCCAGCGTTGTTGCTTCGAGTATCCGCTCCAGACGCACGATACGTGCGTTGGCGAATTCCCGCGCAATCCCGGGCTCGAAACCGGCGGCAATTGTCGGTGGATATTTGACGGCGATTGCGCGCCGCTTGCGTGCCAGCGACCGATAAAGACGGCTGCGTCCGGCATGACGCCAGATCAGGGCGACGATCGTGATTGCAACCACGGTTATCAAAGCGATGATCGGCAGTTCCAGGTTTGCCATGCGATGTTTCCGTCGGGCGATGTTGAGATCACTATGCCGGAACTTTAGCCCGGATCTTTCACAAAACCGAATAGAACAACAGGTATCCGTGCCGTCGAGAGCGACTTGACATACGAATGTTTGATAACCGGGGGGTTCTCGATCATTCCGGCTCCGCCTTCGTACAATATGCGGGTTAGCTTGGTCGCCAAATATGACAGTTGATGGATCGCCGGGAAGACGCGGTGAAGGGTAGTCGGGCGGCGGAAATAGTCGAGTAATAATCGGCGTCTAGCATAAGCGGAATTTTGTAAATGATTACTGTCGATATGGCTTTAAAGACTCCCCAGACCCTGGCCGATCGTTTCGATCAGCGTGTTTTCAATGCCATTTATTCGCGAGCTCTGGTGTACAACACCTGTTGGGAGGATCCGGCTGTCGATCGTCTGGCGCTCGACCTGAACGAAAACGACACCCTGCTGGTGATCACCAGTGCCGGTTGTAACGTTTTGGACTATGCGCTGACCGGTCCGCGTCGTATCCATGCAGTGGACGCCAATCCTCGTCAGAATGCCTTGCTGGAATTGAAACTCGCGGGCATCAGAAGGCTCGATTTCGACGACTTTTTCGCAACCTTCGGCAGTGGTCATCACCCGCGGTTCCGCGCGATGTACCTCGATGCGTTACGTGAGGACCTATCACCCTTCGCGCAGCAGTTCTGGGATAAACGGATCGATTGGTTCGGTAATCCGCGGGGCAGCTTTTACTATCATGGTTTGTCGGGCATCGTGGCGCGGCTGTTTCGTGCTTATCTCAAGGTGCGTCCGCGACTGGCGGCAAGTATCAGTGAGCTGTTCGAGACACGCTCGTTGGATGATCAACGACATGTCTACGATACCCAGGTTCAGCCGTTGATTTGGACCAGGACGGTCAACTGGGCACTGTCGCGTCAGATCACCATGAGCATGCTGGGCGTGCCGCATCCACAGCGTAAACAGGTGCTGGATCAACATCATCAGGGTGTGGCCGGTTTCGTCCGCGAATCGCTCGAGTACGTACTGCGTCAGTTGCCGGTGTGGACCAATTATTTCTGGTCGGTCTATCTGCAAGGGCGCTACAGTCATAATTGCTGCCCCGAATATCTCAAGCGGGATAACTTCGAGGCACTCAAGGCGGGGCTTGCCGACCGGGTTCAGACGCATACCTCGACGGTGTCGGAGTTTCTCGAAGCCACCGACGAACGTATTTCGAAGTATGTGTTACTCGATCATATGGACTGGATGAGTTCCTATTATCCGGTCGCGCTTGCCGAGGAGTGGGTGCATATCCTGCGTCGGGCGACACCGGATGCCCGCATCATCTTCCGCAGCGCCCACGCCGCGCCGACCTACCTGGAGCAATTGGAACTGGGTGTCGAACGCGCGCGTCTACGCGACCGGCTGGTCTTCCATGACGATCTGGCCGCGCGTCTGCAACGACTTGATCGGGTCCACACCTACGCAGGCTTCCATATCGCCGACGTGCGCGCGTGAGCGCGAGCGATGTTCGTATCCTGATGCAGATGCTGCGCGGCCAGTCGCGCAGCGGTACCCATGCCGAACGCTTGCAGGCCTTTTATGCACCACAGGCCGCGCGCTATGACGCCTTTCGCGAGCGGCTGCTGCAGGGTCGTCGCGAGTTGATCGAACAGTTGGCGCCGGGGCCCGGTGCCGATGTGATTGAACTGGGCGGGGGCACCGGGCGTAACCTGGCGTTTTTCGGCCAACGCCTGGCGACCTTCGGGTCGGTGACTTTGGTGGATTTGTGCCCCGCGCTGCTGGAGCAGGCGCGCAAACGCCTCGAGGGGATGTCAAACGTGCGTGTGGTCGAAGCGGATGCGACGACCTGGCAACCGGGTGACCCGGTCGATTGCGTCTACTTTTCCTACTCCTTGACCATGATTCCCGATTGGCGTGAAGCAATCGACAATGCCTTGGCCATGCTCAAACCGGGCGGGTTGTTGGGCGTGGTCGATTTCTATGTGTCGGATGCCGATCCCGAACCGGGTTTGGTCAGACATGGCAAACTCAGTCGCGCATTTTGGCCGCGGTGGTTCGGACATGACGGCGTGCGTTTGAATCCAGAGCATTTGCGTCATCTGCGAACCGCCTTGCCCGACCACAGCCTGCGGGAGCAGCGGGCGAACGTGCCCTATCTGCCGGGCCTGCGGGTGCCTTATTACGTTTTTGTCGGTCGTGTCGGTTGACGCTGTCAATCCCACCGGGATTCGTCTTCACGCCGAGTGAAGCCGATGGTGCGTCCGTCGGCCAAGAGTTCGCGGATACGCCAGGGCACACCGTTCGAATCGAGTTCGACCAGACCGATGCCGGCGCCGTTGAGCAGGCGACGACCGGATGGTGTGCCTTCGGGTTTGCGCGGGATCACCCGCATGTGGCGTCGCCGGGTGAACCAGTTCAGCGGTGAGCGCGGTGAATACAGCCATCGGTTGAGATGATCGAGCACGGCCAGCAGGCGTGGCGGAAATTCGTTGCGCACGCCGCTGCTGCAGATCTGCCAGATATCCGGTCCGCGTGTGCGTCCGCGCAGTTCGACGTCGTAGACGAAGGAGTAATGCACGTCGCCGGACAGCACCACGAAGTTGTCCGGCGTTTTACGGTGACGAAAGATATTCAAGATGGCATGTGCGGCACCACGATGGGCCATCCAGTTTTCCGCATCGACCAGCAACGGATGGCCGAACCAGGTGAAGATCCGTTGTATGGTCTCGATCAGCTTCACGCCGAAGATCGGTGCCGGTGATACCAGCAGTACCGCCGGCAGATCACGCAGGGTGTGTTGCAGATCGGTCAGGGCTTCCCAGTCCATCAAGCCGGACGGTCGACGGGCCGCGACTTCGGAGCGCCAACGGTGAGTACGGGTATCGATCACAATCAATGGCGGTTCGGTCTGCCAGCTGTAGTGCCATTGATCGAAACGCAGCAAATGGTCGATACAGGCATCATGAATCTCGCCGCCGGGCGACGTCAGGCTTTGTTGCACTTTATCCAGCAGTGCGTCGTCGAAGGCCTCGGGGTGATTGCCCCAGCCCTGGTTGATCAGATAGGCGAGCAGGGCATTGCCGACGATGCGATGCGAAAAGGGATGGCCGTACGCGACCTCTTCCCATTCCCGGCTGAGGTTCCAATCATCGGTGACGTCGTGGTCGTCGAAGATCATCGCGACCGGTAGATGAGCGAAAAGTCGCCGCACCTTCGGCAGGTCGGCCACGAAGGCGTCGATGGCCTCGCGTTCCTTGTCGAACAACTCCCGCGATGCGGCGTTCAGCGAAGGCGGCGGTTCGTAATCCAGGTCTTGCCAGGGTGTTGGCGACCAGGCCAGCAGGTACATGGCCAATACCTCGGCCAGCGTGATCAAATGATTGTGCGCGCTATCGCTGGTGAAGATCGGTTTTTCGACACCGCCGAACAGCACCTCGATCAGTGCATAGTTGCGTTTGCGTTTTGGCAGCAGGGTTTCGCGTGCATAGTAGTTGCCGGGGTGGTCGTACAGGGCCTCGGCGTTCGTCACACCGGTCTCGTCCATACCGGCCAGTATCTCGACCGGTAGCCCCAGGCGTGGGATCAAGGCATGGATCGCGGCCAGCATCGGGCCGGCGACGTCATCGGCATAGATCTGATCGCCGGTCAGTACCAATGCCGATGGCCAGCTTGGCAGTGTATCGCTTTCGTTCCGCTCGTCGGCCAGACAGCGGATTAATAACTGGTCCGCCTGCATCAGCCCATCGGCACCCGGATGATGCGGCTTGCGGCAGGAACCGTGCAGCAAGGCGCCGACCCGTTTCGGCAAGACGAAGCCCGGCGACGATTTGTCCGGGTAGCACAGGTCGGGTGCCCAGTCGCGCCAGTCCTGCCATGAGGCTTCGGGTTCATTCAGCACCCGCAATGCCAGACGGTATGGGATCCAGCGGTCGTGTGGCAGGGGTTGGTCGAGCGTCAGATCGATCAGTAGATAATGCAGACGGTCACCGGCGCTGATCAATCGGTAACCAGGTTCGTCTGGATCGCGTTCGTATTGTTGTAGGGGTATGTCGTCGCCACCGAGTTCAAGCCTCAGGCGTGCCGGCTCGCGGGTTGCGAGCCAAAAGATCAAACGTTGGGTGGTCGTTCGGCGTAGGATCGGGCCGGCGAGTACCAGTGGTAGATCAGATGCAGTCAAGTTAGGCGTGGCTTTCCGTCAGCTTATAGTGTCTTTCGATAACGCTAGACAATCCGGGTTGAGATGCCAAATGTGTCGGATTCAGACGTAAAGCGCACGTATGAGCAAGCTGATACGAAGGCTTGTAAAGAGAGATGGCGCATTTGGCGCTCAAGCGGTTTGTTCATGTGTTGTTGGATGTCTCCTTATTTGAGGGACTAGCCTGTTCGCGTGCACTGGCGGCGGCCAGTGACTCACGTAGCTGTTGCTCCAGCGCGTTCAACTCGGTATTCGCGGCAGTGCGCGCCGCGCGACCTTCCTCGGCGATGCGCAGGCTTTCCTCAATCGTGTCGATCAGCGTCTGGTTGGCCTCGGCGACGGTCTTGATGTCGAATACGCCGCGTTCGATTTCCTCGCGTGTCTCGCGGTTTGCCTGGCGCAGATTGTTGGCGTTTGCACGCAACAGATCGTTGGTCAGGTCGGACGCCGCGGCGACGGTCGCGGTCGCCTCGCGTGAGCGATGAATGGTCACCGCCTGTGCCAGCTGTTGGCGCCATAGGGGTACGGTATTCACCAATGTCGAATTGATCTTGCCGACGAGCGCCTTGTCGTTTTGTTGTACCAGCCGGATGCTGGGCAGGCTTTGCATGGTGACCTGACGGGTGAGCCGCAGATCATGTATCCGCCGGTCCAGTTCATCGCGCATCGCGCGCAGATCGTGCAGGCGTTGTGCGGCCAGGGTGTCGTCGTTATCGCTCACCGCTTGTGATTGTGCCGGGATGGTCTTTTCATCCAGTTCTTGCAACTTTTGTTCGCCGGCCGCGATATAGAGTTCCAGCGTGTGGAAGTAATCGAGATTGGCCGCGTACAGGCGATCCAATGACTCGATGTCGATCAGCAGTTTGGTTTTGTGTTGCTCCATGCGTTCCGTGATGTCTTCGATCTGGTCGCGCACCTCTTCGTAGCGTTGCAGCACCTTGGCGGCATCGCGGCCGCGACCGAGCAGACGTCCGAACCAGCCGGCTTTACGATTGGGATCGAGATCGCTGATGTCAAAGCCGCGCAAGGTGAGCACCATGTCGTTCAACGCCTCGCCGGCCGGGCCGAGGTCTTTGACCCGCACGCGTTCGAGCATGCTGTCGGATACCGTGGTGAGTTGTTCTTGTGCGCGGCTGCCGAAAAACAGAATCGAATGGCTGTCGTCGATGTCGAGTTCGGCCAGCAGCGGGGCGATTTTTTCGGGCTCCAGCGGTTTCGACTGTGGTGACGTATCGGTGATCTCGCCTGCGGATGACTGACTTGTCGAGACGATATCGGTTTCGGTTTCGCGCGTTGGTTGCATGGTCGGGCTTCTCCAGGTCGGTCGCTGGATGGATTTGTGTTGACACGTCCTAGCAGGTCTTAGGTCATGCCTTCGCGTTCGAGTTGTTTACGCAGTACCTCGATCTGTACGTCGAGATCGAACACGTCGTGTTCGGCCAGTTGCGTGAGCTGACGTGCGAATACGCTCTCGATCTCGATCAGCACATTGCGGAAATTCTGCTCCAATGCCTGGCCCTGGGCCAGACGATGCGTCCGGGCATAGCGACTGGCAACCCGTTCGGCGCCCTCGAGATACACATTGAGGAACTTGCGGGCGCGAAAACGTTCATCGGGTCGGGCGACGATCTGATCGAGAATTTCCCGGCCTTGGGTCGCAATGCGGCGCAGACGTTGCGAGAGTTCCAGATTGCCGATCTTATGCGCCGCTTTCTCGATCGTCAGTATGCGCCGCTCGGCCTGCGCCAGGGCCTTTTGCAGGGGTTTGTCGCGCACCTTCTGGCGTTGCCTGCCGAGCAGGTCGCGCGGTTTCGGCAGTTTGTATGACAGATGGAAGCCGACGACCGCGATCAGTGCGAACATCAGAGCGGTCAAGGTATCGTGACCGGTGATGCCTTGTGCCGCGATCATGGTGCCGGACGCGACTGACAGCGCGGCAAGGTATTTGTGGGGCAGTCCGATCGATCGGGTGTAGCGTCGTTCCGGGGCGATCAGTTCCTCCAGCATGCCGCGCCGGTTCACATGGCCGCCTAAGATGACGAGCAGAAATGCAGCGCCGGCGCTCATTGCCTCGCTGAGATTGCCGCGGGCCAGTGCGATCATTGTCGCGAATGCGAGTGGTATGCTCAAAACGTAAAGCAGCGTGCCGCGAAAGCCGAGACGTGCGCGCCGCCAGGCGACAAAATGATCGCGTGCATCACGCGCCGCCTTCAGCAGCGCATCAATGCGCCATTCCAGCCCCGGGTTTTGTGGCTCAGAAGGCATGAATCAGCGCCTGGCAAGAGACCAGCCCCAAGCTCGACAGCAGAACCAGCGATCCGATAAACCGCACTAGCATTGCGTGGTTGTCCCCCTAAGCATTTTCAAGTCTACCCTGATTGGCGGTCGAATTGTCCTCGATCGTCTAATGTATGGGCAGGGCTCGGATTCTCAAGGTTTGCCTGTACCCGCAAGGGTTTGATGTGTGGGCAGATTCATAATCAATCCTCTTGCTATCAGGTAGAGCAACAGTCCGTTGAACAAGTGCCAGAAAAAATGGGTGCCGATTGTGAGGTAATCACAGATTGCGTTGTCGATGGTGCGCAGCGTTAGCGACACCAGAAACACGGTTGCCGCGATTAGCAGCAGCCTGGGTTCTGCGTGTGCATGCCCGAGGTGGTAGATGCCGATGATCAGCAAGGCACCCAGCGCCGGCAGATAACCGAGCGAGCCGTTGAGCAGATGGGGGAATTGTCCGGCAATGAAGATGGATACGACGAACAACCCGACAAGCGGCTGCAGTTGAATCGGCTTCAGTGCGACGATGCGACGACCGTAGATCCATAGATAGGCGATCTGCAGCAACAATATCGGTATGACATCCATGAGCATCGCCCAATAGGTGGCGAAGGTATGGAAGGCGCCGCTGCCGATACCAACGGCAGCAATCAGGCCGATGAGCACAACGATGTCGGTAGTCAGTACATTATGCCGGACGGCCAAACGCCAGGTCGCAACGGCTGCGATCAGAAAGGCGAGGTTGGTCAAGGCATTCAACGGTTCTGCCCAAAACCCCGGCTCGAGACGTTCGCAGTAGTTATCGATCATGTGATGTTCCGGCTTTGAGTTTTCTGCTGCGGTGTAAAACCGACTCAGGTTATCGTACCGGTTCTGTCCCTGATGTGACCGCAAGACGGGTTTTTGGATGTCGCGCCATTGTCACTATTGTTCGTTGCCCGACGGACGCCAACTCGCCTATGCCGAGTGGGGCGATGCCGGTGGCGTGCCGGTATTGTATTGCCATGGTTTTCCGGGCTCCCGTTTCGAGGCGCGCCTCGCCGATGTCGCCGCCAAGGAGCTTGGTATCCGTTTGATCGCACCGGACCGCCCAGGTTTTGGTCAATCGTCGCCATTTCCCGGGCGTCGCTTGTCTAATTGGCCCGTCGATGCAGCGGCATTGATGACATCGCTCGATATTTCGCGTTTTCATGTCGTCGGGGTATCGGGTGGCGGGCCCTATGCCATGGCCTGTGCCGAACGACTGCACGAACGTATCGGACGATTGTCGATTATCTGCGGCCTCGGCGAATTGCATGGCGTTGAACTCGATGGCATGAATCCGGTTGCTGCGACCGGCATTCGTTTTTATCAACGCCGGCCGCGCCTGGCGCATCGGGTCTATGCGAGATTGATCGGTCCGTTCATGGGCCGCTTTCCCGAATTGATCTTCAGGGTGCTGATCGGTATCGGCAACCGGGCCGATCGTGCGGCGCTGGCCGAACCGGCGGTACATCGCAGTATCGCGCAGTCCTTCGCCGAGGCCTTCCGACAGGGTGGCGAAGGTCCGGCTCAAGAGCTGGGCTTGTTCACCCAGCCATGGGATATCGATCCCGGTCGAGTGCGTATGCCCGTGTCGCTGTGGCACGGTGAAGACGACCGCACCGTACCGGTTACTATGGGGCGTCGTCATGCTGCACTGCTGCCGGATTGCCGTGCGACCTTTATGCCGGGTGAAGGCCACTTTTCGCTGATCATTCGAAACATGTCGACCATGTTGGCCGATTTGGCGCAGCCGCCGGAATAGCGGCGTCAACTGTTCGGATTTTTGTTTTGGCCCCAGATCTTGGCGACCGCGCGGTCACTGCCCAGCAGACCCACCACCAGGCAGACGAAACCGACAGCGAAAAACACCGACACGGGTATCAAAAAGCCGTAGTTATCGTTGCCGGCCGATAGATAGAGCGAGGCCAGGCAAAGCAGCGTGAATAAGACGCCAACGACAAGCAAAATCGTGCGGTGCAATGGTTTGTAGTTGTACGGTTCGCTGCCTTGTTCGAAGAAACGCAGCACGAACCAGAAGGTCTTTTGCAGTTGTGTTGGCATACCGGCATGATCCGATGCGAGCCGGCTTTGATGCAATGGCTTTTGTTTCGATTTGTATACCGATATCCACGGAAACTCACTGTTTTTTCAGTCGATAATGCGAGATCTTCGGGTTGCATCCATACTGGCTTTATGCAGAAAACAGAACAAGCGAAACATATCGAAGCTCAGCATGACTTGCCCGAGGTAACGGTCATTATCGAAATTCCGCGCGGTAGCTTTCTCAAGCGAGGTTCCACGGGGCGGGTAGATTTCGTTTCACCTTTGCCTTGTCCATTCAACTACGGCTCGGTTGAAACGCATGTGGGTCTCGAAGGTGATCTCTTGGATGCGGTGGTACTCGGTCCGCGCCTGCCTTATGGCACGCGGGTAACGGTAAAAGCCTTCGGTGCTGTCGGGATGACCGATCGCAGTATGTACGACGATAAACTGATTTGTGCGTTTGAGCCGGTCGGCAAGCGGAAAAAGTATGCGGTGCTCATGTTTTTCGGTTTCTATGCGCGCTGTAAATGGGTACTGAACCTGCTGCGGGGAAGGGTTGGACGTAATGCCTGTGAAGGTTGGGGCGACGCCCGGTCGGCCATGGCCAGGGCAAGCCCGCGTTCTGACGGCGAGTGGAGGGGTTCATCGATACCCTTTTAGCGTTTTCATAGTTTCATGATCGTTTGCAGTTCCGCGCCGCTCACGACATGGCAATAGATCATATTGATTGTCTCGAGCTCGCGTTGGTGTAGCTCGTCGGTACCGGCGGCACAACAGTCCTCGACAACGACAACGTTGAAACTTTCATCGGCCAGGCTGCGTACGGTCGATGATACGCATTGGTCGGTGTAGATGCCGGTGACGACGACATTGCGTATGCCCATATTGCTCAGCACCAAGCGCAGATTGGTGCCGGTCAGTGCGCTGTCGGTGGTCTTGGTCACGACGATCTCATCCGGCCGCGGTGCGACTTCCGAAACGATCTGCGATTCCTCGCTGTTGGTCGGCATCAGCAGGTTGTTCCACCCCGGCATCTTTTGACTCAGCGAACGATCGCGACCGTCTTCCAGCAGGCAGGCAATACGGGCATGGATGACGTCGATCCCTTTGTTGCGAAAACTGTCTTGCAGTTCGCGCAGGTTTGGCATCACGACATTGTGCATACGCTCGTAGAAGGGTGCCCAACGCGCCTGTTCTTCGGCCGTATCTTTCGGTAACAGGCCATAGTTCTGTACGTCGATGCACAGCAACGCGGTCTCGGCGTATGGCAGTGACAGATCCTCCGGCTCCGGGGCGTCCAGGTAATAGAAGGAACGGTGGGCGGTTTTCCAGTTCATTACAGTGGTCTCCGTGTCGGGGTTATCCGATCTCTGGTGCGGATCGAGAGTATGCCCCGGGAGCGTGTTTTTGCCAGTGTTTCCCCGAAAGATATCTTTGTGGCGGATGAGAATTAAGTATTTTCTAATCAATCGCTTAGAGGGTATTGGGGTTGTGTTGCCGGTTTTTGGATAGCGTTTTGACCAGGTTTTTGGTGATTTCGGGTCTCGTTTGAACGAGTCGTTTGTTCTATATTTGTTCTCTATCGGTCTTCGATTACCCCTGTCCGGTTTTTCGGGCGGGGCCAGGTATGTGTTGCGATGCAGGTAGTGAATCTCGAACAACTCAAGCGCGAGGGTGCTTTGTGGCAAGGGCGTCGCAATCGGCAGGCAGACGACCGAGTGTTGGCCAGCGGTTGGAAGGTGTTGGATGAATTGCTCGGGGGCGGCTGGCCGCGTGCCGCGCTGAGTGAGTTGCTGAGCGATGCCCATCTGGGTTTGTCGGTGCTGTTGCCCTTGTTGGCTCGTTTGAGCGAGCGTGAGCGTTGGTTGGCATGGGTTGCGCCGCCCTATGTGCCTTATGCACCGGCGTTACGTGCACACGGTATCCGTATCGAACGCGTGCTGTTGTTGCGGGATCTGTCGTCGACACAGCGTTTGTGGGCGGCCGAGCAGGCGCTCAAGTCGGGTGCCTGCGGTGTGGTATTGGTCTGGCCCGAGCAGGTACAGACCGCGCAACTACGGCGATTACAGTTGGCGGCCGAGCAGGGCGATTGTCCGGCCGTGCTGTTCCGTTCTTCGCGTGCCGCGAATCAAGGTTCGCCGGCGGCGTTGCGTTTACGTCTGAGACCGTCGCCCTTGGGTATCGAGGCCGAGGTACTCAAGCGTCGTGGTGCTTGGAGTAGTGCACGATGCATCGTGCCGATGCATGGGGCCGCAGGCTGTGGGTCCGGGGCTAGAGAAGATGGCGTGTTTTAGCCGACGACGCGCTATTAGCAAGGAAGATGAAATTTTTTTGGTGGTCGGGGTATGGCTATATGCCATGGGTTTCCACCACCTCGGTCCTACCAGAGCATGACGATGCTCTGGTTAGCCTTATATTTCCCGCAATTACCGCTCGAGGTATTCGCGCGCAGTCGCCAGCAGGCCGGTGCATTGGCGGTCGTCGAGACGGATGCCGGGCGTGAACGCATCAGTCGTTGCAATAGTGCGGCGCAGGCCTATGGCATAGGGCCCGGACTGGCCTTGCCGACTGCGCTGGCTTTGCATACTGCACTGGCGGTACAGCCGCGAGATCGAACACGTGAACAGCGCGCACTACAGGCATTGGCCTCGTGGGCCTATCAGTTCAGTGCCCGGATCAGTTTCGAACCCTCGTCGCTGCTGCTCGAGGTCGGCGCCAGCCGACGATTGTTCGGCGGCTTGGCGGCATTGTTGACAATCATGCAACGCGAGATCGTACAGCTCGGGTATACCGTGCAGCATGCCTTGGCGCCGACCGCTACCGCGGCCGGTTTGCTGGCACGCTACCGCCCCGGTTGTCGGATAGAAAACGCGGATGCCCTGCGTGTGACGGTCGCACCGCTGCCGGTTGCGGCCCTGACCCGCGATCCGGATGCCCGTGCCCTGATCCGTCATATCGGGCTCGAGTCGATCGACGATGCCTTGAATCTGCCGCGTCCCGAGATGGCACGCCGTTGTGGTCCGCAATTGAGCGCCTTGTTCGATCGTCTGCTCGGTATGGCGCCCGACCCGCGACCGGAATGGCAACCGCCGCGGTATTTCGATCAGAGTATCGAGTTGTTCGGAGAGATAAGCCGCACCACTGCCTTGGTATTTCCAGCGCGCCGTTTGATGGTTGCGCTCTGTGGTTTTCTGCGTGGCCTGGGCGGCGGTGCGCAGCGACTGCAATGGCGGTTGATACATCGCGACCATCCGCCAACCCCGTTCGATCAGGGTCTGCTCGATCCGAGTCGCGACCCGGATCATATGCTCGAGATGTTTCGTGAACGTATCGCGCGTTTGCAACTGCCCGAACCGGTGATAGCCATAAGCTTGCGGGTCGACGATTGGCAGGCGTTCGAGGAACGTAGCCTCGCGATATTCGAATCCACACAATCGGACGATCAGTCGTTGCTCGAACGCCTCGGTAATCGTTTGAGTGAACAGCGGGTAAGAGGCCTGCGTTGTCTTGCCGACCATCGTCCGGAACGCGCCTGGCGCTTTTGTCGACCGGGCGAGCCGGACGATAGCCTGCCGTTTATCGTCCAACGGCCGATCCAACCGCCCTGGCTATTGCCACAGCCCAGACCTTTGCCGGCACCGCAGGGTCTGCCGCAGTACGGTGGCGACCTGAACCTGGAGCATCCGCCCGAGCGGATCGAAACCGGCTGGTGGGACGGTTTCGATATCAGTCGGGATTATTTCATTGCGCATAGCCCGGCCGGTGAACGTTTCTGGGTGTTTCACGATCGGCGCGGCGGAGGATGGTATCTGCATGGACTCTTCATGTAATGGCATCGGCCCCGTTCCCTATGCCGAGTTACATTGCCTGAGCAATTACAGCTTCTTGCGTGGCGCCTCGCATCCCGAGGAGTTGGTCGAACGTGCCCATATGCTGGGTTATCGCGCCTTGGCAATCACCGACGAATGTTCCGTGTCGGGCGTGGTAAGGGCGCATCAGAAGGCGGAAGAACTCGAACTGCATTTAATTATCGGCAGTGAGATCCGTTTGATCGACGGTCCGCGTTTGGTGTTGCTGGCAACCAACCGGGCGGGGTATGGCCAGTTATGTCGATTGATCACGCTGGGGCGTCGTCGTGCCGATAAAGGCGGTTATCGACTGGGCCGTACGGATCTCGAACAGGGCCTGTCCGATTGTCTGGCACTGTTGCCGGTGACGTTGGAGACCGGCGATGAGGTGCTGTCCTGGTTCGCCGCAAGCTTTAGCGGGCGCGCCTGGTTAACGATCGAGTTGTTGCGTGACGGTTTCGATCGGCAATGTCTTCGGCATAGCGAGTGTCTGGCCGAGCGTTACCGATTGCCGCGACTCGCCAGTGGCGATGTCCATATGCATGTACGTGGGCGACGGGCCTTGCAGGATCTGCTTACGGCAATTCGTTTGAATATGCCGGTGGACGAGTTGGGGGGTGCGCGCCTGTCCAATGGCGAACGTCATCTGCGAACGGTCGACGATTTGTTCACACTCTATCCGGCGGCGTTGTTGGAGGAGAGCGTACGAGTCGCCGAACGTTGCCGTTTTTCGCTCGGTGAATTGCGTTATGAATATCCGGATGACGATACGCCGCCCGGGCTCACGCCGAGCGTTTATCTACGTCAATTGACCGAGCAGGGTATCGCTCGGCGCTGGCCGGACGGCTGCCCGGACAAAGTGCGCGCTCAGGTCGAGCACGAGTTGACGTTGATCGCCGAGCTGCGCTACGAGGCCTATTTCCTCACCGTATGGGACATCGTCCGTTATGCGCGTGAACAGGGCATTCTGTGTCAGGGTAGGGGCTCGGCGGCCAATTCGGCGGTGTGTTATTGCCTCGGCATCACCGAGGTCGATCCGGCACGCATGAATCTGTTGTTCGAACGCTTTCTATCGCGCGAACGCAACGAGCCGCCGGATATCGATGTCGACTTCGAACATCAGCGACGCGAGGAGGTGGTGCAGTACGTCTATAAAAAATACGGGCGCGAGCGCACTGCGCTGGCGGCGACCGTGATCACCTATCGGACTCGCAGCGCGGTACGCGATGTCGGTAAGGCGCTCGGCCTGGGTACGGAACAGATCGAGGCATTGACCGCGGCGATGTCGGCCTGGCGCCGTCATGGCGAGGTTGCCGACGAGCATCTCATCGAGGCCGGTTTCGATCCTGCGAATCCGACCATTCATCGTCTGCATAAACTGGTAAACATGCTGCGCGGTTTTCCGCGTCATCTTTCGCAGCATGTGGGTGGTTTCGTGATCTCCTCCGGTCGTTTGGACGAGTTGGTACCGATCGAGAATGCCGCAATGCCGGCGCGCAGCGTGATCCAGTGGGAGAAGAACGACCTCGAAGCGCTCGGCTTGCTCAAGGTCGACGTGCTGGCACTGGGGATGCTGTCTGCGATACGGCGGGCTTTGGATCTCATTAATGGCTTTCAGGACCGAGGCTCGAGGAACGAGGAAATGTGCGCTTCGACCCTCGAACCTCATCGAACCTTAAGTTTCGATGCTATCCCACCCGAAGATCCGGATGTTTACCAAATGATCCAGCGCGCGGATACGATCGGAATATTCCAGATCGAATCGCGTGCGCAGATGTCGATGTTGCCGCGATTGAGGCCGGCCTGTTTCTACGATCTGGTGATTCAGATCGCGATCGTGCGACCGGGCCCGATCCAGGGTGACATGGTGCATCCTTATCTGCGCCGTCGGGATAGGCTCGAAGCGGTGGATTACCCGTCCGAAGCGGTGCGGTCGGTACTGAAACGTACCCTGGGGGTGCCGATCTTCCAGGAGCAAGTGATCAAGCTGGCGATGGTGGCCGCCGGTTTCAGTCCGGGCGAGGCCGACCAGTTACGTCGAGCGATGGCGGCCTGGAAGCGTCGAGGCGGGCTCGAACCTTATCAACATAAATTAATGAACGGCATGCTTGCTCGTGGCTACAGCCAGGAATTCGCCGAGCGTTTGTACCGCCAGATCCTGGGTTTCGGCGAATACGGCTTTCCCGAATCCCATTCCGCCAGCTTTGCCTTGCTTGCCTATGCGTCGTCCTGGCTCAAGCATTATCATCCGGCGGCTTTTTGTGCCGCCTTGATCAATAGTCAGCCGATGGGCTTTTATGCCCCGGCGCAATTGATACGCGATGCCCGTGAACATGGCGTCGGGGTCTTGCCGGCCGATGTGAGTCATAGCGATTGGGATTGCACGCTCGACCCTCGATCCTCGAACCCGGGCAATGCGCCTGCACTGCGTCTCGGTCTACGCTTGATTCGCGGTTTGTCGAAGGGTGGGGCCGAGCGCATCATGGCGGCGCGTGTTGCCGGTCCCTTCGTCGATGTGCGTGACATGGCGAGGCGGGCGGCACTCAAGCGTGCCGATCTCAAGGCGCTGGCTGCGGCCGATGCTTTGCATGGCCTGGCAGGTCATCGACACATGGCGGCCTGGGAGGTTGCCGGTATCGAGGAGACCCTGCCCATGACGGCACTTGATCGTTTCCATGAGCGCACGCCCGATCTGTTCGCACCGAGCCCGGGTCAGGCGGTATTGGCCGATTACGCGCGGCTTGGCTTGAGTCTGCGCGAACATCCTTTGGCGTTGATACGAACACGGCTGCGCGAACGCCGTTTTCTATCCGCGGCCGAGATCGCGGAACGTGCACCGGGTGAGATCGTGCGGGCCGCCGGGCTGGTGTTGATTCGACAGCGCCCCGGCGGGGGGCGAGCGGTCTTTGTCACTTTGGAAGACGAAAGCGGTGGGCTCAACCTGTTGATTTGGGCCGACCTGGCCGAACGTCAACATCAGGTGTTATTGGGATCGCAATTACTTGGCGCGGTTGCCGAGGTTCAGCGTGCGAATGGTGTCCAGCATTTGCTCTGTCGTCGTCTTGAAAATCACAACGATTTATTGGACGGATTAGTGACCAAATCGCGCGATTTTCATTGATACGAAAGTGCCATAAAAACTTCACATAACCTTGCTTCAGCACACATTGTCGGCGCCGCTAATCGGTGCGTAGTACCAGGACCTGTTAACACAAACTGAAACATTGCTGCCGGCGGTCCTTTTTTCGGCTGACAAGGCAGAGGGAGAGACGTTGAGTGTCGCTAAACGAACGACTGATAACGCCGTCAGGCGGAAAAAGGGCGCCGGCCCTACGGGTTGCGCCTGAAAAAGCGCCACTCGGCGTTGCTCGTTGCTCATTTGGAGCGACCAAACGTCGCGCCTCGCGCCTTGATTGGCGCTTT
>JANQLO010000076.1 GCA_028280505.1 Chromatiales bacterium | reverse complement strand
AAGCCATCACCGATCCGGCCGAGTTGCTCCGTCTGCTCGACCTCGATCCGGCACGATTGCCGCAAGCACTGCTGGCCGAACCCGATTTTACGTTGCGGGTACCGCGTTACTTTGCCGATTTGATGTGTAAGGGCGATCCGCACGACCCGCTGCTCGCCCAGGTACTGCCACTCGCGCTCGAGCAACGGGACATGCCGGGCTATCGGCTCGACCCCGTCGACGACCGGGCGGCCGTACAAAGCCCCGGGATTCTGCAGAAGTACCACGGGCGGGCCTTGATGATCGCCAGCGGTGTGTGCGCCGTACACTGCCGCTATTGCTTTCGCCGACACTACCCGTATCAGGAACAGGCTCTGCCGCGCCATTGGCGAGAGGCCATGAACAGGCTGCGTTCGATGCACGATGTATCGGAACTGATCCTCAGCGGCGGCGATCCGCTGAGCCTGTCCGATCAACGCCTCGAGACGCTGCTGGATGCAGCGGCCGATATCCCACAACTGCGGCGCCTGCGCATTCATACCCGACTGCCGGTGGTCCTGCCGAACCGCGTGACCGAGCGGTTGGCCGAATCGCTCGGCAACAGCCGCCTGGGCAGCGTTGTCGTGATACATGCCAACCACCCCAACGAGATCACCGGGGCACTTGCGCGGGCACTCGCGCGCCTGACTCGGCACGGTGTTGTGCTACTGAATCAATCCGTGCTGCTCAAGTCCGTCAATGACAATGCCGATACCCTTGCAACGCTGAGCGAGTCGCTATTCGAGATCGGCGTGCTGCCTTATTATCTGCATGTGCTCGATCCGGTGGCCGGTGCAGCACATTTCGATGTTTCCGAGGCGCACGCAACCGCAATCGAACGTACACTGCGGGCACGCTTACCGGGTTACCTGGTACCCAAATTGGTACGTGAAATTCCGGGACACGCCAGCAAGACTCCGATCGGGTACTGACGGCCCGAAGCGGGTTTAAGCTGCGTGCACCGAAGTGTGGCGCTAGAATGTCGTAACGATGGCGAAGGACGTGCCGGGTATGCGACCGGCGTCGAACAAGACAACGACCACCGAGTGTTGGCGACCAGATTTGAGCGAATCAGACGACAAATCGCATCCGTCCGGGATGAACAAGCAGGGAGAAACCGGCCAGCACCCGCTGCTCGGTTTGCAGATTCCCACTCAAGCCACGCCCAAGCCGGATAACATCCTGCTCGATCCGAAAGAGACCGAACGCTGGTTCAACGCCCTGCCGATGGCCAACATCGGTGAGACGGCCAGACGGGTCTACAACACGCTGATCGAATTCAACCGTACCGAAATTCCCGATTTGTTACGGGCGAAAACGGTCGAGAAATTCCGTCCGCCGGTCGAGTACATCACCGAAAACCTGCAACGCCACTATGTCGATGTCGGCCTGCCGCTGTCGCGCAAAGGCTGGAAGACCGCAGCACTCGCACGCGAACTCCAAAAAGAACTGGCGATCTCCTACAAGGTGATCATCGAACGCATGATCAGCGGCGATGCCGCGCAATTCGATCGCCGTCTGCTGGTCATTGCCCTGCACCGTGCATTGCATTACCTGGGCCAAACATTGTTGCAAAACGCCCTGGTGTACATCACTTGGCCGGACGGCATCTGGCGCGAAATCAACAGCATCTATGCCTATGCGTCGCAGAACCACGTTCACCAAATCCCGGTCAAGACAGACGACAGCAAAAACAATGCCGCGACCACCAGCATCGAAGACCTGTTCAAGGCGCTGGTGTTGTTCGCCAGCGCGACCCCGCATCGCTTGCGCCAAAGCCACGGCCGTCTGCTGTTCGCCAACATCGGCGAATGGGCCAACTACACCACTATTCTGACGGAAGACGACGGCGGCACCAGCCTCGGTCGCTTCAACGTCGACCTCTGGGCCGATACCGCGCCGATGCATAACTCGCTGCGCACCCCGGTGCCCGGCAGACGCATGGCGATATTGGACGTACGTGAACTGCTCAAGAAGCTGCGCACCGATTTCGAACAGGCCCCCTGGGACAGTCGCTCGAGCATTCAATCCGGCGAACAGCTACTGACCCGGCCCCTGTTGCGTCTGCTGATCATGGCTTGGAGCCGTCCCCCGGACCGTCGCTTCGTCCGCACCAAACTGAATTTCGACCTGAGAGTGGTCGCCGGGCTGCATGCGATCCACGGCAACCTGCGCTCCGAAGACCAGCCCTACACCACGACGCGCACCGAACTGTTTGCATTGAAAGAAGCGGAAGACAACGCCCAAACCCGGGCCCGGGCCAAGATCAAGTGGTCGCCGGGCAGCCTCGAGAATGTCTCGTTGGCACCGCTCGACAGCGGCTTTGCGAGCGATTCGCTGTTCAACGACAGCCAGTTCGTTTCCGGCGATTCGCCGGACGGCGTCTCCACGCTGACCGATTTCGCCGATCAGCCGCCGCCGGAAGACGTACCGAGCGAAACCGACCCCCATGAGGTCACGACCATCAACGAAAGTGCCGGCGGCTACTGTATCCGCTGGCAGGGCGAACACATTCCGAGGGTAAAGATCGGTGAACTGATCGGTGTCGAGTCACCGTCCGACCGTCACAAATACGGCCTGGGTATCGCACGCTGGATACACCAACGGCCGGACCAGAGCCTGGATCTCGGCCTCGAGGTCGTCTCGACCCAATGCGATGCCGGTGAGATCAGGGAAGCCGACCCGGACTCGCCCCGCAAGCGCACACCGTCGTTCAAATGTCTCGTCATCAACGATACGGACCCGGCGACCAATGCCACCGCCAGCCTCGTCATGAGCGCCATGACGCTTCAAACCGAAGTCGACTTGTGGTTGTCATTGGGCGGTAAAGAACAGCGAATTCGCCTGACCAAGCTGATAGAATTCAGCGCGGCATTTGCCCGTTATCAATTCGAATTCGCAGACTCCGGTGAAAACGAAGAACCGAAACAAGATGAGCCGGGTGACGATTTCAGCGATCTCTGGAACAATCTATAGATCGATCCGGCAACAGTAACGTTGGCCGGGAAAAACCGAGGCCCATTCATCTATGGCAGCAACTGCTGGGAGTATGACCGACGAACCGGAAGGCTACGACGCACCAGTCGAGATGTTGGTCGCCGGCTGCCCATTGGCGGTCGCAGACGGCTTTGCCAATACGCTACGCAACCAGGGGCAAGCGGCCCACCTGAAACTCGCTGAAACCCTGTCGTCGCTCGATCAGCAACTCAGCACCGAAGCGTGCAGCCTGGTCATCATCAATGCCGATTCCGAGGAGTTGCCTTGTATCGAGGCCATCGAGCGGGTACGCCAGGAAGATCAGACCATCAGTATCATCCTGGTCGCCAAAGAGCCTGCGAACTATCGCCCGATGACGATCGAATACGGATTGCAGGACCTGATCAAGATAAAGAACGAAGACCATATCGCCTTGGCGGTACGCCGCGAATACCGCACACGACTGCTACATGACGAAGTCCGGCGGCTACGCCGCCAGCTCGATGAGGCACAAACACGGAGCAACCAACTGGTCGAGAGCTCACGTGATGCCATCGCCTATGTGCACGAAGGCATGTACCTGAAGACCAATCAGGCCTATCTGGACATGTTCGGCTTCGAGTCTGCCGACGAAGTCGACGGCATGCCGATCATGGATACCATAGACGCCGAGTCGCGCGGCGCCTTCAAAGCCGCATTGCGCAAAGTCGACGAATCCGGCGAACACGCGGCCGAATTTCGCTGCATTACCGGCGACAATGAGAATTTCAACGCGCGTATCGAGTTTTCGCCCGCGCGCATCGATGGCGAACGCTGCATTCAGGTCATGATCCGCGATCGCAGCCAAAGCCTGGCCTTGCAACAGCGTATCGACGAGCTGACCAGTAAGGACATCCAAACCGGCTTGTTCAACCGACAGGCCTTCATGGAGCGCCTGGATGCGCTGGCCGCCCATAATGCCAAAGCTCAGAAAGGCCACTCCCTGGTACAGCTCTCGATCAGCAACTATACCGACATCCGCGAGGCGTGCGGTTTCAGCTGTGTCGAACAGATGCTGACGGAGATCGCCAAGGTCCTCACCGCGACCGCGAGCAGCGCACACACACTGGCCCGCTTCGGGGACCACGATTTCATGATCCTCTGCGATGGCGAGGAACCGGCACTGGAAATCGCCGAGCGCTCACTGCATAACTTACGCGGCCATGCCTTCAAAAGCATCCAGGATTCGCCCATTAAACCGCTCTACTCCATCGGTATCACCCGTGCGAACAAGAACGGCGACATCAGTGCACACGAACTGATCAACCGAACCTGCCGTGCGACCGATATCGCCCGTACCGAGGGCGAAAACCGGGTGGTGTTCTACAACGACCAGATCCCCGGCGATACCGGGCAGATGGACGAGGCCGATGCCGCAATCGTCAAACAGATCGATACCGCATTGGCGAGTGACGGCTTCCGTCTCAAGTACCAACCGATCGTGAGCCTGCAAGGCGATACGCGCGAGAACTACTCGGTGTATGTACGCATGCTGGGGGAAGACGGTACCGAAACCGTACCCGAAGTGTTTTTGTCCCCGGCCCGAGACGCCAAACGTCTTGCGGAAATCGACCGCTGGGTGGTCCGCAATGCGATTCGGGAACTGTCCAACCACCGCAAGGACGGTAAAAAGATCATCTTCTACATTATCCTCTCGCGTGCGGGTATCGAAGACGATTCCATGCTGTTGTGGATTTGTGATTGCCTACGTGAATTCCGGGTCAAGGGCGCCTGGTTGGTGTTTCAGTTCCGCGAGTCCGATTTGCGTGCCGCCCTGAAGCCGGCCAAACAACTCATTGACGGCTTGCGCAAAGTGAACTGCCGTATCGCCGTGGCCAACTATCACTATCACGAAGACGGTGAAGACCCGCTGTTGAAGCACCTACCGATCGACGTCGTGAAACTATCGCCGGAACTGACCCGAGGGCTGGCGACCGACGCCGCCCAACAGGACAATCTGAATACCATCAACAACGCCTTGCAGGAAAAGGGTTACAAGACCATCGCCAGCAACGTTGAAGATGCCGGCAGCCTGGCGATCCTGTGGAACGTCAGCATCAACTACATCCAGGGTTATTTCCTGCAAGAACCCTCGAGCACCATCACCTACGAAGAACAGACCGCCATAGGCGCATAAAAAAAGCCCCGACAGGGCTTTTCTTTTCTCACTGGCCGGCAGTAAACCGCCCTACCAGGGAATGAAGGAATTCATGAACGACAGCGGACGACCGAAATTGTGGTTCATACGCGCCATGTCGACCTGCATGTACTGAGTCGCCCGACCCATGGTGTGAGTCGCCTGCGTCATCGACTGGATGGCGCCATCCATCGAATCCAGATTTGCCAACATGGGTTCGAGCGTCGCCACCTTGTTATCGATGGAATCCATGGTAACCGTCATCGCGCGGATGTTGGCGGTCAACTGACCCATATTCTCGGACACGCTCTGCATGTTGCTCGACAGCGTCGTCATATTGGTATCGACACTGATCGCGAGGTAGTGCACGTCGCGCGCCAGATTGTAAATGAGGTAGAAGCCGTAGGCGGCCAGGATGATGAAGGCGAACAACGAAGGGTAGACAATTAATTCCCATCGCCGCGCGCTGGACTCGAATACCTCTGAGAGTCTCGCATAACCGGCACTGGCGTCCGTCGGTGCCTCAGCAGTTTCGCTTGCGTTGCTCACAGGGATCCTCGGCAAAGGCCGTTGCAGGTTTATCCGTATTTGCTGATATTACCATATGTCAAGGCGGAAAAGATACGGTTACTCCCGATTCCCGGACGCCGATCCTGAAAACAAGACCGTGCAGTGCAAAAAACACGCGGCACTAGGGCGCAAGCTGCCGGATTCTCTGATCACCCTTTTTTTCAAATAAATCAACGATCTGTTGAAGCTTATCATGCTCACCGGCATCCTTTAGACGAACACCGGCTTCAAAATACGCATCCATCGCCCGCGCGTCTTTACCCATCGACTGATACAGATTACCGAGTTCTCCGAAGGCGTCCGCATCGTCCGGATAGGCTGATATGACCGACATATAGGCCGATTCAGCGCCCTCGAAATCACCGTTCCAGAATGCCCGCCTCGCCTGTTGGACCAGGCCATCACGGGTTGGCGGCGGTGCCGGTTGAAACCGACCGGGTTCCGGCGGCCGAAACGGTTGCCGTTGATCGGGCACAAACGCTTGCGGCAAAGGTGTCCGTTCACCGTAAACCGGCAGACTGCCACCGATCATACGCGGGGATTGGTACGCCTGAGGCCCGGCCTCGGACCCGGATATCGCAGCAGACGGCGGTTGCTGAGCATCGGACCGGGTCGGGTCGGTCGTATCGACGTCGTCGGCAATGGACGATGCGCTTGTTTCGGGAGGGCCGCTTGTGGGAGGCGATGCCGGCACGACCGCTTCGCTTTGTTCTGTATTCGACAATTGCAACCCAATCGCCGCGAACGCCAACAGACAGAATGCAACCAAGTGAGTCGCCACGAAGTTCAGGAGCAAGGAAGGCAAACCGCCGGGCATCAGCCGTCAGTCACGCCAGGATTTCGCCGTACAACACCGCAGCCAGAGCGTTCCATTCGGCCGCTCCCTTGCCGCGCGGCTCTTGTTCGAACACCGCCAGCCCTTCGCTGAATGATCGTCGGTAAACCGTGCGTTGCGACAGTCGCGGTTTCAGATAGCGGATACCCGGCAACGAGACCAACGCCGCGGCGGCCTCGTCGGATTCGCGGATCGCGCGATGGGTATCGCCGCGGTTGATAAAGCCCATCACCTCGGGCTCGCGCTCACCGGTGACGGAATCGACAAAGCGCAGAAAACGTTGCGTCGACCAGATGTCCGCCTGACTCGGCGGCACCGGCACCAGCAAACGATTGGCGATACCGATGGCCAGCTTGAGATTGTCCATCGACGCAGTTCCGACATCGATCAACACCTCGTCGTAACCGTCGAATCCGTCGCCGTATTGCATCTGCGCGGTATCGAGGCGATCGACCATGGGCATCACCCCTTCTTCGCGCCTGACCTCCAGTACATCGGTGAGCGTGGCTTGCGGATCGGCATCGATCACCGCGACACGCCTCTCGGCAAGGGCCAGCCAGATCGCCATATTGAACGTGACGGTACTCTTGCCGGATCCTCCTTTCAGGCTGCCGATTACGGTGATCATTCAATCGTTAGCCAATCAGCTACCACCACACCAAGTGCAAGCGACCGATTCGCCCAGATCAGGATAAGTCGTCACCCAACCGGGCAGTGTCCGATCCTTTCGTGAACCCCGCCAGCGTTGATCGGCGACCCGCTGATCCAGCGGCTGGCTGCGACCGTAGGCCGGCGGCCTGAACGACGCTTCAGAGGGCGACGACTGCCAATGGTAGGCGATCGGTGGTGCCGCAGAACCGGTACCGGGACGCCACTGGCCGGGCTGCGCAAGCGGCATGCCGTGCACGGGTGGTGCGGGCGGCATCGCCCACGTCGGCGCCGAAGTTGGCTGATGAGGCCGATAAACGGCTTGTTGTCTTGCCGCCACCTGGCGATCGTAGCGTTCGCGGTCCAGCACCGGTGCCGGACGCCAACTGCCATAAGCCGGCGCCGTGTTATTGGCAAAACCGCTACCCTGATGGTGCGAGCGGAAGCGACGATCGGCTACCGGCACCTGCGGTTGATACCGCTGCGACTGATACACCCGGGGCTGATAGCCGACTTGACGCGGCATAGACGCCGGCACGGGCTGTCGCGCGACCCAAGGCTGCACCATCGGTTGCCAACCGTACTGGCGAGCGAACATCGGCGGCTGATACCAGCCCTGCTGTCCCCAGGTCTGCGCTATCGGGTAAGCCTGTCCCCATCCGCCGTGCCATACCGGCGCCATCGTACCCGGCGTCGGGTAACGCCAATCCTGCCGATAAGACGTCGCTGCAAAGCCGCCGGGATAATTCTGGGCCAACGGTCGGGCCGATGGTCGGTCATAACGCGCAGACCGATAGCTTTGCCGTGGTGCGGCGTAGGGGTTGTTGGTCGGTCGCATCGCGTAGCTCGGCACCGGGTTTTGTACCGGCTGCGCCGGTGCGGCCACCCAAGGGCGAAACTGCCGGGTATGCGCCATCGGCCGACGGTGTACCTGAACTGCGGCGGGTGTCGGCGCATAGCCCTGAGCGGGGCGCCATTGCGCCGAGCCGTAGGCCTGTGCGTTTGCCGTCAAAATCAAACCACCGGCGAGCACGACCGCTCCCCCGAAAGCCATGAAGCTACTTCTCGATTTCATGCTCTTCCTCTTGAAAACTCGTTACCGGCCGAACGTGGCGACGGCCGGGCAGACTAGCACGGAACCACAACGACGATAGTGACCGGCAGCCAAATTTTTATCGTTTACCAGGGCATCCTGTACAAGCCGTAGGCATTGGCGGCATACGGCCACGATGGGGCGCTCGCCGTAAAGCGTTTCTGCATGCTTTTTGGATGCAATTGCTCATAGGTTTTTTTCTGTCCCACGCGTTGAGGACGAAACTGGGCATGTAAGGCTGCCTGCGCTCGAGACCGAGTCGCGTGCGCCGGATCGGTTCGCAACAGCACGGCTGCGCCACGGCGACTGTCGGGCCGAAAACGCAACCCCATACCCTCGGCCGGCGGCATCGGCGGCGAAGGCCGACGCTGCGGCCGGTTGGACAGAAGCGGTTGCTGCATGCGTTTATCCAACGTCACCGGATAACCCCGGCCGGCAGCCGCCGAAGTCAGCGTGCGTTCGGCAACGCGCGATGTCGTCGGTCGCCAACGTAAGCTCGGCGCGACGGATGCCGAACGCGCCAAAGGCCGAAAAAGCGGGCGCTTGGCCTGGTTCGGCTGCCCTCCCCAAGACAGCTGCGCTGCCTCTGCGGTCGAGAGCGGCGCCGCACCAAAGGCCGACAGGAGAAAAAAACCCAGCACCGTCGTCCCGAGTGATATTCCACGCACCAACACCTTTGCGACCTCCCGCCATCGACGTTCACCCACAAGCCGTGAGCGCACCCTCTCATGGCCCAATATATACGCTGATGTTTGAGTGTCAATCGCAACATCTTGTGTATAAAAGCTGTGGAAAACCGTGGGAAAACTGTGGAGGAACTGTGCACAAGTTGAGTTGAAAAAAACTTTATCCATCCGTTTCATGGACTTGCACGACACTTCCCACAAGCGCCAAATCAGTTGTCGACTAAGCGATTGTATTTTGGGTTTTGACGACAATTACCAACGTAACGGCGGATAAACCGGCAAGGGCGGCACCGGCATCATCGGATAAGGCATCGTCGGCATAGCGGGCAGACGCTCGACTCGAGGCCCGGCATGCAACTCCTCGTAAGTCGGTTTTCGGTTCGGTCGAATCGGTCGAAACGCCGAGTGCAGCTCCGGGTCTGCAGCATCTGGATGCTGCGTGCGGGGTAATGAGGGTTGATCACCGGACCCGGCCCGTTCGTCCGGCCGAAACCTCAGGCCCAGTTCCTGTCCACGCGTGATCGGCACTGCCATACGCGCGCCGGCACGCTCGCTCCGGATCAGGCCGCCGTCACCCGACCTGGGCGAGGAAACCCACGCACCCACCGCACGCCGACGAGGTTCACTGACGGGCCAGGGCGCTTGCTGCCGCGGCACTTCAACGTCACGACGCTCCATCTGATTCAAGGGACGAAAAACCGCGCGCTTGCCTGCGGATTCGCCGACAAAGATCGGCACAGCGGCATTGCTGGGAAAGGCGGAATGATGAGCCAGCGACAGCAGCGCCGTCATACCCAGCACCATCGCCAAAGAGACCTCTCGAGCGGCCACGATCCAAACCTCCGGCTTCGGACACAGCGATAGGCGGTCCGGAGACCGTCAATCGACCACATCCCTGCAACCTACTATCAGTTTAGACCGTCTCCGCCAGGTTTTCCGAGAGTTTTCAATTGGATACCGCGTCTACTTCCAGTCTTCTTACGACTGCCGCCCGACCCCGATTTCGCGCTCGTGATCGGATGGACATTTTTCTCGCCGGCGGCCGGCACCCTTTCCTGAAGATCGGGCGCATTTGCCGCAGGTGCCGTCTTGACCACCACACGCTTGGTCGCGGCCTTTTTCGCAACGGTCTTCCCGGCAGTCGTTTTCTTGCTCGCCGACTTCTTCGGCACGGCCTTTTTAACGGCCGCTTTTTTGACCGGTGCCTTTTTCGCCGCCGCCTTCTTGGACGCCGTTTCTTTGACCGCGGCTTTTTTGACGACGGCCTTCTTGGACGCAACCTTTTTGACCGTGGCTTTTTTAACCGCTTTGACCGCGGCTTCTTTGACCGCAGCCTTTTTCGCCGCGGGTTTCTTCTCTGCCGCCTCGGTTGCCGGTACCGATTCGGATACCTCCAGCTTCGCCGCAGCGACCTCGGGCTGTTCGGGCTGTGCCGTCTCTGCTGCCGCAGTCGAATCGCCTACCGGTGCCGCTGAAGCAACCGGCTCGGGCTTCACCTCGACGGGCTGCGGCCGAGGATTATCGGTTGCCGTTGTTACGGATGGGTTTGGAGTCCGGTCCACCACAGCCGGTTCGCGTTTACGCCCCAGCAAATTGAACAGGCCTTTGGCTATGGCGACGATGCCGCCGACAACGGTGGCGACCACACCGATCACCGTGAACATCACGCCGGCAAAACCACTCCAGGCCCTGACCCAAGCCGGATCACCGACGGGCTTCCGACCACCCTGTGGTCCACCGGGGCCGCCCTCGGGTCCGTCCGGTCCGTCATCCGGCGCACCGCCCTTTTTGAACTTACGGCATTTGTTGCTGCCGGCGACGGCACACAGCGAGTCGGCCGCGGCAACGCAACCGAGGGGTATCACGACCAGCGTCAGAATGGTCGACACCAACACGCCGGAGGCCAACGAGATCGCCATGCCCTGGAAGATGGGATCGAAAAAGATGACGGACGAACCGCAGACCAATGCAAACGCCGTGATCAGGATTGGCCGGGTACGCGTTTTACAAGCGGTGATGACCGCATCGACCACCGCGTCGCCTTCCTGAATCCGGTGCACCGAGAAGTCGACCAACAGGATCGAGTTACGCACGATGATACCGGCCAGCGCGATCCAGCCGATCATGGAGGTCGCGGTGAACTCGCCGCCCCACCCTGCCTGGAAGAACAGCATATGCGCCGGAATAATGCCGAGCAGCGTCAGCGGAATCGGCGCCATGATCAAGGCCGGAATGCGGAAGTTGCCGAATTCCCAAACCACCAGGATATAGATCAGCACCAGCGCGGCGCCGAAGGCGATACCCATGTCGCGGAAGGTCTCGTAGGTGACCGTCCACTCGCCGGCCCACTGAATACCCGAGATACTGTCGTCTTCCGGCGGCCCGGTGTAATAGATGTGGTCGCACAGATACACGTTATCCGGCGTTTCACAGCCCAGTTCCTCGAGCTTGGATTCCACCTGCAACATGCCGTATATCGGCGCGGCCAACCGCCCACCGACATCCGCGACCACATATTCGACCGGCCTCAGATCCTTATGAAAAATGATGTCGGCCTCGGTCCGGCGCTGGAACTCGCCCAGCTCGCGCAACGGCACCCCGATGCCGGTCGTCGGCGATTGCACCAGAATGTCGCCGAGCCGGTTGATCTGCGAACGCTCGGCCAACGGCACCTGAATCACGATATTGATCGGCTCATGACCGGCACGCTGCTTGACGTCACCCAGCACGTAGCCACCCAGCGCCATCGCCAGTTCATTATTGATACTCGCGACCGAGATACCCCGTCGCTGCGCCTTCTGGTTGTCCACCTCGAAATGCCAATAATCGAACGGCTCACGCATGTAGCTGTCGACATCACGCAGACTTTCGGTCTGGGCAAACACGCCCATCAAATCACGCGCGACCTGACGTCGGGTATCCGGGTCCGGGCCATAGACTTCCGCGACCACGGACTGCAACACCGGCGGTCCCGGCGGCATCTCGACTACCGAGAAACGCGCGCCGCTGCCCTCGGCCAATTCCTTGACCTGGGCACGCGCATCGACTGCGATTTCGTGGCTCGAACGATCGCGGTCGTTCTTGTCCAGCAACTGCAGTTGGACTTCCGCCTGCCAGGGCTGGTTACGCATGTAGTAGTGCCGCACCATGCCGTTGAAATCGAACGGCCGTGCGGTACCGACATAGATCTGGGCCGCGGTCACCTCGGGCATGCGCCGCAGACGCTCGGCGATGATGTGCGCCATATTGCCGGTATCGGCCAACGGCGTGCCCTCGGGCATGTCGAGCACGACCGAAAACTCGGGCTTGTTATCGAGCGGCAGCATCTTGACCGCCACCCATTTGAAATAGAAGAAGGAGCACATCAGGATCAAGGTGCCCCACATCACGAGCTTGAACATCCGCGCCTTGCGCGGGTCGTGAATCATCGGCATCAGAATGCGGCGATACAGACCTTCAAGCCATTCCGCCTCTTTGTGCTCGCGTTTCTCGGCCGTCTCCAGATACTGCATGCTCGGCCGGAACATGCCATGGATCGCAAACCAGGGCGTGAACACGAAGGCGGCAAACAGCGAGATGCCCATCGCGACCGAACCCAAAACCGGGATCGGCAGCATATACGGACCCATCATCCCGGTCACCGCGCCCATCGGCAGCAATGCGCCGATAACGGTCAAGGTCGCGAGGATGGTCGGATTACCGACCTCGCGCACCGCATCGACCGCGGTCGCCATGTCGGTCTGGCCTTCTTCCAACCATCGTCGATAGATGTTCTCGACAACGACGATCGCATCATCGACCAGGATGCCGATCGAGAAGATCAGCGCGAATAGCGATACGCGGTCGATGGTGAAATCGAGCAACATCGCGCACAGAATGGTGAACAACAGCACCACCGGCACGACGAACAACACCACGAATGCCGGCTTCAATGCACGGAACGCGATCCAGACCAGGAAAAACACGAACGCCGTGGCGATGAACAGCTTGAACATCAGGTCGTTGACCTTGTCTTTGGCGGTCTGACCGTAGTTGCGCGTGATACTGATATTCACATCGTTCGGGATCAGAATGCCGCGCAGCTTCTCGACCCGTTCGATAATGTCTTCCGCGACCGTAACGCCGTTGGTGCCCTTTTTCTTCGCGACCGCGATGGTCACCGCCGGCACGCTGACCGCGCGGTCGGGATCCTCGGATGCGGCACCGGTGTAGTAGGCCACCGTCTGGGATGCATCCTCCGGGCCCTGACGTACATCGGCGACATCCCTCACATAGACGGGCACGCCGTTGTGGCTGCCGACCTTCAGGCCGGCGATGTCTTCGACCGTGACCAGGAAGGCACCCGATACGACCACCATATGGCTGCCGCCGGATTCCACACCGCCCATTTGCTGCTCGACGTTGGAGCTGGTGATGACATCCGCAACCTGCGCCAGGCTCAGGCCATAGCCGGCCAAACGCTCGGGATAGACCTCGACCGTAACCTGTTCGGCACGTCCGCCGACAACGAAACTGTTGCCGGTCTCGGGAATCTCCTTGATGTGTTGCAGCACCGATTGCGCCAACCGACGCAACTGCGAATCATCGACGTCGGGGACACCATCGCCGTTGTAATCACGCTCCGACCACAAGGTAAGGTTGACGATCGGAACGTCATCGATGCCCTTGGCCTTGACCAACGGCGGCTGCACGCCGGGCGGAATCCGGTCCATATTGGATTCCAGCTTGTCGTTGACCTTCACCAGCGAGGGCTCCATCTCCTCACCGACTTCGAACTGGATGGTCACCACACCGCTGCCGCGCTGACTGGCCGAGTAGACGTGCTTGACGCCTTCGATCTCGTACATGATGCGTTCCAGCGGTTGCACCGCGAGGGACGCGACCTGGTCGGGATCGGCGCCGGGATACTGCACGATCAAATCGATCATCGGCACCGAGATCTGTGGATCTTCCTGGCGTGGCGTGATCGCCAGACCGAGGATGCCCAGCAACAACATCGCCACATACAGCAAAGGCGACAAAGGCGAGTTGATGAAGAAACGCGCCATGTTGCCGGCAAGACCGAGATTGTGCTTCTCGGGTGCGGCGTTGGGCTCGGAAGGAGGCATGCCTTGATCGCTCATGCGTGTCAGTCAATCCGTCTTTTAAAATTGGTGTTTGGTGTCGTCGATCTGAGGCACCTAGGGCCTTGTTAACACAAACTGAAGCGTTGCTGTTGTGCCTGAAGGCGAGGACGTCTACTCGCCGCGCGTCCGACTCATCATTCCCGGCCCGGGGTTGGGGTACACGCGATCGCCGGGGGCAATACCCGATAGGACCATCGTCATGCCGTTTTCGAGGGCCTTGCCTTGCCGAATCATACGCAGCTCCGGTTCGCCGTCTTCGTTCTGGATGTACACCACCGGCAGGCTGCCGCGATAACGAATCGCACTGCTCGGGATCACCGGCATCTGGCTCTTCGCCGGCCCGGTGTGGTCCGGAATCAGAACTTTGGCATACATGCCCGGCTTGGACACCCCTTGCGGAATATCGAACTTGACCTTGATCGTATGGCGCTGCACATCGGCCACGGGAAACACCTGAGCGACGCGAACCGCGACGGGCTCGGGATGATCATCGAAGGTTGCCGCCCGTTGCAGCACGCTCATCGGCTGTAACCCCTGCGCCAAACGCGCGGGGACATCGACGTCGATCTGCAACCAGGTCACATCCGCAAACTTCAACATGGGCTGGCCGGGTTGAACCGTATCGCCCTCTTCCACGAACTTTTCCACGATCACGCCATTGAACGGCGCCAGACTCTTGGCGTCGCGCAATTTGGCATCGATCGCACGGATCTCGGACTGCGCGCGGAGTATCGCGCTGCGTGCCTGTTCCATGCGCGTGCCGGAAGCGTAGAGATCCGCGCTGCGCTCGGCACCGCGGTCACGCTGGCCGAAGAAGTCTTCCGCCGGACGGGTGAAAATCTGGTCGAACAGATTGGGAATACCCATACCGCCGGGGCCGCTGGAACTCTGCGGCGACCACAATTCGCGTGAATACTGCACGCCGGCGTTACGCAACTCGGCGTCCGCCGCGGCCAGCTGGGCATAGGCCGCCGCCCGCTTGGCCATCAACTCGTCTTCTTCGAGCGCCACCAGTGTCGTGCCGGATTCGAAACGCTCGCCCTCGATACCGGCGATAAATTTAACCCGGCCCGGAAGCTGCGCCGCCAGCGTTACCTCTTTGAAAGGCACCACATTGCCGCTGACCACCACGGTCGGTGTTTCGGAAGACGCCTGAACGACAAAGATATCGTCGAATTCCTGCTCTTGAGCCTGAACGGCGGAACCGAATACGACCAGTGCGGCGAAGAGGGGGGAAAGCAATGTTTTGTGCATTCTCAAAATCAACCTGTTCTCGATATGTGCGGCCTCGATCCGAGGACCGGCGCCAACGAGCAGTGTTTGTCGCGGTGTCGTGCGGAAACCGTGGTGATGAGCCGATCGCGCAGCACCTTGGCATGTTCCGCCCCTGATTCCGATCGACCAGGCCCAAGGGCGATCACTCCCTCTGCACTGCCACCTTAACTCCCTGACTAGGTGCTGGAAACTTCCCGAATGCATGCACTCGCAAGACTTTAGGAGACCTGCTTCGAGCGTTTTCGAATGACGGGATTATCCGTCACCAAGGGTTTCAATTGCAACGAAATAAGCGGCCACAAACGTTCGCGATGGTCACCATAGAGCTAAATATCAGCATATTACGTGATGATGGTAAAGCAATTTCGCAAACTCGTCGGCAGCATAGGCTACACCTGGTTCTCGGCAAAGGGTTACCATGCGCAAAACAACCGCTGAGGATACGAGGAGAACACCCCCATGCGCGGCGCCGGCCCGGTTATCGAAACCCGTCTCAAACACCTCGAAACCCACCTCGAGCAAGAAAACCCCGTTCTGCTGACCACGGTTCAAAGTTTTCGCGAATTGGATACCGTCGCCTACCGCATGGGCCTGTTCAATCCCGAGCAGTCCCACGCCACGCAAATCCCTTGGTGGCCTTTGATATCCGTGCTGGGAACCTTCTCGGCCGGCAAATCGACGTTCATCAATCATTACCTCGGCCGTAAGCTGCAGCGCAGCGGCAACCAGGCGGTCGATGACAAGTTTACGGTGCTGTGTTTCAGCAACCAGTCGACGACCCATGCCCTGCCCGGCCAGGCGCTCGATTCCGATCCGCGTTTCCCGTTCTATAAGGTCAGCAGCGAAATAGAAAAGGTCGCGGCGGGTGAAGGATCGCGCATCGATGCCTACCTGCAACTCAAAACCAGCGACAGCCAGGCGTTGCGGGGCAAGATCCTGATCGACTCACCGGGATTCGATGCCGATGCGCAACGCACCTCGACCCTCAAGATCACCGACCACATTATCGATTTATCCGATTTGGTGCTGGTGTTCTTCGATGCACGCCACCCGGAACCGGGAGCCATGCGCGACACCCTGGATCACCTGGTCAGCAAGACCATCAACCGCCCCGATTCCGGTAAGTTTCTGTACATCCTGAACCAGATCGACACGACGGCTCGCGAGGACAACCCGGAAGAGGTGGTTGCGGCCTGGCAACGGGCGCTCGGCGAGCGCGGGCTGACCGCCGGCCGCTTTTTCGCGATCTACAATGACGAGGCCGCCAATCCGATCCCCGACGAGGCCCTGCGGCGCCGTTTCGAAAGCAAGCGCGATATCGACCTGGCCGACATTCACGAGCGCATGGAGCAAGTGGAGATCGAGCGTGCCTATCGCATCGTCGGCAGCCTGGAGAAAACCGCGCGCAACTTCGAGGAGCAGGTGGTACCGGCATTGACCGATACCTTGCAACGCTGGCGCAAGCGCACCCTGATCGGCGATGCCATCGCGGCCGTGCTGCTCATCGGCGCCTTCCTCGGCATTACCGTCCAGTTCGGTCACTGGCAAGGTCTGCAACTCAATGCCGGCTGGTGGGAGTCCCTGAGCGCGACACCGATGAGCCTGTATTTCACCGCATTGGGGGCTTATCTGGCCTGGTTGGCGGTGCACTTCGGTGTTCGTCGCCTGGCTGCGAAGTCATTGCTCGGCGCAACCGAACGCCTGGGCCAACAACTCGGCATTCGCGGCAGCCTCGGCGCCGCTTTTCTGGCCAATACCAAACTCTGGCACAGCATTTTCAGTCGCAATCCCGTCGGATGGGGCCGACGTAGTCGACGCCGCGTTCAGCAGGTGCTCGAGGACGCCGATCGCTATGTGCAGGACCTCAACGACCGCTTCACCAACCCGTCGGGCAATCCAACTTTAGAAACACCGAACCTTCCCGAACCGTCCGTGGATGACGATACATTCACCGGCAGCGCGCCACCGAGGGTCAGTACCGCTAACGCCGATTAGTACAAGAAAGGCGTGCCGCGTCTCGGCATAGATCTTGGCGGCACCAAGATCGAAGGTATCGTGCTCGCCGACGACGGTACGGTACTGCAAAGACAACGCGTCGCGACGCCGGCCGGCGACTATGCCGCCACCTTGACCGCGATCGTCGATCTGATCGGAAAACTGGAGCGCGACTGTGGTCATCGATGCCGTATCGGCATCGGCACACCCGGCGCGCTATCGCCCACCAGCGGCCTGTTACGCAACGCCAACTCGGTATGTCTCAACGAC
>JANQLO010000062.1 GCA_028280505.1 Chromatiales bacterium | reverse complement strand
GGATACCGAGTTTGACGCGAGTGTGAGCGGCAGCGACGACGCCGGCAATCCGTTTAGCGCGACCACCACCTCGACACACACGGTGGACACCACGCCTTTGGGTGAGGCACCCGTTGCCAACGACGATCCCAGCGGTGCGACATATACGGTTGCGGTTGGGGCTTTCGGCGGTGCTGCAGGATGGTCTAGCAGCGACAGCCTCGGGCAGACGGTAGGACTCGAGGCGACCAGGGCCGACGGTACCGCTGGCAGTTTGTTCAGCAATGGAAACCAGCGGGGGGTAAGCGGTTCGCCGAGGACCGATCTGAATCAAGTCTCCCAACAGATCGAATACGACCGTACGACCGATACGAGCGAATCGCTAACGTTGAGTTTCCAGGGCAATCTGAACCAAGCGACATTCTCGGTTGACCGCCTGTTTTCGACTGAGGATGGAGGCGAGCAAGGCCGTTGGGTAGCCTTGTTCGATGGTCAGGAGATTGCCAGCAGTACCTTTGTGCTCGGTTCCGGTATATCGGGCAATTTTAGTATCGATACGGGTGCCCTGGTGTTTAACGAGGTGCGGTTTGAGGCAATCGATACGGTGGGTGGTACAGGTGATGGCTCCGACTATTTTCTGACCGGTTTTCAAGGAAGTGGGCCATCGACAGCCAACACCGACTATACCGTAGCTGCCAACGGCGTGTTGACGATCGACGCGGCGTCTGGTGATCGGTTGGTTGATAACGACACCGATGCAGATGGCGATATTTTGACGATTATGGCTATTGATGGCGCAATGGTGAACGACGGTCAAGTGGTAACGCTTGCCAGTGGCGCCTTGCTGACCATATCGGAAGATGGATCGTTCTCATATGACCCCAATGGCCAGTTCGACAGCTTGGCGGCCGGTGCCGTAGCAACCGATTCATTCACTTACACGGTCACGGATGGAAATGGTGGCATGGACACCGCTACCGTTACCGTAACAAACATCGGTGTCAGCACCGACCCTGCCGCAGCGGCGACAGCCGCATTGTTGATTAACGATGTCCTACCGGTGGTCGATGGTGGCGTCGGAGACGATACATTGATTGGTAGTCCCGGCGCCGAAGAATTTGATTGGGACCGAGACGATCGCGGAAGTTTCAATGATCCTGCTGTGGATACGGTCATCAATTTCAATTTGACTGAAGGGGACGTATTGAATCTTAGTGATCTACTCGTCGGTAACAAAAACGACCTTACCGAATACCTGCATTTCGAGCAGAACGGCCAGGATGCGGTTGTTCATATCAGCAGCAACGGTCGTTTCGATTCCGGATACACGCCCAGCGTCGAGGATCAGACGATCGTGTTGGAGAATGTCGACCTCAATGCTCTTGGTACGAACGATCAGCAGATCATTGATGCCCTGCTTGCCGGGAACAATCTGATCACCGATTGACTTGAGTTATCTGCGACCGATCAAACGTTCATATTTGAACGTTTGATCGGTGCTTTACCTGTGGCATGATCCAGGTTCAAATTGGCATTCTGCTGCCGCTAAACAATAAGGGATGGCTGGAAGCGCAGGGCGTCGTTCCCATCTGAACAAGATTTCATGTTGAAGCTGACACGGTTACACCAATGGGAAAATTGATACGGATACTGTGTCTGCTTGTGGCTATTGGATTTGCCGCAGCGCCGGCTTACGCCCGTGATATCGGACTCAGTGAGGTGGTGCGCGAAGCCTTGACTTCCAACCCCGATGTGACCGAAGCACGTAACCAATGGATGGCACGGCGTGAAGAGGTGCGACAGGCGCAGGGTGGCTTTTTGCCCAGTGTCGATCTCAATGCCGGAATAGGTTACGAGAAAACCGATAGTCCAACCACTCGTGCCGCCCGGGGCGAGTCCAATGATCTCACTCGTAAAGAGCTGGGTTTGAGTGTCACTCAGATGCTATTCGATGGCTGGGGAACCCGCAGCGAGGTGGATCGGCAACAGGCACGGACCGACTCCGCTGCCGCGCGTTTACTCTCGGTCGGCGAATCAACCGCAATGCAGGCTGTCCAGGCCTATGTCGACCTTGGTCGTCGCCAGTCCTTGCGTGGTATTTCCGTCGAAAGCCTCCAGATTCACAAGCGCATCGAAGATCAGATCCGTCTACGCAGCGAGGCTGGTGTCGGTCGACGCGCTGATTATGATCAGGTGCTTTCACGCGTCGCTCTAGCTGAAGTCAATTTGGTCTCTGCCGATGTGAATCTGCTCGATGCGCAGACCGTTTTTCAGCGTGTGATTGGTCGTCCGCCCAGCGAACAAGCGCTCAGTCCGGAAGCGCTCGATGCAGCCGTTTTGCCGGGGTCCTTGGAGCAGGCTTTGGAGATCGCGCGGGCCAATAATCCGGTACTGCGTACCGCCGCGGCGGATATCGAGGCTGCACGCGCACAGCACGAAGCCGCAAAACAGTTTGATTATCCACGTTTCGATCTGGAGCTCGGCGGAAACCTGAACGACAACATCGGCGGTACCGAGGGACATGTTGACGACGTTTCGGCGATGGTCCGAATGCGCTACAACCTTTTCCGCGGAGGTACCGATACGGCCCGCAAACAGGCCACGGCGCACAATATCAATGAGGCCAAGGACGTTCGCGACCGCTCGCTGCGACAACTTGAGGAGAGTATTCGCCTCGCATGGGCGGCATATAAGGCAACTGAGTCGCAGCTACCTTTGTTGATACGCCGGGTCGATGCAGCCTTGGCGACTCGTAACGCCTATGAAAAACAGTTCAATATCGGACAGCGAACTTTGCTCGATCTGTTGAACTCCGAGAACGAGGTCTTGCAGGCGCGTCAGGCGGTGGTTGAGACGCGTGCCGACATGTTGTTGGCACAATATCGGGTGCTTGAAGCGATGGGTGCCCTGATCGATCACGTCGGTGTGGGCGACGCACTGGCCACTACGGGTAACGATGGCTGAAGACAGCGTTCGCCGTTGCGCGGTGTCGACGCTATAGATCAAAACCCCGTTTTGGCCCCGAGCCCGATATCTCCGTAAGTTCGAATACTGACTCAGAGGATATAGCGGGTCAGGTCTTCGTCTTCGGCCAGTGCGGCCAGATTACGTCCGACATATTCCGCATCGACAGTGATGGTTTGACCGGCGTAAGTCGGGGCCATGAAGGATACCTCTTCCAGTAGTCTTTCCATGACGGTGTGGAGCCGGCGTGCTCCGATGTTTTCGGTTTTTTCGTTAACTTGCCAGGCGATTTCGGCGATCCGTTTGATGCCGTCGTCGGTAAACGCCAGCTCTACACCTTCGGTGCGTATCAAGGCCTGATACTGTTCGGTCAGTGAGGCATCCGGTTCCGTCAGGATGCGCATGAAGTCATCGGTACTGAGCGCCGATAGTTCGACTCTGATCGGCAGCCGGCCCTGCAATTCCGGAATCAGATCCGATGGTTTACTCAGATGGAAGGCGCCTGAGGCGATGAACAAGATATGGTCGGTCTTGACCATGCCGTGCTTGGTCGACACCGTACAGCCCTCGACTAAGGGCAGCAGATCGCGTTGCACGCCTTCGCGTGACACGTCGGCGCCTTGATGCTCGCTGCGGCTGGTGACTTTGTCCAATTCGTCGAGGAACACGATGCCGTGTTGCTCGACCATCTCTAGTGCGCGTAGCTTGAGATCCTCTTCGTTGACGCGTTTGGCCGCCTCCTCGTCGCGGATTTGACCCAGTGCGTCCTTGATCCTCAGTTTACGTTTCTTGCTGCGTTGGCCGCCGAGATTCTGAAATAGACCTTGCAATTGACTGGTCATTTCCTCCATGCCGGGCGGTGCCATGATCTCAACGCCGAGGCTTGCGCCCATGGTCTCGATTTCGATTTCCTTTTCGTCCAGTTCGCCATTCCGCAGCTTGTCGCGAAACTTCTCACGCGTGCTGCTGCCCTCGGTACGCACAGGCACGCTGTCGTCTTCCCAACTGGTCGTCCTTGCTGGTGGCAGCAGTGCGTCCAGCACGCGTTCTTCTGCCGCTAGGCTGGCCACGTCCTGTACTTTGTCCATCTCCTGGACCCGAACCATTTTGACTGCAGCATCGGCGAGATCGCGAATGATCGAATCGACCTCGCGGCCGACATAGCCGACCTCGGTGAACTTGGTGGCCTCGACCTTGATGAACGGGGCGTTCGCCAGTTTTGCAAGACGGCGGGCAATCTCGGTTTTGCCGACGCCGGTCGGCCCGATCATCAGGATGTTTTTCGGCGTGATCTCGTTGCGAAGCGATTCATCGACCTGAGTGCGCCGCCAGCGGTTGCGCAATGCGATCGCGACCGAACGCTTGGCCTCCTGTTGGCCGATGATGTGCTTGTCCAGTTCGCGAACGATCTCTTCCGGGGTAAATTCAGGCATCGCAGTCCAGCTCTTCGATGACGAGGTTGTGATTGGTATAGACACAGATATCGGCGGCGATCTGTAGCCCGCGCTCGACGATCTCGCGTGCCGACAGTTCGGTGGTATCGAGCATCGCGCGGGCCGCCGCCTGCGCGTAGGAACCGCCCGAGCCGATGGCCATCAGGCTATCCTCGGGTTCGACCACGTCACCGGTGCCGGTGAGGATCAGCGAGGCCTCGTGGTCGGCAACGACAAGCAGTGCTTCCAGACGTCGCAGCATGCGGTCGGTGCGCCAGTCTTTGGCCAGCTCCACTGCGGCCCGGGTGAGATGGCCCGAATGTTTTTCAAGCTTGCCCTCAAAGCGCTCGAACAACGTGAAGGCGTCGGCGGTGGCGCCGGCGAAGCCGGCCAGTACCTGACCTTTGTAAAGGCGTCGTACCTTGCGGGCATTGCCTTTCATGACGGTGTTGCCCATCGATACCTGGCCGTCGCCGCCGATCACGACTTTACCGGCCCGACGTATCGACAGGATGGTGGTCCCGCGTATTTGTTCCACGATGTATCCCGAAAAACAGCTAAACCATGCATTGTAACGGATGCAGCCATATCGCACGAAGGTGGTAATTCCACCGGTGGAGCAGGCTCAGCGGTCTTGCGAACGTTTGCGTCGCGCCCGTGGGTGACTGGCATCGTAGACTGTTGCGAGGTGTTGGAAATCCAGATGGGTGTAGATTTGGGTGGTGCCGATATCGGCATGTCCGAGCAGTTCCTGCACCGCGCGGAGATCACCGGACGACTCCAGTAGATGGCTGGCGAACGAATGTCGCAACATGTGCGGGTGCAGGTGTTGCGGCATGCCTTGCTCGATCGCACGCTGGCGCAGTCGCTGTTCGACCGCGCGGGGGCTCAAGCGACCGCCGCGTCGGCTGACGAACAGTGCTGGTTCATTCGATGCCGCGAGCTGCTGGCGTACTGCCAACCAGGACTCGATTGCGGTGCGCGCGTAACGCCCGACCGGCAGTCGCCGGGTTTTACGGCCCTTCCCGGTCACCGACAAGAGGCCGTTGCCACCGCGTACATCGGTGACGTCGAGTCCTACCAGTTCGGCCAGTCGTAGCCCGGAGGAATAGAACAGCTCCATGATCGCACGATCGCGCAGGTCCAGCGGTGTCTCGCCGGGGAGATCCAGCAGTCGTCCGACTTGATCCGTGTCGAGGGTATGCGGTAGCCGTCGTTTGACTTTGGGTGCCCGTATGCCGTCGGCCGGATTGACCCGTACTTCACCTTCTCGCAACAAAAATCGATACCAAGCGCGTAAGGTCGACAGGTGGCGCTGTAAACTTTTCGGTGCCAGGCCTTGTTGGTGGCGAGCGGCGGCATAACGGCGGATATGTTGACTGTCGACCTGGACCGGGTCGGTGATGTGATTGCTGTTCAGCCAATCAAGAAAGGCCAGTAAGTCGCGTCGATAACCGTCGATTGTGCGCAGCGATAATCGTCGCTCGTAGCGCAGATAATCGAGAAATGGGGAAAGCGTGGGGTGGCTGGTGTCGGCGTTTGGGGTGGTCTGCATATTGCTGCAGTAGGCTATACGCCCGGGCTGGATGCGGATTGCAATTTGGCGCTGACGACCTCGGCCAGGCGCTGCAGGAAGTCGACGCTTTTGCCCTGGTGAAAGCGTTCCGGGTCGCGGCTACCGATTGCCAGTACGCCGGCCATCGGTGGTGCAGTCAATGGGATCAAGGCGGCAGATCCGGTCTCACCGGCCTGTGGCCCAAACAGATATTCGAGTTGGGCTTTTTCCAATTGGCCGCAGTTTGGACGGGCGCGTTTCAGGAAGTCGCGAAACAACGCGGGACCTGCCTCGTGGGCGTGTGCGTCCAGCTGTTCGGAAGCGAACAGCTTCATTTCTACCGCATCGGCTTTGAATTGCTCGCGTAGCTCATCTTGTAAGGTGTTGAGTACCTCGTCGAAGGTTTCGGTCTCGATCAAGGCCAGGGTCAAGCGGTGTAGCCGTTTGGCCAGTGCATCGTTCTCGCGTGCTACCGCTATCAATTCTTCGAGCTGGCCACGATAGTTTGCCGATTGTTCGCGCAGCGTACGGACTTGGCGTTCGATCAGTGATACGGCGTTTCCGGTTGGATGCGGGATATCGATCGCCGCTAATGCGTCCGGGTGACGCTCGAAGAAATCGGGATGAATAGTCAGGTAATCGGCAATCTGCTCCTCGCGCTCGTCAGAGCTTTGGTCAAGATCGTCTTGCTGCAGACTCATGCGTAATCTCCCGATAGGTCAGCGCCGCTCGCCATGACGTCAGTCCGTTTGCGGTGCGACCAGGCGGTTCAGGTCGACATTGCCTTCGAATACCACGGTTGCCGGTCCCGTCATCCAGACCGGATGCCCTTTGCCCCGCCAGCTTACCACAAGGGTTCCCCCCGGAAGTGCGACCTTGACCTGTTCGTCCAACAAGCTACGAAGACGGCCGTACACCACCGCTGCGCAGGCACCGGTGCCGCAGGCCAACGTCTCGCCGACGCCACGTTCGAACACCCGGAGCTCGATGGCATCGCGTGCGTTGATCGTCATGAAACCGACATTGACATGCTTGGGGAAACGCGGGTGACGCTCGACTATCGGACCGAGTCGTTCGACGGGAACTCGTCGCACATCGTCGACCAGCAGCACGGCATGTGGGTTGCCCATCGAGACGGCCCCGATCTCGATCGTATCTTGGTCGACCTGTAATGAATAACTTATGGCTTCGATTGGTGCATCGAACGGAATGTCTTTCGGTACCAGGCGGGGTACGCCCATGTCGATACGCACTTGGTCGTCGTTTTCCAGGTGCAACACGATACGTCCGCCAGCGGTGCCTACCGCGATTTCGCGGTTGTTGGTCAGCCCTTTGTCATATACATAACGGGCAAAGCAGCGTGCGCCATTACCGCATTGTTCAACCTCGGTGCCATCGGCGTTGAAAATGCGGTAATGGAACTCGGTGTTCGGCGTGTTTGGCGCTTCGACCAGCAAAAGCTGATCACAACCCACACCAAAGCGCCGATCGGCCAGCAGGCGTACCTGCTCCGGACTCAGCGAGATTGGGTTCGAGCTCGCGTCGATGACGATGAAGTCGTTACCGAGACCGTGCATTTTGGTGAACGAGAGTGTCATGCACCGAGGATAACAGGCGTTGCTTCGGCACAGAACCTTTGTCGATCAGCGTGGAAGAAAGGTTCCGCGAGCTGCGACATGACGGTCACTGACCATGCCGACATCGAGGTAATCGAGATCTGCGGCGTGCAGTTGATCGCGAATTTCGTTCACCGTGTAGGCGGCCATGAGGGAATTGCGGAAATCTCGACGCAGGATATCCGGCGCATCGATCGCATAGGTCTCGACCAGTGCGTCCAGGGCGAGTTCGGATGTCGGGCGGGCAAGATCCATGATCAAGATTTGCGCGCTCGGATGGGCGCAGTTTTTGATGGTATCCCAGAGAGTCCCCGGATCGACCAAATGATGCAGCAGACTATTGGACACCACGAATTGATAGTTTTGATGCGCGAGTCGAGGGCTCGGTAGATACTCGCAAAGCAGACGAATTCGCCGGCCGGCTTCGGTCTCGTTTACCAGGCGTTGTTGGGCCAGGTCCAGCATCGCTTGGGCGCCATCGACCGCGTCGATGTGCAACGCCGGGTGGCGCGTGGCCAGTAACAATGGAATGTCGGCCGGGCCGCAACCGAGATCGAGCAGCTTGCCCTGGAGCGTACCGGACGGAGACTGCTCGAGCAGTTCGACGAACAGGTTGTTTGCGGCATTGAAATCGGCGTCGGCATAGGCTTGTGCCTGCGCGGCTTCGTCCATCAACTCTTCGGGTTCCGGGGTTCGCTGCATTTCGTGCTCCCAAGCGCCGGATCGTGGTTCAATCGTCCGGCAACACGGTCTCGTCGGCGAACAAGGATGCGATTGTTTCGCGTTGGCGCACCAAATGACAGCGATCGCGGTCGATCATTATTTCGGGCGTGCGTGGTCGGGTGTTGTAATTCGACGCCATGCTGAAACCGTATGCACCTGCCGAACGCACCGCCAGTAGGCTGCCTTCGCGTAGTGCGAGTTCGCGTCCTTTGCCGAGAAAATCCCCGGTTTCGCAGATAGGCCCGACGAGGTCATAGCGCTGCGGGATGCCTTCGGGATTTTGTTCGACGTTGATGATCGCCTGCCAGGCATCGTACAGGGACGGCCGAATCAGATCGTTCATCGCCGCGTCGATGATGGCAAAGTTTTTGGCTTCATGGTGCTTGAGGTATTCGACGCGGGTCAACAGTACACCGGCGTTCGCGGCGATCGCGCGTCCCGGTTCTATGAAGATTTCGTAGGGCAGTGCTTGCAGCCGTTGGAGCAGTGCGGCGGCATAGGTTGACGGTTCGGGCGGTGATTCTTCGGCATAGCGCACGCCCAAGCCCCCACCAAGGTCGAGATGGTCGATGCTGATGCCGTCGTCTGCCAAGCGTTCGACCAACGCGAGCACACGCTCCAATGCGTCGAGGAAGGGTGCCAGTTCGGTCAGTTGTGAACCGATATGACAGTCGATTCCGGAAACAACGATGTGCGGTAACTCGGCGGCGCGTTTGTACAACGCAGGGGCCTCTTCGATCGCGACGCCGAATTTGTTTTCTTTCAGCCCGGTGGAGATGTAAGGATGGGTATTGGCGTCGACGTCCGGGTTGACTCGCAGCGCGATAGGCGCTTGTAACCCGAGTTCGCCCGCAACCCGGTTTATGCGTTCGAGCTCGGCGGCCGATTCGACATTGAAACAGCGGATACCCACCTCGAGCGCCCGCTTTATCTCCGCAGCCTGTTTACCGACGCCAGAGAATAGAACTTTGCGTGGATCGCCGCCCGCAGCCAGCACACGTTCCAGTTCGCCGACCGAGACGATGTCGAACCCTGAACCGAGACGTGCCAATACATTCAACACGCCGAGATTGGCATTGGCCTTGACCGCGTAGCAAACCAAGTGCGGATGATCGCCGAAGGCCTTATTGAAGGCATGCCAATGACGCTCCAGCGTGGCACGTGAATACACATAGCAAGGCGTGCCGAATTGCTCGGCGATACTACGGAGCGGCACATTTTCGGCGTGGAGCTCGCCGTTACGATACTGAAAGTGATCCATCGACGGTCAGCGCTTGTCCCGTTCGTCGTCCTGCGAGGTTTCGCTGGGGTCGGGTTCGGGTAAATAGAGAGGACCTTTTTGTCCGCAGCCGGCGAGCATCAGCAGTGCGACCAGCGTACAAAGAATAATCAGGGATCGAGACATGAAGACTCCAGGAACGGCTTTGATCGCAGTATAAAGGGGACGTCCGGCAATTCGTACCCAATCCGTTCGTATAGAATCGCCTGTCCTTCGAAAGCCGCAGCCGTCCGTCGAAGATAGCCTCGGAACGCCTAGTTGGAAGCCTGCCAGCTGCCGTCCGGTTGTCGGCAGGCTGTGCCGTAAATGGTTTCCTTGCGGCCGTCGATCCAGGCCTCCGTGGTGTATTCGCGGCACGGCCGGGTGCCATCGCGATAGGTGCGGGTCGGGGTCACCGAATAGCGGTTGCCGGTATCGGGGTTTTGCCAACTGCTGCTTTCGTAGGTGGGCGTGCGTTCTAGGGCCTCACCGGCGCGGTAACGGTCGCCATCGTCCATCTGTCGGCCTATGTTGCCACCGATAAAACCGCCGAGCAGGGTGCCTGCAATGGTTGCTGCGGTTTTTCCACTTCCGCCACCGATCTGGCTGCCGAGTACGCCGCCGGCGATCGCGCCGATCACCTGGCCCTGTTGTTCCTTGGTCGTTTGGCATCCGCCGAGTAACAGCCCGATGGCTGCGACCAGCAATATCAGTGTAATTCTAGCGCGCATCTGTGGTCTTCCCGCTTTGCAACGATCGTCGGTATGAGAACATACGGACTTAGCTTAGCCCAGTGTGGTTATCCAGGTTGACCCGCGGGTCACATTTTGGTTCCGACCGGATGGATTGCGGCGGCCAGGCGTTCCTCGACTTGTTGTTTGAGTTTCAAGAGTTCGATCAGGCTGAAGGTGTGGCCGCTATCGCCCTCTGCTCCCAGAACCCCGGTGAGATACACAGGATAGGGCTCGATACTGTGGCGCAGATTGCGCAGGTGTTGCGCAACCTGTGGATAAAGATCCTCTCCCAGGGTCAAAGAGTCGAATTCGCGCTTACCCAGGCGCAGGCTGAAGCCGTCGAACAATCGACCGCCGGGGTTTACGGTCAGTACCAGTTCGGTGTGGTCGGTGATGCTGGTACGCGGCACTTTGATGTTGACGAGCTGCCAGTCGCCGTTGGTGCGTTGAGTGATGCGGGCGAACCGGGCCTCGGTACGCAGCGCACCGTCGCCCGCACTGAGAATTCGTCGACTCAGGAAGGTGTCGATGAAGCGTTGCATCTGGACCATCAGATGATATTCGTCGGCGCCGGCGGCCCATTGTTCGAGCACCGCGCCGTGTTCGTCGAAGCAGAAGAGTGCGATGCCGCGTTCCCGAATGTGGTAGTAGATCTGGATCTCGCCCGGCGTGTTGCGCCGCATCAAAGACGGCAGCGGTGAATCCTGCACGCTCATTGGGTCGATGAGGGTTGGCACATAGCTGCCGTTGGATTCCGCGAGATGATTTTCGAGATCTTCGATCTCTCCGATCGGCGCCCAGGCGTAGTGGTCGGTGACGTGATGGATCTGGTAGTACTGGTCGCCGATGCGTAACAGATAGCGACCGTCGAGCCCGAATGCGTTAAACGCTTCGGCGACTCCCTGGGTCAGTCGGGCGACGCGCAGTGCGATAGCACTGCCGCGGGCGGAGGAAAAGCTGTATGCGGCGATTGGGCCAGTGGGGAACTCGTGGGGTGCGAACAGATCCAGATAGCGACATAGGCAATCGAGCAAGCCTTCGCCACCGTTGTCGTAACGTTCCACCCGTACCTCGCCCCAGGTCGTCGTGTAAAGGTGTTCGATATTGGCCACCAGGCATTCGTGTGCGGCGCTGAAGCTCAACGCATCCACCCTTTCGCTGATCAGTTGATAGCCGGCGTCGGCGAGATTGGCCAGGGGATTTTTGCCGACATTCACGAACCAGGTCGATATCTGGCCGCGAGCGGTATTCGCATACGCCCCCAGGCTGCTTTCGCCGCTGTTGTGGCGATCGAGTCGTTTACGTAGCGTCTTGAGAATCTTGTCCTGCTCCGGTTCGCCGTAATCCTTTGGTTTCGGGAGATGGTGTATCTGGGTACCGCGTTCGCAGATACCGTTGAGATGTAGCCAGGCCAATATCTCGATCAGGCTGGTGCTGGTTTTGGTCGGAGTCTGTGGCAGTTCGTGCGGTGGGTGGAGGAACAGTTGCCAACGTAAGGGTTGGTCGTCGATCCTGCGAAGCCATAAAGTACGTTCCGACAGATCGCGCGAGATACCGGGATTGACTCGATCGATCTTGCCCGGTCGTTTGTCCAATGCGGCGTAGAGTTTACGCCCGAGTAATGCCAGTTCACGGGTGTTCAGATTGGCCGCCGAGTTTTGCTCACGCGCGAATTCCGTGAGTAGTCGGTAGCTGCGCGATAGTTCCGATACCAGACCGTTGCGTTCCTCGACCACGCGTTCCAGTTTCCATTCCGGGCGGGTATCGAGCAGAGCGAGTTCCGGAAGCCCCCAGCCCCAGCTGGTGCATTGTTTGAGCATCTGCGCGTGACGCCAGTCATGCGGCAGATTGGTGTGCGCCAGGACTTGGCCGGTTTTGAAGTAGAAGGCGCGACGCGCGAGCTGCAGGCGGTCCGGTTCATTACGGGCACTGAGATAGCGGGTGATGCGTTCGAGGATCAGGCGGTAAGGATCGATATCGTCGATGTCGAAATCCTTGCCGGTATGCAAGGCACGTTTGGTTTCCATGCACAGCCAATCGATCTTGGGATACTCGGCGGCATAGGCCTCCAGCAACATCAGCTTGAGCAGCGATTTATAGGGTGCGTCGATACCCTTGAATAATTGCCAATGGGCAACACTGAAGAATTCCTCGGCCGGCAGACTATGCAGACCGCCGAAGTTCAACCATTGCTCGGGTCGTATGAAACGGCTGTGGATGAGGCGCTTCGTGTATTCGCCGTAATCGTCCTCGTGCTCCGGGGGTACCACCCACCACAGCAAGGGGTTACCTGCGACCAGGATGCCCGTGCGATAAAACTCTTCCAACAACAACGTGTGTTGGGTGGTTCCACTGCTTTCTTTGGAAAGCGCTTCGACGGTGCCTTCGCGAAAGGCCTGATCGTGCATGAGAAAAAAGTGTGCATGCAGGCCGATTTCCGATGCGTGTTGGGTCAACAACGCGGCTTTGTGACGCAAGGCATCGCGGTCGGCTTGATCAAGTTCGCCGCTGTGGCACAACCAGAAATCGAGATCGCTGCCGGCGGTTTGGCCGAGGCTACCCATGCTGCCCATGAGATAAAGACCGAGGATCGGCATCTGCCGGTGCGGCCGTTTCTCCACCTTGAATCCGCGCGCGTAGCGACGCGCCAATAGCAACTGCTCGCGCAACGGACGGTAGCCGATCACCCCGGCCGGGGTATCGGTCGAGACGAAGCCCGGCAGTGTCGGGTGATTGACATGCCAGAGCAGCGGTAGCAGATCGAAGAAGTTGCGTTGTTCGTGGGTGAGCGTAGTGCGAATACGTTTCAGGCGCTGGTTGGACAGCGCCTTGAAACGGCCAACGGTGCGGTTTATTTCTTTGCGGCCGAGACCGGTTGCCTGGTCATCGTCGATAGCCGCTTCCCGCATGTTTATATCACCGACCCATCAGCCGCTGAGGTTATCCTGAAGGTCGTGCAGGGCAGCGCGTAGCAAGGTGCGCATGTCGTCACCCTTGTTCCAACAGGCCATGCCGAAGGCCAGTCGCGGGCGAGTTTCGGCCGCCGTTTCGGGCAGTAGCATGCTGTGTTGTTCGGTCTGTATCTTGTCGACAAGACCGCGTGCATCGACCTCATTGGTCTCCGGGAGCACCAAAAGGAACAGATTGTCTTCCCAACGCGCTATCTGATCGACCCAGCGTAGGCGGTCGCGCAGGAAGCGCGATACGCCAAGAATGAGCGGTTCGGTCGACAAAGGTTGGACGCCGTCTGGCTGGTGCATGTCGACATGCACTAGAACGGTGCTCAAGGGGTTCTGATAGCGCCGGCTACGCGAGATATGGAGATCGAGCGCCTGGCTGATCGCACGCTTGTTGGGCAGACCGGTGAGGTCGTCGGTCAGCTTGAGGTCTTCGACCTGTTGGCGTAGCCGGGAGTTTTCCTCTGCAAGACGCTCCTGATCGCTGACGTCGGTCAGGACCAGCAACTGTTTTCCCCGTTCGTCGCGATAGGCTTCGCGTTTCAGCCAGCCCCGATCGTTACCGACCGCAACCAGCTTGGGTTCGTTGGTCAACAGGTCCCGGGCCGATTTCGGCAACTCGTCAAGACTCAGACCGACCAGACCGTCGGTCTCGCTATCCAGCATTTGCACAACCATCTCGTTGGCCCAGGCGATTCTGCCATCGGTGTCGATCAACACCAGGCCGACCGGCAGGTGCTCTAGCAAGGTCTGGTCTATTTGAATCATGGTCCTCTGTTCCATTACTACCTTTTTCACCGGTCTTGCACCGGGCCTCTTGTTGTACAGCATTTAGGTCGGCCATTGTGTCGCTGTCTTTAGTAGTCACAGGTGCTTGAAAAGCCTATGTTAAGTCCTTGAAACAGCAATGGTCGCCAAACGCGTCGGGGTGCAACCCCGCCTTAAGACATGAAAAACCTGAGGAAATTCACTCGCGGTTACGAAGGTTTTGGGTTTGTCCTGGTCGGCGTGCGATGCGTTTTCGTTCTAAGATCACGAGATTATGGCTTCGTCGAAAAAGTCGGATAAAAACCTGTTGGCCGGCAGCTCGGTGTTACCTGCCGAGCCTTTGTGGCGCTTGGCTCCAACGCGTGGCGTTGACGGCCGCAGCCTAGCGGATTTCATGATGCTGATTCCCGGTTTGGCCGAACGGCCGGCAGTTTTGCATCGCCATGTGGCGGCCAGTGTGCGAGAGGTTTGTGAGTCGTATGGTGACCAAGTGGCGTTTGCCGACATCAACTATGCCATCAATGTATTGTGGGTGAGTGTTGCCGCCGAGCCGGGTCTGGCCGCCCGGGTGGCGCAGTCGATTCGCCAGCGCGTACCCGATGCGCTGTTGGTCGGTGGGCAACTTGGGGCCAGCGTAGGTTTGGCCCAAGGGGATGATGTCCGGCCGCGTTTCTGGCGTAAGTGGGTACTCCGGCTTTCGGGTCGGAAGGGTTCAGGCGTCAACGCAGTGGAACATCAGTAACGATTGTCAGTTCGGATTGGGATGCCGAATACGTCGGATCCAGGTGCGAACGGTGCGGAATAGTTCGCTAATGCGAAGATTTGCAACGAAGTGCCGGCGGGTTTGGTGCTCAGGCGGTTCGTTCGCAAGTTGTTGAAGCTCCCTTCAGTCGTACTCTTCGGCGCGTCTCGCATCGCCGCGTACCTTGTCGAGCGGGTAGCGTTCTTGGTTGATTGCGAGTTTGCGCCGGGCGCTGGCGACCAGGTCGATATCCAAACGTTCGGCGAGCCTGATTAAATAAATCAGGATATCGGCCATCTCCAGTGCGACGGCTCCCTTTTTATCCGGTGGTAACTCGTTGCTTTGTTGTTCAGACAACCATTGGAAATGCTCGAGCAGCTCGCCACACTCTCCGGCGAGCGCCATGCTGAGGTTCTTCGGTGAATGAAACTGTTCCCAGTCGCGCTCGCGGGCAAAAGCCAGCAAGGCGGTATTGAGTTCGTCCAGGCTGTCTGCGGGCATGGTGTGGGCTCTTTGATACTTTGGTGAGCGTGATATCTCACCATTTTTCATTTGCAGCCGCCAGATGTCGGTCAGAATGCTTCGATCGTCAGGCGCTCAGTGCCGAGTCGCTACCGATCAGGGTGCTGAACTGCGCCGGCTCCAAGGGTTTGCTGTACAGATAGCCCTGTCCGAGTTCACAGTGATGAACCAGTAAAAAGCCAGCCTGCCCACGGCTTTCTATGCCTTCAGCGACGACCTCCAGGTCAAGTGCATGTGCCATGGCGATGATTGCACGAATGAGCGAAGCATTGGCTTGGCTGCCGGGAACCCGTCCGGTAAAGCTGCGGTCGATTTTCAGGACGTCGAACGGGAAACGTTGTAAGTAGTTTAGTGCGGAGTACCCCGTGCCAAAGTCGTCAATCGAGAGCCGTACGCCGATTCTGTCGAGTTGTCGGATCAGTTGAGCGATCTCCGGTCGGTCGTCGATCAGGATCGATTCGGTGATTTCGAGTTCGAGCTGGCTAGGCATTAACCCTGACTGGCGTAGTGCGTCCAGCACGCAATCGAGCAGACGTTTGGGACGATTAAACTGTTTGGACGACAGATTCACTGCGATTCGAAATCGTTCATCAATCGGCATCGTACTGACGATACGACAGGCTTCATGCAGTACCCATTCGCCGATTTTGTGAATCAGTCCGGTTTCTTCTGCAATTGGGATGAATCGTTCAGGTGAGACTTCGCCAAGCTCAGGATTGTGCCAGCGGAGCAATGCCTCGGCGGCCACCATGTGGCCGCTGGCCAGATCGACAATTGGCTGAAAGCATAGGCGGAGTTCCCGATTTTGGAGCGCGTGACGCAAATGATGCTCAAGCTTGAGGCTTTCGAGCGTCATCGCGTCCATCGATGGCTCATAAAGACAGCAGCGATTGCGTCCCCGTTCCTTCGCGGCAGACATTGCGATATCAGCGTTTTTGAGTAACCGCTGTGGCTCGCTGCCGCCGTCCGGATAGGCACAAGCGCCGATGCTGGCGCTGACGAAAAACTCATGGCCTCCGACGTAGAAAGGTGCGGCCAGAACCTTGAGCAAATCACGCGCGGGACCTTCCCACTCGGCGTTACGCGGCAGTTCCGGGCAGATTACGAGGAATTCGTCGCCACCCAAACGTGCCACGGTGTCGCTCTCGCTTACTTTGGCGCGCAGACGTTGAGCCGCCTCGCGCAATAACTCGTCACCGGCCGTATGGCCGAGTGAGTCGTTGATCTGTTTGAATCGATCGAGGTCGAGAAACATGACCAGCACGCAGCCGTTCTCGCGTTTTGCCCATTTGATCGCCTGGGTAAGACGGTCGAGCGCAAGGTTGCGATTCGGCAGCCCGGTGAGCTGGTCGTAATTGGTGTGGTGGACCAGTTTCTGTTCGGATTCGATGCGGCGATTGATTTCCCTTTGCATTCGCCGGTTCTGCGCACGCAGCAGGGCACGTTGCTGTGATGCCGTTTGAATGCTTGTCTTCAGGACCAGATTGTGAGTGTTCAGACGCCACAAATAGACCATCCCCGCGAACAGTGGCAATAAGGTGACGGCAAGGGCGGCAACCAGCATCGGTGACGCCAGAAAAACGCCGTCGATTACCGTATCCGGCAATGTCACAATGCGCATCGTGGTGTTCGGTATGGGAACGTCGATCACCGTTTGCTCTGTCGTAAGGCTGTGTGAGCGCCAATCGTGCCATTTGAGCGTGTCGCTTGCCGCTATGACGCGATCGTCGGCGCCGACCAGTGCGGTCTGGTGGTTGTGTCTAGGTGTATCGCTTTTAACAAGAAAATGTCTTACGAGTTCGCTTGTGTCCATTTCGGCCACCACCACGGCGCCGGTCTTGTCATCGGTTTGTATCGGTGCCGTGAATGTAAACAGGTTGCCGTAGGGTTCACGCCGAACCTGTGGCGCCTCGAGTGCGTTTAGATCGTTGGTCGCATAAACGGGATCGGCATCGTCGTTATCGTCGACGCGTAGCAGCACATGTCCGCCGGACTCGATCAGGCTGATACTGCTGAAGGATGGTTCGTCAGCCGTTTGCCGGCCGGCTAGCGCGGATGTCAGTAATTCGTGCAAGGCCAGCGAGTCGCCGTTCTCGTGTCGACTGTTTGCCGAGAACTTTTGGTGACGATCGAGATACTGTCGGATCCGTCGATCATTGGCGAGCTTTTCGATCTCGGCCTGGCGATGGGTAAAGAAGAGGGCCACGCTGATCGCCTGTTTCTCGGCGTTGAGCCGTTCTTGTTGGATCAGCGATTCGCGCAAATGCCCTTGCTTGAAGTAGGCGAAGCCGATCAGGACAACGAGATAAAGCCCCAACAGTGTACCGACGATCAAGATTACGGTGTTGTCGTTACGTGGTGACGGCAGATTCATGATCTGGGGCAGGCGGATCCCTTAGCGCACAGGTTTGTGCTGCGCCCCCCTTGGCGGCTACCGTCGTCGTCCAGTTGCTTTTGATGCTCCTGAACGGAGCTGTAAGGGCGGGGTAACTCCCTGTACATCGTGCCGTCTCTCCGTGGGCCGGCGCCCGCCCAAGCCGCGGGATCGGTTGTGTTCAAATACCGTTGGCGGCAGGTCCCGGAGAACGTTGAGCGACAGCCTAATGTCGTCGCACAATGAATTGGCTCAGGTCGTAATGCGTGTGCGTGCGCGCGAGATTGCTGCACGTACTTGTTGAGGTGCGGTGCCTCCGATGTGGTTACGTGCCGCTACCGAGCCCTCGAGGGTCAGTACGTCGAAAACATCCTGGTCAATCGACTTACAGAAGCTTTGCAGCTCGGCCAATTCGAGATCGGCCAAGTCGCAATCGTGCTCGACGCAGTGAGCGACCGATCGACCGACGATCTCATGGGCATCGCGAAACGGAACACCTTTGCGCACCAGATAGTCCGCAAGATCGGTCGCGGTGGCGAATCCTTTGAGTGTTGCCTCGCGCATTGCTTCGGTGTTGCAACGAATTGCAGGGATCATGTCGGCGAACACTTTGAGTGAGCCTTTGACATTGTCGACGGCGTCGAACAGGGGCTCTTTGTCTTCCTGATTGTCTTTGTTATAGGCCAGGGGTTGCGATTTCATCAGGGTGAGTAATGCCATCAGGTGCCCAAACACCCTGCCTGATTTGCCGCGGATCAGCTCGGGCACATCAGGATTTTTTTTCTGCGGCATGATCGACGAGCCGGTACAGAAGCTGTCCGATAAAGTGACGAAATGGAATTGTGCGGACGACCATAGGATGAGTTCTTCGCTCATACGCGAGAGATGCATCATCAGGATGCTTGCAGCCGCGCTGAATTCGATCGCAAAGTCACGATCGGACACGGCGTCGAGAGAGTTCTCGGTCGGGCGAGCGAAACCCAGTTCTTGCGCAGTGAAATCGCGATCGATCGGATAGGGGGTGCCGGCCAGTGCGGCGGCACCGAGCGGCATTTCATTGAGTCGGGTCGCACAGTCGCGCATCCGGCCGTGATCGCGGTCGAGCATCTCGAACCAGGCCATCATGTGGTGGCCGAAAGTAATGGGTTGTGCGGTCTGCAGATGGGTAAAGCCGGGCATTATGGTGTCGGTCTCGCGCTCGGCGAGAGCGAGTAGCGCCTGTTGCATATGGCGGATCGCTTCACCGATTTCGTCGAGTTCGGCACGCAGCCACAATCGTATGTCGGTTGCGACTTGGTCGTTGCGTGATCGCCCGGTATGCAGTTTCTTGCCGGCAGCGCCGATCGCATCGGTCAAGGCCGCCTCGATATTCATGTGTACGTCTTCAAGTGCCACCGACCAGTTGAACTCGCCGGCCTCGATACGTGTGCCGATGGTCCGAAGGCCCTCGACGATGGCACTGCATTCCGTTGCGTTGATGATGCCTTGCCGGGCCAGCATGCGGGCGTGTGCGATGGAGCCCTGAATGTCGTAGGGGGCGAGGCGTTGGTCGAATTCGACCGATGCGGTAAAGGCCTCGACGAATGCGTCGGTCGGCTCGCTGAAGCGGCCGGCCCAGAGTTTTTTTTCGGACATCGGATTAGGCACCGGAATTCTTGGGGGATGTGATTATATTCGCTATATGCCGCGTAAATCAGCGTCGGAGCGCGCACGAACAGGGCGATTTCATATACTGCTGGACATGGTCGTATCGGAATCACGCGCATTCTTGCCCAATTTTTGTGCCATCCGGATGGTGTTTGCCGTGGTGGTCAGTGCCCAATTATTGGCCGTCGTGATTACCCTCGGCGCTTTTCCCAGCCCTGGGACCTTTTGGTCCGAGCTCAGTCTGCGGTCGCTGTACATCCAGTGGGTTGCCTTGAGCGTGGCCGCGTTGTATTGCGTGGCACGCAGGCCTTTAGGCAAGCTCAGTCATTCGGTGGCGGGGGTCTTGGCCTGGATGGTTATCCTGCTGGTTACCGGTTTGGTGTTCGCGATGGCGCGTTTGCTTGGGCTGCCGACCGGTTCGCCAACCGGTTTGGCATTGGCGCATCATTTGGCGATCGCCGGGATCGTGGGTGCCGTCTTGTTGCGCTATCTATACGAGCAGCATCGCGAGCGTCAGCGCGAGTTGGCGGAATCACGGGCACGCTTACAGGCCCTGCAGGCACGTATCAGGCCGCATTTTCTGTTCAATAGCATGAATACCATCGCCAGTTTGACCCGGGTCGACGCTGATCTCGCGGAACAGGTGGTGCAAGATTTGTCCGACTTGTTTCGGGCGACCTTGTCCGATGCGGATACGTTGTCGAGCCTGAGTCGTGAATTCGAGTTGGCGCGGGGCTATCTGCGCATCGAAGTCCAACGCCTGGGTGAGCGTTTGCGGGTGGAATGGGATGTCGACGAGTTGCCCGACGATGCCCGTCTGCCACCCTTGCTCTTGCAGCCGCTGTTGGAGAACGCGGTATATCATGGCATCGAGCCGTCGACCGATGGCGGTACCGTTGTCGTCAGCGGGCGTTTCCGCGACGGCATGGTCAATCTTGCAGTGCGTAACAGTCTGCCGCCGGCACCGCCGGCGCGACCGCGTGCGGGCAACCAGATGGCGCAGGATAACGTTCGCGCCCGATTGGACGCCGCCTTTGGCAGTGATGCCGGTATGGTCGTCGGCCGTGTGGATGGTTGTTACCAGGTGCGATTGCACTTCCCGGCGATACGCACGTGAATATTCTGATCGCCGACGACGAGGCCCCGGCACGTGCGCGTTTGGTGTCGTTGCTCGAAGCCTTGGGGGACGGGTACCGCGTCGTGGCGGAGGCAGCCAATGGAACGGAAGTGATCGAGCAATGCCAACGGCTGGTCGTCGACCTGGTGCTACTGGACATCCGCATGCCCGGTATCGACGGTATTCAGGCGGCTCTGGCATTGGCGGAGCGGCCGGATTCGCCGGCAATCGTGTTCGTCACGGCCTACGATGAGCATGCGCTTGCGGCGTTCGAGGCCAATGCGATCGATTATCTGCTAAAACCGGTTCATCCCGAGCGCCTTCTGCGTGCCTTGAATAAGGCTGCGATATTGTCGGGAGAGCAGCAATCGGCTCTGGCATCGGCGTCGGCATTCATCAATGCGACTCAACGTGGTGGGCTTATCCGGATCGCGGTAAGCGATGTCGTCGTGCTGCGTGCCGATAGCAAATATGTTGAAGTTTGGCATAAGTCCGGCTTGGCTCTGACCGAGGAATCGTTACGCGCGATCGAACAGCGTCTACCCGGGGCATTTCTGCGAGTGCATCGCAACGCCCTGGTTGCCCCCGATAAGGTGCGTGAGCTGCGCACGGACGGCAGTCGTTTGCTGTTGGTCTGCGAGGGTTGCGACGAGGTGGTGGAGGTCAGCCGTCGGCACGCGCCCGAGGTCAGGCGTCTTTTGCGTTCTTGATCTGGTCGGCGGGTGAAAGTGGACGGCGGTGCTAAACTGCGCGACCGACCAGATTTATCGGGACCCTCCCAATGAGCAAAGATACACAGGCATTTGCCGGCTACCCCTACTCTCGTATGCGGCGGATGCGACGCGACGATTTTTCGCGTCGTCTGATGCGTGAGACCCGTCTCAGCCCCGACGATTTTATCTATCCGGTGTTCGTGCTCGAAGGGCAGGGGCAGCGCGAACCGGTGGCCTCTATGCCGGGCATCGAGCGCCTGAGTATCGATTTGCTGCTTGCCGAGGCCAAGGCCGTACATGGGCTCGGTATTCCTGCGATGGCGTTGTTTCCGGTGACCCCACCGGAAGCCAAGAGTGAGGATGCGGCCGAGGCCTACAATCCGGACGGTCTGGCGCAACGCGCAGTGCGCGCGATTAAGGACGCGGTGCCTGAACTCGGCGTGATCACCGACGTCGCGCTTGACCCATTCACCACCCACGGCCAGGACGGCTTGATCGATGCCGGCGGTTACGTAATGAACGATGAGACGGTTGAAGTGTTGGTGAAGCAGGCCTTATCGCACGCCGAGGCGGGTGCCGATGTGGTGGCGCCTTCCGACATGATGGACGGCCGTATCGGCGATATCCGCGATGCACTGGAAGCCGAAGGCCACATCCATACCCGAATCCTCGCTTATTCGGCCAAGTATGCTAGCAGTTACTACGGGCCCTTCCGGGATGCAGTCGGCTCGGCTGCCAACCTGGGCGGCGGTAATAAATCCACCTATCAACAAGACCCTGCGAACAGTGACGAGGCGTTGCGTGAGGTTGCACTCGATCTGCACGAGGGTGCCGATATGGTCATGGTCAAGCCCGGTATGCCTTATCTGGACATTGTACGCCGGGTCAGGGACCAGTTCGGTGTACCGACTTTCGTCTACCAAGTCAGTGGTGAATATGTGATGCATGTGGCCGCTGCGCAAAACGGCTGGCTGGATGAAAAGGCGGTCGTGATGGAATCGCTTTTGTGTATCAAGCGATCCGGCGCCGACGGTATTCTGACCTATTTCGCCAAGCGTGCAGCCGAATGGTTGAATGGCTGAGCCGCAGGAGCGCGCGAAACCCGTTTCGGATGCCGAACACCCGGCGCATGCCCATATTCGGCCACGCCCACCGCACGGTGGGCGTCGCAAGATAGGGTTGCTGCAGCTTTCGGTCGCCTGGATCGGGGCCTTTGCCGGGATAGCCGGGTCAGCGGTGATCGTAGATTTGCTGCCGGGGTTGCAACTGCTGGTCATTGGTTCCTTTGGCGCTTCGGCGGTGTTGTTGTACGGCGCTCCGCGCGCGCCGTTTTCGCAGCCGCGAAACCTTATCGGCGGTCATTTGATTTCTGCGGTGGTCGGTGTTGCCTGCTACCGTTATTTGCCGGACATTTTGGTGTTGCAGGAGGGCGCTACGGTGGCGATCGCGATTGTGTTGATGATGGCCACCCGCACGTTACATCCGCCGGGCGGCGCGACAGCGCTGATTGCCGTGATCGGCACGGATGCAGTGCACGGCTTAGGGTGGGGTTACGTCTTCCCGGTCATGTTGGGTGCTGTGGTGTTA
>JANQLO010000070.1 GCA_028280505.1 Chromatiales bacterium | reverse complement strand
GCATCACCGCCGACCGTGCCGCTCACCGTCACCGGCCCGCCCGCTTCGCTCGCATTCACGATGTCATCCGCGGTGATGTTGTCGACCGTGATGGCGGCGCTTGCACTGATATCGATACTACCTGGGTCGGTAGCGGTGGCTTCATTGCCGGCGGCGTCACTGACCCGCGCCTCTACGGTATAACCGCCCTCAGCCAAAGGCGTGGCTACGGGGACACTGTAAACACCTCCCGTTTGTACCGTTGTGGTCAGTGTCTGTTCAGCACCAACGCTATCGGTAACCACAAGGGTGACCGTGCTACCGGCCGGGACATCCGTCGTGCCGGTGATGGTCGGAGTAATGTTATTGGTGTTGTCCGGTGCATCGACGGTAATCGTCGGCGCCGTTGTATCGACCAGGTAGCCAGCACTGTCGCTTGCACTCGCACTGAGACCGGCACCGTTAGTGACCGTAATACTGGCAATTACTTCGCTATCCGCTGCCAAATCGGCACCATCGACCCCGATCGAGAACTCGCTGCCCGATACCGGTCCGCTGTAGTCGCGTCCATTGACCGTAAGAGTGACGATATCGCCATCGACCACATCACCGCTGACGCTGCCGTTGATCACCACGACAGCGGCAGCTTCGGCGGCATTAACCACATTGTCGCCAGCGATATCGAACAAGGTGATACCGACAATCGGAGCCGCCGGCCCGGCGCCAATACCCAGGAGAGCATTATCATCCGCATCGCCATCCGGCGTATCGACTAACAGCGGATCGGTGGTTTGCCCCTGCGAGCTGGTTTCAAAACCCGCCTCGACCGATCCAACCCGCGCGGTACGCTCGACACCAACCGCGGTTTGCAGAGATTCACCGGTACCCTCCGATTGCTCACCACCGGCTGCCGGCGCGTCGGTAATTTCGGTCGGGTCCGCACCAGCGGCGATCGCTGCCTGGATTTCTGCGATGTCGGCCACTGCGGCAGCCGCCAGCGCCGGAATGTCGTCAGTGTAAACCGCCTCGTCGAGCAAAGCCTCGGCATTACGCCCCAGATCGAACCGGCTACCGTCGTTCATCGCAACGACAATGGTGCTGGTACCGATGGTTTTTATCAGATCACCGGCGTACACCAGATCACCGGGCACCAAGGTGCGCTCGCTGCCATCGATACCTATCGCGACCACGCGGCCGGTCACGGATTGAACTTCACCGATCGCTACGGGGGATTGAGGCGCGTTTTCTTGGGCCATGAGGGTCTCCAGGCGGATTGATTCACTCTAGAGGGAAGAGTGGCCCGGAAAGACGAAGAGGAAAATTGTACCTTGGTACTAGTGCCCTGCCTCACAAACAAGTTGAGCACGAGAAAATGGACTGTCTGTAGCAAAATGCTACAATTGATCCATCGAAACACGCTATCAGGGGGTCCCCATGCCGAAAGCCGCCTCACCGGTCCGTCTGCAAAACGAGTTGATGGAAGCCGCCACGGTCGCAGGGGAGCGGCTGCATCGCAGCGCTGCCGAGCAGGTCGAGTATTGGGCCTCGCTCGGTCGTCAGATCGCCGACTTCGTTGATCCTGATACATTGCTCAAGGTGGGTGCGGGACTGGCTCGCCTGAAGGTGGAACCGACGGTTGCCCAACCCATCGACCCGGATGCGGTATTCGCAGCCGTAGAGGCGGACCGTCGTTCCGGCGAGTTGGCCCGGAAAGCAACCACCGCAACAACTCGCTACCAGGCGTCGGACGCGCACCCGGGCTATCTGGAGCAAATCGGCGAAAACGGCGTCCGCATCGTGGGGTCGTTCCGCGACGGGGTATTCATCCCTATTGTGAGCGACGAGTGAGCGCCAAGAAGCAGCTCTGGATTCTGGTCGGGGGGAACGGCGCAGGCAAGAGCACATTCTACAAGCACTATCTGGCACCCTTGGGCCTGCCCTTCGTCAACGCCGACATCCTAGCTAGTATGGCGTATCCGGACGCGCCGGAGGCGCATAGTTACCGTGCCGCCAAGCTCGCCGAGCAGCTGCGCAGCGAGCTTCTGCGTAATGGGGCGAGTTTTTGCTTCGAGACAGTCTACTCCCATCCTTCCAAGATCGATTTTGTCGCCCAGGCCAAGGCGCTGGGCTATGAGGTGATCATGGTGGCCATTCATCTAAAGAGCGTCGAGCTGAACCAGGCGCGGGTGGCCGAGCGGGTTTCCGAGGGCGGGCATTCGGTGCCCGGCGAAAAGGTGAGTAGCCGTATCCCTAGAACACTCAAGCACATAAAGACCTCTATCCCACTATGCGACCGCATACATGTCTACGATAATTCATATGCTGACACCCCCTTCATGCCGGTTTTTTCTGTCACGGCCGGCTCAGTAAAACGCTACCTCAACCCGCTACCCGATTGGGCCGAAGGTCTGCTATCGGATCACAAATCCTGAGTTTCCTACCGGTCAAGCACCGGGATTTACGATGGGCAAATGCTGAGAATCCGGCGGTTTGTCCGGCAAGGTTAACTATATTCGACAGATGGGCTCCGGTACCCTGGTTCAGCCGCTGGACATACGCCGACCATCATGGCTGCCCTGCGACACCTCAAGCGCGAGCTGGACGCGATTACGGATACCGGTTTTGCGGAAGATCGCATTCAGATGAGCCTTGACGGTGCGTTCCGAAATACCGGAATCGGCCGCGATGACCTTATTACTACGACCTGCGGCAACCTGCTGTGCGATGTCTTTTTCACGTACGGTAAGCTGATCGAGCAGGCTGTCCGATGCATGCGCGACCGACTGTACGGCAGCCAAGGAGCTGGACAAAAGGAAATCGGTAACCTGGCGCCCGGCCCAAATCTCTCCTTGTTCAACGGTCGAGACAAGAGCGACCACAGCCTCGGCAGAAGCCAGACGATTGCAATAACCGCGAACGCCTTGTCGCAAAAGCGAAAGTCCCTCATCAGCATTTGGGCGGGCTGCCATGGCGATGAAACGAACCGAAGCATGACACGACAATGCAGCGATCAAAGGAAGTTGATCGGCATCCCCATACGAACCTAAATCGTACAAACAGACTGTCGTGCCGGCAGGCACCCGATCCGACCAATCGTCAGCGCTCAATTCGTGCAACTCGTGACCGGCGTCGGCCAGCACACCGCTCCAGCGACGCAAAACGCCCAGATCCCGGCTTACTGCAATGATGACGGTCACGATTCAGGGCTCCCTCAACGCATTTTCCCTCGCTCTAAGCACCGGTTTGAGCAGGTAAGACAACACCGTCTTTTCGCCAACAAGAATATCCACTCCCGCAGTCATACCGGGAATAATCGGGTACGCCGTGCCGTCCTTGACCAAATCCGGTTCGTTGGTACGCACCCGAACCAGATAGTAAGGCTCGCCGTTGTGTTCTTCTACGAAGGTATCGGCACTGATCTGCTCAACCTGAGCCTCCAGACCGCCGTAAATCGCGAAATCGTAGGCGGTGAGTTTGACCTTGGCCGGTAACCCGGCACGCAGAAAAGCAATATCCTGCGGACTCACCCGGGCCTCGATCACCAGGCTGTCACCGACCGGAACGATTTCGACGAGGTCCATGCCCGGCTGCACCACCCCGCCAACGGTTCTTACCTGCAATGACTTGACCACACCGCGGATCGGCGACCGCACCTGAGTACGCTGAACCCGGTCTTCGAGGGCGATATTGCCGGCATCGAGAGCGCTCAGCTCGGTGGCGACCTCGTTGAGTTGCTCTCGCGCATCGCTGCGGAAGCGGGCTTCGAGTTCGACCATGCGCTGCTCGACCTCGGCCAACTCCGCCGCGGCACGCGGGATCGCCAGGACGGCTTCGTCCAATTCGCCACGCAAATCGTTGACCTGGCGCCGCAGACGCAGCACTTCGACCTCGGATACCGCACCCTGATCGCGCAGCGGCCGGGTTACCTCCAGTTCCCTTTCGCTCAATGCCAGGCTGCGCTTAAGCCGATCGCGCCGTGTCTCCAATTCGGCAATCGCCTGCTTTTTCTGGACGATCTGTTCACGCAGGATACGCTGATTGGCCTCTTGTTCGCTGCGCCGTTCGTTGAACAGGTTACGCTCCTGGTCCAGTGCGTTGGGCAGCTCCTCAGTGATTTCGGCCGGCAGTGCGGGCATGGCCGCCAGACCTTCGGCCTCGGCACGCAGACGAATCAGCTTCGCCTCGAGACTCAGCGCACGCAACCGACTCTCCTGCAACGAAGCATCGAAACGGGTGTCGTCGATGGTGACCAGCAACTGACCCGCTTCGACCAAATCGCCCTCGGCAACATGGAGTGTCTCGACAATCCCGCCTTCGAGATTTTGCACCACCTGAACCTGTGACGAAGGAATCACCTTGCCGGTGCCACGTACGACCTCGTCGAGCACGGCAAAATAGGCCCAGACCAGGAATGCGGCGACGCACAGCAACATCACCCAGACCAACAAACCCTCGCCGCGTAACGAACGCGCACGAATGGCCGCACCCGCATCCAGGGTCAGCACATCGCCGCCGGCCGGCATCATATCGGTCTGTGTATGCTTCGCAGACATCGCTCCTACCTCGTCTGCTTGATCCGGCCGGCACGCAGGGCCTCGAGCACCTGCGCCTTGGGCCCGTCGGCCACCACCTTGGCGGCATCCACCACGATCAATCGGTCGACCAGATCGAGCAACGATGCCCGATGGGTGATCAACACCACCGTCTTGCCCTCGACCACAGTGCCGAGCTCGCGTCGAATGTGCTCCTCGCTGCTGTTGTCCATCGAGCCGGTCGGCTCGTCCATCAGGAGAACGGGCGCATCCTGCACCAACGCCCGGGCCAGAGCGACCGCCTGGCGCTGTCCGCCGGACAGCATGCTGCCATGCTCACCGACCGGCATGTCGAAGCCGAGCGGGTGACGGTTGACGAAAGACGCCACACCCGATAGCTCGGCCGCATGCACAATTGCCTCATCATCGGCGTGCATGATACCCATGGTGAGATTGTCGCGAATCGAGCCGAAAAGCAATTGGTTGTCCTGTGACACGTAGGCGATGTTATGGCGTAGATCACCCGGATCGAGCTGACGCATATCGATCCCGTCGATTCGTACAGCACCTTCCTGGGCCTGATAGAGCCCGGCGATCAAACGGTTGATGGTGGTCTTACCCGAACCGACCCGGCCGATGATCGCGACCCGTTCACCGGCCTTGATGCTGAAGCTCGCGTCCTTTAGGGCCGGCAGCTCCTGACCGGGGTAACAGAAGGTGACATGATCGAACTCGATGTCGCCTTTGAGCGCCGCGCGGCTGACGAACACCTTCCCGTCGGGACGTTCCACCGGTAACTCCATCACCTGATCGAGCGCATGCAAGGCGGTCGTTGCCTGGTTGAAACGGGTCATCAGGCCGGCGATCTGGGCCAACGGTACCACCGCCCGCCCGCTGAGGATGACTGCAGCGATCAATGCCCCAAGGGTCAAAAGACCGTCGGCAATCATGTAAACCCCGAACACCACCACCGCGACCGAAACCAGTTGCTGCATCAGGGTCGCAAGATTGGTTGCCGACAACGCCCATTGACGCGCCTGCATACCCCAGCGCGCGGTTTCGGCAACCGAATTCTCGAGCTGGCGTTGCAGACGGCCTTCGACTCCCAGCGCCTTGACGGTCTCCGCTTCGACCAAGGCCTCGATCAGGGTCGCGTTCTTCTGCGCCGAGGCACGCATGCCTTGCTCGGCTGCGCGTCGCAATCGCGGCTGCACGAAAAGGCCGTAACCCAAAACCACCGGAATCACCGCCATCGGTACCAGAACCAAAGGTCCGGCAATCAGCCAAATCACAAACAGAAAAAACAGGGCGAATGGCACATCGACAAACGTCGTGAGTGTAAGTGATGTGAAAAAGTCGCGAATACCGTCGAACTCGCGCAGATTGTTCGCGAATGCGCCCGAAGACACCGGTCGCGCATCCATCCGGAGACCCAACACCCGCTCATGCAAACGCGCCGATAGAGCCAGATCGGCCTTGGCTCCCGCGATGTCGATAAAGCGACCGCGAAGGCCGCGCAATATGAAATCGAAACCGAAGATTACACCGACCCCGATCGCCAACACCCAAAGCGTCTCCAGCGCATGGTTCGGCACCACCCGATCATAGACGTTCATGACAAACAACGGGCCTGCCACGGCGAATAGATTGATCAGTACCGAGGCCAGGAGTACGTCACGATATATCCGCCAAGAAGCGGCCAAAGTGCCCCAAAACCAATGACCTTGCGGGGCTTCGTCGGATTCCGACGGGGTGCGCGCATCGTAGCGATGCACCGGTCCGGCCAGAATCGCATAGCCGCTGTAAAGCGCATTCAACTCGTCGGCGTCAAGATGTAACTCTGCATCCGGGTTTTCCGGCATCAGCAGACGTGCCTTGGCGTCACCCACCGGCTCCACCAACACACAGGCACGATCGTCGTCCAGCAGCAATACTGCCGGGGTTTGCAGACTATCGAGACGCTTCAGACGGCGCCGAACAATCTGTGCCCGCAGGCCGATACGGCGCGCGGCGCGATCGAATTGCGATGGCAGCAGACGGCCGTTATCGAGCGGCAAGCCCGAAGTTACCGCATATTCCGATGCCGGTAGATGATGATGACGGGCCAACATCAACAGGCAAGCGACCAGCGGATCGATCTCGCTCTGCGGGTCTGGCGGATCGAGCTTTTCTGCCGGTTCGTTCAAGCGTCCACTCTCACTAAATACATCGGGCGGTAACGGATTCTTCCCGCATAAAGTTATCGTCGCCGGGACCGAAAACCTGAATGGGATTCGCGTCTTCCCGGATAGGACCTAAAATCATGCAGCAGGTTTACATCATTCGAAACGCAGATGGTCGCATCGAAAGGCTGTCCGCAGAGGCCGTCGAAGGCGCGGTCCCGGCTTCGGTCGGCGACCCGGAGGTACAGGCATTCCTGCGCGATCTCGATGTCGACCTGGTGCGGGTGCTCGAAGACGTGATCGACCTCTTGATCACTCGTGGCATCTTCCTTTTCACCGATCTGCCGGAATCCGCGCAGCAAAAGCTGGTATTTCGCAAGAACTTGCGCTCCCAATGGCAATCGGTACCGGATCCGCTGGGTAGCGAGGACGGCCTGATCTAAGTCACCCACATATTTCCTCAGGCTTGACTCACATCAAGCAAGCCTCGCAGCATGGTTGCTGCGTCCCGCCGGCACCCCCAATCTGTGCCATTAGCGTTCATTTTCGGGTGGCTTGATGACCCAGGAGCAGCTCACGCTGGACGGCAACGAGGCCGCCGCACGCATCGCGCACCTCACCAACGAGGTGATCGCGATCTATCCGATTACGCCGGCCTCGCCGATGGGCGAATGGGCCGACGATTGGTCGGCCATCGGTGTACGCAACCTCTGGGACAGCGTACCCCAGGTGATCGAAATGCAAAGTGAGGCCGGGGCCGCAGGTGCCATTCACGGCGCATTGCAGGCCGGCGCCCTGGCGACCAGCTTCACCGCATCGCAGGGCCTGCTGCTGATGATCCCGAATATGTACAAGATCGCCGGCGAGCTGACCCCGACCGTGCTGCATGTGGCGGCGCGCTCGCTAGCCGCGCAGGCGCTGTCGATCTTCGGCGACCATTCCGACGTAATGGCCTGCCGCGCAACCGGCTATGCCATGCTGTGCTCGGCCGATGTACAAGAGGTGCAGGATTTCGCACTGATCGCACAAGCCGCAACGCTGGCCTCACGCATCCCTTTTTTGCACTTCTTTGACGGCTTCCGCACTTCGCACGAGGTCGACAAGATTGTTGCCGTCGATCGCGATGCCGCACGCACGCTAATCGCAGAAAACCTGGTGATCGCCCATCGGCAACGGGCACTGAGCCCCGATCGTCCCGTCTTGCGCGGGACATCGCAGAACCCGGACGTCTATTTCCAGGGGCGCGAGTCGGTAAACCCTTACTACGCCGCATTACCCGATATCCTTGAACGGACCATGGCCAAATTCGCCGAGGTCTGCGGCCGCCAATATGGCCTTTTCGAGTACGTCGGCGCACCCGACGCCGAACGGGTGCTGATCCTCATGGGTTCGGGTCTGGGCGCCACCGAAGAGACCGTTGAAACCCTGACGGGGCGGGCTGAAAAGGTGGGTTTGCTCAAGGTACGGCTGTTCCGCCCGTTCTCGGCTAAACATCTGCTGGCCGCTCTGCCCGATAGCACGCGTGCTATCGCGGTGCTCGACCGCACCAAAGAACCGGGTGCCGACGGCGAACCGCTGTATAAAGATGTCCTCACCGCATTGGTACAAGCCCATGCCGACGGCAGCCGGCCCCACCTGCCACGGGTTATCGGCGGACGTTTTGGTTTGTCGTCCAAAGAATTCACCCCCGGCATGGTCGCCGCGGTATTCGAAGAATTACGTAAAAAACGGCCGAAGAATCATTTCACCGTCGGCATTCATGACGACGTCAGCCACAGCAGCCTGGAATGGGACCATACTTTCGTGCCGAATGCGGCGGCGGACGTCACCCGCTGTGTGTTTTACGGTCTCGGCTCGGACGGCACCGTCTCGGCCAACAAAAATTCAATCAAAATCATCGGCGAACAAACGGATCTGCATATTCAGGGCTACTTCCAATATGACTCGAAAAAGGCCGGCGCGGTCACGGTGTCGCACCTGCGCTTTGGCGAACGTCCGATCCGCTCGACCTATCTCATCGGCAAGGGCGAGGCACAATTCGTCGCCTGCCATCAACCGAACTTCCTGACCCGCTACGACATGCTGGACAAGGCCGCCAATGCCGGAACCTTCCTGCTCAACAGCGCCTTACCGGCCGACACGGTGTGGAACGGGTTACCACGCGAGGTTCAACAGCAGATTATCGACAAAGACCTCGATCTATACGCCATCGACGCCTACGGCATCGCGAAAGATACCGGCATGGGTCGGCGTATCAATACGATCATGCAGGCTTGCTTCTTTGCCATCACCGAGGTGATCGACTGCACGGACGCCGTGCGCCAGATCAAATCCATGGTCGAGAAAACCTATGGCCGCAAGGGCCGGCGACTGCTCGAACGCAACTATGCGGCCATCGACCAGGCGCTAACCGGATTGAAACGAATCGAAGTTCCGGCCAAGGTCGACAGTAAAATCGAGATGCCGCCAGTCGTCGCGGCTAACGCACCGGCGTTCGTACAGCAGGTCACCGCACAACTCATTGCCGGTCAAGGCGATGCCTTGCCGGTCAGTGCGATGAGCGTCGACGGCACCTGGCCGCTCGGTACCGCGGCCTATGAAAAACGTCAGCTCGCGTTAGAGATTCCGCAATGGGACAGCGCATTGTGCACCGACTGCGGCAAATGCCCGCTAGCCTGCCCGCATGCCGCCATTCGATCCAAGCTGTTTGGCGAATCCCTGATCGAAGATGCTCCGGCCGGCTTCGTCCATCGCCCGGTCAAGGGCGGTAAAGATCTTCCACCCGGCACCCATATCACCTATCAGGTCGCACCGGACGACTGTACCGGCTGCGGGCTATGCGTCGAAATCTGCCCGATTCGCGACAAAACCGATCCTCAGCACAAGGCACTCAACATGGTGCCCATTACTTCGCGACTCAAGGTCGAACAGGAAAACTGGGATTTTTTCCTTGGCCTTCCCGAGTTCGATCGCACCAAGCTAAAAGACACAACGCTCAAGGGCGCGATGGTGATGCAACCCTTGTTCGAATTCTCCGGTGCCTGCGTCGGTTGCGGTGAAACACCCTACATCAAGCTGGCCACCCAATTGTTCGGCGATCGGATGTTGATCGCCAACGCCACCGGCTGTTCGTCGATCTACGGCGGCAACCTGCCAACCACACCTTACACCAAGAACCCGGAAGGTCGCGGCCCGGCCTGGAGCAATTCACTGTTCGAAGACAACGCCGAGTTCGGACTCGGCATGCGGGTCGCGATTGACAAACAAACAGAACAGGCAGCCGAGCTGCTACGCACCTTGAGCACCGAGATAGATCGCGAACTGGTCGACGCCATCCTCGACAACGCGCAACGCAACGAAGCCGAGATCTTCGAACAACGCGAGCATGTCGAAACACTGAAACAACGACTGACCACGATCGATCGTATCGAAGCCAAAACGCTTGGCGGTATAACCGACTATCTGGTGAAGAAAAGCGTATGGTTGATCGGCGGCGACGGCTGGGCCTACGACATCGGCTACGGCGGCATCGACCACGTGCTCGCATCCGGACGCAACGTCAACATCCTGGTACTCGATACCGAGGTGTACTCGAATACCGGTGGCCAAACCTCCAAAGCCACGCCCCTGGGTGCAGTGGCGAAATTCTCGGCCGCCGGCAAACCGGTCATCAAAAAAGACCTGGCGATGATGGCCATGGCCTATGGCGACGTCTACGTCGCCCAGGTCGCCTATGGCGCCAAGGACGTTCAGGTGCTGCGCGCCTTTCTAGAGGCCGAGAGCTTCGACGGCCCGTCGCTGATCATTGCTTACTCGCCCTGTATCGCACACGGCATCGATCTGGCGAACAATCTGCGACAACAACAACTGGCGGTGAACGCCGGCCATTGGGGCCTGTTCCGTTACGACCCCCGCAAGGCCGCACGTGGCGAGAATCCGCTACACCTGGATTCGCGCGAGCCCAATATCCCCTATCGTGACTTCGCCATGAGCGAAACACGTTTCGCGGTATTGGAGCGTACCCACCCGGAGGCCGCACAACGCTTCATGACCGCTGCACAACACCAAACACGCTCGAAGTTTCACCTCTATCAACAACTGGCCGCACTCGCCGTCGGCGAGCCCTCAGACGATTAGAGCCAGAACTTATGACCACCGGAGGCGACATGATCGACGTGACAGTAATGCCTAAATCGTTAATACATCATCCATCGATAATCACGGAGGTCGGTGCGTGTTTCGTTGCATCGCTTTAGCTGCGGCACAGTAACCCAGCGGAGCGTCGGACGCACATCACACCTTGGAGGAATCAAACTATGAACCTGAACACCAAATGGCTCGGCCTGGGTCTTAAAAATCCGTTCGTCCCGTCAGCCTCGCCACTTTCACGAAATCTTGACGCCTGTAAAAAGCTGGAAGATGCCGGTGCCGGTGCAATCGTGATGTATTCGCTGTTCGAAGAAATGATACGCGCCGAAGAAGAGGGCATGACGCGCTTCCTGCATCATCAGGATACCGGCCATGCCGAGGCCGACAGCTTTTTACCGAACCATCAGGACTTCCCCGGCGAACTCGATCGCTACCTGGAGCAGGTCGCGGCGCTGAAGGCAACCGTCGATATCCCCATCGTCGCCAGTCTCAACGGCATTACCGCTAGCGGCTGGATGGCGCATGCCAAGGAAATTGCCGATGCCGGAGCGGATGCCTTGGAACTGAACGCCTATTACATTGCAGGCGATGTCTGGGAAGAAGGTCATTACGTCGAGCAACGTTACGTCACGCTGCTCAAGGAGTTGCGCGAACAAATCGAGATCCCGATCAATATGAAGCTGTCACCCTTCTTCAGCTCGGTCGGTAACATGGTGAAGAAGCTCGAAAGCGCCGGCGTCGCCGGCGTTTGCCTATTCAATCGCTTTTATCAGCCGGACATCGACATCGAGGGGCTGCGGCTGCATCACGCGCTAACGCCGACCAAGCCATCGGACGCCTTGCTGGCCATGCGTTGGATGGCGATGCTGCACGGCCGCGTGGAATGCTCACTGGGCGCGACCGGCGGCGTCTATGGCGCCGAAGAGGCAATCAAACTCTTGTTGGCCGGAGCCGATGTGGTGCATATGTGCCATGCCTTACTACAGCATGGCCCGAGACGCCTCGAACAGGTTATCAAGGACACCACGGAGTGGATGGAGCGCCAAGGCTTCGAACAGATCGGCGATTTCCGCGGCCAATTCAGCCAAGCCAGCATAGTCGACCCGTCCGAATACGAGCGACTCAATTACATCCGGGTTATCGAAACTTATCGCAGCAGCGAAGGGGTTTGGCGATAGGTTGCCGCTTGATTCAGGCCAGCGGACTCTTCCGGAAACCCACCGAGGTACCGATTTTCTCAAGACCGAGAACCAACATCCAAAGCACCTGTACGAACAGCGCGAGACCGCCGATCACGACCAACATCAGAAAAGGCGCAACCAGCATCGCCAGCAACCAATGCATGCTCAACAAATGGGCCGCAGCGATACTGGCAATGACATACAGCATACCAAGCTCCAGACGGGCTTCTTTGAAGGCGGATGCAGCAAGGGGCTTCGACTGGTACATGACGGCATAAATCTCGTGTCGTGGGTCTGTTGCCTAATGTAGCGGCTGCTTGGCACCGACTTGGCGGAACTGGATCGCAGAATCGTATAGCTTGCTCCGATCGTTATGAGGGCATTGTGTTTTGGTACACACATGCCTAGGAGATTGGTTCCGGTACGTTCATTCAGCGCCTACCGTAGCTGCCGAAGCCGCCTTGCAATACCCAACGGCGATCCACCTTCGTGAGCGCAACGGTTGCAAGCGGTTCATCAGGATGCCGATACAAACCCTCGGCAACCTTGATCAGCTCAAGACGGTTGCCACTCGGATAACGCAAGAACAGTTGCCCATCCCGAATACCGAGCCTCATCGATCTTGTATCGGGTGAATTGCCGAACCGATAGATCAGGGCCTCATAGTCGCCTGCCGCACCGACTGGTAACAAAGGCGTATCAAATGACGGCACTTTCGGCAACGCCGGTCGCGCGGCACTCAAATGTCCCTGTACGGCACGTTTGAAGTCGCCCAAAGCATCACGTTTAAAGGCGTTAAAGCTCAAGAAATAGCCCAGACCCAATTCAGGCTGATAAGCGAAGTGGGACAAATAGCCGTCTCCGCCATGTCCGAACCAGACGCGACCACCGTCGATCTCCTGCTCGACGCCCAGGCCGTGTCCGTAAGTTAGGCCGGCGCGTGCACCGGCACTGCTACCCGGTCTTTCCATACGTGCGATCGTGTCCGGTGAAAGATAAATCTTGTCGTCGACACGGCCCCGGTTGAGAAAGAAGCGTGGCAACGCGGCCATCTCACGCGCTGTCGCGTTGATTGCACCGAGCGGCGGAAACACCATGTGCCAGTATGGAATGATCGATTCGCCGTCGCGATCGTATCCGGTCGCCAGACGCTCGCGTGTCTGCGGATCAGCATGCAAGGTAGCGCTGCTCAAACCCAGAGGCGCCAACACCTCATGCTGCATGAATGCCTCGTAGCGCATACCACTGCGTTTCTCGATGACATAACCGAGATAAGCGGCACCGACGTTGGAGTACTGAGGAAAACGCCCCGGCGGCCATAACACCCGGCGTGCCTCGGGTGCGAAATCGAAAGCCGCGTGCAAGGAATCGAACGGCTCATTGTGCGCAAACTCGGCGGGCGTCATGTCAGCCAGTCCCGCGGTATGTTCGATCAAGTGCACCAATCACACCGGATGCTTGTCTTTCCATGGATTGGCCAAGGGCAACTCGGGTGCGATCTCGTGAAACACCTCATCGAGGCCAAGGCGACCGGCGGCCTGAAGCCGCAATAGACCGATGGCGTTGAACGTCTTGGTCACCGAGCCGATACGCATCAGCGTGTCAATCGTCATCGGCCGTTCGCTTTCTCGGTCCGCCAAACCCAGTGCAACGGTCTCGCGAATGCCGCTGCGATCGACAATCGCCAACGCCATGCCCGGCACACCATGACCGATCCTCAAGGCCTCTAGCGTCTCGACCAGATCAGCAGCGGGTGATTCGGGAGGAATCACCATGAAGGCCGCCAACAATAAAGCACGCAGTAAAATCACGGCGGGCCCATAATGGCGTCGCGCAGTGCAACCCCGGCCGGATTGCCGCCGAAGCCGAGTCGCCGGGCCCTTTCTATCGTCAGACCGAGCTGCCGATACGCCTCGTTCAAATCGGGAAAACGATCAGAATCACCGTAGGTTTCGGCTAAACGACTGAATACACGGGTACCTGAAAGCCTATCGAGCTCATGCAAAAACTCGTCGCCCCGCCACAAACGGTCCGACGGTAGGCAACACGCGTGAAAATCCGCAAGCACCCGATCGAGCGATTGTGCACCTCCGCTATCGCGGCGCAGTTGCAGATCGGCCAACAAAAAAATCGCGGCACCGCTCCAATAGACCTGCATATAGGCTTGTTCCCGATGCATGTTCTCTGTCGCATCATTCAACGAGCGACCGGGCCGACCGCCGCGGCGACCGCGCTCAAAGCCGCTATGCAACCCGGCCCATGCCTGCCGTGGTGTCAGCATCCCGGTACGCGCCCGCGCGACGTATTGGTAATAACTCGCCAGCCCCTCGTATATCCAGCGCGCGTCGCCGTTCATCGGCGGATGGAACAGATGGCTCAACTCATGACTCAATACCCAATCGTCCAGGAAGACCGACTCCGACTGACGCTGATCGACATACAAATGAACGGCATCGCCGCCGCCGCGCGTGACCTGCCCCCAGGGCACGGGCTCATCACCGGCGCCGAGCGGCACTACCAGAAGCTGCAATCGCGGTACTGGAAAACGGCCATGGACTGCACTAACCGCATCGATATTCGCCTCAAGCCAGCGACGGATCTTGCCCGACTCGGCAGGCGGCTCTCCTCTGAGTACGGCAACATCGATCGTGGCGTCTTCGACTGCAAGGTGATAACGATCGAAGCGACCGAGCGCGATTTTACCGTTGGACCGGGTTTCGTCAGTGTCGATACGATAATGTGCAACGTCGCCGCGATCGAACCGCTCCCAGGGCGCCGACACGGCGTAACCCGGCGGTAGTTCGAAACGTAACTCGATCGTCGACAAGTCGACCGGCAACCATAAGAAAACCGCTGGTGTAACCAGGATGGCATCGTGCGTTCGCACCGATGACCGCCGCCAATGGCCCTGTTCTGACACCGAAGCCAAGTCGATTCGGTAATCGACACAGGCATCGGATAACTCGCTCCGGATGAGAATCTCGTCCCCGAGTCGGCGCACATCGACACCGGAGTCGGCGCTCAACGTTCGCAACCGGCTTGACGCACGGCTCGATGCCGGACGCAAACGCATCGGACCGCCACGGCGGAAACAGGCACGCACATCGAGGCGATCCAGTTCGGCCGGTACTTTGACCCGGTAGTTCGCATTGCCCGACGCCCCGGGCGCCGCAATCACGCTGCCGAATATGAGGCTGATGACGCCAAGACTCAGCGCTATGACTCCTCGCACGACGCCCCCTCGTCAATTGATCATGTCTGTGACCCGAAGGCAGGCTCCGGTGTTCCGAACGGGGAACCGATCAGCCCATGAACCGTGCCAGGTATTGGTGCAGGCGGTCCCACGCAACCGACAACCGCGCCTCGAAGGCATCCAGGGTGTTCAAGGTCTCTTGGTCACCGAGCAAGCGGATACCGATATAGATCAGCGCAATAATCGCTGCGGTGGCCGCCAGCCTTTTCAGCCCCAGACCGAGCCGGCGCAACAGACGCTGCCCGAAGGTCGGCGGTAGACGCGGCGGTTCCAGCCGGGGTCGTCGTCGCGATGCCACCTGTTCGAGGAAACGCTCGCCGAGCTCACGCAACACGGTCGCCGGCGTGTCTTCTTCCCCACCGACCGGCGGTGTGCGATCGGCCAGTGCCGGCCACAGCGCACGCAGGCGACCGGCCAGCGCTGCGATATCGTCACGCCAATGGCGGTCGGTCAGCTCAGCTGCCTGCACGCGGGTGATCCTAGCGATACTGCTTGGCAGGCTATCGGCCTCAGGCATTCGCGCGCCACCGACCAGTACCGGTATGACCTGCTTGCCTTGGGCGAACGCCGCTTCGATCTCGGTCCGCACCCAGTCGGTCGGCTCGAACAGGCGTGAACGATAGCCCTGTTTGGAGTCGGCCGCCCAATGCTTGCCGATGACGACCAGCAAGAGATCGCTGGCTGCGATGGCGCGGTGCAACACATCGGTGAAATCGCTGCCGGCCGGAATTTCGATATCACGAAACACCCGGTCCGGACCCAGAATCTCGGTCAAATCATCGGCCAGACGACCGGCAAAGCCCTGACTGTCGTCTCGACGATAGCTGACGAAAATACCCGCCATGCAAACCCTTCCCCTGAAACCCCAACACGCGCAGCCCCGCCGCGCTGGGCGCCGATACTACCCTGCCAAACACACCCGGGACCACGCCCCGAATCTTCACCGACGGCGTCCGACGATCATCCCGAGCGCCAAAACCGCTATGGCATGGACAAGATTCAATAGCCGGCCGGCGGCACCACTCCAGCCGAGAAATCATTGCGGATTCCGAATCCAACCCTGTTGCAATGCCGCATTCGTGCCCAAACTCTGGGTGACGATCAGGATCAACAAGACCGGAATCATCCAAACCCAAAGGCGCGCGAAATGCCGAGTATGCGGCGGGTCGCGGACGTAACCCCGGCGCCCGCACTCGGTTCATCGGACCCCGTCATCGCCTTCCCCTATCGTTGCGACCCTCTTCAGCTTAGCCCGCGAACGCCTCGTACAGATGCAGCACGCCTGTGTGTACCGACAGCATCGCCAACGTAAAACCACCGCTCCAACGTAGAAAACCGCGTGAGTCGACACCGAAGCGCCCTTGCATGGCCAAATGCATACCGGAAAAAGGCGAGATCGAAACCCCGACTGCCCAGGCCATGAGATAGGTGATACCGAGCAGATTGGGATCCGGTGCAAGCGGCGTCAGCAGACCCTGCGCGGTCGCGATACTGATCACCGGATGCACACCGGCAACCGCAAGCGCAATCATCAGCAGCAATAAAAGGCTCGCCTCGGTGGCCCCGAAATGATCGAGATCCAGCGCCCAGCCGGTCGCATCGACGACACTGCCGATCCCTGCGGCGAGTACCCCTGCCGCAAGAAACAAGGCCAACTCGCCGGACATGCGCGGCAGACCGTCGATGATTTGTCCCGCAAACGCCGATCCGGCACGACGGGCGTTCCGCAAAAACAACACCGACAAGGCCAACATCAACGACAAACCGGCAATCAACGTCAGCACCGGCACCGCCGGCGCGAGTTCGTGTAGCAGCATGACCAGGAACGCCAACACACCCGGTACCCAAAGTGCACCGAAATGCATCGGATAACCGACGTAATCGTCCGCACGGCCCTGTCGTGTCAGTTGCCATCCTGTCAGCAATACACCCAAAGCGGCCAAGGGTAAACCGACCAACGACAAAGTCACCAAGGCCGCACCGGGCGAGTGACTCAGCGCGATACCCATAGCCGCAAAAAACGGCGACCAATGGGCGGCCAACGCGAAACCGCGTGACAACACCGTGGCCTGCAAAGGGGTCAATGCCCGGCGCCGTGCCTGACGGTCGCCGAGGATCATTACCGCCGACAGATTAATCACCGAGCCAAACAAATGCACGCCGAAAAGCGTGCGCCACAAGGCGCCGGAACCACGCGGGTCGGATTCGCCGGCCTCGACTTCCGGCAGGCTGATCAAACGTAGAAAGCTCACGCCCGCCAACATCGCCAACAGTGCCTGATTGGCGCTGGCCGCCTTGGCCAGTCGCGGCTCGACCCCACGCTGAGCCGCATAGAGCAAACCGGCGCCGCCCACCAGCAACATCATGACGGTCTGGACACGTTGCAATCCTTTTACCTGCGGTATCAGCAGCAAACCGGCCAGCCAGAAGACCATACCCGCAGCGATCGCCGGTACGCCGCTACCAAGGCCGTGCGCAACCGACAGTAAGATGGCCCCGAACAACAGACTGCCACTGAGCAGCTGACGCGATGACCGGGACGATGAAACGCTCTCTTGCATGACGCACAGCATATCGGTGCAAGGCCCCCCGGGAACAATATGCGCGCAAATTCTGGGCAAACAACGTCAACGAAGCCCGGTAGAATCGCGCCATCGACAGTAGAGGAACGCCCTTATGAACACCCCCGCCCCAACGGAATTGAACCTGCACCGTATCTCGCACGTGCTCGAGGTCAGCTTCGACGACGGCGCCAATTTCAAACTGCCGGCCGAATACCTGCGGGTTTATTCACCTTCCGCTGAAGTCGCCGGGCACGGTCCCGGACAACGTAAGGTGCCGCTGGGCAAGGAAAACGTGAACATCGATCGCATCGAGCCCGTCGGCAACTACGCCGTAGTGCTTCACTTCGACGACGAGCACAACACCGGCATCTACTCCTGGGAAACCCTGTACAATCTCGGCAAGCATTACGACGAACTCTGGGCGCAGTATCTGGACGAGTTGAAGGAGGAGGGCTATACCCGCAAGGAGCCCGCCGCCTGATCGCCAACTTTGCGCCAATGACAGCGACGCAGGACGACCCGCCGCCATGGCCGACGACAACGAACGTACCCACTTCGGCTTCCGTGACGTAGACACGGCTGAAAAGGCCGGCCTGGTACGGGGCGTATTCGACTCCGTAGCCTCCAAGTACGACCTGATGAACGACCTGATGTCGTTCGGGGTACACCGGCTATGGAAACGTTTCGCGGTCGAGTTGGCCGGCGTTCGCCCCGGCCAACGAATACTCGACCTGGCCTCGGGCACCGGTGATCTCGCCGACCGTTTTGCCGGCCTGGCCGGCCCCGATGGCCAAGTGTTGATGACCGATATCAATGCCGCGATGTTGGTGTTGGGGCGCGACCGTATGGCCGATCGCGGCCATGTGGGCAACCTGGGCTATGTACAGGTCGACGCCGAAAGCCTGCCCTTCCCTGACGACACTGTCGACCTGGTGACCATCGCCTTCGGCCTGCGCAATGTCACCGATAAGCCGCGCGCGCTGGACGCCATGTATCGCGTACTCAAACCCGGCGGCCGGGCGTTGGTGCTCGAATTCTCGAAACCGCTGAACAAACCGCTGGAAAAACTCTACGATCTGTATTCCTTCCGCATTCTGCCAAAAATGGGCGAACTGGTTGCCAACGACGCCGAGAGCTATCGCTATCTCGCCGAATCCATTCGTATGCATCCTGACCAAGAGACGCTCAAGGATATGATGACCGCAGCCGGCTTCGAGCGCTGCGATGTTCACAACCTGACCGGCGGCATCGTCGCCGTCCACCGCGGATTCAAACTTTGAGCGGAACGAGCCGTATATCCGACCCGGCGGTGTCGGGGTCGTCTGTTGCGACAAACCGCTCGTATGAGCGGCAGACCATTCACGCCGCCATCGAGACGACGCCGTGACGCTGCGCGACTTCACGCTCGAAGGCCTCGAACAGGCCATCAACCGGGTTCTGGCAATGGACCCACAAGCAAGTGCCAAATTAGGCGCTTTGCATGGCAAAGTGATTTGCGTCGCACTCGCCGGCACCGGCCTGCAGCTGTATTTCGTGCCCGGTGCCGACGGCCGCTTGCAACTACTCGGCAGCATCGAGGGCGAACCTGACTGCATGCTTACCGGCAGCCCGATCGACTTGGCGCGCGCCAGCGATCGCGAACAAAGCGCAGGACAGTTGTTCGGCGGACATGTTCGGATTGAAGGAGACAATGCCACCGCACGACACTTCAGCGAAGCGCTGTCCGAACTCGACATCGACTGGGAAGAGCAACTCTCACACGTCACCGGCGACATCCCCGCGCACGAGATCGGGCGCGCCATACGGGCATTGCTGCGCGAAACCAAACGGCTGAACGAGAGTGCCAGTGAGAATCTGTCGGAGTACCTCACCGAAGAACTGCGCGTGCTGCCACATCGCTACGAGGTCGAGGACTTTCTGGTCGACGTCGACCAACTGCGCGATGATACCGAACGCCTTGCGGCACGCATCGCCCTGTTGGAACAAGCCGAAAGCGAAGGCGATTCAAAGGCGTGATTCCGGTACGTGAAAGCCTGCGTGTCATGCACATCGCCTGGGTGTTGATGCGCCACGGTCTGGACGAGCTGGTGCTGGCCGCGCACTTATTCCGTCCTATCCGCTTCTTTCGTTTTCTCTCTCCATTCTACTGGGGCCAGAAACCACCACGGGGCGTACGGGTACGCCGCGCGCTCGAAGATCTGGGCCCGCTCTATGTGAAGTTCGGCCAAATCCTCTCGACCCGGCGCGATCTGCTGCCTGACGATATCGCCATCGAGCTATCGAAACTGCAAGACCAGGTACCCCCGTTTCCCGGCGACCAGGCTCGCCGATTGGTCGAAAAAGCCCTGGGCCAATCGGTCAAAGAACTTTTCGCCGAGTTCGACAGCGCGCCGCTGGCATCGGCCTCGATCGCACAAGTGCATGCGGCAACCCTGCATGACGGCCGCAAAGTGGTGGTCAAGGTCGTACGGCCGGGGATCGAAAAAACCATCCAACGCGACATCGACTTGCTGTTTACCATTGCCCGGTTGGCACGCAAGTATTCGCGCGAGGCACGCCGTCTGCGTCCGGTCGAGGTGGTCGAGGAATACGACAAAACCATCCACGACGAACTCGATCTCTTACGCGAGGCGGCGAACGGCGCCCAACTCAGACGGAACTTCGCTGACGGCAAATTACTCTACGTCCCCGAGGTATTCTGGGATCTGACCCGTGAAAACGTCATGGTGCAGGAACGCATCTATGGCATTCCCGTAGACCAGGTCGACGAGCTGATCGAGGCGGGCGTCGACATGAAAGTGCTCGGCGAACGCGGCGTGGAGATCTTCTTCACCCAGGTCTTCCGCGACAACTTCTTCCATGCCGATATGCACCCGGGGAACATCTTCGTGCGCCCCGACGGTACCTATATCGGCGTCGACTTTGGCATCGTTGGCACCCTGACCAACGCCGATCAACGCTACCTGGCCGAAAACCTGTTGGCCTTTTTCCACCGCGACTACCGCAAGGTCGCCGAACTGCATGTCGAATCCGGTTGGGTGCCCGCCGACACCCGGGTCGAAGACTTCGAGGCCGCCATCCGTACCGTCTCGGAGCCGATCTGGGAAAAACCGATCAGTGAGATTTCGTTCGGTCACTTTCTGTTGCGACTTTTCCAGGTCGCGCGGCGATTCAACATGGAGGTCCAACCGCAACTGGTGCTATTGCAAAAAACCCTGCTGAACATCGAAGGCCTCGGCCGCATGCTCTATCCGCAGCTCGATCTTTGGAGCACCGCCAAGCCCTTCATGGAACGCTGGATGTCGCAGCAGGTCGGCCCCAAGGCCTTCGCCCGGCGCGTCAAGGAAACCCTGCCGCAACTGTCGGAAGACCTGCCCGAGGTGCCCTTACTGGCTCATCGGGTACTGCGCAAAGCGGCCGATGGCGAATTGGAAATCCAATGGAAGTCCGAGCAATTGGATCGGATCCGTGAAGAAATACGGACGGGCAACCAACGTACCCAAACGACCATCGCCGGTGCGTCGCTCGTTATTGCCGGTGTACTCACCGCCGGTCTGATCGACACCCAAATCGGTTTCAACCCGCTTTGGCTCAGTGCCGGCCTGGGCGGCTCAGGTCTAATCTTGCTTGCCTGGGCAGTTACTCGTTGACCATCGAACTCCCGAACGACACACGAGTTACCCCACATCATAGGCAAACTTTGCCGATTCCATATTGAGACCCAAGACAAAACCCGCGCGGTATGGCTCCCCGCACGACAGATAAACTCGAACGCCCACCGCCACCTGACCGTCATTCACGCTTATTGCTTCCTATATGGTTGTTCCCCTCATTGATCGCGTCTACTGCCCGGTCGACAACCGGCCAACACCTGCTAAAGAAACCAACCCGATGACCGAAAACGGCTGATAGGTTTTGTGAAAACAACAATGAGTGAAGCCGAGCAATCCCTCTATGTGGTGGTGCACTTCCGGGCATTTCATTCCCGGAAATGCACTCGATCCTCGAAAACCTGCGCATGACGTACGGTGCAGATGCAGTAAATAGGACCAATACCACGCCTGGATGCGAGCCTGATTGATTCTTGGCCCGCAGACGAACCTTTTCGTCTCTCGGCGGCTGCGCTTAGGTCGACCCGCGTTGCGATACAGTGGGCGCTTGCTCTCCACAAACTGCCGGGAGAAATGCTTTTGGGTCCGCAAGAAGAAGCCAAGGCACTAAAAATCAAGGTCGGCGCAATTACATTGTTGCTCGTCGCGATTCTTACTGTGCCGTTGTTAAATTCGATTCACTCCGCCAATCAATCTTTTCTCAGGGCAGAGCAAGCCACGTTAAACAATCGCGCGGCCGCGCTGCTCGCTTCTGCAATCAGTGCCCAAACACGTTATCGCGGCCTTGGCGCCAGCTATCTGGCGAGTGCGGACACCGATCTAAAACCTTTGCTCGAAAAAACGGCTTACGAAGCGAGACAACGGGAAATTCAAACCGATGCCTTTTTTCAGGACGGCGGAATAATCACTCTACCGGAAGAAGACATCGCCCTGTGGCGCTCGGCCATAACCCAATGGCACGCACAAGCTGACGCCTTACAGACCGATGAACTGTCGGTCGCCCAATGGCTCAACACCGCAAACAGGGCCATTCGCGCCGAAGAGCACTTGATACGCCAGCTCCTGGCACCCGAAAGCAACGAAATGCTGTTGGAGTTGTTGGCAGAGATCGAGTCAGACGCACTCGGCATTATCGATCATGTTGGTCTGGAACGCGCAAAACTGAGTGTCGCAATCCGACGTGCGGAACCGTTGACCATTGAAGAACTCATTGAACTGGAAAACGATCGTGGCATTTCTGTGGGGTACGCCAACATCCTCAGGGAGACAGCCGCGCTAAAGCAGGTACCTGAAGAAGTACATGAATCACTGCAGACATTCGAACAACTCTTTTTCGGTGACTTCGAAGCGGTGCGACAGCAGATTTACAACGCCAGTATCGCGCGTCAGCCTTATCCCGTGACTTTCGATACATGGTGGGATACCGCATCACGCGTTGTCGACGCCGCGACAACCGTGAGTCACTCAGCGAGCGCCGCAAGAATAACGCTGCTACAAAATCTGCAGACCCAGGCGCGAAACAGCTTGTGGCAAACGACGGTGTTTTCGTTCGTGGTAATCCTACTGTTCGCAGGAACGACGGTCTGGCTGCTGAAGAACCTGTTGACGCGTATCTATGCGTTGAATGAAGCAAGAAAACAGTTGACTCGAAATCGTGACGACCTGGAAGTCTTGTGTACGCTACGCACGGCAGAGGTAACGGCGATTTTGCAAACAGCGGTCAACGGCATCGTTTCGATCGATGAAAGCGGCATCATTCGCTTTATCAACCCATCTGCTCTGAAGATGTTCGGCTATCGTGAAGAGGAAATCGTAGGCAAAAACGTCAACATGCTGATACCGCCAGGCCAGGACCACGATGCGCACACCCGCTATCTCCAACGTTACGTTCAGACCGGCAATGCCAAGATAATCGGTAAGGCGCGCGAGGTTGAGGCCTTCCGACGCGACGGCACCACTTTTCCGATGCACCTTGCTGTCGGCCACGCCGAGCCTTATGAAGGGAAACATCTCTTTGTGGCCTTTGTGACGGACGTCACCGAACAAAAAAACGCCGAGTTGGAATTACTGCGTTCCAAGGAAGAGGCCGAAGCCGCCAATCGAACCAAGGCGGCTTTCTTGGCAAACATGAGCCACGAAATCCGCACCCCGATGAATGCCATCATCGGCTTTCTGGAAATAGTCCTACGAAAAAATCTCGACGCCGAATCTCGTGGGCATCTCGAGATCGCTCTGAATTCCGCGCTCTCTCTATTGGGCATCATCAACGATATTCTCGATCTGAGCAAAATCGAGGCCGGCAAGATCAGCCTCGAGTCTATACCGTTCAACCTGCCGAATCTGACGAAAGGCGTTATGTCGACACTGGAGCATCGCGCAAAAGAGAAAGCCATCGATTTGATACTGCATTACGACGGTGAGTTGCCCCACTGCTTCGTCGGCGATCCGACCAGATTGCGTCAGGTGCTTATGAATCTCGTGGGCAACGCAATCAAGTTTACGCAACACGGAAAGGTAGAACTGTCGATTAAACGCCCGAACGACGGTGAAGACATGCTGCATTTTGCGGTCCGCGATACCGGTGTCGGCATGAGTCAAGATCAAATTGAAAGAATATTCCAGCCCTTCACCCAGGCGGACGAGTCGACTGTTCGACGTTTTGGCGGCACCGGCCTCGGCACCTCCATCAGTCGCCAGATCGTGGAAATCATGGAGGGAAAGATTTGGGTGGAAAGCGAGCTGGGCAAGGGCTCGGTGTTTCATTTCAACATACACATGCCGTTGGCAACCTGTTTCGACGAATGCATCATAGACGGCCATACCGAAGCGGCCCCCTCTCTATCCTCGCCACGCCGTTTTCGCATACTGGTCGCGGAAGACATTCCCGAAAACGCCCTACTCGCCCGATTACGGCTGACAGAACAAGGTCACGAAGTTATCTGCGTCGAAAACGGTTTACAGGTAATCGAAGCGTTCAGAAACGACGACTTCGACTTGATCTTGATGGACGTTCAAATGCCGGAGTTGGATGGTATGGAAGCCACCAGAAGGATTCGCCAACTGGGCGGAAAATTACCGATTATCGCGTTGACCGCCAGCGTAATGAACAGCGAACGGGAAAGATGCTTTTCCGCGGGAATGGACAGTATTCAGGGCAAACCGATCAACTTCGCCGAACTCTTTACCGAAATGGACAAGCTGGTTTCGAATGATCGCGGCATTCGCAACAATGAAATCAGTATCGATATTCACCACGGTGAAAAAATGGATCTTTCGGTCATCGAGAACATTGCAGATGTCGAACGTGCCCTGGCGGTTTGGGGTAATGCGCACATCTATGCCGATGCGCTCCATAGTTTCGTCGATGTACAAGTGGAAAAGGGTAAATCGATCAAGCCGCTTATCGCTGCCAATGATCTCGAAAAGGCCCGTACCATTGCTCATGCGATTAAAGGCGTCAGCGGCAACCTCAGCCTGATCGATATCGCAAGAATAGCCATCGAGCTGGACAGTGCGTTAAAAGAAAAAGATCTCGAAAAAGCAGTTAACTTGTGCCCATCACTCGAACAGGCGATGCAAGTAGCCGCACAGGCCATAGCAGGCCTATCTCTACACGATGGGAGCGACAAGCAACGCCTGCCGTTCGATAGAGCTGCGATCACCGAATTGCTCCAACAGCTTCTAAACGATTTGGACAAGGACGACCCCAGTGCCGTCGATCCCGTGATTGAACAACTGTCATCCTATATCAGCGACGAACAGCTCGACCCGATCCGGACCAGCATCAACAACTTCGATTTCAGAGAGGCAGAATCCAAAACAAGGAGTCTCGCAAAGGAACTCAGTATAGAAACGGAGAGCGAACGTGCCGAAGAAAATTCTTATCGTTGACGACGAGCCCAACAATCTGAACGTACTGCGTCAGATTCTTATGCCTGAAGGTTACCAACTCGCATTCGCGAAGAACGGGGCCGAAGCACTTAACGCGGCAATCAAGCACAAACCCGATCTGATTCTGTTGGACATCATGATGCCGGAAATGGACGGTTACGAAGTGTGTAGCAGGCTAAAACGCAATTCCGCGTTCTTACTGACACCGGTAATTTTCGTCACCGCGATGGACGAGATCGAGAATGAGGCAAAAGGGTTCGAGGTGGGTGCGGTCGACTACATCAGCAAACCTGTATCCTCACCGATAGTTTTGGCCAGGATAGCAACCCATCTATCGCTCACTCATGTGGCTGAACTCGAAGCGATTCAGAAAGAAGCAATCAACATGCTGGGCGAAGCCGGCCATTACAACGATACCGATACAGGTGTACACATCTGGCGAATGGCGGACTATGCTGCAACCCTGGCCAAAGCGGCCGGATGGTCGAACGAAAAGGTTGAACTGATAAGAAGTGCAGCGCCAATGCATGACACGGGGAAGATCGGTACACCGGATGAAATCTTGAAGGCGCCCCGTAAACTCACACCGGAAGAGTGGGAAACCATGAAGCTTCATACGGTGATTGGACACGGTATTCTCGTCAATGGCCATACTCGGCTCTTCCAGATGGCAGCGGAAATCGCACTTCATCATCACGAAAGGTGGGACGGCAGCGGCTACCCCAACGGCCTTAGCGGTGACGAGATTCCGGAGTCGGCACGACTCGTTGCCGTTGCCGATGTTCTGGACGCATTGACCATGAAACGCCCCTACAAAGACGCTTGGTCGATCGATGACGCCCTGGAAGAAATCCGGCGCAGCTCGGGTGGACATTTCGAACCACGGATTATCGCTCTTTTGAACCGGGTAGAATCCGAGATACGCGATATCAAAATCAAATGGGACAACAAGGAGATACCGGTGAAACGCTATGCTTAGGCGAGTTGTCACCGCCGATGTCGAACCTTTGCACGAGACCTCGGTAGATGACGGATAAATCGTTACCGAATTTTTACTTGCCCGCGTTCTTGTAACACGATCAGGGTGAACCATCCCGTCACGAATGGCGTAGAATTGATGAACTACAGGCTTAAAGGATCGTCGGAACGTGGGAAACTCGCTGCAGGATGAATTGCTCAAGGCCGGGCTGATCGATAAGGGCCGGCTGGATAAGGCGAAAAAACAAAACCGGCAACAGGCCAAGCAGCAACGCCAAGGGAAGGCGAAGACAACAGCAAAAAAGACACGCCAGCCGACTCAGGCCGAGTTGGAAAAACGCGCACGCGACCGCGAACTGGAGCAACAGCGCGCCGAGGTCAGACGACAACGTGAAGTCGCTGCAGAGGTCCGGCAGTTGGTTCGCAACAGTCGCCACCCACGTGCCGAAAGCGAGGACGACCAGCCTTTCCATTTCGAGAACAAGGGTAAGATCAAGCGCATTTTCGTCTCACCCGAAACACACAAAAAAATTGCCGCCGGCAAGCTAATCATCGTCAACGACAATGGTGTGTTCGAACTGGTTCCGCCGGAGATCGCCGAAAAGATCCGCCAACGTAATCCCGCTCTGGTGATCGATCTCCCGGATGAGCAAGGCCCAACCGAGGACGATCCTTACGCCGAGTTCAAGGTTCCCGATGACCTGATGTGGTAAAGGGCCAAGCGATTGTTGATGGCTATACCGTTAACGCGAAAACGGTGTTGGTTTTTCGATCTCGTAAATCGCTTCGGCGATCGAATCCAAGCGACTTTCCAACAAGGCCTGGGCATCGTGTAGGCCTCGATTATAGAAGAACACACCAATCTCTTCGGCGAAAAAATCCAACAGGAACTCCGCATCGAATCCGCCGATTTCCTGGTCCAACTCTTCTCGAAAATAGCGTTGGATATTACGTTTGATCAACGCCTTTTCGTCGTTGTTAAATTCAATAACCGGCATGGGTAACGAGTCTCCCGGATTCAACGATGCAATACGGACAATCGACCGCAACACTACAACTGTGCCAAGGGAAACACCAAGGGCACTACAAGGATCGTTATGAGCATTGCGATGAGCTGTAAAGGCACACCCACCTTGACGAAGTCGGTGAAACGATATTGACCCGGTGCCAGAATCAAGGTGTTCACCGGCGATGCAATCGGGGTTGCAAAGGCCGTCGATGCGGCGATTGCCACAGTCATCATGAAGGGGGCCGGTGAATAACCCAGATCGAGCGCGAGACTTAGCGCGATGGGTGCGACCAATACCGTCGTCGCGGTATTCGAAATAAACTGGCTGAACACCGAAGTCAGCAGGAACAGACCGGCCAGAATCGCATGTGGGCCAAGATCGGCGAACAGGCTGGTCAAACCGCTGACGATCACTCCGGCGCCACCTGTCTTCTCCAGTGCACCGGCCAACGGCAACATGCCGGCAATCAATACCAGGCTCTGCCAGTTCATCGAGCGATAGGCCTCATTCATCGCGACACAACGGCTGACCACCATGGCGAATGCCGCCAACATCACCGCAACCAGATTCGACGTGAGCTGAGTGACCATCAGGGCAAGCATCCCCAGCGTGATCAGAATCGCCCAGGGTGCCTGATTGGCATGCCAAGTCCGCCCGGCAACTTCTTCGGGCAACGCCAACAACACCAAGTCGCGACGCGGCGCGGCGAGCTGTTCGAGATCGTTCCAGGCGCCGACCACCAGCAACATATCACCGGATAGCAATCGGGTATGCTGAAAGTCCAGCGCCAATGGACCGTCGGCACGCCGGATCGATAAAATGTTAAGGTGCTGCCGCTCGCGCAGATTGATTTCGCGTATGGTCTTTCCAATCAGCGGCGAATCCGGGCCTACCAGCGCCTCGGCAACACCGAAGCTCTCATGAAAACGGCGTTGCAAACCATGCGGGAATCCGAGATCGTCCAGCCCCAGGGTTTCGGTGTGAGCGACAATCACGTCACTTGGCGCGGATACGACCAACACGTCATTACATCGCAGTTTGGTACCGATCAATACCGGCTTGAGCGAGCCCAGCAGACGCCCCTGGCGCTCGACCGCGATCACCGTCATCCCGTAGTGCCGTCGCAAGCCGACGTCGCCGACGGTATTGCCCGCCAGCACCGAGTCGGACCGGACACGCAAGCGATACAGTTTGTCGTCGATGCCATATTGAGCCGCCATCTCATGGAGACGCTTGCGCCGGTCAGCCGGATCGGGCACCCCACGGGTCGGCATCAAACGCCGGCCCAGCGTCTGCATGTACAGCATACCGGCGATCAGGATCACGCCCCCGATGAGCGTGAAATCGAAGAAATCGAATCCGGACAGTCCGGCATCGACCAAGGTTCGGTGCACGACCAGGTTAGGTGGCGTGCCAATTACGGTGAGCATGCCGCCGATCAGTGATGCGGTGGCTACCGGCAGCAGCAACCGCCCGGCAGCCAAGCCGGCCTCACGCGCCAAACTCAAGACCACCGGGATGAATAGTGCAATTACACCGGTCGAACTCATCACCGCGGACAACAGCGCAACCACCGGCATCAACAACAGCAATAAGCGAGTTTCCTCGGCACTCGCCAGACCGGCGATTTTGACCCCGACCCAGGCAGCGACACCAGTGCGGTGTAAACCTTCGCTAACCACAAAAAGACCCGCGATCAGCATCACCAGCGGGTTGCCGAAACCGGCAACCGCCTCAGCCGGCGTCAGAATGCCCGACAACGCAAGCGCGATAATCACCATCGCCGCGGTCAGATCGAGACGCACCCGACCACTGAAAAACAAAGCGATCGCGGTCAGCACCAAGCCATAAACAAACCAAACCTGCCAGGACAACAGCTACTCCATCGAATCACCGGAACCCGACCCGACTTGACCGCTAACGCCGCTCAGAGTCAAGCATGACTCCGCCCGGTCAGCCGTAGACCTGGCGCGGCAACCACAACACCACCTCGGGGAAGACGATGCAGATCGCAAGCCCTGTCGCCTGCAGGAACAAGAAAGGAACGGAAGCGCGATAGATCTGCGCCATGCTGATTCCGGGCGGCGCGACACTCTTGAGATAAAACAACGCATAACCGAAGGGCGGACTGATGAACGACATCTGCATGTTTACCATGTAGACCACACCGAACCAGAGCGCCAGTTCATCCGGCGCTACACCGGACAGACCGAACACGCCTCCGAACGTCAACGTCTTCATCAGCGGTACGAAGATCGGCACCGCCAGCAACAAGATACCGACCCAGTCGAGGAACATACCCAAAACAACCAGGATTACCATCATCAGCATCAGAATACCGTAAGGCCCGAGACCGGTGCCGATAATGGTTTCGTTCACGAAATCCTGGCCACCGTTCACAACATAAAAACCTACGAACAAGGTTGCGCCGAAGATGATCCACAGCACCATGCCGGTGACACGCAAAGTCGTGATCGCCGCCGCACGGATGTTGGCCCACGACAACCGGCGGTGCATCGCCGCGACCACGATGGCGCCGAAGGTTCCGACTCCCGCGGCTTCGACCGGGGTCGCGATGCCGGCAAAGATGATCCCCAACACCAAGGAGACCAAGGCCATCGGCGCCGCCATGTTCTTCAATAATCGCAACTTCTCGCGCAGATCGACCCGTTCCTCCGGCGGCAACGCCGGACCGGCTTCGGGTTTGAAGAAGGTTACGACCAACACGTAGAGAATGTAGAGCCCGGATAGAATCAGGCCCGGGATAACCGCACCGATGAACAACTCGCCGACCGATTGCTGCGCGACCACGGCAAACAGAATCGCCAAGATGGACGGCGGAATCAGGATACCCAAGGTGCCACCTGCCAGGATCGAACCACAGGCAATGGTCGGATGGTATTTGCGCGCGACCATCGCCGGCAGTGCGATCATACCCATGGTTACCTCGGTCGCACCGATGACACCGCACATCGCCGCGAGCAGCGTCGACGCAATAATGGTCGCAACCGCCAATCCGCCACGCAGTCCGCCAAGCAGCTTGTATACCATGTCGTACAGCTCTTCGATGATACCGGCACGCTCGAGCATCGAGGCCATGAAGATAAACAAAGGTATCGCCGACAGCTGGTAGTCGGTCATCAGCGGGAAGATGCGCGACGGCAGAATATTCAACATTTGCACATCGCCGAACAAAAACAGGAACACACAAGCGAGGCCGCCGGTGACAAAGGCCAATGGCAGACCGGCCATCAACAAGATGGCCAAGGAACCGAACATCAACACCGTCAACCATAAGATGTCGATCTCAAGCCCCACGACGCAGCTCCGGCGGCAGGTGGCGCAAACCGCGATAGACCGCGATGTCGGTCAACAGACGCACAACGCCCTGCAACAGCAACAAAAGCGCCCCGAGCGGCAGTGCGAACTTGACCGGATAATACTGAATGCCCCATTCGGTGAAAGAGACTTCCTGAATGCGCATGGCATCGCTGAAGAAGATCCAACCGGTAACGAGCAGGGTAACGGTGAAGATGAAAAAAAATACCGAGGTGACAAGGTCTGCCAGCGCACGGGCGCGCTCGGACAGTTGCGAATAGATCACATCGACTCTTACATGGGCGTTCTCACGCAGACAGAAACCACCGGCGATCAGATACTGCATACCGAACATCAAGAACATGCCTTCATGCGCCCAATTGGTCGGCGAATTGAAAACGTAACGCGCAATCACTTCATAGTAGTAAGCGAACACGGCGATCAACGACCAATAGGCAACGAACTCACCGGCCTTGGCGTTAAACCAAGAGACATAGCGATCGAACCAGTTGGCATTCGGATCGATGACATAGTCCGGCACCGTCTCGGCACATGGCAGTTGCACGCGATCGGCCGTCGGTCCGGACTCGACCGCGTTACAACGTCGAACCATTCTCGGAATCAGGACCGCATCGATCAACAACAGCAACAGCACCAAACCGGCAAGCGCCTTACCGTAACCGTCCCAGGTCGCGGACTCTTCCTGCGCCACGGCGAGTTCCTGCCTGGCCGTTACGAGCTGTTGTTTTGCATCACTGATTGTCTGCTCGATCTTCGCGACCCGGGCACGATTACGATCGTTTTCCGTACGCGCCAGACGTTGTTGAGCCTTTTTCAGATTGCGCTCGCCACGTTTGATCTTACCCTCGGCCAGGTTGACGGCGTTCGTCGCACCGGACAAGTGATCGCGCTGTTCACGTGTTTCGACATTAAGGAACAACACGGCGACGAACAACACGATGAAGGCCAACGCAACGGGGCTCTTCAGATACAGTCGATGGATCCCTAGAAAACCGCCGGCAAGCCAAAAGAAATACGCAAGCCCTATCGAGACCGGCGGTGCATCCCGATCGGCCCGAGAACGCTGATACAACCAACCGGCAAACAAAGGGAATAGCAGCAGCGCGGCCCAATAAAGCCAATGCGGCAGGACAAAATCAATTTCCGGCATGAGCCCGTCTTGGTCGCGGACGGAGGCCTTCGGCCATCCGTCCGTTAATCGCTCAGAGGTTGAGTTTTTGTCCCTCGATCATGTCGGGCGTCACATAACCCAACGAACCGGACATCATGTAGTCGAGCTGAATCTTGAATGCCCGCGCAGCGCCCGAGTCTTTGTTCGCCCATTTGAACCACAAAGGCACGGCCAATTCGGTGAAAGCCTCGACGTCGTCCTGCGACAGGCGAGTGACTTCGGTGCCGGCGGCATCGAACTTGGCCCAGGCCTCCTGGTCCGCCTTCTGAATCGCGGCATGATGCAGATCGGAATAGACATGTACCTCCATCTCGACGAACTGCTTCATCTTGTCCGACAGGGCATTCCAGGATTTCTTGCCGACCGTCAGATCCATCAGGTCGACCGGCTGATAGATCGACATGAAACCCGGCGGCCCCATGGAAATATACTTGGTTACCTGGTGGAAGCCGAGTGCGTGATTGATAGCCGGACCGACGTAGTCGGCGACATCGATGGTGCCTTTTTCCAATGCCGGGAAGATTTCCGAACCCGGCAACAACGTGGTCTTGGCCCCCGCCGCCTGAAACAACTCGGCAACCATACCGCCGGGCAAACGCATCTTGCGTCCACGAAAATCGTCGATCGAACGAATCGGCACCTTGGAGTGGATGATGTTAGGCCCATGATGAATCGGCCCCACATAGTGCATATTGAATTTACCGAACAGTTCACGCGCCAGCTCCAGACCACCCAGGGAGTAATAGAAGACGTCCCATTCGTGCGGGTTGCGCAGACCCATCGGATAAGAACTGAAGAACACCGCGGCCGGCATGCGGCCGGCCCAGTACAGGGTGAATGGGTTCATCGCGTCCAGGACACCGTTCTTTACCGCATCGAACAACTGAAACTCGCCGACCACATCTTTCGCGCCGAATGGCTGGAAAGCCAATTCACCGCCCGTTTTCTCGACAATGCCGTTGCACCACGCCTTGAAGATCTCCAGGCCGATCCCGCCGGGCCATGAGGTCTGCACCTTCCAGGTGGTGGTTTGTGCTGCACGGGCATTGCGAATCCATGGCGCTCCAAGGACTGCCGCACCGCCGGCTACAGCCGATGTCTTTAGAAATGAACGACGTTCCGGATCTTGGGCACTTTTCTCGGCCGAGGACACAGCGCGATCTGCCTTATCGGACATGGTACTCCTCCTTTGTTTTGATAGTTCTGCCCCGTGGCGGGACCGGGTTCTAGTTCTTATATGGCCTGCGGATTTAACGACACACGATTGCATGCCGGCAAAGCAGCCTGACAATAACCATAGCAGCTGTGAGCATTACGTCTCGGCCGGCCGAAAATTTTCCGTACCGGAATACGCAATCTGCGTGATATGGCTTGGAGGATGCGCCGGCAATACCGGCTATCGTGATTTACTCGACGCGGCGTTGAATCAGCGCCTCGGCGGAATCGATCTGTCCCAAGGGCACGTAAACGGTGTACTTGCCTCCATGCAAGGTCTGTTCGATCTCGGCCTCACCATCGCGGATACCCTTGAGCACGCCCTCACGCAAAGGCTGGCCATGCGGCTTGATGCGGACATTGTGGTCAACATAGCGCGCGATCTGTGCGACCGCGACCGGCTCGTACTCCCGCCGCACGATTATCCGGGCCGGCGGAGCCGCCGGGCGCTCACCCTGCGGCTGCGCCTCGGCCCCGCCGCCGAAAAGGGCCGGCAATCCCGGCTGTTGAGAGCCCTGGAAGCTGAAACTGGTATCCGTGATCAACTTGTCGTTCAGGGTCAAACGCAACGACAAGGCATCGACCAGCTGATTGCGCGGCAGGAACATCAGGCTCAACAAACCAATTGGTTCTGATGGCGCGGACACCAACCTGAACTCACCCCATTCATTGTAAAAATCACGCACGGCCTGACGCAGACCCGGCCCAAGCGAAATGCCCTGACCCTCCAGCTCCACCAATGCGCGTTCAGCGTAGCGCTCGCTCCACTGCGCAATGGTAAGATCGGTGCCGATCGCGCACGACTTCATCACCTGGCGTCCGAATTCCGGCGATACCCGGACCGCGGCACTGAAGCCTCCCAGATTGATCTGCGGCGCCCCACCCTGAGCCAGAGTGTCGACATCAAGATCGGACAAATTGGCCGAGAACTCGATCGACTGAACATCGCGAACTTCCATATACATGCCCATATCCAGCGTGCGCGCGGCCTCGTCGATACGGTAATAGCCATCGAAATCCATCTCGAGCTGTTCGAAACCGATCTTACGCATCACCGTCGATTCGACACTCAACGGTTGCTCGCAAGGATCGAGGCTCTGCGTGAGGCTGACCTGACGCTCGTACTCGGAGATCAGGTCCGAATTCAGGGGTATGCGAATCCCGCGCACATCGAACGACATATTGGTCGGCGGTTCGTCCTCGCCCGGCGTCCAATCGACACCCTTGATGAACACCATCGGATCGTCGCTGGCGAGTCGTACCGTATCGATTTCGATGAAGTCCTCGTAGCCCAGAGGCTGGACCGTGATCCCGCTGACCGTGACGGCGCCCATCAGCTCGGTAGAGATCCCTGCATAACGAATCTCCGCCTGGTGTTCGGCAGCACGCACGAAATCGTCGACCGCATTCTTGGCGCTGAAATACATCGCGCCTTTCGCAACGACATACAAGAGTACGGGTACCAACAGAACCAGCAATAGCTTGCCGAAGCGAAATCTCATCAGGGTCTATCCTTGCGGGCGCATCAACGGTTGTTCGACTTGTTCACGTTTATCGGCACCGAGCAGATGTTCTATAAGGGTCAGCGCAAAGTCCATTGCCGTGCCGGGACCACGCGAGGTGACGACCTTACCGTCGCTGACCACCGGCTGATCCAGTAGTCGGGAGCCGGCCTCGAGGCGACCGTCGATCACGCCCGGATAGGCCGTCGCCTTGTGCCCGTCGAGTATGCCGGCATTCAACAACACCTTGGGCGCGGCACAGATCGCCGCGGTATAACGACCTTCTTCGGCCATGCGCTGCAACAGGCTGTGGATGCGCGGATCGGCATCGAGATGATCGGCACCGGGCAGGCCGCCGGGCAACACCAACATATCGAATGTCTCGCCGAGCACCTGGTCGAGATTGCAATCCGGTACCAGGACGACACCTCGGCTAGCGGTGACCGGACCATCGCGCAGGCCGGCGACCACGACCTCGATGTCGGCCCGGCGCAATAAATCGATAATGGTTACGGCTTCGAGTTCTTCGCAGCCGTTTGCAAGGGGGATGAGCACGCGTGCCATGACTGAGTATTCCTCCGTTGTTCGACCAGATCCGAAACCGGGACCAATTCGATACCCTGCTCGGCCAGCCGCGGCAGCTGTTCCGCCAGGACCGCCAGGGTCTGTGGATAGGGATGGCCGATCGCGATCGCGCTACCACGGCGCTTCGCCTTGTCGATCAATCGCCGCAATTGTGCGCGTACCGCATCGGGTTCGGGATCATTATCGAGAAAAACATCGCGCTGGGCGTTCGCGAGACCGGATTCGCGGGCCAGTTCACGCGCCACGGTACGTACATCGGTGCGGCTATCGACGAAATATAGATTGCCGACACAACGCAAATCCTGCATCAGCCAGCGCATCGGCTCGATGTGTTGCGTAAGCAAACTGCCCATATGATTGTTGACACCCACGACGTGCGGCACGGTCTCCAGATTGGCCTGGAGTTCGCGGGTAAAATCTTCGCGCGACATGGTTTGATACAGACCACCCGGACCCAGGGCACGCCCATCTCCCGCCTGCATCGGCAGATGCAGCATCACCTCTTTACCCTGGCCGTGAGCACGCAGGGCGATGTCCGCACTGTAAGGTAGCTGGGGCAAGATAGAGTAGGTCAGCCTGCCCGGCAGCTCGACGGCCTGCTGGCCGAGTTCGAGGCTATTGCCGAGATCGTCGATGATGATCGCGATGCGTGCCGGTTCGGCGATTGCCACAGCATTCAGCAGCAGGCAACACAGCAGCGTGAGCGAACGCACGAACATAAGGCAGATCAGGCGGTTCCGGGACGCAGAATCGCCAAACCCTTGAGCAGATTGAGGGCTTCGCTCAGCGCATAATCGGTAACGCCTTCGTTCGCATTCTCCGCTTCCGGCTTTTCGTCGCCATTGTCATCCGGATTGCTCAAATGTCCGGCCAAGTCGGCCTCTTTTAACCGGTTGCTCGGCTCCTCGCTACGGGTCAGGGTGACGTTATCGAGTTCGATGTCCGGTACTATGCCCTCGGCCTGTATCGAACGGCCATTCGGCGTGAAGTAGCGTGCGGTGGTCAGCTTAACCGCCGTACGTTCATTGACCGGCACAATGGTCTGCACCGAACCCTTGCCGAAGGTCTGCTGGCCCATAATCACGGCCCGCTTGTGGTCCTGAAGCGCGCCGGCGACGATTTCGGACGCCGAAGCCGAACCCCCGTTGACCAATACCACAATGGGAGCACCTTCGAGCACATCATCCGGCGCCGCCTTGAACTTGAGCTGTGAATCGCGCACCCGACCTTCGGTATAGACAATGGTTCCGGCAGTCAAAAAAGCATCACTGATGGCGACCGCGGCGTTCAATACACCACCGGGGTTATTGCGCAGATCCAGCACCAGCCCTTTGAGTGCACCACCGGCCTGACGCTTGAGCGCACCCAAGCCGGTGAGCATATCCTCCGGCGTGCGCGCCTGGAACTGCGAAACCCTGACATAAGCAAATCCGGGTTCGAGCATGCGGTGGCGAATACTGGCGGTCTTGATGATGTCGCGCACGACGGTGATCTCGATCGGTTTGTCCTGGCCTTCGCGCACGATCGTGAGGCGCAGCGGGGTGCCCGGCTTGCCGCGCATCAGCTTCACCGCTTCGTCCAAGGTCATACCCTTCACCGGCTTTTCGTCGAGACGGATGATCACATCGCCGGCAAGCACACCGGCGCGCTGCGCAGGCGTATCGTCGATCGGCGAGATCACCTTGACGAAGCCGTTCTCCATGCCCACCTCGATACCCAGCCCGCCAAACTCGCCGCTGGTACCAACCCGCAGGTCACGGTAGTCGTCTTCGTTAAGATAGGCAGAATGTGGGTCGAGCCCGCTGAGCATGCCCTCGATCGCATAGTTCAGTAATTTGCGGTCATCGACCGGCTCGACATAGTCGTTCTTGATGCGGCCGAATACCTCGGCAAACACCCGGAGCTCTTCCAAAGGCAGGCTATTGCCGGCGGCCTCTTCCTCGGCCAACGCCGGGGGAGCAGCGGCAAGTACACCGACAGCAAACAACAGACCGCCAGCGAGTGAAAAGAATTTGCTTTGATTCATAACGCCCTCACTTCTCCACCGGGATTCAACCGATCCACGCTCAGCCCACTTTGCGTCCAGTGGGGCGCCGACACCATTTTGCCGGATTCACCGCCCGGCCCTGATGGCGGATGCCGAAATACACCCCGGCCTGCTCCTGGCCACCGCTACTGCCGACCAGTGCAACCGGTTCGTTCACCTCGACCCAATCTCCCGCTTCTTTAAACAAGCTTTGATTGTGGCCGTACAGTGTCATATAGCCATCGCCGTGATCGACGATCAGCAACAGCCCGAAGCCGCGCAACCAATCCGCGAATGCAACACGGCCATGGTGCACAGCACGCACCTCTTGGCCCTCCGGCGCTGAAATCATAACACCGTCCCAGACCAGGTTTCCGAGCTTCGGCGCACCGAATCGCTTGACGATGCGCCCACGGGCCGGCCACGGCAGCCGCCCACGCAGACCGGAGAACTCGATCTGTTGCGGGTGACTCGCGGGGATATCCGCCAATGCCTCTTCCAAGCCGCGGATCAGGGTTTTGAGATCACGTTCGTCCGCCTGCAAACGACCGAGTTGCTGCCCCTGATCTTGCAGTTCCCGAGTCAGGCGCGCGACCACATCCTGACGCACGGCCTGCGATTCACGCATCGCCGCCAGTTCGTCTTGCTGTTCCTTTTGAAGGTAGGCGAGTTGGCGTTGTTCGAGTTGGATCTCGTATTCGGTCTGCGCCAGACGCTCCATCTGCCGGCGGATGGTATCCATTTTCTGTGCCCTGGCCCGGTTGAGATAGTCGTAATAGACCATCATCCGGCTTACCGTCGCCGGATCTTGTTGATTGAGCAGGATCTTCAGGCGTTCCTGACGCCCCATTGCGTAAGCGGCGTTCACCTGGCGGGCCAGTGCATGGCGTTGTTCGGCCAGAGCGCGTTGTTGCTGCAGCTGCTCGCCACGCAGTTCATCCAAGCTGGCCTTTTGGCGTGCCAAGCGTCCTTCCAACACCCTGAGCTTTCGTGCCAAGCGTCCGATGTGTTGTTCGGATTTCTGTAGGGCCTTCGAAAGCTCGGTGCGCTCGCCACTGGTCGAGGCCATTTGCGCACGCAGCCCACTGATGCGTTCACGCAACAGCTCGAGCTTGGCGCGCTGCTCGTTGGCACTGGCCTGCACGGTGCCCGAAGGCAACGTCAGCAGGCTTGCCAGAATCAGATAAAGATACCGCTGCATGGCAAAAACCATGGTGATTCAGGCTGCCATTTTGGCAGTAAATCCACCCGCCGTGTGCGTCGCCGACAATCAGGCCGCGTCGGCATCCGCCAACTGAAGCAGGGAACGGCCGGTCATTGCCGCCGGCTGCGACAGGCCCATGATCTGCAGTATGGTCGGTGCCACGTCACAAAGGGCGCCATTCTCCATCAGACTTGCGTCGGCGCGACCGACATAGATCAGCGGCACTCGATTCAACGTGTGTGCCGTGTGGGGCTGCTGCGCCTTGTCGTCGACCATCTGCTCGGCATTACCGTGATCCGCGGTGATCAGCATCTCGCCACCAACCTGCTGCAACGCCGTATGCACCCGGCCAATACATTCGTCCAACACCTCTATGGCCTTGACCGCGGCGTCGTAGTTTCCGGTATGACCCACCATATCGCCATTGGCATAGTTACAGATGATGGCGTCGTAACGACCACTGCCGATGGCCTCGACCAGTTTGTCGGTGACCTCGTAAGCGCTCATCTCCGGTTGCAGATCGTAGGTCGCAACCTGCGGTGACGGTACCAAAATACGCTCTTCGCCCTCGTTCGGCGCCTCGATGCCGCCGTTGAAGAAAAAGGTAACGTGTGCGTACTTCTCCGTTTCGGCGATACGCAGCTGGTGCAAACCCAGATTGGCGATGTATTCACCGAAAGTGTTGTCCAGCCGTTCCGGCGGATAGGCCACCGGAATATCGAAATCCTTGCTGTACTCGGTCAAGGAAACGAATGCAGACAGTTTCGGTAACACCTCGCGCTCGAAACCGCTGAAATCGGATTCGATGAAAGCACGGGTGATCTGGCGCGCCCGATCCGAACGATAATTCATGTTGATGACGATGTCGCCATCGGCAACCTTCACCGGATCACCGATACAGGACGCGGTGATGAACTCGTCGGTCTCGTCGTTCGTATAACCTTCGTGCAGCGCCTCAACGGCACTTGCCGCGCAACGCCCCGATTTGCCCTGGGTGATCAAATCGTAGGCTTGTTTGATGCGACCCCAGCGATGGTCACGGTCCATCGCAAAATAGCGTCCGATAATGGTCGCGACCCGTCCGCAACCGAGTTCGGTAAAGACCCGGTCCATCTCCAACAGGGACGGTTCGGCGCTCTTCGGTGGCATATCCCGCCCATCGAGAAAGGCGTGCAAATACACCTTTTCGACCCCCCGTTCGACGGCCAGCTTGGCCATGGCGTGAATATGCTCCTCGTGACTGTGTACGCCACCGGGCGACAACAGACCGAGAATATGCACCGCCGAACCCTTTTCGGCAGCCAGATCGACAGCATCCGTCAAGGTGCGGTTGGTGAAAAAGGAGCCCGTGCGAATGGAACGCGATATTCGAGTGAACTCCTGATACACCACTCGGCCCGCGCCGAGATTTAAGTGGCCTACCTCGGAATTGCCCATTTGTCCGCCCGGTAACCCGACTGCCGAACCGGAGGTGCGGATGGTCGTGTGCGGGTAGGTCTGCCAGAGCTGGTCCCAGACCGGCTTGGCCGCTGCCTGGATCGCATTGTGTTCGGTGTTTTCGCTCAAACCCCAGCCGTCGAGAATCAGTAGAACGACTGGGCGTACCTTTTGGTTCATCGTCCGTCTTGCCCGGCCGCGCCAATGTCAGACAACGACAGCGACCTAAATAACCCTATGAAAAATTTGGAAATTAACACTACCCCTAACGGGCGGGGACGCGCCGTGGCGGGCGTCATATTGAATCATTTTAGCTACGTCCTTACCACCCGAAGAACTTCCGGAGAGGTCGCTATAAAAGAAAATGTTCCTTTAATTCAAGAATAATGGTCGAATCACAATGGCTGTTCCTGTTTCAATAGAGGACTATTATTAGATTAGAGGCTAATTAATAGCCCATCGAAGGAGGAATAAGAGTGAATCTCCCCGAGAAGTCGGTTGTATCTATGCAAGAAGAATTCGATAACGAGCTGTCTCTGCTCGAAGGCGACGAGGATATCGATCGCGCCTCACGCTCTCTCAAGGCGATGTCCCACCCGCTGCGACTTAAAATCCTGTGCACCCTGGGTGACGAGGAAGTCAGCGTGCAGGATATCGTCGATCAGGTGGGCACCTCACAGAGCAATATCTCGCAACATCTTGCGATCTTGCGGGATAAGGGTATCCTCACGTCCCGCAAAGACGCCAACCGGGTATTTTACCGGGTGAGCGACAATCGCACGCTACGGCTGATCTGTATGATGCGCGAAGTGTTCTGCACACACGAGCACTAAGCCGGTCAGCCCGCTTGCAATGCGGGCACAAGACAAAACAGTGACAAACGGGCAGGCCCGGCGGCCTCCCGTTTCGTCGTTTGCAGTAACCATAATCTGTCACGAAGGTGGCGAGGGTTCATGGAACAAATTCTGGAATTTGCCGGTAATCACACCTTGCTGGTGTCGGCATTTCTCGTCGTTCTGTCAGCATTGATTTGGAATCTGGTCGCCAACCCAGGGGGCAAGAACTCGGTCGACCCCATGGCCGCGACCAGCCTGATCAATCATGACGATGCCGTAGTGGTCGACGTGCGGTCGATGGCCGAATTCAAAGAAGGGCATATCGTCAATGCGATCAACATCCCGCTGAACGGTTTCGGCAACAGCCTCAAACAACTGGAAAAACATCGGGACAAACCGATCGTTGCGGTCTGTCGCTCCGGTTCACGTTCCGGCTCAGCCTGCAACATGCTACGCAAAAACGGCTTCGAGAACGTAAAGAACCTACGCGGTGGAATGATGGCCTGGGAAAGCGCCAATCTTCCGGTGAAACGCAAACGTAAATGAATCGGCCAGCAGGAGACCGACCGTGACTGAACAACAAGCGGCGCAGCGCCAGTTTCTGGTGCAACGCATCTATACCAAGGACATCTCGTTCGAATCCCCCAATTCACCCACGATTTTCCAGGAGAACTGGTCTCCGGAGATCAACGTCGGTCTCGGCCACGAGGTGAAAGACCTTGGCAATGGCAATGTCGAAGTGGTGCTACGCGTCAATGTCGAAGCCAAACACAACGACAACACGGTCTTTCTGGTTGAGGTGCAGCAGGGCGGCCTATTTATGGTCCAAGGTTTCAGCGACGAAGAAAAGGACGCGTTGTTCGGCATCGCGGCACCAAATGTGCTTTTCCCCTACGCACGCGAAACCGTATCCGACCTGGTCACCCGCGGCAGCTTCCCGCAGTTCCTGTTACAACCGGTGAACTTCGAAGCCATTTATGCCCAGCAACGCCAGGCGAAAGCCGGCAAAGTGGCCGAAGGAACGGAAAAAGCCCACTGAGTTGAGCAATACGCGATCCCATATCGCGGTGTTGGGTGCCGGTTCCTGGGGCACGGCACTGGCAATCCAGCTCGCCCGTAATGGCAATGGCGTTACCCTTTGGGGCCATGACCCCACCGAGGTCAACGCCCTATTACAGGACGGTGAGAATCGCCAATTCCTACCGGGCGTGCCGCTACCGTCGAATCTCACGCCGAGCAGCGACTTGGGCACTGCCATCGACAAGGCCGATGAAGTACTCATGGTTGTCCCCAGTCATGCCTTTGCCGAAGTTTGCCGCGAGATTGCCGGCTTCCGTCCCGGATTGCACGCCTTGAGCTGGGCGACCAAGGGCTTCGACCCCGCCAGCAACGAGTTACTCAGTACGATCGCGGCACGCTACCTGCCGGCTGCGGACATGGCGGTGATTTCGGGACCGACCTTCGCCAGCGAGGTCGCGCGCGGTCTGCCGACCGCAATCACGGTCGCATCCAATCAACCAAGCTACGCAACGACCGTCGCCGGCTATCTGCACGGCGACAATTTTCGCGCCTACACCAGTGACGATCTGATCGGTGTACAGGTCGGTGGGGCAACCAAGAACGTCATGGCGATCGCGGCCGGTATCTCCGATGGCCTGGGCTTCGGCGCCAACGCACGCGCTGCCCTGATCACCCGCGGCCTGCGCGAGATAACCTTGTTCGGCATGGCGATAGGCGGCAAGGCCGAAACCTTCGTCGGTCTCGCAGGCCTGGGGGATCTCGCGCTGACTTGTACGGACGACCAGTCGCGCAATCGTCGCATGGGGCTGGCATTGGCCGCCGGCAAGGATCTCGACCGGGCACGCAAAGAAATCGGCCAGGAGGTCGAAGGTGTCGCCAGCGCACGCGAAATCCGCGCCAAAGCAAAATCTCTCGGGGTCGAGATGCCGATCACCGAGCAAACCTATCGCGTGCTTTACCAAAATCTCGCACCGGCGCAGGCAGTGCGCAATCTGCTCGACCGCGAAGCCAAATCCGAATGAGTCGATAACGGTTTAAATGCCTTCGCTGCGGATGCAGCGACGCTCAACCCACATCGAAACGATTTTCAACCATGACCTCGTCGAGCGTCAGTTGGCCGGGCCTCGGCCAAACATCTTTAATGCCCTTGCCGATCGCCACCATGAAGGCAATGTCGTGATCCTGCGGCAACCCGATGATCTCGCCGACCGCGGCGAAATCGAAACCGTCCATCGGACAGCTGTCGTAACCCAGTTCCTGCGCCATCAGCATCAGGGTCTGACCGACCAAGCCGCAGGAACGCATGCCCTCGTCACGCTGCACCTGCGGCTTGCCGTCATAGTACTGGCCGATCGCCGGCACCAGGAAATCCCGGACCTCCTGTGGCGCTAAACGCCAATAGCGCCCGGGCTCTTTCTGCCAGGCCTTGACGTCGAAGCACAACACCAACAATTCCGAGGCGTCTTCGACCTGAGCCTGATCCCAGGCAACGGCCCGGATGCGTCTACGCTGAGCGGGATCGGTAACGCGCACGAACCGCCAGTTCTGGATGTTGAACGCCGTCGGCGACAGCAACGCAGCTTTCATCAACGCATTGAATATCGATTCCGGCATCTGATGTTGCGGATCAAACCACTTCACGGCACGGCGCTTCCGAACCGCTTCGGAGACTTTCATGGTGCTGGTTTCCCGTTGGTGTTGTCAGACAAAGGCATCCTCGTGCTCAACGTTAAAGGTCTTGAGCACCAAATTGAAGGCACGATTGGACGCGGCCTGTGATACTGCATCGAAAATTTCCCGGTCACCCCAGCCCTCGGCACGCGCGGCGCCGACCAGTGCCGCAGCATCGGCATCAGGTTCGGTGACCGCGTGCAATGCGAGCCTCAGCAAAGGCTTCTCGCGCTCGTCGACCGGGGCATTGTCGATATCCTCACGCGCCGCCCGCACGGCGTCGAGCTCCACCCCCATCCCCACCAGGAAGCTCTCATTGAGATCGATGCAAAACTGGCATCGGGCCCTTTCCGACACCAGGTAGCGAATCATGGTGGTCAGTCGCGACGACAATGCCGTGCCGCTTCTGAAATAGCCGACATTGGCCGCAAAGCTTTCGAGCAAAGGGGGGCTGATACCGTAAAGCCGTATACCGGCAGGCACCCAACCGATCATCTCCTCGGCCATCTGAAACACTTTTGATACCCGTTCTTCGTCGCCGACGGGTGGGATCGGATCGAGTAAGGCTTTCGTAGATTGCATTGGACATTTCCTCGACTGAATAAAAGTCACGCGATATTGTCAAGTTGACCGGTCAGTTTATTCCCGGTACCGCTGTTTATAGTTGACCGGTTGGTAAAGTCAATCCCTTTGCCAACGAAGTTTTCCTTGACTTGGAGCTAACTCCAGATATTAAGGTTGCACCATGAATTTGGATGAACATGCCCCCGGAATGACCATCCGCGAGGCCAGCGAACGCACCGGGCTCAGCGCCGATACGCTGCGTTACTACGAGCGCATCGGCCTGCTGTCGCGCATCGCCCGTAACCCGGGCGGCCAACGTCGGTATGGCAACGCGGATATCGCCCGCCTGGGTTTCGTCAAACGAGCCCAGGCGATGGACTTCAGCCTTGATGAAATCGGACAACTATTGGCGCTACGCGATCAAGACGTCGACGTGCGGGCAGACGTCCGCGCGCTGACCGAGGTCAAGCTGGCACAAATCGAGCAGCGGATCGAAACCCTGACTCAGCTGCGCGACGAACTGCACGAGTTGGTCGATGCCTGTCGCCACAGCGAATCCGGCTGTCCGATCATCGCCCGTATGGACAACATTGCAAAGACGCCTTAGGAGACCCGACATGAGCTACACCATTGCGGTCGAAAACATCAAATGCGGCGGTTGTGCGAACAGTATTCGCACCAAGCTGGTCGATCAGGAACTGGCCGACAGCGTGACGGTCGATATCGAACAGGGTCAGGTCGAGATCGACGGTAATCCGGATCTGCGCGAGCAGGCGATCACGGCACTGGCCAAGATGGGCTATCCCGAGACCGGCTCGGTCGAGGGTATGAAAGCCGCCGCCGCCAAGGCGAAATCGTTCGTCAGCTGTGCCATCGGTCGCATCGACAACGCCACCTCGGGTAAAAACTGAGCTTTCGAACTGGAGTAAACATCGGAACCGCATGACACTGGGGAGATTTCACCGTAGCCGTCGTCCGGGCCTGCGCCTTGCGCTGGCGCTGCTGCTCGTGCTTTTGCCCTTGCTGACACATGCATTACCGCAGCTCGTGCACACTGACGATATCGGCGCGGCGCCGATGATGCCATGCCACGGTACACCGGGCGATCTGGTTCAGACTCCCGCACCGGAAATCGAAAACGGCTGCCCGCACTGCTGCGGCGAGGCGCCGGCCTCGCAGTGCCATTGCTGCGGCTTCACCGCACCGGCCGGGTTGCCCGAGTTGGCCTTTGCTTCACCACTCACCCTCGGTGACGGAAAGGCCATAGCGACAATCGCCGACGATCCTCTCCCCGACTCCCCCGACGACCCCTTTTACCGCCCGCCGATAACCGGCATCTGATCTCGCCGGTCCGCATTGATCGCACGCAAAATCACCGGAGGCCGCCCAGCGCCTTTGGTGTCCAGTCGCGCGTGATCGAACCCTTGCCGGCGTTTGCCATTCCCCTCGCAATCAGAATATGGGCTGTAGAAGTGAACACTTACAAACTCAGTTATTCAAGCATCGCCGGCTTGGTACTAGCCGTGCTGATCGGCGGTTGTGCCGAAACCGAACCGAAACCCAGCGAGTCGCTGGCCGAAGCCGCCGACGACAGTGCGCTGGAACACGCGGTAAAACACCTCGACCCAAAATACGTCTGCCCCATGCATCCGCAGATCGTGCGCGACGAGCCCGGTACCTGCCCCATCTGCGGCATGGACCTGGTGGCCAAGATGATCAACGCCGAGGCAGGCAAACGACCGACGGTCGAGATCAGCAATGCCGTGATCAACAGCATGGGCGTGCGCACCGTTACCGCCGGCCAACAAACCTTGTGGAAATACATCGAAACGGTCGGTCGTATCGAGTACGACGAGACCCGGACGGCCCATGTGCACTCGCGTGCAGAGGGCTGGATGGAACAGCTCAAACTGCGCGCCGAGGGCGATCCGGTGCAGAAAGGCCAGGTGATCGGCCGACTGTACTCGCCCGAAATCCTATCCGCCCAGGTTGACTTTCTGATCGCACTGGGCCAACCCGGCGGCAAGGCCAAGGTCGAGAAGGCGCGCAATCGCCTGCGTCTACTCGGCGTGACCGAGGGAACGATCAACGCCATTCAGAAGCGCGGCGAATCGCAGAACACCGTACCGGTGGTCGCCAATTCGGGCGGCGTGGTGACCATGCTGGGCGCGCGCGAGGGCATGTATATCACCCCAAACATGGAGATCGTGACCATTGCCGACCTGTCGCGGATCTGGGTGCTGGTGGACGTCTACGAGCATCAGATCGACTGGCTGGCCAAGGGCCTGTCCGCCGAGATCAGGGTACCGGCCTACCCCGGCCGCGTCTGGGAGGGCGCGGTGGAATACATCTATCCCGAGCTCGACCAACGCTCGCGCACCTTGCAGATACGCCTGGCGTTCGACAATCCGGACGGCCTGCTCAAGGCCAACATGTTCTCCGACGTGGTGATCTACGGCGGGCCGAAGCGCGAGGTTTTGGCGATACCGAACGCCGCGGTGATCGAAACCGGCCGACGCAGCAGCGTGGTCGTCGCGCTTGGCGAGGGACGCTTCCAGCCGGTCGATGTGGTGACCGGCATGCGCAGCAACGGCATGGTCGAGATCCTCAGCGGGCTCAAGGCCGGTGACGAAGTGGTGGTTTCCGGTCAGTTCCTGATCGATTCCGAATCCAGTCTGCAGGCCAGCTTCCTGCGCATGGACGAATCGGCCCCGGCCGAAGAATCCCGGAACTGAGGGACGCGCCATGTTGAAGAACCTGATTGCCTGGTCGGTGCACAACCGCTTTCTGGTGCTGCTTGCCTCGATCGTGATCACCGGTTGGGGCTGGGTCTCGCTGCACAAGACCCCGCTGGATGCCATTCCCGATCTGTCTGACGTACAAGTGATCATCAAGACCGGCTTTCCCGGTCAATCACCGCGGGTAGTCGAGGAACAGGTGACCTACCCGATTACCACGACCATGTTGTCGGTACCCGGCGCGCAGGTCGTACGAGGTTATTCCTTCTTCGGCGATTCCTTCGTCTACGTGATCTTCGAGGACGGCACCGATCTGTACTGGGCACGCGCCCGGGTGCTCGAATACCTCAACCAGGCGGCATCCGATCTGCCCGAAGGGGTGCAGCCCAGGCTCGGCCCGGACGCGACCGGAGTCGGTTGGGTGTACAACTATGCACTGATCGACCGCACCGGCCAGCACGACCTGGCCGAATTGCGCAGCCTGCAGGACTGGTTCCTGAAGTACGAACTCCAGACCGTTCCGGGGGTCGCCGAAGTCGCGACCGTCGGCGGGATGGTGCGCCAATACCAGGTGGTCGTCGATCCCGAAAAATTGCGTGCCTTCAGTATCCCCTTGGCCAAGGTCTCGGCCGCGATCCGTGCGGCCAACCGCGAGGTCGGCGGCTCGGTGCTCGAACTGGCCGAGGCCGAGTACATGGTGCGCACACGCGGCTATCTGCGGGGCATCGAAGATCTCGAGCACATTCCCATCATGGTCAACGACACGGGTACGCCTGTGTTGTTGCGCGACATTGCGCGCATCCAGATCGGCCCGGAGATGCGGCGTGTCATCGCCGATCTGGACGGCGAGGGCGAAGTCACCGGTGGCATCGTGGTGATGCGTTATGGCGAAAACGCCATGGAGACCATCGCCCGGGTAAAAGAGAAACTCGACCAGTTGCGCCAAGGCCTGCCGCCCGGTGTCGAAATCGTCGAGACCTATGACCGCTCGGCCCTGATCCAAAGGGCGGTGGACAATCTACGCGACAAGCTGATCGAGGAGTTCATCGTCGTCGCGTTGGTCTGCCTGGTGTTCCTGTTCCACCTGCGCTCCGCTTTCGTCGCCATCGTGACCCTGCCGCTGGGTATCCTGGCGTCGTTCATCGTGATGCAACAGCAGGGCATTAACGCCAACATCATGTCGCTCGGCGGCATCGCAATCGCCATCGGCGCCATGGTCGATGCGGCCATCGTGATGATCGAGAATGCCCACAAACACCTCGAGCGCTATCGCAACGACTA
>JANQLO010000067.1 GCA_028280505.1 Chromatiales bacterium | reverse complement strand
GCGATCGCACCGGGAATGACCATTTTTTGCAGAGCAGCCGAGGTGGCGATATCGACGCAACGTGCGGTATCCGGTTTGCCGGTACCCTCGAGTAACCCCGGAATCTCGCGGAACTGACGCCGAATCTCGTGAATCATCTCGAATGCCGCATCACCCACCGCGGTCATGGTGATGGACGCAATAAGGAAGGGCAGCATACCGCCGAAGAACATGCCGATGAGCACATCGGGATCGTTCAACCTCAAAATAAAGTCCGGCACCCGTAAGGATATGGTCTCGACATAGGCGGTGATGATTGCCAAGGCCGCCAAAGCCGCGGCCCCGATCGCGAAGCCCTTGCCGATCGCCGCCGTCGTGTTGCCCAACTCGTCAAGCGAATCGGTAATCTGGCGGGTCTCTTCGCCCAAGCCGGCCATCTCGGCGATACCGCCGGCATTGTCCGCGACCGGACCATAGGCATCGATCGCCATGGTGATGCCCACCGTCGCCAACATGCCGACCGCCGCGATGCCGACACCATACAAACCGACCAGCGACTTCGACACGAAAATGATGACACAGATGGTCAATATCGGGATCACCACCGACTGCATGCCGACCGCCAAGCCGGAGATCATGACGGTCGCGGTCCCGGTCTCGCCCGATTTGGCAATCCGCCGAACCGGCTCGCCGCCGGTGTAATACTCGGTCACCAGGCCAATGACGACACCACCGGCCGCACCGGCAACCACCGCACCCCAAATCGCCGCGCTGCCGCCGAGTGCGGCAATCAACACGTAGGCGACCACGATGAACAGTATCGATGCCCCCAGAGTACCGGTGCGCAAGGCCTTTTCCGGCGATTTATCCGACGACTGACGCACCAGTATGATGCCCGCGATAGAACACAACAAGCCCACGGAAGCGAGATGCAACGGCAAACCCATCAACATTTCGCGGCTGCCGCCCAGGTTCTCCACCGCCGCCAGCGTCATGGTCGAGGCAATCGCGATGGTCGCGATCATCGAGCCGCAATAAGACTCGAAAATGTCCGAACCCATGCCGGCTACATCACCGACGTTATCACCGACATTGTCGGCGATAACACCCGGGTTACGCGGATCATCTTCCGGAATACCGGCCTCGACCTTGCCGACCAGATCGGCACCGACGTCGGCACTCTTGGTGAAGATACCGCCGCCGACACGCGAAAACAGCGCGACCAACGACGCCCCCATGCCGAAACCATGAATCGCATGGGCGGTTTCCGGATCGCCGCCAAACAACAGGTACAGGGTGCCCAGGCCCAACAGCCCTGTTGACGCAACCAGCAAACCCATCACCGAACCACCGAAAAAGGCGATCGACAAGGCCGATGCGGCACCTTCGCGATTTGCCGCCGTGGTCGTGCGCACGTTGGCATGAGTCGCGGTAAACATGCCGAAGTAGCCGGCCAGGCCCGATGCCAAAGCGCCGACAACGAAGGCCAATGAGGTCTTGAACCCGAGGAAGAGGAACAACAGCACGAGGACGATGGCGCCGAATATGCCGAGCGTCTTGAACTCGCGCTTCATGAATACCATGGCGCCGAGGTGGATCTGGTCACCGATATTGGTCACCGAGGCTTCACCGGCCGGACTCTGTTTTATCACACGATAGATGTAATAAGCAGAGAACAGACCGAATAGGCCCAACAGGGGGGGCAGATAGGTACCAAGCATGGCGCGCTCCTCTTGGTTTTTAGTGGTGTTTTTCTGTCGTGATTACCGGGCTTGAGCGGCGGCGTCCGCCGATTCTAACCATGATCGATAGTCGCGGCCTCTGATCTGCAGCAGGTTTTGGCCGCATTTGCCCTACGACATTAAACCTGACAACAGTCCTGCTAATTGCCGCATTCGAACAATTTGGTTGGTTATCCGCCAGTGAAAGCGAAGAATCTAGCGTGTAAAAAATCAATAGCCAGCATTAATTTCGGTAGCGTTAGCAATTCCGTAAGGGGAGGTGCTTCTGATGGATACGGAACTCTGGTTTGCGTTGGCGTGCTCCGCGCTCGCCATCGGCTACGGCGTAGTCTCGGTGCGCTGGATTCTCGCCCAGCCCGATGGCAACGACGCTATGCGCGAGATTGCGCGCGCGATTCAGGAGGGAGCATCGGCCTATCTCAATCGGCAATACATCACCATCAGCATCGTCGGCGTAGTGCTCACCATCGTGCTGTTTTTCAGTCTCGGCCTGGCCACCGCGGTCGGCTTTTTAATCGGTGCGGTCTTTTCCGGTCTCGCCGGCTACATCGGCATGCACATTTCGGTACGCTCGAATGTACGCACGGCGCAAGCCGCTTCCAACGGCCTCAATGCCGCATTACAAATCGCCTTTCACGGCGGCGCCATCACGGGTCTGCTCGTTGTCGGGCTCGGCTTACTGGGGGTCGCGGGCTACTACGGCGTGCTGGTGATGCTGGGTGTCGAAGATCCGTTACATCCGTTGGTCGGATTGGCCTTCGGTGGCTCGCTGATCTCTATTTTCGCGCGTCTGGGCGGCGGTATCTTCACCAAGGGGGCCGATGTCGGTGCGGACATCGTCGGTAAGGTCGAGGCCGGTATTCCGGAAGACGATCCCCGCAACCCGGCAGTGATTGCCGATAACGTCGGTGACAACGTCGGCGACTGCGCCGGTATGGCGGCCGACCTCTTCGAAACCTACGCGGTCACCGTCGTGGCAACCATGCTGCTCGGCAGTCTGCTGATGAGCGGTAACGATGCCGCCATTCTCTATCCGCTGGTGCTCGGCGGGGTGTCGATCATCGGTTCGGTCATCGGTACGTTCTTCGTCAAGGCCAAAGGCGACAAACCCAAGATCATGAACGCGCTGTACAAAGGCCTGATCGTCTCCGCGTTGATCTCCGCCGCCGGCTTCTATCTCGTCACCGAGGCGATGATGGGTAACCACAGCGGTTTCTCGGCGACCAACCTCTACCTCGCCGCCCTGATAGGCCTGCTGCTGACCGCGGCAATGGTCATGATCACCGAGTACTACACAGCCACCCAATACGCCCCGGTACGCCACATCGCCGCGGCATCCACCACCGGCGACGGCACCAATGTGATCGCCGGTTTGGGTATTTCGATGAAAGCGACCGCCGCACCGGTACTCGCGGTATGTGCGTCGATCTGGGCGGCTTACGATCTGGCCGGGCTGTACGGCATCGCAATCGCGGCGACCTCGATGCTGTCGATGACCGGTATCATCGTCGCGCTGGACGCCTACGGTCCGATTACCGACAACGCCGGCGGCATCGCCGAAATGGCCGAACTCGACCACAAAATCCGCGACGTGACCGATCCGCTGGATGCGGTCGGCAACACCACCAAGGCCGTCACCAAAGGCTACGCTATCGGATCGGCCGGACTGGCCGCATTGGTGCTGTTCTCGGACTACACCCACACACTGGGCAAGTACGGCATCGAATTGACGTTCGACCTATCCGACCACATGGTCATCATCGGCCTGTTCATCGGCGGCCTGGTGCCCTATATATTCGGCGCCATGGCGATGGAAGCGGTCGGGCGTGCCGCCGGCGGCATCGTCAACGAGGTGAGGCGGCAGTTCAGAGAAAAACCGGGCATCATGGATCACACGGAAAAGCCCGATTACGGTCGCGCGGTCGACATGCTCACTCGCTCAGCGATCCGCGAGATGATCGTTCCGTCCTTACTGCCGATCGCGGTACCGGTCGCCGTCGGCCTCCTGCTCGGCCCACAGGCGCTCGGTGGCGTGTTGATCGGCACCATCGTCACCGGTTTGTTCGTCGCCATCTCGATGACCACCGGCGGTGGCGCCTGGGACAACGCCAAAAAATACATCGAGGACGGCAATCACGGCGGGAAAGGCTCGGATGCCCACAAGGCTGCGGTTACCGGCGACACCGTCGGCGATCCCTACAAAGACACCGCCGGTCCGGCGGTCAACCCGCTGATCAAGATCATCAATATCGTTGCCTTGCTGATCGTGCCGATACTCTGAAGCCTTTTCCGGCCCATATCCGTGGGCCGGGTGTTCCGCCCGGCAAGACGCCGGGTGGTGGACGCGCACCTGCCGAAACGCTTACTCTAGCGCGCTGTCGTGCCGCCCGACGGGTCCTGTCGGGCGGCGTTTTCGCAATCGTACAACCCCAAGGGGAAGCGCATGAATCTGGACCGCGTGAGCAAGGGCAATGTGCCCAACGAAATCAATGTCATCATCGAGATCCCGGCGCATTCGGACCCGGTCAAGTACGAACTCGACAAGGAAACCGGCGCCATGTTCGTCGACCGTTTCATGTCGACGGCGATGTTCTATCCCTGCAACTACGGTTATGTGCCCCACACGCTGTCGAAAGACGGCGACCCGGTCGACGTCCTGGTGCTCACCCCGAACCCGCTGATCTCCGGCTCGGTCATCGCCTGCCGACCGGTCGGCGTACTGAAAATGAAAGACGAATCAGGCGACGACGCCAAGGTGCTCGCCGTACCGGTCGACAAGCTCTGCAAAAGCTTCCGCGGTGTCGAAAGCTTCCGTGACCTACCGGGCGAGACACTCAACCGCATCTCGCACTTCTTCGAACACTACAAAGACCTCGACGAAGGCAAATGGGTGCGTGTCGACGGCTGGTATGGGGTCGACGAGGCCAAGGAAGAAATCATGGAAAGCGTCAAAATGTACCAAGACGCGCCCGAAAAGCCGCACTTCTGACAGCGACGAGATTCGACGGAAGTCGGACTTGCCCGGTTTGTCGAATCTCGTTCCTCCGGCCTACAAACCCAACCCCGGCCTTCAATCGGCATTTTCCGGTACGATAGGTGGCCACATCCTCACCGAAGTCGTACCGATGAAAGTGTGCATCCTGTCCGACAGCCATGATCACATCGCGCTCATCGACGCCGCAGTCGCCGACGCCAAGGCGGCCGGTGCCGAGACAGTGTTGCATTGCGGCGACCTGGTGGCACCGAGCACCTTGCACTGCCTCGAAAAATATGGCCTGCCGGTACACGTGATTCACGGCAATAACACCGGCGATTTGTTCGCGCTCACCCGACTGGCGCACAAACCGGGTGGTGTAGTGCGCTTCCACGGTATGGATGCCGGTATCGAACTCGCCGGCAAACGGATTTTCCTGGTTCATTACCCGCACTACGCACGCGCAATGGCCGCGACCGGCGACTGGGACCTGGTCTGCTGCGGCCATAGCCACAAGGTCGATATTCAAACCCAGCGTAACTGCGTCGACGGCATCACCCATCTGGTCAACCCGGGTACGGTGGGTGGCGTCGGTCGGGCACCCGCAACATGGGTTCTCGCCGACCTGCAGGCCATGACCTTCGAAGTGCACGAGGTGCCCAAGACACTCGAATACAACGCATCGGAAGCCGCCGGCGATGGCTGAACGTTTCACCCATTTCGACGCCGAGGGGCAGGCGCACATGGTCGATGTCGGCGATAAAGCAATTACCGCGCGGCGCGCTATCGCAAGCGGCAACATTCGCATGCAGCCCAAAACACTGGCGATGATACTCGAAGGTCGGCACAAAAAAGGCGACGTACTCGGCATCGCGCGTATCGCCGGTATCATGGCGGCCAAACGCACTTCGGACTTGGTGCCGCTATGTCATCCTCTGCCATTGACGAAGGTCAGTATCGAGTTCGATAGCGACCGCACACTGAACAGCATTCACTGCTCCGCGACCGCTGAAACCCATGGGCAAACCGGGGTCGAAATGGAAGCCTTGTGTGCGGTACAGATCGCTTTGCTGACTGTTTACGATATGTGTAAGTCTGTCGATCGCGGCATGGTGATCGAGAATATACGCCTGGAAGAAAAGTCCGGCGGCAAGTCGGGGCACTGGCGACGAGCCGACCTTCCCGGCACATGAACCCGCTTTATCGCCGTACGGCCTTCCTGACCAGCGCTGCCAAACTCTCGCAGACCCCCCCCGACAGGGGATTCGAGGTCGCCTTCGCGGGGCGGTCTAATGCCGGCAAATCGAGCGCGATCAACACGCTGTGCGATCAAAAGCACCTCGCCCGCACCAGCAAGACCCCCGGACGCACTCGGCTGCTCAACTTCTTTGCCATTGACGACGAGCGACGTATCGTCGACCTACCCGGTTACGGCTACGCCAAAGTATCCGAAGGCATCAAACGCGAATGGCAAGGCACATTAGCCGCCTATCTGGAAAATCGCGAATGCTTGCGTGGCTTGATGCTGATGATGGACATTCGCCATCCGCTGAAAGATTTCGATCGTCAGATGTTGCATTGGGCCGAGCAGATATCACTGCCGGTTCACGTCTTACTCACCAAAGGGGACAAGCTAAAAAAAGGGCCCGCCAAGAGCACGCTGCTAAAAGTGGGTTCAGAACTCCAAAAGATGCACGAACAGTTCAGTGCACAGACCTTTTCTTCACTGAAAAAAAGCGGTATTGACGAAGCACAAGCCGTGCTTGACCGATGGTTTGGACTCCATGGTTCGACATCCAAGTAAAACCCGGTTCAGGACTATTGAGGTTTGGTGCCGTGAATCGGAAACCCGCAGGGCTTAGGTGGCTCAAACGTCGTCATACATCTCGTTGACGAGTGCCTGGACTTCCGGAGAAAGGTAGGCTTCGATCACCTCTGCATCGTAGACGCTTCCGGCACCACGCTGCATCTCTTCGTTGGCGACCGCCACACCCAGGCTTGGGCGATAGGGCCGGTGTGAGGAAATGGCATCGACCACATCGGCAATCGCGACGATATGCGACGCCCGATTGATTTGGTCTCCCTTCAAACCATTCGGGTAACCACTGCCATCCATCCGCTCGTGATGTTGTAGAACAATATCGGCCAACGGCCAGGGAAACGGGATACCCGCAATCATGTCGTAGCCTTGCTGGCAATGCGTTTCAATCAGTTGCCGTTCGACTTTGGTGAGCTCTCCCGGGCGTGCCAGGATTTCTGCGGGAATGGCAATCTTGCCGATATCGTGAATCAAGGCCCCGAGATGAACCCCGCGTACGAACTCCCCTTCCTCGCCCATTTGACGAGCGATTGCCGATGCCAAACGGGCAACACCCTTTTGATGCCCCGCGGTATAGGGGTCGCGCACCTCGACAATGTCGGCGATCGCCTCGACGGTCCCGACAAGCGCGGCGGTGACCGCTTCTTCATGCTGCTTGATGGTGGTGATGTTTTCATGCGCCGCCACGACACCCTGCTCACCGTGGATCTGTAACGGTGTCACGCGCAGCAAAAACCAGCGCTGCTCGGTGGTTGAATGACAGGGATAAGTGAGCTGGAAGTCCGCTGCCCTTCCGCGCAACACATCCAATATGCCACGAACCGCGCGAATGCCGAACGAATAATCTTCCGCCGCCTTGGTATCCACAAGCGTCACGGCGTGATGCGGGGCACACAACTCGATGTAGTTCAGTCCCACACCATAGTGAGGCAGCTTGCCATGATTGGCGTCGGCAAAAGCGCACCAAGCGCGATTGACCGCGACGATATTGCCATCCTTATCAAGTATCGCGATATGGGCCGACAGTGCATCGATCACCGCCTGCAGCAGCTCTTCCGACACATCATTAGGCAAGGGAACGGCGATACTCATCTTAGTCGGGCTTTAAGTTGACATCTCAAAACCAAAGCGGCAAAACCACAACAACCTTGAGGTCTAAAGGCTCAAAGCAAGAAGTGGCTTCCCCAAAAAGAAAAACTCGACGAAACGGGGCAATACTGCACGAGCCCTTTACCGTTAGTCCGGACGCCAAGATGTCCCGTCCCGAACAAAGCGTTTACGTTTTGTAGTACCCGGCTTTGCAAAAAACTTGGCGTTCTTCAAAAACCGATACGCCACAGAAACCCGACCTCCACGCAATAGCGCGGCCAAAGGCGCTACCGATTGTCGGCTGATGTCCCCCCAGCGGGCGCACGAGGGTGCGCTCGAGCGGATCCACTACCCATGGTTTACCGGCATCGGCGGCACTGCCGCCGGGCATCATGACCGACAGTGTCACGATCCGAACCACGAACCCAACCGCCGATGCTGCAAGAGTCATCGGTCGAACCGCCACAGCGTCGACAAACATCTCTCCCGCACCCGGCTCTTCCACACTGGCGTCATTGACAACGCTCGCACCGGCAGAAAACGGACCGAGCGCCAAGGTCATGGCAACGGCTTAGACTATCGGCTTATGACATCCGGATTGACCACTCGGTTAACAACTGCAATTTGCCGCATGGTGCATTTCTGTACCTTACGTCGCCCACAGGCGGCGCCGTGCCTTCAATGTGCCTCATCCCAGTTATCCCCAACACCGACGTCGACCACCAAAGGCACTTTGAGCTCGGCGGCACCCTCCATCAATGAGCGAATCGTCTCGGTCACAGCGTCGACAGCGGCCTTCTCGACCTCGAACACCAGTTCGTCGTGCACCTGCATCAGCATGCGTACCACCGGTCGCTCATCCTGGATCCAGGCATCGACCGCCAGCATGGCACGCTTGATGATGTCAGCCGCGGTACCCTGCATCGGCGCGTTGATCGCGGTACGCTCGGCAGCCGCACGCACCTGGGGGTTACGTGCCTTGATGTCGGGCAGATACAAGCGTCGGCCGAACAATGTTTCGACATAGCCTTGCTCGCGGGCCTGCTCGCGCGTTTGCTCCATGAAGGTCTTAACGCCCGGATAGCGCGCGAAATACAGATCGACGTATTCCTGCGCGGCACTGCGTTCGATTCCGAGTTGCTTCGCCAGACCGAAGGCCGACATGCCATAGATCAAACCGAAATTGATGGCCTTGGCCGAACGGCGCTGATCGGCCGTAACGACCTCCGGACCATCGGCGCCGAACACCTCGGCCGCAGTCGCACGGTGGATGTCTTCACCGGCAGCGAAGGCGTTAAGCAGACCGTCGTCAGCGGAAAGATGGGCCATGATACGCAGTTCGATCTGCGAATAATCGGCCGCGAGCATGTACCAGCCCTCCTCGGGAACGAATGCCTGACGAATGCGACGGCCTTCTTCGCTGCGTACCGGAATGTTCTGCAAATTGGGGTCGGACGAACTCAGGCGACCGGTCGCAGCGACCGCTTGATGATAGCTGGTATGCAGCCTGCCGCTGTCCGCATCGACCAGTTCCGGCAATTTCTCGGTATAGGTCGAACGCAGCTTGGCGAGACCGCGATGCGCCAAAATCACTCGGGGTAGCTCATGGCCCTGCTCTGCCAGTTCCTGCAGCACCGATTCGGCGGTCGACGGCGCACCCTTCGGCGTCTTCGCGATCACCGGCAGTTCCAGTTCTTCAAAAAAAATCTGGCCGATCTGTTTTGGCGAACCCATATTGAAACTGCGCCCGGCAATTTTGTACGCATCCTGTTCGAGTTCGTGCATACGCTTGGCCAGCGCCTGACTTTGCCTGGCCAACATCTCACCGTCGAGGCGGACACCTGTCCGCTCCATACGCGACAGCACGCTGAGCAGCGGCACCTCCATTTCGGTGAACAAGGTACGCAGACTGTCGACGTTCTCCAATTGCGGCCACAGCGTCCGATGCAGACGCAAAGTAATGTCCGCATCTTCGGCTGCATAGGGCCCGGCCTGTTCGAGTGGAATCTGATCGAAGGTAAGCTGTTTGGCACCCTTACCGGCGATGTCCTCGAAATGGATGGTCTTTTGGCCCAAATGACGCTCTGCCAGGCTGTCCATATCGTGACGACCGCCACCGGCATTGAGCACATAAGATTCGAGCATGGTGTCGAAGGCAATGCCCTGTAACGCAATGTCATGATTGGCCAGCACACTCATGTCGTATTTGAGGTTCTGGCCGACCTTGTGTCGTTTCGGATCCTCCAACAAAGGCCTGAGCATGCCCAGTACTCTGTCGCGATCGAGCTGTTCCGGCGCGCCGGGATACACATGCGCGAGAGGGACATAGGCCGCTTCACCCGCCTCGGTCGCAAAGGATACGCCGACGATCCGAGCCTGCATGTAGTTCAGGCTCGTGGTTTCGGTGTCGAAACTGAACAACTCGGCGGCCTCGAGCTTTTCCATCCAGGCTTGCAGACCATCCTCATCGGTTACCGTCTGGTAATCCGCAGCCATCGCTGTCCGCTCGTCCGGGCTATCGTCGCCATCGTCCAGGCTTGCCAACAAGCGCCGCGATTCCAAGCGCTCGTATAGCTTGCGAAGCACGTCTCGATCACCGTCGTCCGGCATCAGCTCACGCGGCCCCCGGTCGAGCTCGACATCGATCTTGATCGTGGTAAGGGTGCGCGACAAAGGCAGGAAATCGAGGCTCGCACGCAGATTTTCGCCGATCTTGCCTTTGATCTCATCGGCATGGGCCATGACGTTGTCCAAAGTGTCGTACTGCGCCAGCCACTTGGCCGCAGTCTTGGGCCCGCACTTGGGCACGCCCGGAATGTTGTCGACGCTGTCACCCGTCAATGCCAAAAAATCGATGATCTGGTCCGGGCGAACACCGAATTTATCCATGACCCCGGTTTCGTCGGTGACCGTCTCGTTCATGGTATTGATCAGCGTGACATGGCGATTCACCAACTGCGCCATATCCTTGTCACCGGTCGACACCAGGGTGTCGATACCCTGCAAAGTAGCTTGATGAGCCAAGGTACCGATCACATCGTCCGCCTCCACATCGTCGACGATCAACAGCGGCAAACCCATGGCCCGAATGATGTCCAAGGTCGGTTGAATCTGTGAACGCAGTTCGTCCGGCATCGGCGGCCGATTGGCCTTGTAGTCCGCATACAGATCGTCGCGGAAAGTCTTGCCTGGCGCATCGAACACGACCGCCATATGCGTTGGTCGATATTCATCGATCAGCTTGCGCAGCATATTGATCACACCGACCGTGGCCCCGGTCGGTTCGCCGTGAGAATTGGTCAGCGGCGGTAACGCATGAAAGGCCCGAAACAGGTAAGACGAACCGTCGACCAGAACGAAAGGAGGCTGTTTTTCCATGGCGCGAGGATACTACTTTTACTCTACCGGTTCGCCGCTTACTTGCGCCAGAAGGCCGGCGTGAGCAAGACCAACAGCGTGAAGATCTCCAAGCGCCCGAGCAGCATTGCGAAACACAGAATCCATTTGCCCGGGTCGTGCATATCGGCATAGTGCGGACCGACACCCGCCAGCCCGGGCCCGAGGTTGTTGATACTGGCGGCGACCGCACTGAACGCGGTCATCAGATCGAGTCCGGTACTGGCCAACGCGAGATACATGACGGTAAAGCTGGCGACATACAGCGCGAAAAACCCCCAGACCGCCTCGACCACCCGCGAATTTACCGTCTTTTCGCCGATGCGTACCGGAATCTGTGCGTTCGGATGGACCAGCCGGGTAATTTCGCGCACCCCCTGCTTGACCAGTAGCAATAGGCGAATCACCTTGATGCCGCCACCGGTCGATCCCGCACAACCCCCGACAAAACTCGAAAACAACAGCAGTATGGCGATGAAACCGGGCCAATTATAGAACTCGGCCGTTGTGAAACCGGCCGTCGTACCGATCGACACCGCCTGAAACAGCCCGGTAATCAAGGCATCCTGCCAATCGTCGTACGTTTCCGTGAGGTAGAGGCCGAGCACCGTGATCAAAATGACGATACTCAGCAGCAACACATAAAAGCGGAACTCGGAATCGTGCCAGTAACCTTTCACGCTGCGATGACGAAACGCAACGAAGTGCAGCGAGAAGTTCACCCCGGCCAAAAACATGAAAACCACTGCAATCACGTCGATCAGCGGGCTGTTGAAATAGCCGATGCTGGCATCGTGGGTCGAGAAACCACCAATCGCGACGGTAGAAAAAGCGTGGCCGACCGCATCGAACACACTCATACCGGCCAACCAATAAGCCAACCCACAGGCGATAGTCAGCCCAAGATAGATGAACCAAAGCGCCTTGGCGGTCTCGGTGATCCGCGGCGTGAGTTTGTTGTCTTTCATCGGCCCGGGGGTCTCGGCGCGATAGAGCTGCATACCACCGATACCGAGTATCGGGAGAACCGCGACCGCCAATACGATGATGCCCATGCCGCCGAGCCACTGCAGCTGTTGTCGATAATACAGAATCGACATCGGCAGCTGATCGATATTGGTAATCACGGTCGCGCCGGTGGTGGTCAAACCGGAGACCGACTCGAATACCGCATCGGTAACCGAAAGATGGGGATCTTCTGCGAGAATGAATGGCAGCGCACCCGTGCCCGACAATACGGTCCAGAACATCACCACAACCACGAAACCATCTCGCAGGCGCAACTCGCGGCGCAGATGCCTTACCGGCAACCAGCACAACACACCAACACCAAGGGTCAACAAAAAAGCCGACACGAAGGCCATCACCGCACCGTCCTGGGCAAAAAGCGACAGCACCAAAGGCGGTAGCAAGGTCAAGCTGAACAATGTCAGCAACAAACCGAGAATGCGCTGAATGGCCGCAAACGACATCGTTTCAGAGGAACGTGATCCCGACCTGGAACAAACGTTCCACATCGGTGATACGACGTTTATCGGTCAAAAACAGGATCACATGGTCCTCGGATTCGATCACGGTGTCATGATGGGCGATGATCACGTCCTCGCCGCGCACGATGGCACCGATGCTGGTGCCTTGCGGCAACTTGATGTCCTCGACCGCACGCCCGACGACGCGCGAGGACGTCTTGTCGCCATGCGCGACGGCCTCGATCGCCTCGGCCGCACCGCGGCGCAGCGAATGCACCATCACCACATCGCCCCGGCGCACATGCGTGAGCAAAGTACCGATGGTTGCGTGCTGCGGTGAAATCGCGATGTCGACCGTACCCGAATGCACCAGATCGACATAAGCAGCGCGGTTGATCAATGCCATAACCTTGCGCGCACCCAAACGCTTGGCCAGCATCGCGGACAGAATATTGGCCTCGTCATCATTGGTGACGGCACAAAAAACGTCGGTGTCTTCGATATTTTCTTCCAGCAACAGGTCTTCATCTGCGGCATCGCCCTGCAACACGATAGTGTGGTGCAGATCTTCGGCAACCCGCCGCGCCGCGGCCTCATTGTGTTCGATGATTTTGACCCGGTATGCATCCTCCAGTGCCGACGCCAAGCGACGACCGATATTGCCGCCCCCCGCAAAAATCAGTCGACGGAAGGGTTTTTCGGCCTTGCGCAGCTCTGCCATGACGGCGGGAATGTTAGCCGCCGCGGCAAGAAAGAAGACCTCGTCATCGGGCTCGATCACCGTGTGGCCTTCAGGCTGAATCGCCCGGCCTTTGCGGTAGATCGCCGCAACCCGCGCCTCGGCACCCCGTAGGTGCTCGTTCAGGGTGCGCAGCTCGTGGCCGACCAGTGGTCCGCCATAGTAGGCACGCACCGCCACCAACCGAACCCGGCCACCGGCAAAATCCAGCACCTGCAAAGCACCGGGGTGCTCGATCAAGCGCATGATGTAATCGGTGACCAACTGTTCGGGGCTGATCAGCACATCGATCGGCAAAGCGCCCTGGCTGAACAAGGCCGGATGGGCCAGATACTCGGGTGCTCGCACCCGCGCAATCTTGGTCGGCGTATGAAACAGCGTCCACGCCGTCTGGCAGGCGACCATATTGGTCTCGTCACTGTTGGTGACTGCGATGATCATGTCGGCGTCGTCGGCGCCGGCGCGCTGCAAAACATCCGGATGCGAGGCTTGGCCAAGCACGGTACGAATGTCCAAACGATCCTGCAGATCGCGTAGCAGGTTGGGTTCCTGGTCGACCACCGTAATGTCGTTTGCCTCATTGGAGAGGTTGTACGCTACCGTGGTACCGACCTGGCCGGCGCCCAGGATGATGATTTTCACTGTGCGTGGGTTCTACTTCTTTGTATATCCGTCCCAATTCTAGTTGGACGAAACTTATTGAACCACGCCACAGATCAATACCCGGTATCAATTAGGGGTATGTATCGAGGAACTATTCCTGAGTAATTTAGTCAGAATATTCGAATTTACCAATAATCAGGAGTAGCAGACATGAGCGGTTTGATCAGCAACTTCCCCTATGACGGCGTGGTAACGGTAAATCGTGTCATCCTCAAGCGGGATTACACCATCGACGACTTGCAAGAACGGGTGGCGGAGTTGTGTGAAAACGTCAAAACCTACCATTCGGACACCGGTTTCGTCGGCGGATTCGTAGCCCTTAACAGCGGTGATATCTCCAACGAAGGATCAACCGTTGGTCAGCCTGTCGCATCCGATCTTAAGCATCGCGAGTCTTTGATCATCACCTTCTGGCGGTCGTTCGAGGAACACGAGGCCTCACACCGAAGCGATACCTTCCAGCCTTTGTTCCGCAAAGTTCTGGATCTGTGTGAAAACGGTAACGAAGAAATAGCGTACGAGATGCTCTGGTCGGGTCAAGCCTATTCACCCGAAGACGCCAAGGCCGCGCGTGAAGCCAAACAACGCTATGCCGCCTGAGTCATCGAACAGGCCGGTCAGTGAAGGCCGGCCTGCTTTCTTCAACTGATCATTTGCCGATTGCCGCCGTTTGTGCGGCGCATAACTCGATCAGATCGTCGGGCTTGATCTCGATATCGACCCCGCGTCGGCCGCCGCTGACAAAGACAGTGGAATAAACCGTCGCGGACACATCGACAACCGTGGGTAAACGCTTTTTCTGACCTAGGGGGCTGATACCCCCAACCAAATAACCCGTCGCACGCTGAGCAGCGACAGGATCGGCCATTTCTGCCTTCTTCGCCTTACAGGTAGACGCCATTGCCTTCAGATCGAGCTGGCCGCTCACCGGCACGACCGCGACCGCGAGCTTACGCGCATCCCCATTGAGCATGACCAAAAGGGTTTTGAACACTTTGGCCGGATCAAGCCCCAAGGCCTCTGCGGCCTCCAGACCATAATTGGTGTTTGACGGGTCGTGCCGATACTCATGGATTTTCACATCGACACCCGCGGCCTGCGCGGCCTTGATCGCCGGGGTCATCGCCGATCCTTGATCTCGATGCCACGATCGCGCAGCTTGCGATACAGGTGGGTACGTTCCATGCCGGCCTCATCTGCCATCTGGCTTACGTTACCACCGTGTTTTTCGAACTGGTATTCGAGATAGGCCTTTTCGAACGCATCCCGGGCATCACGCAGAGGTTGGTCAAAGGGTACACCCGGTATTGTATTGGTGCCGCTGGCAACTTGTGCCGCACCCATTGCCGTCTCGACCTCCCGCAAATTCACTTCATCTCCTTCCCCCAGAATCAGTACCCGCTGCACGAGATTCTTGAGTTCGCGGATATTGCCCGGCCAATTGTGATGACGAAGAAAATTCTGCGCCGCAATCGAGAATCTGCGATAGGGCAGTTTGTCCTGCTCGACCAGCCGATCGACTGCGCTCTCCAACAACTCGGGAATGTCCTCACGATGATCACGGAGCGACGGCACAACCAAGGGGACGACATTCAACTGATAAAACAAATCCTCACGGAATCGCCCTTCTTCGACCGCCTGCTGCAAGTCGTGTCGGGTCGCAGCAATCACTCGCGCATCGAAGCTAACCGGCGTACTGCCGCCAACACGCATGAAGGAGCCCTTATCCAAAGCACCGACCAACTGGGCCTGGGCCTCGAGGTCCATATCGGCAACTTCGTCGAGAAACAGGGTTCCTCCGGCCGCCTGCTCAAGACGGCCGTATTGGATGCTGCCGTCACGTTCACTGCCGAACAGCTCCAATGCAGCGTTACCTTTTCCCATGGCCGACACACCCACGTCGATGAAAGGTCGGTCCTTGCGTGAGCTATGGGCATGCAGATAGCGCGCGAAGGTCTCACGCCCCGAACCCGGCTCACCGGCGATCAACACCCAGCTATCGTGCTGCGCGACCCGTTTGACCTGCTCGCGCAGACGTTGGACCACGGGGCTACGTCCGATCGGCTCCAACACCGGCGAACCACGTCGCCGCAAACCAACATTCTCCTGTGCAAGGCGGTCAGCCTCGAGCGCACGCTCGACGGTCAGCAAAAGCTTCGCCAACGACAGCGGTTTTTCCAGAAAATCGTAAGCCCCCAAGCGGGTCGCCTCGACCGCCGTTTCGACGGTGCCATGACCGGACATCATAATCACCGGGCTGGCCAGACCACGGTCCTGCGACCACTCCTTGAGCAAACTGATGCCATCAAGATCGGGCATCCAGATGTCGAGCAGTATCAAATCGGGCCGCCGATCACGCAGCGCATCGCGTGCGGTCGAGGCATCTTCGGCAGTGGTGACGCTGTATTTCTCGTCTTCGAGGATATCGCGCACCAGATCGCGAATATCGGGTTCGTCATCGACGACAAGAATGTGCGGTGTGCTCATGCACGCCCCCCCTGTACCGAAGGTTCACCGGTATGCGTGCTGCCGATTGCCGGCAGGCGAAGCACCACGCGGCCTCCCCCATCGGAATCATTCTCAGCACGGATGATCCCGCCGTGCTCGGCGACGATACGTTTGACGATCGCCAGGCCCAGTCCCGTACCCTTGGTCTTATTGGTGACATAGGGTTCGAACACCTGTCTGATCAAATCAGGATCGAAACCCGGGCCGTCGTCGTTGACCGCAATCTCCACGTAGTCTCTACCCTCTTCCTCGCCACCATGACTGCTAATGGTGATGTGCCCGTCACGGCCAGCGGCTTCCAAACCGTTCTTGATCAGATTATGTAACACCTGGCGCAAGCGTACGGGATCGGCTTCGACCACCATGCCGGGGACGTCCAGCGCCATGGTGAGATGCTGAGTACCACCTTCGTAAAGCGCCGCAACCTCTGCGAGGAAGGGGTCCACCTCGAGTGACTTGAGTTGCAACTTGGTCGGCTTGGCATAGTCGGAGAAATCATTGACCATCGCCTTCATCGCCTCGACCTGCTGTACGATGGTGTGAGTCGCGCGATCGAGCACCTCGCCGTCATCCGGCGGCATCTTGTCGAGATACTTGCGCCGAAGTCGTTCGGCCGATAGCTGAATCGGCGTCAGCGGGTTTTTGATTTCGTGTGCCAGGCGACGCGCAACCTCGCCCCACGCGGCATCGCGCTGCGCCTTGACCAGTTCCGTGACATCGTCGAATACCAATACGTGGCCGGGCGGTGCATCGGCCTCGGTTTCCAACGGCGAATGACGGCATAGCAATACCTGCCGACCACCGCCGCGATACAGGGTGATCTCGGCCCGCCCCTCACGTACACCTCTGGCGAAACCTTCGACGATACGCTCGACAAAAGGCTGCAGGGACTCGCTGAGTTCGGCAAGCACATTCATCGACTCACCCTCCAAATCACCGAGTTCCACCCCCAGGATCTGATCAGCGGCGCGGTTGGCCGTCTGGATACGCCCCTCGGCGTCCAATGCCATCACCCCGGTAGACAGTCCGCGCAATACCGTCTCCAGATAGCTGTGCTGAGTCTGCAGTTTGCGTCGGTTTTCCTGCAGGGCATTGTGGGCGCGCGCGATGCGCCGGGTCATCGCATTGAACGACGACACCAGTAAGCCCAACTCATCCTCGACCTTGGGTTGCGGTAACTGCTTGCTGTAGTCGCCTTCGGCGACCGCTCGCGTTCCCTCGGCGATGGCGCTAATCGGCTGCACCAGGCGACGGGCCGTAAACACGGCCGCCCAGGCCGCAGCAAACAGACCGAGCAACAGCACCAACGACAAACTGAGTGCGAAACTAAATTTGATCTGGCCGCGCATATACGCACGCGTGCGATAGGCCTCGTAGGCTTCCTGAACACTGGCGCTGAGTTCGCTCAGCGATTGCGGCACGGGATACAACGCCTGCAACACCAATCCGCGTTGTGCCTTGTCGAGCACTAGGCAACGCACGACGAGCCGTCCGTCCGGACCATTCGCCACGCCCACGTAGTTTTCACCGCCGACGACTTGCTGCACCATGCCACCGTCCGGCGGTGTCGGTGCCAGGAACTCCGGGTTGGCGTGACTGACCGCCAATACCTTGCCTTGAACATCGAAAAGACTCATCTCGGACGCACCGGCAGTCTCGCGCAACCCGTCGATACTCAGCGCAACCGCTGTCTGCGAGCTGTCCTCGACGGAATTCAGCAGATTTTCCGACAACTTCAACCGTTCGAGCTTGTGCAAATCGAGCGACAGTTTGCTCAGCGACAGCGCATCTTCCATCGCACTATCGACCTGTAGATCAAACCAACTGTCAATGCCGCTCGACAGGAAACGGATCGAGTAGAAATAGACAACGCTGACCGGCAACAGAGCGAGCACCAGAAAAAGCACCGATAATCGAGCACTCAGCCGCGAACCGGCAACCCGCCGACGGTAGTCGCGCAACAGTTGCCCGAGATTCCAACCGACCAACGCGAACAACAGCACCAAACCAACCACGGTGAACAGCAACAGCGGGATGAACCACTGCCCAAGCTCCTCCGAGCGCTGCACCGCGGCACTGATCATATGCAGCGAAGCCAACAACAACACCACGAGCATTGCCGCAGCCAAGGCATCGACGCGCCAATGCCTCACGGCCGTAACCTCCACTCCCAAGGCTCGCTGGAGAGCGACCAATCACCGTCGAGATAGGCCATAGGTCGCATCGGCAATGGTAGGGCCTCGATGTCCAGCCTTACATCGACCTGAACCAGATAATCCTGGTCGAGATCCAAATCATCACGGGCAACTATCGGCATGCCGACGATACGACCGAGGGCTCCCAAGGCCGCGGCACGCGTCGCGAAAGACAATTGCTCGTCACCGCTTAGATTGCGCAGTTCGTAAAGACCCGACAAGGGACGAAACCGCAGCACCGTACGCAAGCGATGTTCGACCACGTCCGATTCCCAAATCCAGGCCTCGGCGCGGCGCATCTGCACATGCGTTTCGAAAGTCAGCGGCACACCGTTTTCAAGAGCCTCCGCAACGGTCTCGTTGAGATCGTAGACAATCTCGGCATCGAGCAAGATACGGCCATCCTCGCTCAACGTCAGCGCGACACGGCGGAAATCGACACCTTCGTCGGCAATCGCAACCAACGGTAGGCAGGAAAACAATATGGCAAAGAGCAGGAGACGCGTAATGGCGTTCATGTTGGCGCTTGTTTACGTCGGCTTGAGCAAGGCCGCGTAGAAAAATCCATCCGTTTCATCTGTTCCGGGTAGCAACTGTACACCTTCGCCGCTGCGACAACCGGGTGGTGTCGGCAACTTCACTGCCTCAGCCTGCGGATGACGACTTCGAAAGGCATCGATCTGCAGCGCATTTTCGTCCGGTAACAGCGAACAAGTCACATACAACAGTCGCCCACCGGGCCGCAGCAAACCCCACATCGCATCGAGTATTACAGCCTGACGCCGACCGAGTTCGGCGATGTCGTCGACCCGGCGCAATAAGCGAATGTCCGGGTGACGGCGCAGTACGCCAGTGGCAGAACAGGGCGCATCGACAAGTATGCGGTCATAATCGCGCTCGGCCCAAGGCTGATCTGCGGTTTGAGCCGCATCGGCGCAATGAAGTTCCGCACTGAAACCCGCGCGCCGTAGATTATCGTCGACACGGCTCAAGCGTTCCTCGTCAACGTCCAGTGCCGTAACAGACAGATCCGGGCATTGTTGAAGTATCGCTAACGTCTTGCCACCGGGGGCCGCACAGGCATCGAGCACCCGCTGCCCGGGCTCGAGATCGAGATAAGGTGCCGCAAGCTGTGCACCGGCGTCCTGCACAGAGACCAGGCCTTGATCGAAGCCAGGCAGTCGTTCGACGGCCGCCGCTTGATCGAGGATGAGTGCGCTTTGAACCCCGGGGTGCGAACGGCCGGTCAATCCCGCCTGCACCAATCGCTGCGCATACTCCACACGAGATATCCGACGCCGATCAACCCTAAGCACCATCGGCGGCCGCTGTTGCAGGGCATCGGCGATGCTGTCGTTCCGTTCCGGCCAGGCCTTGCCAATCGCCTGGTATAGCCAGTCCGGTTGGGCATAGCGCACGGCTGAATCCTTGTCGACTCGCTCGGCGAGTGTTGGATACTCGCGTTGCAGGCGCCGCAGCACCCCATTGACCAACTTGCTGGCCCAAGCCTTACCGAGTCGCCGGCAGGTATCCACGGTCGTCGACAATGCAGCATGTGCCGGTACCCGACTGTAGATCAGTTGATAGGCCCCGACCAGCAACAATACCTTTATGTCCCGATCCTTGGCTTTCAGCGGCTTGCGCAGCAGTGAAGCAACCAACAGGTCCAAACGGCGATGCCAACGACATACGCCATAACTCAATTCGGCTGCCAGAGCACGATCACGTTCGTTCAGGGCGATCGCGGTCTTCGCCAGCGCACGATCGAGTGAACGCCCGGCAAGCACCGCCAACACATTCTCGACCGCGGCACGGCGTGGGTCAGACAAATGGCCCCCGATCATTCACCACTGCGCGGGATCCGGGGCACTCAACCACCGAGCAACATGCCCTGAATCGTGTGGGCATTGATGAAATCCCGGGCGCTCATTGCGCGTTTGCCGGGTAGTTGTAGCTCGGTGATACTCAACAGGCCATCCCCGGTCGCCACATCAATACCATTACGGCTTGCGTTCATTACCATTCCCGGAGCGCCACCAACCCCTCGAATTGCGCGCGCACGCCAGATACGCAAATTAGCGTCTTCATAACGAGTCTGCGCTACGGGCCAAGGGTTGAAAGCTCGTATCTGGCGTTCAATCTCGGTCGCCGGACGCGACCAATCGATCCAGGCCTCGGCTTTATCCAACTTTTTGGCGTAGCACGACGAGGCATCGTCTTGCGGAACGGGAATCGTCGAACCGTCGAGGATACCTGGCAGCGCCTTTATCAGGAGTTCGGCACCCAGCACCGACAAGCGGTCGTGCAAGCTACCGCCTGTCTCGTCCTCCGCCAGCACGACCTCTTCGATCGAGAACATAGGGCCGGTGTCTAGGCCTTCTTCCATTTGCATGATAGTCACCCCGGACGCGGTATCGCCGGCCAACACCGCCCGCTGAATCGGCGCCGCACCACGCCAACGCGGCAACACGGACGCATGAATATTGACGCAACCCACGCGCGGCACATCCAGTACCGATTTTGGCAGCAGCAGACCATAGGCAACGACCACCATAAGGTCGGCACGCAGGGATCGTAATTCCTCGACCGCCGCCGATTCCCTAAAGTTCGGTGGCTGATACACCGCGATACCGGCGTCTTGCGCGACCTCTTTGACCGGACTGGGAGTCAGCTTACGTCCCCGCCCCGCCGGGCGGTCGGGCTGAGTGTAAACACCAACCACGTGGTGCTCCGAAGCCAATAATGCACGCAATGGCGGTACCGAAAACTCTGGTGTGCCTGCAAAAACAATACGTTGGGAATCAGTCATTAGGGGCTCGGGAGTGGGAACCGGGTCTCAGCCATGTGGGAAGTCGCGACCTATGCTAAGGCGGTAACGACCGAGGTGCTAGCGTGTGATGAGGCGCTCAATCTGGCACGGATTCGAGTCAGATCGCGCGTCGCCTAGGCGACGGCTTGTCGCTACCGGCCTGACGCGCCTCTTTTTCGAGCTTTTTGCGGATCCGCTGACGCTTGAGATTGGACAAATAATCCACGAACAGCTTACCGTCGAGGTGATCGATTTCGTGCTGTATACAAACCGCCAACAAACCATCGGCATCGAGTTCGAAAGACTGACCGTCCCGATCGAGGGCACGCACCCGAATACGCTCGGCACGCTTCACCGTTTCGTAAACCCCGGGCACCGACAGGCAACCCTCATCCATTTCTTCCTCGCCGTGCTTATCGAGGATCTCGGGATTCACCAGGGCAAGCGGCTCGTCGTGCTTCTCGGATACATCGATCACGATCACTCGGCGTGCCTCGTTGACCTGGGTCGCAGCCAAACCAATCCCCGGTGCTTCGTACATGGTCTCGAACATATCGTCGATCAATCGCCGCACGTCGTCATCAACCACAGCTACCGGCTTGGCAACATTGCGCAACCGGGAATCGGGGAAATGCAGAATGTCGAGGATCGCCATGTTGTCTCTCACGTTCTAGGATTTTCGCTTAACAATGACCGCTAGGCGGCTGTATGCGCTAAAATTTCGCATTAATCGGTCACGTGCGGGCTTTCCACCTAAAGAGTGAGGCCCTGTAAGCCGTAAATAATACCGCAATCGAAACTGTTATGACCGATCGGAAGCCGTTATCACGCCAAGGGAATCCCATGATTAATGCCTGTAAAAGATTGATTCTGCTGCTGTGCTGCGCTCTCGCCGCACCCCTGGCGCTAGCCGACAATGACTTATTGCGCGCCGATCACCCTGACACTTACACCGTGGTCCGGGGTGATACGCTGTGGGATATCTCAGGGCGATTTTTACGCAGCCCTTGGCGCTGGCCGGAGATCTGGCACGTCAATCCACAGATCGCAAACCCGCACCTGATCTATCCCGGCGACCAACTCGATCTGGTCTACATCGACGGTAAACCTCGCCTGCAACTGCGCCGCGGCCCCTTGAAACTGTCGCCGACAGTGCGCTCAACCCCGTGGGACGGCGCGATACCGACCATCCCCGTCGACGCGATCAGCCCCTTTCTGACGCGACCGTATGTGCTCACCAAAACCCAAATTGATGCCGCACCCTACATCGTGGATTTTGCCGACGATCACATCGTCGGTGGCGCCGGCCAAAAAGCCTATGTACGGAGCATTGAACAAACCGAACCGCTCAAATATGAGATCGTGCGCCCCGGCGGCCCCTACAGAGACGGTGATACAGACGAGATCCTGGGCTATGAAGCGCTCTTCGTAGGTTCTTCGCAGTTACAACGCACCGGTGATCCGGCGACCATCTTCATCAACGCCTCCGAATTGGAAGCCGTTATCAGCGACCGCGTGATTCCCGCCGGCGAAGAACGGGCGACCACGAATTTCACCCCGCACGCACCCGCGATGCCTACCGAGGGGAATATCATTTCGGTACTCGGTGGAGTCAGCCAGATCGGTCAGTACAATGTCGTTGTCATCGACCGCGGTCTGCGCGACGGAATCAGCCCGGGCACTGTGCTGCGCATCGATCAACGTGGCGAAACGATTCGGGACGTGGTCACCCCGGACTCGCGAGACACCGTAAAGTTGCCCGATGAGGAAGCCGGCTTGATGATGGTCTTCCGCAGCTTCGAGCGGGTCAGCTTCGGCCTGGTTTTGCACGCAACCCGGCCGATGCACGTGCTCGATAAGGTTAGAAACCCCTAAAACTGGCGTATACAAGGGGCTGTTGGCACACTGGTGGCCAAACCACCCGTGGCCGAGGTCCCGTTGAATGGAATCAACACCCAATGATGAAGCGGCAGCCTGGTGTGCCCTTTTGCGCGCACCGAATATCGGCTGCCAAACGCTGAATCCCTTAGTCGAACGAGCCGGATCGGCACGTGCGCTGCTTGATCGCCCCCCAGGTGGACTGACGACAAGGCTATACGATTATCTACGCACACCCGATTGGGAAGGCGCCGAACAGGACATGCGGTGGCTGGCCCAACCCGATAACCACCTGCTCACCCTGACCGACCCAAACTATCCGCCACGGCTGCGCGCCATTCCCAATCCGCCCACCGCACTTTTCTTGCGCGGCGACCCAAACCTGCTTGGCCTGCCGCAACTGGCCATCGTAGGCAGCCGCCACCCAAGCCCGGGCGGGACACGCAACGCACACGACTTTGCCGCGCATCTTGCTGGCGCCGGACTCGTGATCAGCAGCGGTCTGGCCATCGGTATCGATGCCAAGGCCCATCAGGGGGCGCTGCATGCCAACGGGCTGACGCTCGCGGTTACCGGAACCGGCCTCGACCGGGTCTACCCGGCAAAAAACCGCGACTTGGCGCATGAGATTGCGGAAAACGGCGTTTTGGTGTCCGAGTTCCCCATCGGCACCCCGCCGCTACCCGGCAATTTTCCTCGCAGGAATCGGATTCTGGCCGCATTGGCTATCGGCACGCTGGTCGTCGAGGCGGCCACCCAAAGCGGCTCGCTGATCACCGCCCGCCTGGCCGCGGAAAACGGTCGCGAAGTCTTTGCGATTCCCGGATCCATCCATAATCCGCTGGCACGCGGCTGCCACGCCCTTATCCGCGATGGCGCCAAATTGGTCGAGACCGGCGATCACGTGCTGGAAGAAATCGCCGGACTGCTCGATCCGGCGGCACATCCGCCGTCTCCGCCCCCCGCAGCTGCCGGTTTCTCGGATGAACTGGATCCCCAACACCGCCAGTTGCTCGACGCGCTGGGTTTCGACCCTACAACCACGAATGAACTGGTCGCACGAACCGGCTTCCCGGTTGCCGAAGTGTCATCGATCCTTCTATTGCTCGAGATGCAAGGTCATGTATCATCGGCCCCAGGTGGACTGTTCACCCGACTTGGAAATAGCCCTGAGTGAACCCATATCCCGCCTTAATTGGCCAAACAACGAGACACATCGTCCCGTCCTGCATGGGCCCATTTTCTTCGCCAGGAAGACTGCCGTGAACGAAAACGTCATCGACGTCCTGATATACATCTACGAAAACTATATGGATGCGGAGGATTCCGTGCCCGCCGACCAGATCATGCTCGAAGAAGAACTGGTGCAGGCAGGATTCCCGCAGGGCGAAATCAAAAAAGCCTTCAACTGGCTGGATGAGCTGGCCTGGCGCCAAGGCTCGCTGGCCTATGCCGAGGCACAACCCAATCGTTCGATCCGGATCTACAGCCAGCGCGAACAACAGCGTATGGATCTCGAAATCCAGGGCATGCTGCTGTACTTGGAGCAGACCGGTATTCTCGATCCCATGAGCCGCGAACTGGTCATCGAACGCGCTATGGCCATCGAAACCGAAGAACTGACCGCCGACGACATCAAATGGATCGTACTGTTGGTGCTATTGAATCAGCCCGGCCAGGAAAACGCCTTTGCCCTCATGGAAGAGTTGGTCTACAACGGCGAACCGGTATATTTGCACTGAGGAGCAGGACGGTCTGAGCACTTTCTGCTCCCAACCCTCGAGATACGGTGCTTGACACCTGCATATCCGGCCAGCTATCCGTATAAATAGAGACGACCACGTAAATGCGGTCGATTTCGTTCGAACCCGTGCCGCATGGCGCGGGTTTTTTCAGCAGCACAACCCTAAAAGTCAATGAATCTGGTAATCGTCGAATCACCGGCCAAGGCCAAAACGATCAAAAAATACCTCGGTAAAGAATTCGAGGTGCTGGCCTCGTATGGTCATGTACGCGACCTGGTCCCCAAAGAAGGCGCGGTCGACCCCGAGCACAATTTTGCCATGAAGTATCAGGTAATCGATCGCAACGACAAGCACGTCAAGGCCATTACGACCAAGTTGAAAAGTGCCGACGCCCTGTATCTGGCGACCGACCCCGACCGCGAGGGCGAGGCCATCTCCTGGCATCTGTACGAACTGCTCAAAGGCAGACGGGTGCTCAAGGACAAAACGGTTCACCGCGTGGTGTTCAACGAAATCACCAAACGGGCGGTACAGGATGCCGTCGCCCATCCGCGCGGACTGTCGATGGACTTGGTTAACGCCCAACAGGCCCGTCGGGCACTCGACTATTTGGTCGGTTTCAATCTGTCGCCCTTGCTGTGGAAAAAGGTACGCCGCGGCCTTTCGGCGGGTCGCGTTCAGAGCCCGGCACTGCGCCTGATCTGTGAACGCGAGGAAGAAATCGAGGCCTTCAAGGCCCGAGAATACTGGACCATCGAGGCCGACACCGAAAAGGAAGGTCAGTGTTTCAGCGCTAAACTCACCCAGTTCGGGGGTGAAAAGCTGACCCAATTCTCGATTACCGACGGCGAGCGCGCCGGCGAGGTCGAGCGTACGCTGCTGGCCTCAGCCGACGGCCGGCTTGCGGTGCTCAATGTCGAGAAAAAACAGCGCAAGCGCAACCCGGCAGCCCCCTTTACCACTTCAACATTGCAACAGGAGGCGGCACGCAAGCTCGGCTTCACCGCGCAACGCACCATGCGCATCGCTCAGCAATTGTACGAAGGGGTCGATATCGGCAATGGCGCGGTCGGTCTGATTACCTATATGCGTACCGACTCGGTAAACCTCGCGGACGAGGCCATGGCCGAGTTACGCGGCTATATCGGTGACAAATTCGGCACCGACCAGTTGCCAAAAACACCACGGCGTTTCAAAACCAAGGCCAAGAACGCCCAGGAGGCGCACGAGGCGATTCGACCAACCTCGGTGCTGAACGAGCCCGAAAAGATCGCCAAACATCTCGACAAAGATCAACTCAAGCTCTATGGCCTGATCTGGAAACGCACTGTCGCCTGCCAAATGATCCACGCCACCATAGACACCGTCGCGGCCGACCTGGGCGCCGGCGAAGGCAATGTATTCCGCGCCAACGGCTCGACCATCGCCAGCCCGGGTTTCATTCAGGTTTACCTCGAGGGCAAAGACGATGCCAAACCAGGTGACGACGACGAAAAAATGCTGCCACCGCTGAAGGTCGGCGAGGCGATTACACTACGTAAGATTCGCCCCGAGCAGCACTTCACCGAGCCGCCACCGCGCTATAGCGAGGCCAGTCTGGTCAAGGCGCTGGAGGAATTCGGTATCGGACGACCGTCGACGTATGCCTCGATCATCTCGACGTTGCAAGACCGCGAGTATGTCGAGATGGACAAAAAGCGTTTCATCCCGACCGACGTGGGTCGAGTGGTGAACAAGTTCCTAACCAACTACTTCACCCAATACGTCGATTACGATTTCACCGCGCGCCTGGAAGACGAGTTGGACGCCGTATCACGCGGCGAAGAGGACTGGATTCCGCTGCTCGAAAAATTCTGGCAGCCGTTCAAAGACCGTATCGATCACACCCAAGAGAATGTCCAACGGTCGGACGTAACTCAGGAAAAGATCGACGAAAAATGTCCCAAATGCGGCGGTCAGTTGGCCATTCGGCTTGGTCGCAACGGGCGCTTCATCGGCTGTACCAACTACCCAGAGTGTGATTACACCCGTAATCTCGACGATGACGGCAGTGCCGGCATCGAACCGGAAAAGGTCGGACGCGATTGTCCGGAGTGCGGTTCCGAACTGGTGTTCAAGCAGGGCCGCTACGGCAAGTTCATCGGCTGCTCGGCCTACCCCAAGTGCCGCTTCATCGAGCCGTTGGAGAAACCCAAGGACACCGGCGTCAGCTGCCCGAAATGCCACAAAGGCACGTTGATGCAGCGCAAATCCCGACGCGGCAAGATATTTTATTCCTGTTCCACCTACCCCAAATGCGACTATGCGGTATGGAACGAGCCGGTTGCGGAACCCTGTCCAAAATGCGGCTGGCCGGTGCTGACGATCAAGACCACGAAACGCAGCGGCACCCAAAAAGTCTGCCCACAACAGGACTGCTCCTTTGCCGAGCCGTACGAAGCACCGACCAAGCAAACCGCGGAGGGTTAAACGGCAATGTCCAAGCAATCTGCCACCCGTTTTGTACTGCATCGCGCGGCACGTCTGCTAAGTAGCGGCGGAATCGTTGCCTACCCGACCGAGGCAGTTTATGGCCTCGGTTGCAACCCGCTGGATCCGGATGCCGTGTTGCGTCTGTTGGCGATCAAACAGCGCTCGATCGGCAAGGGACTCATTTTGATCGCCAGTCGCTTCGAACAGGTCGAACCTTTTGTCACGATTCCGAATGACGAAGTCCGGCAACGCATCGATGCCAGTTGGCCCGGCCCCAACACCTGGCTGTTGCCAGCGAAGCCCGACACACCGAGATGGCTGCGCGGCAACCATCACTCACTCGCCGTGCGCGTTACTGCACATCCGATGGCGGCGGCCTTGTGCGATGCCTTCGGTGGCGCCTTGGTCTCGACCAGTGCCAATACCAGCGGTCGCCCACCGGCCCGCAGCGCATTGCAGGCCCGCATACGTTGTCCCGGTATTGATTTGGTGATCAACGGCGCAACCGGTGGCGCAGCCAAACCCACCGCGATCCGCAATGCCCTGACGGGCGACACGCTACGCGCCGGATAAGCGAGCTTGTAGTCGACTGGGCCCATCTGATCAAATCGGCCGTTCACCCAGCCGAATAAAGCGAGCCCATGGCCGACACCCCCGATATCAATGCCGTCAAACGCTATCTCCTGGACCTCCAGGAACGCATCTGCAACGCTCTCACCGCTGAAGACGGTCAAGCGTTTCGCGAAGACGGCTGGGATAGAACAGGCGGAGGCGGAGGACGCTCGCGGGTGCTGGAAAACGGCCACGTATTCGAAAAGGCCGGGGTAAATTTCTCGCATGTGTTCGGTGACGGCCTGCCTGCCTCGGCAACGGCGCAAAGACCCGAGTTGGCGGGACGAAGCTTCCAGGCACTCGGGGTGTCGCTGGTCATCCATCCGCGTAACCCGCACGTTCCCACTTCCCACGCCAACGTCCGTTTTTTCATCGCCGAGAAATCGAATGCGGCACCAGTCTGGTGGTTTGGTGGCGGTTTTGACCTCACCCCGTACTACGGTCAACGCGAAGATGCGCGCCATTGGCACGCCACCGCCCGCGCCGCCTGCGAATCTTTCGGGCCCGATGTCTACCCGCGTTACAAACAATGGTGCGACGACTATTTCTACCTCAAACACCGCAACGAACCACGTGGTATCGGGGGTCTTTTTTTTGACGACCTGAACGAATGGGGTTTCGATCACTCGTTTGCCTTTATGCGCAGCGTGGGCGACCATTATTTACTCGCCTATCTGCCTATTGTGCAGCGCAGACGCAACGCCGACTTCGGCGAGCAGGAACGCCAATTCCAACTCTACCGGCGCGGACGCTACGTCGAGTTCAATCTGGTCTACGATCGCGGCACCCTCTTCGGCCTACAAACCGGCGGACGGACCGAATCCATCCTGATGTCGCTGCCGCCATTGGTCTCATGGCGTTACGACTGGCAGCCCGAACCCGGTAGCCGCGAGGCGGAACTGTACGACGTGTTTCTCAAGCCACAGGACTGGTTGGCCGAACCAAACTGAACGGCCTTTTACCTTGATTTACCGCTAGCACTTCTGTAACGCCGAACGCTTCAGGATTACGCCGAGCACATTGAGCGCGAATGACGCCTCCATTCGCGGCACACCCCTCTTCGCTTCAAGACAAGCGAACCGTTTCTTACACGTGTGAATCCTCTATATGGATAAACCGTCGATCGCAAAATCTCGCCGGCATGAAAAGAAATCGCTGCTACCCGGGTCTCTATCGGCAAGAACGCATGGTGCGTTTCCAAAAGATAGACATCCAAGAGGAGTTTTAGACATGAAAACCAT
>JANQLO010000027.1 GCA_028280505.1 Chromatiales bacterium | reverse complement strand
TGATGCCGTGCTTGGATTCGTTGTAGACCTCGATCTGAGGATGGTCGGGACCGACGTGACATTTTCCACAAGTGTCCGGTGTGCGGGCCTGGGCCTTGGAGAAGCGGTGGCGGCCGTGACAGGCGGTACACGAGCCGGCCGAGCCGTCCGGGTTGATACGGCCGATGCCGGTGTTCGGCCAGGTGCCGGGGGTGGGTTTGCCGTCTTGACCTATTTCGATAACGGAACCATGGCACTGTTTACAGCCCGCGTTGACAGCAGCCGGTCCGCCAACCACTTCACCGAGCAGGTTGTCCAGCGAGGCCAGGATCTGTCCGCCCTTCGAATGGTGCGATCCGTCCATCTCCTCGAATTCGGTCCGGTGACAGCGTGAACAGTCTTTTGGTGTAACGATGACCGAAATGAGCTGTTTTTTATGCATCCAGCCGTCTTTGTCGCCTTTCTCGGCCCTGTGGCAGTCGAGGCAGTTCACACCGGCCTGGCCGTGTGCACTGTGGTTCCATTCCATCGTCATGCCGGGATTTTCCGTCAGATGGCATTCGACACATTCTTCGCCGGCCGGGTCTCCCCAGTCCTTCCCTATTTCGCCGGCCGGTCGGGCAGCGAAAACGCTGCTGATTGCCAGTAGTAAGCCGAACATTGCCAACAGACGCGTCAAACTACGGCGGGCCGGATTCCTCGCTTGGCTCATCGCGGGCTCCTCCAGGTCGATTATCGGTGTCTTGGTAGTCGGGCCAGCGGCGCCCGACATGCGTTTGTTATTGCTCTGCAATATTCGGCAGATGCGGCGGGGCCGAATAGGGCGTGTTCAAAAAATTACCCACTCTTGTCAGGGTTAAACCTTGAGCCAAATCAAGAATCAAAGCCGGAAACCGGGGCATCGACCGAGTTTCTGCCAGAATTGATACATATCAAAGATTGCCGATGGCAGCACGGACACGCGCTGGTTTTTTGGGTCGAATCGCGGTCCGATTATAGATATCAAAAACGGCGCTGCTGCGGCATGCGCACCGGCCGGACAAACGCCGGATTCAGACGAGGGAAGGGAGATGCATTCTACGGGGGTACCGATCGAGCCTGAGGCGATGCGCGATTTGTCGCTGTTCGAGAGTCTGGACGAAGCGAATGTCGAGACGATCGCACAGGGTGGCTGGATGGTGAAACTCAATCGTTCTACCCGCGTGCTCAGTCGCGGTGACCATCTCGAAGGCATGTACACGGTTTTCGAGGGTCGACTCAAGCTTTACATGCTGTCGTGCAATGGCGACGAACGGGTATTGCGGGTACTGCGGCCGGGCGATTCCTTCGGCGAAGCCATCATGTTCAATGCTATCCCCAGTCCTGTTTTCGTCGAGAGTCTGTCATCGGTAAGACTCGGTTATTTTCCGCGCCAGATTATCACCGCCGCGCTCTCCGCGGACCCTGAATTCACGGCGGCGATGTTGCGCGGCATGAGCGTCATGATGCGTGAGTTGATTCAGGATCTGGATACCTGTTGTCTGCAGAATGCCCGCCAACGTACGATGAATTATTTGCTGCGCGAGTTCGATGCGGCGCCACCGCCCAATATCGAAATCGAGTTGCCTGCGCCAAAGGCGGTGATTGCCAGTACGCTGAACATTTCCGCCGAAACCTTCTCACGCGAGTTGCATCGATTGCAGGATCAGGGTTTCATCGAAATCAATCGCAGAACCATCTATCTGCGTGATCGCAAAGGTCTGTTGGATGCGCTTGAAGACCGGCTGGGCGCTCGAAAATCACAGTACGCGGCAGGTTAGGGCTTGTTGACACGAACCGGAGCGTTGTTTTTCAGAATCTCGTCATGGGGTAAATCAAAGCGCATTCCGCCGGGAATGGCCGCTAGCTGTTCTTCGACGCCAGTCGCCGTAACGCCCAGCGGACATGCTCGCGCACAATCGGGTCCGGGTGGTCGGTGCGCGCACCCAGCGCCGCGGTATTGCCTGGATCGGGTCCGGCATTACCCAGCGCTACCGCGATGTTACGTAGCCAGCGTGTGTGGCCGATTCGGCGGATTGCCGAGCCTTCCGTGCGGGCAAGGAACTCGTCTTCGTTCCAGGCGAATAGGTTGACCAGCGTGGCCTTGTCAAGGCCGTTGCGGGGGGCGAAATCCGGTTCCGTGCCGATCTTGGCGAAGCGATTCCATGGGCAGACCTGTTGACAGTCGTCGCAGCCATAGATGCGATTGCCGATCAACGGGCGCAGGGGTTCGGGAATACTGCCCTTGAGTTCGATCGTGAGATATGAAATACAGCGCCGCGCATCGACTTGATAGGGCGCCACGATCGCCTGAGTCGGACAGATGTCGAGACAGGCCCGGCAGCTTCCGCAGTGTTCTTCCACCGCCCGGTCGACCGGCAAGGGGAGATCGGTATACAGCTCGCCGAGAAAAAACCAGGAGCCGGCGTCGCGATTGAGCAGATTGGAGTGCTTGCCGATCCAGCCGAGGCCGGCCTTCTCGGCAATCGCCTTCTCCATCACCGGTGCCGAGTCGACAAAGGCACGGTACCCGAAGGGACCAACCGTCTGTTCGATGCGTTCGGCCAGTTGCTGCAGACGCCGCCGTATCAGCTTGTGGTAATCACGCCCAAGGGCGTAACGCGAGATGAAGGCACGTACCGGATCGTCGAGTATGGCTGCCGGATCGGGCTCGTCCGGCAGATAGTCCATACGTACGGAGATGATTCTCAGCGTCCCCGGCACGAGTTCCGCCGGCCGGGTACGTTTACTGCCGTGTTGTGCCATGAAAGCCATGTCGCCGTGGAAATCGGCGGCCAGCCATTGGTGCAGATATTGTTCGGCCTCGCTCAGTTCGGTGTCGGTAATGCCGACCTGTTGGAAGCCCAGTTCGACGCCCCATCGCTTCACATGGCGCGCGAGAAGGTTGAAATCGATGTCTGGCTGGGTTTCCATCGGTTGCAAAGATAACCGCTTTTGGCCATCTATGATGTTGCGAACCCTGCCCGATGTCGATCAGTTGCCGCGTGCCCTGTACCGCGCCGAGCAGGTGCGCGAGTTCGATCGTTTGGCGATCGAGCAATATGGCATTCCCGGTGAGGTGCTTATGGAGCGTGCCGGCCGGGCCGCTTTCGAGCTGTTGCGCCGGCGTTGGCCGGACGCGCGCCGACTCGCAGTGCTGGTCGGTAGCGGCAACAATGGCGGTGATGGCTTTGTCGTCGCACGTTTGGCGAAAGAGGCGGGACTTGAGATCGTCGTACTGCAAGTGGGCGACCGTGAGCGTCTGTCCGGCGATGCGGCGCTCAATGCCAAACGTTGGCAGGCACTGGGTAGTGAGTGGCACGATGGTTTCGAGATTCCCGACGGCACCGATGTGATCGTCGATGCATTATTGGGCACGGGTTTGGAGCGGGCGGTGAGCGGCCGATATGCCGATGCGATTGCGGCGATTAACACACATCGCGCGCCCTGTCTGGCCCTCGATCTGCCATCCGGTCTGCATGCCGATAGCGGTATCGTCATGGGCAGTGCCGTGCGCGCAGTGGCGACCGTCAGTTTTATCGGCTTGAAGCAGGGGCTGTTCACGGCGGATGGTCCGGATTGTGCCGGTGACGTCTCGTTTGCCGGTTTGGATGTGCCGGCTAAGGTTTACGCCGGTGCGTTGCCGGGTGCGCGTCGAATCGATTGGCATAAGCAGATCGATCAATTGCCGTGGCGCGCGAAAAACAGCCATAAGGGGCATTATGGTCACACGTTGGTGATCGGCGGCAATGACGGTTTCGGAGGAGCTGGGCGCCTGGCGGCCGAGGCTGCGTTGCGTGTCGGTAGCGGCTTGGTCAGCCTGCTGACTCGACCGGCGCATGTCGCTGCGGTTTTGGCCGCGCGACCGGAGATCATGGCCAACGGAATCGATAACCCCGATGCCGCGGGTGAATTGATGCGTCAGGCCAATGTGATCGCCATCGGCCCGGGTCTGGGGCGAGACGATTGGGCGACGGCGTTGTGGCAGCAAGCCTTGAAAGCGGCGCGGCCATTGGTCGTCGATGCCGATGCCTTGCATTTGCTTGCCGGCACAAGCGAGCGACGGGACGATTGGGTGCTGACACCGCATCCGGGTGAGGCCGCCGTGCTGCTCGGGTTGTGTAACGCCGAGGTCAATGCGCAGCGTTTCGATGCCGTCCATGCCTTACAGCGGCGTTATGGCGGAAGCGTGGTGCTCAAAGGTTGCGGTAGCCTGATAGCAAACGCCGGCGTTGCTTCGCCGGCCTTGTGCAGCGATGGCAATCCGGGCATGGCATCCGGTGGTATGGGTGATGTGTTGACCGGAATCGTGGCCGGGTTTATGGCACAGGGTATGACACCGCGCGATGCCGCGGAGACGGGGGTTTGTTTACATGCCGCGGCCGGTGATGCCGTCGCACGCGATGGCCAGCGTGGCCTGCTTGCCGGCGACTTGATTGCGACATTGCGTCAAATGGTGAATCCATGAAGTCTGATGAACTGCGTATTGAATTGTCCGGTGAAGATGCTCAGGAGGTATTCGGTAATCGTATGGCGACGGCCTGCGACGGTCCGTTGCTGATTTTTTTACAGGGCGAGCTAGGCGCCGGCAAGACCACGCTGACCCGCGGTCTGCTGCGGGGGCTGGGTCATCGTGGTGCCGTCAAAAGTCCTACCTATACCCTGGTCGAGCCATATCAGATGGTTCCACGGAATGTTTATCACTTCGACCTCTACCGGGTGACCGACCCGGGGGAACTCGAGTATCTCGGCCTGCGAGAGATGTTGGAAGAGGATGCGATCGTATTGATCGAGTGGCCGGAACGTGGGGAGGGTTGGCTACCGACGCCGGATCTGCACCTTTCGATCGGACATTTGCCGGCAGCGCGCGAGCTGACCCTGCGGGCATTGACGGAAAGAGGCTCCCGGGTGTTCGAAGGGATGTGTAACGACCTCTAGTAGTTTTCTAAAAAAAGTTCATATCTGGCCGATTTATCTAGAAAATTACTTTTTCGTGTGCTAGTTTTGCTGCATTGGCTCAGGGAAACCCGGCACTCTGAACCCAAATGAAGAAGCTTCTCGTCTTACTCACACTGTTGTGTCTTGCGTCGCAATCCTTCGCGGCGGAGGTTGCCGGTGTTCGCCTTTGGACGGCACCTGACCACACACGGTTGGTGTTCGATACCAGCGGACCGACCGAGCACAAGGTCTTCTCCCTGAATAAGCCCGACCGTTTGGTGATCGATTTCGACGGTAGCTCATTGGCCGAGGGTTTCAGTGCCAAAGATGTCGTCGATCGCCATCTCAAAGGGATGCGTCATGCGGTGCGTCCGGACGGCACGTTGCGCGTGGTGCTGGATCTCAAACGTGCGGTACGCCCAAAAACCTTTCTGTTGAAACCCAACCAGCGTTATGGGCATAGATTGGTGGTGGATCTATACCCGGTCGGGGCCACCCGCAAGCCGCGGGTGGCCAAGTCGACTAACGATATCAAGCGTGCGCGCGATGTTGTCGTCGCCGTCGATGCCGGGCATGGCGGTGAGGATCCGGGCGCCAGCGGTTCGCGTTTCGGCACCAAGGAAAAGATCGTCACTCTGCAAATCGCCAAACGACTCAAACGCCTGATCGATGCCCAGCACGGTATGCGCGCGGTACTGACCCGTACCGGCGATTACTACATCGGCTTGCGTAAGCGCATGAAGCTGGCGCGTGATCATCGCGCCGATTTGTTCGTGTCCATTCATGCCGATGCCTTCCGTGACAAGCGGGTTCGCGGTTCGTCGGTTTATGTGCTGTCGAAGCGCGGCGCGTCCAGCGAGGCCGCGCGCTGGTTGGCCGAAAAGGAAAATGCGTCGGATTTGGTCGGTGGGGTCAAACTCGACGACAAAGATGACGTGCTCGCGTCGGTGTTGCTCGATTTGTCGCAGTCGGCAACCCAGCATGCCAGCATAGGTGCCGCGGCAAAGGTGTACAAGGAACTTGGCCGGGTCGGCAAGGTTCATGGCCGGCAGGTTCACCATGCCGGGTTTATGGTGCTGAAATCACCCGATATCCCTTCGATGCTGGTCGAGACGGGTTTCATATCCAATCCCGGTGAGGAGCGCAATCTGCGCGACCCCAAGTATCAGGAACGCATGGCCAGGGCGATCATGCGAGGGGTTAAGAATTATTTCGCGGCCGCCGCACCGCCCGGTACCCTCTTGGCCGAGCGTCCGAACAAAACCATCAAACATGTCATCGTCCGCGGTGACACGCTGTCGGAGATCGCCGACCGCTACCAAGTCAGTCTCGCCAGCCTGCGACGGCAAAACCGCATTCGCAGCGACAACCATATTCAGATTGGTCAGGTCCTGGTGATTCCAGGCACTTGATGTCTTCGTAGTCGCCGGGTCGTCAGTTAAGCAAACCATCCCGGGTATCGGTCTTCCCGTTTTACGCTTTTGGTGCCCGTCTGTCCGTTCCGGCGAGCGCCAGGCCGGTGCCGTTCGAAGAAATGTGGAATAAGTGCTCAAGAACCCCGTCTTTACTCATGAAAACCGGGAAAGACAGACAAAACCCGGCCGGGAAATCACAAGGGGGAGATTATGAGGGCACTTTTTTTCATGCTGGCCGCGTTGTTCGCGACTGCGGCCGTTGCGGACGATGATGTGCGACAAATCCTATTGCATCTCGATGAGGCCGATCCGGGTCGACAGAATCTGGTGTTGAACAATGCGTCCAACATCAATCGTTATTATCAGGACAAGGGTCAAGAGGTCGAGATCGAGATCGTGACTTACGGTCCCGGTCTGACCATGTTGGTGCCCGGCAAGTCGCCGGTTGCCGAACGGGTCAAATCGATATCGCAGAATTTCGACAATGTCAGCTTCCGGGCTTGCGCCAACACCCACGCCAAGATGTCCAAAAAGGCCGGCAAAGACATCCAGTTAATGCCGCAGGCCGACATGGTGCCGTCCGGTGTGGTGCATCTCATCGAGCGTCAACAGGAGGGGTGGATCTATATCCGACCCTGAACCGGTCTCCAAAAATGGAAGGCTTTGGCCCGCCTTGAGCGGGCTTTTTTTGTTTCGATTCGTACGAAGGCGGAATCACCGGGAGCGGTTTCGAACAGCCGACAGGCTGGCCCGAAGCGCGAACGGCAGGATGCCCGAAACCATTCTTCGAGCAATATGCGGGCGATACTCGCTCACCGATGGCAGAATGCGCTGATGACGTCGCGCATTCAGGCACTTCCCACGCAACTGATCAATCAGATCGCCGCTGGCGAGGTCGTCGAGCGGCCGGCTTCGGTGGTCAAGGAACTGATCGAAAACAGTCTCGACGCTGGTGCGAGGCGGGTGCGGATCGATGTCGAGCAGGGCGGTACCAAACTGATTCGAATCACCGACGACGGTGCCGGCATTGAACACGATGACCTGGCGTTGGCGCTTTCACGGCACGCGACCAGCAAGTTGCGTCAGCTCGAAGACCTGGAGCGGATCGGCAGCATGGGTTTCCGTGGCGAGGCATTGCCGGCGATCGCGTCGGTATCGCGGCTGAGCCTGGCCTCGCGTGCGGCGCAGGCAGACGCCGGCTGGGAACTGGGTGGTGACGACAGCGAACCCCGGCCGTCGGCATTGACCGGCGGTACCTTGGTTACCGTGCGCGATCTGTTTTTCAATACGCCGGCTCGACGTAAGTTTCTGCGTACCGACAAGACCGAGTTTGGTCATGTCGAGCAGGTGGTCAAACGCCTTGCCCTGGTACGACACGATGTAGCCTTTGTTCTGACGCACAATGGTCGCGAGGTATTTGCTGCCCGGGCCGCTGCCGATCGGGACGGTCGGGAGCGTCGCCTGGCCGATCTGCTTGGACCGGCCTTCGTCGAACAGGCGCTGTTTTTCGAGCACGAGGCCGCCGGTCTGACGTTGAGCGGTTGGGTCGCTCGGCCCGCCTTTTCGCGCAGCCAGGCCGATATGCAGCATTTCTACGTGAACCAGCGCATGGTGCGCGACAAGCTGGTCACGCATGCGGTACGTCAAGCCTACCAGGATGTTCTCTATCACGGTCGGCATCCCGCCTATGTCCTTTTCCTCGGATTATCGCCGGCCTTGGTCGATGTGAACGTGCACCCGACCAAGCACGAGGTGCGCTTTCGTGAGAGCCGCTTGGTGCATGATTTTCTGTTTCGTACCTTGCATCAGGTGCTCGCCGAGCCTGTGGGTGACGTACAGGCCGAGCTGACAAGCCGTGAGGTGCAACCTGCTTCGCTTGAACCGTCATCTGCGGCTGTTGCCGCACCGCCACGACAGCCGGGGCTGTCGCTGCCGGTCACCGAGCGTCGGGCCGCCTACCGAGCCGCCGAGCAATGGCAAGCGCCGCCGCCGGCACAGGTCGAGTACGCGGATGCTTCTGGCTCCACCGAAAATGTCTCCGCTTCCGATGAAGCTGGCGGGCATCCACTGGGATTCGCGATCGCGCAACTCCACGGGGTTTACGTACTGGCCCAGAATCCGCGGGGCTTGGTGCTGGTCGACATGCATGCGGCACATGAACGCATTACCTACGAGGCATTCAAACTCGCACGAGAAGGCGAAGGTATTAAGAGTCAGCCGTTATTGGTTCCGGTCAGCGTGGCGGTCAGCCGGCGCGAGGCCGATTTGGTCGAGCAGCATGCGGAGGTATTCAGCGAACTCGGTATGGCGGTCGATCGCTTGGGCGATCAAAGCCTGGTTGTAAGGGCTTTGCCGGCGTTACTCAGACATGCCGATGCGGAACGTTTGTTGCGCGACGTTCTCGCGGATCTGGTGGTGCATGGCGACAGTCGCCGCATTCTGGAGCAGATCAATGACGTGCTTGCGACCATGGCCTGTCACGGTTCGGTTCGTGCAAACCGTCGGCTCAGTCGTGAGGAAATGGACGCCTTGTTGCGCGACATCGAACGTACCGAACGCAGCGGCCAATGCAATCACGGTCGGCCGACCTGGACCCAGCTTGATATGACGGCGTTGGACCGATTGTTTCTGCGTGGACGATAGTCGGTGGCGCTTGTGATGTTCCTGGATGCCTATGCCGGCGTGCGCTGCCGGGGCCGAGGAGATAAAGCCTCGGCCTCCAGCTCTCGGCCCCCAGCCCTCGAAACAACCTGATGTCGTGTTATCCACCTGCCATTTTCATCATGGGCCCGACGGCATCGGGCAAGACCGACTTGGCCATCGCGTTACATGAGCGCTTGCCGGTGGAACTGGTGAGTGTGGATTCGGCCATGGTCTATCGTGGTCTGGATATCGGTACGGCCAAGCCCGATGCAGAAGAACTTGCGCGCGCGCCGCATCGTTTGATCGATATCTGCGATCCGGCCGAACCTTATTCGGCTGCGCGGTTTCGCGAAGACGCGCTGCGTGAAATGGCCCAAATCAGTGCTGCCGGACGTATTCCGCTGCTCGTTGGCGGCACCATGCTTTATTTTCGCGCGTTGCAGTATGGTTTGTCGGAACTGCCTCAGGCGGATTCGGCGGTACGTGCCCGCCTGGAGCGTGAGCTTGCCGTCAATGGTCTGGCTGCGCTGCACCAACGCTTGGCCGACGTCGATCCCGTGGCGGCCGGTCGCATCCATCCGAATGATCCGCAACGGATTTTGCGTGCGCTCGAGGTTTGGGAGATCACCGGCCGGCCTTTGAGTGAACTCCAGGCCGCGCGCGGTGAACGTATGCCCTATCGGGCGGTCAAACTCGTGCGCTCACCGGCGAGTCGTGCGCTGCTACACGAACGCATAGACCGGCGTTTCGAGGCGATGTTGGCGCAGGGCCTGGTCGACGAGGTTGTCGAACTGGTCGAGCGGGGCGACCTGGATCCGGAGATGCCATCGATGCGTTCGGTGGGTTATCGCCAGGTTTGGGCCTGGCTGCGCGGCGAGTACGACCGCGATGAGATGGTCCGGCGTGGCCAGGCGGCGACGCGACAGCTGGCGAAACGCCAGATGACCTGGCTACGCAGCGAAAGCGATTGTCACTGGTTGGACGAGGGCGATGCGCCGGTCGACCAGGCACTGGCGGTCGTGGATGCGAGTCGGGTTGGTGGATAGGCCGGACGGGCTTCGAGCAGAGTCTTGTGAAACTGTTCTAAAGCCTCGCAATTGCTGCACGATTCGCTTTCTCGGTAAGGCCGCTGTGCTATAGTTTCGCCGCGACGCGCATGAAAAAACTTTGATGCGGTGACGAGGGCCGCGTTGGTCAGAACGGCCGCATCGGTGATACGCATGAGCAGTACGCGTACACAATTCAAGTGAACCAGAACAATACGGAGCTCTCCCAACATGTCAAAGGGACAAAGCCTGCAAGACCCATTTCTCAACGCATTACGCAAAGAACGTGTTCCGGTTTCGATCTTCCTGGTGAATGGAATCAAGCTGCAGGGGACGATCGAATCCTTCGACCAATTCGTTGTGTTGTTGAAAAACAGCGTCAGCCAGATGGTCTACAAACATGCAATCTCTACCGTGGTGCCTGCCAGGAACGTGCGTATTCAGCATGCGCACGGCGACAGTGACGGTGACCCAGAACCCGGTAACGCCTGACCTGAATCGTCCTCGATTACGGCCAATGCGACGACCCCGCGGTTATTGCCCGTGGGGTCGTTCGTTTGTGTCCAGGCCCTAGACGATCTGATGTTTGAACGTCCGCAAAGCGGCGAAAAGGCCGTGTTGGTCCATGTTGCCCTGCCGGGTCCGCCGGAGGCCGATGAACTCCAAGAGTTCACCGACCTGGCACGTTCGGCCGGCGCCGAGCCGCTGACCTTGGTCAGCGTGCAACGCAAGTTGCCTGACGTCAGGCTGTATCTCGGTAGCGGTAAGGCCGAGGAGGTGCGCGAGCAGGTCAAACAGCTCGATGCCGAACTGGTGATCTTCGACAATCCCTTGTCGCCGAGTCAGGAACGCAATTTGGAGAAGTTCTTCGAATGCCGCGTGCTCGATCGTACCGGCCTGATTCTGGACATTTTCGCCCAGCGCGCGCGTTCGCATGAAGGCAAGCTGCAGGTCGAACTGGCGCAGTTGCGCCATTTGTCGACTCGCTTGGTTCGAGGCTGGACCCACCTCGAGCGTCAGAAAGGGGGTATCGGCCTGCGGGGGCCCGGTGAGACCCAGCTCGAGACCGACCGTCGTTTGTTGAATCAACGCATCGATCAGATCGGTCGTCGCTTGGCGCGGGTCGATAGTCAACGCGAGCAGGGTCGTCGTGCACGTCGGCGTAATGAGGTGCCAACGGTCTCGCTGGTCGGTTACACCAATGCCGGTAAGTCGACACTGTTCAATCGATTGACCGCCGCAGGAGTATATGCCCGCGACCAGTTGTTTGCGACGCTCGACCCGACCTTGCGCCGCATCGAATTGGACGACGGCAGCGGCCTCATTCTGGCCGACACCGTCGGCTTCGTGTCGCGGTTGCCGCACGAACTCGTGGCGGCGTTCAAATCGACCCTACAAGAGACGGTCGAGGCCGATTTGCTGCTGCACGTTGTCGATGCGCATAGTCGCCAGCGCGCCGAACAGATTGCCGAGGTCGAAGATGTGTTGCGCCAAGTCGGCGCGCACGACGTACCGCGGATCGAGGTGTTCAACAAGATCGATCTGATCGATGGTGGCGAACCCCGAGTCGAGCGCGACGACCGCGGTGTGCCGACGAGGGTCTGGCTGTCTGCGGTGACGGGTACGGGCATCGCCGGTCTGATCGGGGCCCTGAGCGAACGTTTTCGGGGTGAGGTAATCAGCGGCCGCCTCCATCTCGGACCTGCCGAGGGTCGTTTGCGTGCCTTGTTGTTCGAGCAGGGGGCCGTTGTGGGCGAATACCACGCCCAAGACGGGGGTTGGGAACTGGATGTGGAATTAAAGCGTCGAGAGTATGACCGTTTGGTAAAACGCGAACCGGCCATTGCCGGCTGTTGGCACGAGACGGCCGAAACCGTCTCCGAGGCGGGGTAATATCCTTTCGGCTTGCGGTATTGATAGAATCTGAAAACGCCGCGCCCGTTGGGCGCACGAATTGAATCATGGGAGTAACGAATGGCCTGGAACGAACCGGGTGGTGGTAACCGCGACCCTTGGAACAATAAGGGAGGTGACCAAGGCCCCCCAGACCTCGACGAGGTCGTCCGTAAGCTGCAGGACAAGATGGGCGGCCTGTTCGGCGGTAAGCGCCGTGGAGGCGGCAACGGCGGTGACGAGGGTGGTCCCTCGTTCGGTGGCGGCGGTGCCAGCAAGAAGGGCGTCGTGGCCATTGTCGCGCTGGTTGCGGTCGTCGTGCTGGGCATCGAGGCGTTCTACATCATCGAGCCGGCCGAACGTGGTGTGATCAAACGCTTCGGCGCCTATCACAGCGTGACGGCGCCGGGCCCGCATTTGAAGCTGCCGTTCATCGACACCGTCGATGTGGTCAACGTCGACCAGGTGAACAAGTTCCAGCATCGTGCCCAGATGTTGACGAAGGACGAGAACATTGCCGACGTCACGCTCGAGGTGCAATTCCGTATCCAGGATGCGGCCGACTTCCTGTTCCAGGATGCCGACCCGGGCGGCACCATTCACGGTGCGATGGAATCCAGTCTCCGTGAGGTCATCGGTAAAAGCCGCTTGGACGACATCATCACCGAGAACCGTAGCGCGATTGCGATATCGGTGCAGCAGGGCACACAGGTGCTGCTCGATTTGTATCGCACGGGTCTGATCGTCACCAATGTGAACATTCAACGTGCCGAGGCGCCGGAAGCGGTTGCCGAGGCCTTCGCCGACGCTATCCGGGCACGTGAGGACAAGGAACGCCTGCAGAACCAGGCGCAGACTTATGCGAACGACGTGGTGCCCCGCGCCCGTGGTGAAGCCGCGCGTCTGGTCGAGGACGCGAAGGGTTACAAGGCCCGGGTGATCGCTGAGGCCGAGGGTGAATCGCAACGTTTCCTGGCTTTGTTGCGTGAATACGAAAAGGCGCCTCAGGTGACCCGCGAAAGACTCTACCTGGAGACCATGCAGAACGTCCTGCGCAACACCGGCAAGGTGCTGCTGGATGTGAAGGAGGGCAGTAATCTGACGTATCTGCCGCTTGATCGCATGATTCAACCCGGACAGCGGCGTGAGGAGTTCAAGGCGCCGGAATCGCCGCGTATCGCGCTGCCCACGAACAATGAGCCGCGGCCGGGATCATCGCCCGGCAGTCGTTTTGATCGCTCACGGAGGGAACGTTAATGAGTTCCGGAAAAGGCATATTGGCCCTCGTCTTATTAGCCATTATCGGTGTCGTGGGTGCGTCCTCGCTGTTCGTGGTGCAGGAACAGGAGCTGGCGCTGAGATTGCAGCTGGGTGAAATCGTCGATGCCGATTTCCAGCCGGGTCTGCACTTTAAAGCGCCGCTGATCCAAAACGTGGTCAAGTTCGACAAGCGTATTCAGACGCTTGACGCCGACCCCGAGCGGTTCCTGACCGTCGAGAAAAAGTTCGTGGTCGTGAACTCCTACGCCAAATGGCGTATCTCGGATGTGGCCCAGTTCTTCAGGTCCACTCGCGGTAGCGCCGATACCACCTCGCGTCTGTTGTCGGCCCGAATCAACGCCGCGCTGCGTGACGAGTTCGGTAAACGTACCGTGCAGGAGGTGGTCTCCGGTGAGCGTGCCGAGATCATGGCGACTCTGGCCAAGAATGCCAACGAGCAGGCGGCCGACTTGGGCGTCGAAATCGTCGATGTCCGGGTGAAGCAGATCGACTTTGCCGACGACATCAGCGAAAACATCTACGAGCGTATGCGTACAGAGCGTCAGCGGGTCGCCGCCGAGCTGCGTGCCCAGGGTGCGGAAGAGGCTGAGAAGATCCAGGCCGATGCCGATCGCCAGCGCATCGAGATTGTTGCCGATGCTTATCGTCAGGCGGAGTTCCTGCGCGGCGAGGGCGATGCCCAGGCGGCGGAGGTTTACGCCAGTGCCTTCGAACAAAACGCGGATTTCTACGGCTTTTGGCGCAGTCTCACGGCCTACCGTGACGTATTCGCCGACGGCGGTAGCATGATGGTGCTCGATCCGGATTCGGAGTTTTTCCGCTACTTCAATACCGACGGCGCTAACTGATATCCGGTAGCGTTCGATCCACAGACAAGCCGGAGCTTAACGCTCCGGCTTTTTCGTTTGCGGCCGATGTGGCCCTACACATGGACAAGCCGCTGACGATCTGGGAAAATTCGCACATTGTGATGTTGCCGTGCGAGCGGCGATTATCAGTGGTCGAACCGAGCAAGGCCGGGCCAAGTGACCTGTGGTACAGGACACAGATCCCGGCTTTTTTGTGGATGGAGCGATGTGGCAGGACTTGTGGGTCGCGCTGGCGCTGATGCTGGTGATCGAAGGTATCCTGCCGTTCGCCAACCCGAGCGGGTTCCGCAGGATGCTGCAAATGGCCGGTGAGATGGATGACAAAACGTTACGAAACAGCGGCTTGTTCACCATGCTGGCCGGTTTGGTTTTGCTGTATGTCGTGCGGTAAACGCGCTGTCCGGGCCCGGTGCAGATCAAAATAGACCTCCCCAATCGTCGCATACGAAGGCTGCGAAGCACGTGAATCAAAACGATACCTGGTTGTTGCCCGAGGGCATCGATGAGCTTCTGCCGGCCCAGGCGCGTGCGTTGGAGACGCTGCGACGTAATCTGCTCGATTGCTACGAGGGTTGGGGCTATCAGATGGTGGTCACACCCTTCATCGAGTTTCTCGAATCGCTGCTGACCGGCACGGGCAAAGATCTGGATCTGCAGACTTTCAAGTTGACCGATCAGCTCAGCGGGCGCCAGCTTGGCTTGCGTGCCGACATCACGCCGCAGGCTGCGCGAATCGATGCCCATCGCCTGCGCCACGAGTCTCCGACTCGGTTGTGTTATATCGGTAGTGTGTTGCGCACGCGTGCCGACGGCTTTTCCGGTTCGCGCAGTCCGCTGCAGATCGGTGCCGAGTTGTATGGTCACGCCGGGGTCGAGAGCGACGTAGAGATCGTCTGTTTGATGATGGAAACGTTGCGCGTCGCCGGTCTGGAAAACATCTATCTCGATCTCGGCCATGTCGGGATTTTCCGCTCACTGGCCGAAGCCGCCGGCCTTGACGAACGCCAGGAGGCCGCGTTGTTCGAGGCCCTCCAACGCAAGGCGATAGCCGAAATCGACCAACTGGTCGACGGCTTCGGTGTCGACGAATCGATGCGCGGGATGTTACTGGCCTTGGCCGAACTGAACGGTGGTGAAGAGGTGTTGCCGCAGGCGCGCGAGCGCTTGGCCAGGGCGCCGGCGGCGGTCGCTGCCGCGATTGATTATGTCGAGGCGGTTGCCGAGCAGTTGCATAACTATCTGCCCGGCCTGCCGGTGCACTTCGATCTGGCCGAGTTGCGCGCCTACCACTATCAGACCGGTGTGGTATTCGCCGCCTTCGTTCCCGGCGAGGGCCAAGAGGTAGCGCGCGGCGGGCGCTACGATCATATCGGTGAAGTGTTCGGACGGGCGCGTCCGGCCACCGGGTTCAGTGCCGATCTCAAAACCCTGATGCGATTGGGCAGCCATGCTCGGCGGCCGCTGTCGGGTGCCGTGTTGGCGCCCAGCGTTATCGATGCCGAGTTGCAAAACAGGATCGCCGAACTGCGTAAAGCCGGTACCGCGGTTATTCGTGAGCTGCCCGGGCAAACCGGTGACCCGGCCCAAATGGGTTGTACGCATCGTTTACAGAAACAGGCTGGAAAGTGGGATTTGGTTCCGCTGTAGCCGACAACCGAGAAGAGAACATCCAATGGGGAAAAACGTTGTAGTCATCGGTACCCAATGGGGCGATGAAGGCAAGGGCAAGGTCGTCGACCTGTTGACCGATAAGGCCGATGCCGTGGTGCGTTTTCAGGGCGGCCACAATGCCGGCCATACGCTGGTCATTCAGGGTAACAAGACCGTACTGCATCTGATTCCCTCCGGCATTTTGCGCGAGGATGTCCGTTGTTTGATCGGCAATGGCGTCGTGTTGTCGCCGACTGCGCTGCTGGAAGAACTCGACATGCTCGCGGAAAACGGCATCGACGCGCGCAGTCGTATTGGCATCAGCGAATCGGCACCGGTCATCCTGCCTTACCACATCGCACTCGATCAGGCGCGCGAGGCCGCGCGTGGTAAAAAGGCCATCGGCACCACCGGCCGCGGCATCGGTCCCTGCTACGAAGATAAAGTGTCTCGCCGGGGTATTCGCCTAGGCGAAATGCTCGACGAAGCACATTTCAAGGAGCGTCTTCGCGAGGTGATGGATTACCACAATTTCGCGCTCGAACATCTGTTCGAGTTCGACACGGTTGATTATCAGCAAGTGCTCGATGAAGCATTGGCACAGGCCGAGCAGATCGCGCCGCTGATTGAAGACGTACCCGGTACTTTGCATAATCTGCGTCGCCAAGGGCGCAGCGTGATGTTCGAAGGGGCGCAAGGGGCATTGCTGGATATCGATCACGGTACCTACCCGTACGTCACCTCGTCCAATACCACCGCCGGTGGCGCGGCCAGTGGCAGTGGCGTGGGGCCGCGCGATATCGATTATGTGCTGGGTATCGTCAAAGCCTACACCACCCGGGTCGGTGCGGGCCCGTTCCCAACCGAACTGTTCGATGGCGACGGTGAGCATTTGGGCGTCAAAGGCCACGAATTCGGTGCCACCACCGGGCGCAAGCGTCGTTGCGGCTGGCTCGATACCGTCGCGCTCAAGCGTTCGTTGCAAATCAACAGCGTTACCGGCATGTGCATTACCAAACTCGACGTGCTCGACGGCATGGACACGGTGAAGATCTGTGTCGCCTACCGGCTCAACGGGCAAGAAGTCGATACCCCGCCGGTCGGCGCCGACCGCTTCGAGCTTTGCGAACCGGTATTCATCGAGATGCCGGGCTGGAAGGAATCGACCGTAGGTGTCAAAACACGCGACGCATTGCCCGAAAATGCCCGTGCTTATCTGCGGAAGGTGGAAGAACTCTGCGAAACCCCGATCGATATCATCTCAACCGGACCGGATCGAGAGGAAACCATCGTGCTACGGCATCCGTTCGACTGAATCGGTTCAGTTTTCGACCAGGCAAAGCCCCGTCATCTTAGTTGGTGGCGGGGTTTTTTTGTCGTGGGTGAGTGCCGGTAATTGTGTAACCGTGTCCGCTGTTTAAAAGGACGCTTAAACAGGTGCAACCGGGATGTTGATGCCATGGAATTCGAGAAGCTCTTCGTCTTCAGATTAAAGCCGACCAGGTTTCGGAGATATCGGTCTAGATGGTTTGTTTCGCGTTTGCCCGCGGGATTTATCGTATCCGACTGGCCAATTAATCTACTGGCCAAGTCGGGTAATCGCCGCATAACGCGTTACAGGTACCGTCTGCATAACTGGGAGTTGGCGTCTGATTCCGGATGCGATCACGGTAAAATGATGTTGAGACGCCTTTTCCCGGTATGTTGAGGCTTGTCGGTTTCGTTCTGTTTATTGGCGGTCTGATTGTGACGCTGGAGGACTCGAGCTTCGGCTCGGTGTTGGCGGTGGTGCTTGGCGTCATGTTGCTGTTTAGCATGCAGCCATCGGTTTCGACGCTGGGGTACGGACTTCTTTTGTATACCGCAGTCGATGGTCTGGGTAACGGGTTTGTCGGTATACATGTTCTGGGAGTACTTTTAGGGGGCGTGCTGATTTTGGCGCGTTATGGCCGAGATGATCGAAGGAATACCGGTATCACTTTCGAAAACGACGGCGGTTCATCCGGGGGCGGTGATTCAGGTGATGGCGGCGATTGAGACAGTTCTTCGAATCTGACCAATGGATCCAAAAACATATCCCATTTCGCTGGCAGAGGTCATGCGGGCGCGGCAGGCGGTGTACGGACACGTTCAGCCAACGCCGTTGATTCACTATGATGATTTATCGCAGGCTCTGGGTGTCGACATCTATGTCAAGCATGAGAACCATAATCCGACCGGCAGCTTCAAGATACGCGGCGGCGTGAATCTCATGCACCACCTTCGAGAGGCGAAGGTGGGTGGTGTCGTTACCTTTTCGACCGGCAATCATGGTTCGTCGATTGCCCAGTCCGCCAGGTGGTTCGGTCTGCCGGCAACCGTGGTCGTACCCGAGGGGAACAATCCGATCAAGAACCGGAACATCCGGTCGACCGGTGCGACCTTGGTCGAGGCCGGTACTGATTTTGAAGAGGCTGCGCAGGTCGTTGATGAGTTGTTGCGCAAGGATTCGCTTTATTATGCGCATCCGGCAAATGAGCCCCATCTGATCAATGGCGTCGGTACCGAGTTTGTCGAGATCATCGAGCGTTTGCCGGACATCGATGCGGTAATCGTGCCGATCGGTGCCGGGAGCGAGGCGGCCGCCGCGACCATTGTGTTTAAATCCTTCAAGCCCGATGTCGAGATCTACGCCGTTCAGGCGGAAAACTCGCAGGCAGCCTACCGATCGTGGAAATCCGGTGATATCGAGTCTTCCGGCAATACGACGTTTGCCGGTGGTTTCGCGACCGGTACGGCATACGAGATTCCTTTCAATATCTACAAAGATGCGTTGGCAGATTTCGTGGTGTTGTCCGAGCACGAGATCTATGAAGGCATTGCCTTGGCGGCCCATTACACCCGGAGTTATCTCGAGGGAGCAGGGGCTTCGACGCTCGTTGCCGCCTGGAAGCTGAGAGAAAGGCTTCGAGGTAAACGGGTGGTGTTGCAGTTTAGCGGCGGCAATGCATCGTCGGAGGAAATCATGAAGGCGTATGCGCTTGACGCTTTTCGTGCCGGCTTTGTCGCTTGACTGTATGTCGATTCGATTCGGTGTGGAGCTGGTCTTTTTGGGGTTATGGAATGATCATCGGGTCTGACCTCTTATCAGGGTAAGGCCCATGGTGATTCGTTCCTGTACAACCCAAGATGTCGCCGCTGTCTGCGAAATCTATAAGCACTATGTCGAAAATACGACCGTGACCTTCGAAGAGGTTACGCCATCGGTATCGGACATGGGGAATCGTGTGTCGTCCTATATGCAAGACCATCCTTGGTTGGTGTGTGAGGACAACGGCAAAATCGTCGGCTATGCTTACGCAACCCGGTGGCAGAGTCGTTGCGCCTACCGGAATACTGTCGAGGTCTCGGTTTATGTAAAACACGGCTCGTCAGGGCGCGGCTATGGCAGCGCGCTTTACACCGAATTGTTCAATGCAATTTCCGGTAGTTGTCATGCTGTGGTGGCCGGTATCGCGCTGCCGAATCCGGCCAGCGTGCAGTTGCACGAGCGATTCGGTTTTCGGCAGGTTGCGCATTTCAAAGAGGTCGGACGGAAGTTCGGTCGATGGATCGATGTCGGTTATTGGCAAAAGCTCATGGGTGAAGCTTAAGCGTATAGGTGTTGCACGATCGTGGATCGCGGCTGGTGCCGCGGAGGCCGTTTGCGGCAGCGTCGAACACCGACGGCACGGTGTCTTATGAGATCGTCGACGTAACCGTCACACCCGAGACCATCTGCACGAACCTTCCGCATTGGTTCCTCCGGGCCGGTTGTTCATTCTCCCGGGTTCAGTCGTATCATTGACCGGTATGGCGCGCACCCGCCCCCCGGCAAATCTGTGGCCCAGAGATTTACCATACGGTTGTGAACGGGGTGTCTTGGTGTCGCAGGCACGTGGTTGACGCTAATACGCAACCGTGGCCTCGTTCGTTTAACGTCAAATTTAAGAGTCGAGTTTTGGACCTGATTGCTTTCATACTCCTTTCTGCCGCGCTGGTCATTATCCCCGGGCCAAACGTTCTGGTCATCGTGTCGACCAGTCTTGCACATGGGCGGGCGCACGGTCTCAGAACGGTCGCAGGGACCAGCACCGCGATGCTGTTTCAGTTGCTCATCGCCGCGGTCGGTACGGGCTGGGCAGTTATTGCGATCAGCGATGGGTTGTTCTGGTTGAAGTGGGCCGGTGTCTGTTATCTGCTTTATCTCGGCGTGAGCGCCTTGCGCGCCGCGGGCACCGAGGCGGAGTCGAGGCCGCCCGACAATGGGCGCACTTTCTTCAGAGGTTTTTGGGTATCCCTCCTGAATCCGAAAACCATTGTGTTCTTCGGCGCCTTTTTGCCGCAATTCGTCAGCGCCGAGGGTTCTTATATCGAGCAGATTGTTGTGTTGTCCGCGATATTCTGGTCGATTGCGGTGGTGTTGGACTCGGGCTACGCGCTCCTTGCGTCCGCTTTGCGGAGTTGGTTGCGTAACCCATTGACCATGCGTGCCCAGAAATCGTTGAGCGGTTTGCTCTATATCGGCGCCGGTGCCGCTCTGGCATTGGCAAACAAAGAAAACTGACGCTTCCAACCCGACAGCTTCCGTACGGCAGGATCAATTGTTGTCACGCAATGGCGACGCCATCGTTTCTTCATTGAATACTTGGTGTAGATTGTCAGGCAGCATACATGGCATGCGGGTTGCCCCTCGGCTGGAATTTGTCCTTTAGAAGACAAGGTCGCTTTGGGTTTGGTGATCCGACTCATCATTAAACGAGGGGGAAGGGATGTTGTCGGTCAAGAAGAAGGCACTTGCGATCATCGCGGTGTTGACCACGCTGGTTGGCTTGTCGCCGCTGCTCGAGTTACCGGTGGCCGCATTGGTGGCGATCATCGTCGTTTCGCTATTGGTGCTGTTCATCTGGAGTTGGCGCGATATTGCCACGTTCGACATGGTGCCGTTGAAGCCTGTCGCGCGTTTCGGCACCAAGCACGACCATTTCGTTTTCGTGTATGGCAGCCTGCTCGTGCGTGACAGTCTGCTGCGCACCATTGCGCGTAGTGCGACCGAGATGGAGTGTGTCCCCTGTTATCTGAACGGCTACAACGCCGAGTGGGGCGCCTTTGCAAAACGTGACGAGTTGTTGGACAAGGACTCGCGCTCGATTCAGGACGGGGCGATCTGGGCATCATTGACGGCGGTCAACGGGCAGGTGACGGATCGCGTGCCGGGGGCGGTTATCGGTGTCAACCACCTCGGCTACGTTGCCCTCAGAAACCGTGAGCGTCACTACATCCTCAAGGATGTCACCAAGTCCATTACGACCCTGAACAGCGAGTCGGAATTGCCCGGTGCGCGCATCATGGCTTTTCTGCCCAAGCAAGAGCATGCGAAGGGGCCGACGACCGATAAGATTTACATCCGGCGACAGTACTTCGAAAGCATCTCGACCGTTCTCAAGAAGCTGGGTTTCAAGGGATTGTCGGTTCCGAAGGGGTTTGCACTGCGTTCGGCTTATCTGGTCAACGAACGTGTCGAGAAGATCCTGCGTACCCGTTATGGCGAAAGCGCCTTACTGAAAGTGCATAAGGCGGTATCGAGTGATCTCAACATTGCACAGGAGACCCGCAGCATTGCCTATGCGTTGCGCCCATTGGTACTGCCGCGGTTGGTCTACGATCAGGCGGCGATGGTCGCCGAGGCAGCCGTAACGCTATCGAGCAAAGCGCTGAAGGTGTTGAACCAGCATCCGTCGTTGGCATTGTGGGCCAATTATCGCGACAAGGATGTCGAGTTTCTTGCCCACTCGGCCGAGCGAGGGTTGCTGACACCGCAGATCGTGCGGGTCGATATGGCGGTTGCCGGCAACCGTCTGCTGTTATTCGAGCTGAACTCGGACAGCCCCGGGGGGATGCGCCATCTTGATATCCTATCGGCCAAGCAGTGTGCCGTGTTTCGTGAGCGTAAGCGGCTGAGCTGGATCGATGGTCAGGCATTCGAGACGTCCGAAGAAACGGTTCAGGCCTTGGAGCGTGCCTGTGGTGCCGACAAGCCGCTGAAGCGTGGGGTCATTCTCGAATATCGTCCTAAGGATTGGCCGACCTATCCCGAGATGGTGTTTTTCAACGAGGCGCTCGACGGGCGCGGGATCAAGACCGAGATCATCGATCTGGCCGAGCATTCACTGGCATGTCGTGACGGCAAGCTTTTTTCGTCCAATGGCTCTTTGCCGATCGATTTAGTTTACAAGCGCATTTTGTGGACCGATTTGCTCAAATCGCACAGCGGTACCGAAGAGGCCTTGACCGAGGCGTTCAACAGGGATTACTCCTGTATCGTGAATTCGCTCGGGTCGCGGATGGCCGGCAACAAGATGTTCATGGCGATGCTCAAAGCGCCCGAGTTCGTGGGTTGGCTCGACGAGGTCGGCGAGCGACTCACCGGCGCAGAACAAGCGGTCATCGAGAACCATGTACCCGAAACCTATGTTTGGGGCGACACCCCACCGGATCCGCAATGGAAGCAGGACGACCATATCAAGCACGAGATCATCGACGAGCCGTATCGTTTCGTATTGAAGTCATATCACGGTTATGGTGGACACGAGGTCGTCATCGGTTGTGAGAAAGAACGTCCGCAATCGGCCTTCGAGGATTTGTGGAATCAGGGCTATATCGCTCAGGAATACGTACCGCACGGGCGGGCGCTGATGCCCATATTCGATCACGGCAAGGTCAAGTGGGAGTACCATTATTTCATCCTCGGCGCCTATGTCATCGGCGGGAAATGTGTCGCCATCGAGGCCAAGACCTCGCGCAGCCTGCCCATCAATATGACCAATAGTGCGCTGAGGACGGCGGTGTTTCCGACCATGTGAACGCAAATTTGCCGCATGCTCGTTTTGTGCTGAACCGCGTCGCCTGAGTTCGGTCAAACGGTTGGTGTATAACCACTTGGTCAAGCTGTTCATTGGGGGCGATATGTCCGAGGATTCGAGCGAAAAGACACCGGGTCTGAACCGGCGCCATTTCCTGTCGTTGTGTGCCGCGGCGGTGGTATCCAAGGCCGTTGGCATCGTCCCCGCAAAGGCCGCGGATGCGCGTCATACCCGTCCAATCCCCCAATCGGGCGAGCAGATCCCGGTCATCGGTATGGGGTCGTACGTCACTTTCAATGTCGGGCAGGATGCACGATTGCTGACGGGTCGGACGGCGGTGCTGCGGGCCTTTTTCGAGGCTGGCGGTGGCATGATCGATTCTTCGCCGATGTACGGCTCGTCCGAAGCGGTGCTGGGCCATTGCCTGCGGCAGTTGGGGCATCCGGCCACACTGTTTTCGGCGACCAAGGTCTGGACTTGGCTGAGCGGAGCAGGTGACGGACAGATGAAGGAATCGCGCGGTCTGTGGGAATTGCCGCGATTCGATCTGATGCAGGTGCATAATCTACTGAGTTGGGAGGATCATCTGGCGACCATTCGCCGCGATCGCGATACCGGCCTGGTGCGGTACATCGGTGTGACGACCTCGCATGGTCGGCGGCACGAGGAATTGGCCGCAGTCATGCAGAGCGAGCCGCTGGACTTCGTGCAGTTGACCTACAACATCGTCGATCGGGAAGTGGAAGAACGTTTGTTGCCTTTGGCCGTGGACAAGGGCATTGCCGTGATCGTCAACCGCCCTTTCCAACGCGGCGATCTGATTGAGCGACTGGCACCCCATCCGCTACCGGCTTGGGCGGAAGACCTCGAATGCCGAACGTGGGCGCAGTTTTTGTTGAAGTTCATCGTTTCCCATCCGGCGGTCACCTGCGCGATTCCCGCGACGTCGCGGGTGGATCACATGCATGAGAACATGGCGGTGCGGCAGGGGCCGTTACCCAACGCGGCGATGCGACGAAAAATGATCGACTATGTGCGGGCGTTGTAGTTCGGCCAACGGCTCTTAAGCTGCCATGCTTCCCTATGATGCCGAGGCGCTGTTCGCGCTCTACACGAGTTATCTGCATCAGTTGTGGCTATTCGTGCTGCCGCTGTTGATTTTGATTTTGTCCATGCCGGTTTGGATCTTGCGTGGCGGTGCGGCGGTCGGGCGTATCGTCGTCGGTGTGCTTGCGTTGGTCTGGCTATGGGTAGGGCTGGTGTTTCACGGGCTTTATTTCACTGATCTCAACTTCGCGGCGCCGATCTATGCCGGCTTGTTCGTGTTGCAAGGTTTGCTGTTGTTTTGGCATAGCGGATCGCACGGTCGATTGGTGTTTGCCTATCGTAGGGATGTGGTCGGTTGGATAGGTGGGTTTTTATTGCTTTACGCCTTGATTGGATATCCTTTGCTGGATTATCTCGATGGATACACCTCAGGTATGAGGTTGGTCGGTCTTTCCGCCGGGCCTACGGCATTGTTGACCGTCGCGTTGTTGTTGCACACGGTCAAACCGGCACCCTTGCATCTGTTCGTGATACCCGCCCTATGGGCGTTCATCGCGGGCTTTAGTGGTTGGGTGTTGGGCTTGTGGGCCGACCTGATTATGCCCTTGGCAGTGGTTGCATTGGTGCCGGCGTTGTCCTGGAAGCACCGGTTGCATGCTGTAACGGGTCACAAGGCTGTCTGATGTCGGCGCGTTTGGCAGCTGATCTGGTGTTGGTTCTTCATCTCGCCTTCGTCGTATTTGTTCTGCTCGGTGGTTCACTGGTTTTGCTTCGGCCGTGGTTGGCGCTCGTCCATTTGCCGGCCGTGACATGGGCGGTGCTGCTCGAATTCTTCGGTTGGATCTGTCCGCTCACGCCGCTTGAACAGGATCTGCGGCGGGCGGCTGGGCAGGCGGGTTATGAGGGCGGCTTCGTCGAGCATTATCTGGTGCCGATCTTGTATCCGCCGGGCCTCACCCCGTCGATCCAGTGGGTGCTGGGAGGCATCGTCTTGGCAGTGAACCTGGTTTTTTATGGTTTGTTGATACGACGGCGATTCAGACGGTCGGGTACGCCGGGTAGCTAGGCCACTCGGAATCCTTGTAAGCCGATGAAAGATACAGTCTTCCGCAAAGGTCATGCATTCATAGCGGTACACTGGTTTATGCGCCTTGATGCGGGGGAGGTTTATGTTCGTCGTCCAACGACATATCAAGTCACCGATGGCCTGGTTGCTGATGTTGTTTTCCTCTTGGGGGATAGCCGCGAACGGCGTGGTCAATACGGATGATGCGGGTATCGCGATCCATGGTTACGATCCCGTTGCCTACTTCGTACGGGGTGAAGCGACACCGGGTGAGCCGGCGTTTGGTGTCGAATGGTCTGGTGCGACCTGGCTGTTTGACAATGTCGAATACAGGCAAATGTTCCTCGATGACCCGATGCGCTATGCGCCGAGGTTGGGTGGTTTTTGCGCTTATGCCGCCAGCCATGGCCAGTTCGCCGATATCGATCCGCGCGCCTGGAGTATTGTGAATGGCCGGCTGTACTTGAACTTCAGCCTCCGTGTGCGTGAGATTTGGCGGCCACGCGCGGACGAATTCATTGCGGATGCCGAGGAGCTTTGGCCGACCATGCGCCCCTGATCCGATTCGCTGGACTTCAGCTACCCAAATCGTGCCGTGAGTTGCACCCGTCCGGGTGGGCGACGTAGGCTGCACTTTCGTGTAATCGGTGGGGTAGGGTCAGGCAACAGCCATGCAACCACGCATCAGTATGGTCACGCTCGGGGTCAGGGATCTCGAGTCGTCTATCGCTTTCTACGAGATCGGGCTGGGGCTGCCCCGCATGCCGTCACCGCCGGACGTCGCCTTCTTTACGCTGAACGGCACCTGGCTGGGTCTGTATGGCAGAGAGGCACTGGCCGAGGATGGCGGTGTACCGGTGGAGGGGCGGGGTTTTGAGGCTTTTTCCTTGGCGCATAATGTGGCTTCCGAGGCTGAAGTCGATGCCCTGGTTCAAGAAGCGGTCGCAGCGGGCGCAACCCTGGTGAAGACGCCACAGAAGGTGTTCTGGGGGGTATAGCGGCTGCTTCAAGGATCCCGTGGCCATCTGTGGGAAGTCGCGTTCAATCCCCATTTCCGGATCGGAACAAAAGACGATGTCTGAACAAGAGAACCAAGATGCGAATAGGGCAGCGCAAGTAACGGGCGATCCAGGCTCGGCACTCTGGAACAAGATCGCCGCGTTGCCGATCGGTCCGCAAGACGTGGCCCTGAGTTTTGGCGACAGGCTCGCCCGTGAAAATGGCTGGTCGCGTGACTATACGGAAGCCGTGATAGCCGAGTACCGTAGATTCCTCTATCTGGTCGCGATCGGGAGCAGAGAGCTGACGCCGTCGGATCAGGTCGATCAGGCCTGGCATCTTCATCTGAGCTATACCAAGTCGTATTGGCATCAGTTGTGTGACGAGATTCTGGGGTTCGAGTTGCATCACGGTCCGACGCAAGGGGGCAAAACCGAGCAGGCGCGCTACCGAGAGCAATATGCGCATACGCTTGCGTTTTACGAAAAGGTATTCGGTGAGCCGCCAACGGCCGCGGTCTGGCCGTCGGTCGAGGGGCGTTTCGAGAATCCCGGCGCCTTTGTCCGCATCGATACCGCGCGAACCTGGGTGATCAAGAAACCAACTTTTTCGGTAGCGACATTGGCGTTGATCGTATTGTCACCGCTGGTTCTGATGGCCTGCTCGGACGTTTTCGAGGATACGGACATCTGGTTTTGGCTGAAGGTCGCGTTCGGTATCTATATCGTCTACAAGATTGCTCAGTGGTTCGATTCCGGCCGTGGTGGCGGTCGAGGCAGTGGCGGGGGCTCGGGTTGTGGGAGTGCATGCGGCGGTTGTGGCGGTAGCTAGCTAACAAAGTATGGAAACGGATTTGACGATAAGCAGTGTCGGCGCTCTTTTGGTGGCCATGATCGTGCTTGCCGCCATGCCGAGTGTCAGTGTGCTGACCGTCGTTGCCAGATCGGCGTCGCTGGGTTTTCGTGATGGCCTCTACACCACCGTAGGCATCGTAATCGGCGACATCGTGTTAATCGTACTGGCGGTCTCCGGCCTTTCCTTGTTGGCCGGTTCCCTCGGGCGCTATTTCGCATTGGTGGAGGTGCTTGGCGGTGCCTACCTGATCTGGCTGGGTGTGCATATCTGGCGATCAAAACCGGCCACGGTCGCTGCGGCGCCCGGCGCGCAGTCCGCACCTTGGTCGAGCCTGTTGGCGGGCCTGCTGATTACCTTGGGTGATCTCAAAGCGATCGTGTTTTATCTGGGCTTTCTGCCGGCCTTTGTCGATCTGCGCATGATCAGCCTGTCGGATACCGTCATCATCATATTGATCACGTCATTGGCCGTTGGCGGTACCAAATTGACTTACGCGCTGTTGGCCGATCGTGCACGTACGCGGTTCGCGCATCAGGGCGCGCGGGGCATTCGTCGTGCCGCCGGCGGCACCTTGATCGGCGTCGGTGCCTATTTGGTGGCCAAGCAGTGATGCCCTTTGTCGAGGCGCATGAGCATGAGTGAATTCGTCGACTACCTCAAGGAGGTCTTCGAAGGCTTTGGGCCGGTGACCGCCCGTCGGATGTTCGGCGGCTATGGGATCTATCACGACGGGGTGATGTTCGGTCTGGTCGCGGACGATACCCTGTACCTGAAGGCAGACGAATCGACTGCCGCGAGTTTCGAAGCGCGCGGACTCAAACGCTTTAGCTATGACAAAGGCGATAAGGTGGTGCAAATGAGTTACTACCTGGCTCCCGAGGAGATTTGGGACGATCCCGACGAGGCCGTGCGCTGGGCGCGCCAGGCCTTTGACGTCGCGTTTCGGGCGAAAGCAAAAGCGAGGGTGAAACGGCAATCGCGTCGGCGTTGATAGGCCTCCGCCGAGTGCGACGGTTGCCGAACGGGCGTACGATACGAATGACCGGCGGAACAGCCGGGAGAGTTCGATGCTCAAAAACAAGCATTCCGCAAGGTCGTTGACCGCGTTCCTGGTGACCTGGGCGTTTGTGGTGCTGACGGTTACCGGGCTCGTGCTTTACGTGGTCCCGCATGGTCGCGTGGCATATTGGATCCATTGGTCGCTGGCCGGCATGGAAAAGGAACAGTGGGCCTGGGTGCACATGATGTTCGGTGGCGTATTCATCGTGACCGGTGTGCTGCACCTTTACTTCAACTGGAAGCCATTCAAAAAATATTTCGCCGACCGGATCAAAGGCCATCTCGCTTTAAAGCGCGAAGTATTCATCGCCACTGCGTTGACGGTGGCGATATTCATCGTGTCCGCGCTGAACGTGCCGCCGGCGAGTTGGGTGATCGACTTGAACAGCGCCATCAAGGCCGGTTGGGTGACGTTGCCTGAACTCGAGCCACCGTTCGGCCATGCCGAAGAGGTTTCAGTGGCGGCTTTGGCCCGGCGGATGCATTTCGATCTGGACACCGCACTCGAGTCCCTTTCTGCGGCCGGCGTGAATGCCGAAGGACCACAGGCGACGTTGGAACAGATCGCGCGCGCAAACGAGTTGACGCCGATGCAGGTCTACGCGCTCATCCGTGAGCGGCAGCCGGCCAAGGAGACCGAAGCGATCGATCCCGGTGTTTCGGCCGAAGCACTCGAGGCGGCATTTGCGGGTACCGGTCTTGGCCGGAAGACCATTGCCGAGTTGTGTGCGATGGTCGGCGTGAACACGGCCGTCGGTTTGGCCCGTTTGTCCGCGCAAGGCATACAGGCCGGCGAAACCGACAATGTACGCGGTGTCGCCGAACTGCATGCCAAGCGTCCGATCGAACTGCTGCAGATCGTCCTCCGGCCCTGACCGGTTTCTTCCGGTTATGCCGTTCATATGAACAGGTTGACGTCGGCGGTCTGCGCGCGCGGCAAGAAGCTGGCCGCACCCACCCATTCCTCGATCTCCGGTATGAACTCATCCTTACGATAGTCGAACAGGTCGACCGTCATTTGGCACGCAACCAGTTTCACTTCGGCCTCGATACAAAGGCTGCGTAGCTCGTCGATCCGCGCGACACCCTTTTTATCGATGGTCTTCAGCATCATGTTCGTCGCCATGTTCTGGAAGCCCGGCATCAGCGACATCACCGAGGTCGGCACCGACAGTTCCTTGCCCTGCAGCCAGGCCGGTCCCTGCGGCATTTTCATTGGCATGGCCGGATTGCCGAGTGGCGTGACTTTCAAGTCCAGATCCCTTTTCAGCAGATTCAGGCCGTAAAAGGTGAAGAACAACGAGACGTCCCAGCCCAGCGCGGCGGCGGTCGACGCGAGAATGAATGGCGGGTAGGCCATGTCCATGGTGCCCTTGGTCGCGATAATGGTCATCGATGGCACATGTGCGGCCTCGCGTTCGGCCATCTTCTGTTCGAACTTCCGGTCGAACCAGGCGTCGAGATCATCGGGTCGTTCTACCATCCGGGATGCGTGACTACTCATTATCTTTCCCCCTTAGCTGATCAGGCCTTTTGGATACGGAACACGAAACCGCCATCGTCGGTCGCGTCGCTCGATAACATCTGATGACCGGTTTGGCTGCAGAACGAATCCAGATCCTTGACCGAACCGGGGTCGGTCGCGGTGACCTCCAGCACGTCACCTGAACTCAAGTTGGCGATGGCCTTTTTCGTGCGCAGGATCGGCAGCGGGCAGTTGAGGCCGCGAGCGTCGAGGGTATGGATTTGTTGAGTCATGGCATTCTCCTTACTTCACAATGTTTGGTCGCTATAGACGACCGGTCGGTCAAATTATTGGCCAAAAAAACCGTTCAGTGTTGCCGTTCGATCCTCAGGGTTTTGATCGCCGGTCCCAGTCGTTGCACCACATCGGGATCGTTACGGGTCTTGGCGAGCAGGATGACGCCTTCGAGAAAGGCCAGCATCGCGCTCGCGGTGGCTTCGGTATTCAGTGGCGCTATGGCGCCGGATTCAACCGCCTGCTCCAGGGTTTCGCGGAAACGGCCGGCGGCCTTGTCGAACACCGCGTTCAGTTTCGCCCTCAGGACCTCATCTCGCGTACTGACTTCGAGCGCGAGGTTACCGAACAGACAGCCGGGCATGCGGCCTTCGAGATCTTTGGCGGCCTTTTGCCAGTAGTACGCGGCATCCACCATGTAGTCCAGGCGTTCCATGGGTGGCAGGTTCCGGTCGAAGGCCTCGGCGACGAAACCGTGCGCCCAGTCATCCGCCATATCGTCGATCACCGCCATGGCGAGGTCGCGTTTGGACGGGAAAAAGTGATAAAAACTCCCTTTCTGGACCTTGGCGATGTCACAAATCTCTTTGATGCCGACATCGGAATAGCTGCGGCCGTGAAACAGCTCGCGTGCCGTTGCCAGTATGCGGTCCCGGGTGTCGGATGGGGTGTTCATGGGGATTAGTATAATTGACCGGTCGGTCAAGTCAAGTTTTCAACAAGTCTCAAAAATGTAAGGCGAGTCGGGTTTCAATTGCTGTCGTCATTCAGATCGAGGATTTTTCCATGGCGCGAGTACCCGTGAAACTGGACCAGGCGGTGCGCGCCTGGGATGGCAAATCGGCGGCCGCCATCGAGGCGGTTTACGACGGGCATCATGGCGATAAGGGATTTGCCGCCGGGTTGATCGAGTTGCTGTCCATACGTGATGCGGAGCGCGGTGCGACCTGGCTGCTCAAGCATCATCTCGACGGTGGTAATCGGCTCACCGCCCCGCAGGTTCGCAAGGTTCATCGCGCGCTCGCCGACCTGGCGCATTGGGAAAGTCGCTTACACTTGTTGCAATGCCAGCAGTATTTGTCCGTCGCCGCAGCGGACAGGGCCGCGGTCGAGCACTTCGTCCGTCGTTGTCTTGGTGATGACAACAAGTTTGTCAGGGCGTGGGCTTATGACGCCTTGTATCGCCTGGCCGTGCAGTACACCGATTTGTCCGAAGAACTTGATCAGATCTTCGAAATGGCGATGCGTGACGAAGCGCCGTCGGTCAAGGCCAGGATTCGACGATTGCTTGCTGCCCGGTAATCGAAGTACGCGATCGGCCCGGTTATTCGCATCGTTTTTGTTTCGTTCCGCCTGACTCGGGTAAACTCCGCCTACCAGGCAACGCGCGGCAGAGTGCAAACAATAAATCGCACCATGTGCGCTTGGTCGTGGTCCGATCGTTTCGATACCCGAATACCACTGGGTTTGTGGACGAGCCTGCTGAGGCCGCCCGAAAGTTTCCGGTTGCCCGATCGACCAAGGCGTATTGAACAAAGCGAGGACGAGTAACTGATGAGGCGGCGGGCCGTTCAGGGCAGTGTTAATGACAGTTTTACAGTACGGCCGGATGATCAAGCCCGGTTTGGTACGAACGAGAGGCAGGGATGAATCTGGCCGACGCTACGTTGCAGGAAGCACGACGACCGTTCTACTCCCCCAGGCTGTGGGGGCCTTTGTTGTTGATCTCAGTTGCCTGCGTAGGCATTGCCTACGAGGGTTATCAGGTTGCCAAGGCCATAGAGCGTTCGGTTACCTCGTCAGCCGCTGCACAGGGCCGGGCGACCTCGAATGCGATCCTCGGTCTGATCGAGCGTGAGCATGAGCGTCTCGATGCCTTTGTGCTCGAGAAGGAAGAGGCGGTACGTGCAGTGCTGGCCCGGCCCGATGACTGGACGGCCGTTGAGACCTTACAGGCGAGTCTACGCCGTATGTTCCGCGGTGCGATTGCATTCAGCATTACCGCGCCTGACGGCCGACCCTTGTTCGAGGATTTCGATGGCTTGGTCGGCCCTGTTTGTCAGGCAGAGATGCGAGACTATGCAAGGGCGATCGGCGAGGGCCGTGACGACATGGCGATTCCGCCGATCCATCCGGTACCGGGTGCCTATCATTTCGATTTGATCAGCCAACTACCGATGTCCGGCGGCAATGCCGGTCTGTTCTTCGTCAGCGTATCGCCGGCGCGTATCGCGGAAATACTGGCGTCGGCCGAACAGGCATCCGGCAGTCGGGTACTGCTGGTCAACCGTAACGACCCCAGTTTGATCGAGGTGTCGTCGGTCGGTTCGCGCGATGCGCTGGCAGGGGAGTTTCGTCTGTCCGAGGAGGCGCTGACTTTAGGGCATTTCATTATCGATTTGCCGCGTACCCACTGGCGCCTGGTCGTGTTGCCGGATGCCGATATCCTCGCGAGTGCAATGCAAGGTGTTTATCTCACTGTCGGTACGCTGATTCTGGTATTGCTGCTGATCAGCGCCGTGATGCTCTATCTCATCCGCAGGTTCGAGCAACGCAACAGCAGCCTGTTCATGCGTAGTCTGCAGACCAGCGTGAGCCGTCAACGAGCGATCTTGCAGTCGATGGTCGACGGAATGGTCATGATCGATTCGCGCGGCACCATTCATCACGTCAACAATGCCATAACGCAACTGTTCGGTTATCAACCGAGCGAACTGATGGAAAGGAATGTGAAGGTATTGATGCCCGAGCCCGATCAGTCGGCACATGACGAGTATCTGCAGAATTATCTGACGACCGGCGAGAGCAAGATTCTCGGCAAGGGACGTGAGGTGTTGGCGCGGCGCAAGGATGGCACCCTTTTTCCCATCCTGTTGACCTTGGGTGAATCCATCGAAGGTGAAGAGCGCATGTTTGTCGGCATCCTTCACGATATGACGGCCTATAACGAGGCGCAGCGCAAGATTGTCGCTCAGGCGTTGGAAATTCAGCGGTCCAATCAGGAACTGGACGAGCTCACTCAGATTGCGTCCAAGAACCTGCAAACGCCGCTGCTCAGGATCGCATCGCTCGGCGAGGCGCTGGGCACACATCACGATACGACGCTGAGTGGCACCGAGAAGGCGCAGCTCAAGTCGCTCAGCGATGAGGCTCGTGATATGAGTGAACTGGTCAAGGGTCTGGCGGACTATACGCGCAGCGGCCATGATGTCGTCGCACAGTCGGTCAATCTGGATGCCGTAATCCAAGATGTGAAAAAAGATCTGGCCGACTTGATTGTTGCGACCGGTGCCGAAGTGGTCGTTCGGCCATTGGGTGCGGTGAACTGTGACCCGAAACAGCTACGCCAATTGTTTTGGAATCTGATCGAGAATGCCTTGAAGTTTCGCGATTCCGCACGCAGTCCGAAGATCGATGTGATGTTGGGCGAGGGAAGCAGAGAATCTTCCGAATACCTCACGGTGTTGGTCAAGGACAACGGTATGGGTATTCCGGAAAATGAAACCGATCGGGTGTTCGAAGCGTTCCATCGCCTGCATCCACGAAACACTTATCCGGGCGCCGGCTTGGGTTTGTCGTTTTGCCGCAAGATCATCGAGAGTGCTGGCGGCAGCATTACGGTTACCAGCATCGTTGGCGAGGGTAGTGTGTTCAGAGTGGTATTGCCGCTTGCGCGTGATTGATATCGGTCTGATTCAGGATACGAGCGCCTGATCCCAATAAGGCAGTTCACCGAAGCGTTCGGCCAGGAAATCGGTGACGGCGTGTACGCGGCGCGGTATCAGGCGCCCCGGGGGGTATACCGCGTGAATCCCCGTTCCCGGACGCCGGTGGTCTTTCAGAATGACCTGCAATCGCCCGGCCGTGATGTGATCGGCGGCGATGAAGGTCGGTGTTTGTATGATTCCCAGCCCCGCAATTGCCGCGGCGACCAAGGCGTCGCCGTTGTTCGCGTGCATACGGATACCGGGTATGGCGGTTCGGGTTTCACCGTCCGGTCCGAAAAAACGCCAGGCCTGCTGTAGGCTGACGTTCGCATAATGCAGGCCGATGTGTCGTTCGAGCTCTTCCGGCCGCGATGGCGTGCCGTGTTTTTCCAGATAGGCGGGACTGGCGCACATGACGAAACGCGCGGTGCCCAGCCGACGGGCGAGCAGGCTGGAATCGCGAAGCTCGCCGATTCGTACCGCCATGTCGCAGCCTTCCTCGACCAGATTGACCTCGCGATCATTCAGGTCGAGTTCGAGCTCGATCGCCGGGTTCGCGTGCATGAATTCGTTTAACGCATTCGAAAGATGTTTCAGTCCGAAGGATAAAGGCGCGGCGATCTTGAGCCGTCCGCGCAATGCCGCCGAATCGTCGAGAATCGCCTGTTCGGCATCGTCGAGATCGGCCAGGATGCGCAGCCCGCGTTCGTAGAACTCTCGTCCGTGCAGGGTCAGCGACTGACTACGTGTCGTGCGTTGCAAGAGTTGCACGCCGAGCGCGTCTTCCAATTGACCGATGCGGCGGCTGACCACCGACTTCGTCAGTCCCAAACGTTCGGCGGCGCGGCTGAAGCCGCCGCTCTCGACCACCGCAACCAGCGCCTCGATACCGGCGAATTTGTCCATATTGTTGCAAATTATAGAACAGTAATTCTCATTAAGGCCTATTTATTCGTTGATTTGCGACAACCATACTGAGACCCAGTAGCGGTGAAGCACCGCTGATTCGATTCAGCAAGATCAGGAGAGCGGACATGAACAATGAGGGTATTCAACGCATTCTGCGCATCGACAGCAGTGCCCGCCGGACCGATTCGGTATCGCGTGCGATCGGCGACGAGGTCGTGAGGCGATTGCGGCGGGCGCACCCGGAGGCCGAGGTCGAAACCGTCGATCTGGCCGACGGGCTGTCGCATATCGACGACCAGTGGGTGACGGCGAACTTCACGGCGCAAGACGAACGCACGCTCGAACAGGTGTCACGGTTGAGCACCTCGGACGCGGCGATCGCCGCCCTGAAGGCCGCTGACGCCGTCGTGTTGACCGCGCCCATCTATAATTTTTCCGTGCCGTCGGTGTTGCGTGCCTGGATCGATCATATCTGCCGCGCTGGCCTGACTTTCCGATATACCGAAGACGGTCCGCAGGGACTTTTGGAAGATCGCCCGGTCTATCTGGTGATGGCGTCCGGCGGTGTGCCGTTCGGCAGCCCGGTCGATTTCGCCAGTGGCTATCTAAAGCAGGTGTTTGGTTTCGTGGGTATCGACGACGTTCGCTTGGTCGGTGCCGAGCGGGTTGCGACGGATCTCGATGCGGCGACGCGAGGTGCACTCGCCGAACTCGAACGGTGGTTACCCGAACCGGCCCATGCAGCATAAGGAGAACGACATGAATTCAGTAGCGATGAAAGCAATGGATCGACGCTACATCTCGCGCGTGATTCGTGGCATGCCGGCCACCGATGGTGCCGGTGTGGAATTGACCCGGGTGATCGGACAGCCGGCCTTGCCGATGCTCGATCCCTTTTTGATGCTGGACGCTTTTCGCTCGGACAGGCCGGGCGATTACATCGCAGGTTTTCCGCCGCATCCGCACCGCGGCTTCGAGACCGTCAGTTATCTGCTTGCCGGTCGTATGCGTCATGAAGACAATGCCGGGCACGCGGGTGTGATCGAACCCGGCGGAGTGCAATGGATGACCGCAGCGCGTGGCATCGTGCATTCCGAAATGCCCGAGCAGGAAGGGGGTTTGCTCGAAGGTTTTCAGTTATGGGTGAATCTGCCGGCCGCGCACAAAATGGATCCGCCGGCGTATCAGGAACATCCCGCCGGCATCATCCCGGAAGAACGGCATGATAACGGTACCAGGGTTCGGGTGATCGCCGGCGAGACCGCGCTCGGCACGCACGGACCGATAAACCAACCGTTGACCCGGCCGCTGTATCTCGATGTCGCCTTACCGGCCGATCAGACGCTACAGGAGCAGCTGCCGGCGCATCACAATGCTTTCGTTTATGTGATCAATGGCGAAGTGAAAGCTGAAGACGCCGATGGTCGAGAACTAAGCCTGCAGCGTGATGAGCTCGGTGTTCTGTCACACGGTGAGTCGGTGTCGCTTGGTGCCGGTGAGCGAGACGCGCGTTTCCTGTTGATCGCCGGTCGACCGCTCAACGAGCCGGTAGCACGCGGCGGCCCCTTCGTCATGAATACCAAGGCGGAGATTCGCCAGGCCTTCGACGATTATGAATCCGGCCGTTTTTGACGCGGGTTGATCTCAGTAACCCAGCGCCGATAGTTCGCTGTCGGCGCTTTTTTCGCAATGCGTTGCCGATTGGCTTACCCTTCGGTCATGGTATTTACGTAAGAGGTAGGCACATGCGGTTTTTCGCTCTTGGCTTGTTGGCGGGCTTGATGTTGCCGGTCACGGTGTCTGCGGGCGGTGAGGAGCCGGCGCTCGATCGTCAGGAGATCATCCAATTGGTACGGGGCAAGACCACCGATTGCCGCAAGGAAAAAGATCAGTCCATGTGCTTCAACTATTTTGCGCGGGACGGTTCCATAAAACGTCTCATGCAAGAAGACGGCACGCGCCGTGACGGGGCATGGTTCGTCGACGACCAGGATCGACTGTGCATCTTGTGGACGAGGAAACTCAGGCCATGGTGCTTTTTCGTCTATGAAAAAGATGACGAGATTTACCACTTGGTCTCGAAGGACAAGCACATCGCCACGATATTCACGTTCGAGGACGGTAACACCAAGGGGCTTTGATGCCCGGCCCGGTCATGTCGGCCGGTTGCGCTTCTTCAGCCGGTAATCCAGACGCGAGCGGGTAATTCCGAGTAGTTTGGCGGCGGAGCTGACGTTGCCGTCGGCGGCCGCGATTGCGCGATCGACCAGGATGTTCTCGATGTCGTCCAGTGAACGTTCGGAGTTGAAGAAGGCCTCGGTCAGTTCCGCGGTTCCGGGATCGTCGCAACCGCAATCGTCCGTCTTGACCGCATCGTGCGACTGACGTTTCAGCGAGCCGTCCTGCGACAGGCGAAACACGGCCGCGTTCATTTTTTCGCCATAGGTGAACAAGTGGCAGAGATCGATTGCGCCACCTTCCGGCGCCAGGATCACGCCGCGTTCGACCACGTTTTCCAACTCGCGGATGTTGCCGGGCCAGTCGTAGCTGAGCATGGCCTCGACGGCCTTTTGGGAAAAGCCCGTCACATCGCGTTCGTGTGCCTTCACGAAACGTTGCAGGAAGGTCTCCATCAACAAGGGGATGTCGTCGCGTCGTTCGCGCAGCGGCGGTATGCGGATGGGGAAGATGTTCAGGCGGAAGAACAGGTCTTCGCGAAAACGCCCTTCCTTCACCTCCTCGTGCATGTCGACATTGGTTGCAGCGACCACGCGAACGTTGACCTTTTTGGTATTGGTGCCGCCGACCCGTTCGATCTCCTTTTCCTGCAATGCCCGCAGTAACTTGCCCTGCGCGGCCAGGCTGAGGGTGCCGACCTCGTCGAGAAACAAGGTGCCGTTGTTCGCCAGTTCGAAGCGTCCGGGGCGCGAGGTGACCGCGCCGGTGAAGGCGCCTTTTTCCACGCCGAACAATTCGGATTCGACCAGGTTGTCCGGAATGGCCGCGCAGTTGACCGCAACGAAGGGCGCATCGGCGCGTTTGCTGATCCGGTGCAGCGTACGCGCCAGGAGTTCCTTGCCGACGCCGGTCTCACCGAGAAACAGCACCGTGGCATTGGTCGGGGCGACCCGGGACAGCATATGACAGGTCGCGCTGAAGCGCGCGGACACGCCGACCAGTTCGCTATAGCTGGAGTCTTCCACCTCGCCGAAGGGCAGGCCCTCTTCGCGCGGATAGGCCTCGCGCACCCTTGGCGGCGGATTCATCGGGTAGGTCTTGCGCGGCGTCCTCACGGGCTCCATGTCCTCGACCTTTTGATTCACGAAGGGCTCGGGCTTGAGGTACCTGAGATCGCTTTCCGGGTCGTCCCATTCACTGACCGGCTTGCCGATCACGCGGCAGTTTTCATGGCCCATGGCGCTGCACTGGACTTCGCGATACAGGATCGGTCGACCCATGAGCACGCTGGTGTAGCCGCAGGCGTAACCGATCTGCATCCAGCACACGGGTTCGGAGCCGATGCCGTAGTTGTTGATATGGATCTCGCCCTCCGAGGAATCGCGCCAGAGGAACTCGCCGTAGAAGGAACCCTTGTTCGCATTGACTTCGAGCCGCACCGGCTCCACCGCGACGATACCTTCCATGGCATGCAGTTGGGGACCTGCCATGAAGGTTTGCACGATGTCCTGGTCGCTTGCGCGGGTCTTGAACGCCAACTGGGCATCGCGTGTGCCGCAGGTGTAGCCCATGCGGGTCAGCAGCCCGCGTGCGGTCTCCACGCCGAGCGACTCGATCAACTCCATACGCAATGCGCCGACGGCATAGGAATCGATCATGAGCATGCGACGGGTATCGAACCAGATGCGGCCGTCGGCGGGGCTGAAATGCAGGCGTTCGGTCAGGTCGCCGATCTGCGGGAGGAGTTTGGTGATCTCGGGGTCGATCAGCGGTTGCTTATTTGCCATGTCGTTGTTCTTGTCGTTTGAAAGTTCGCGTTCCCTCATCTGCCATTCCTGATGGGTCGAGTGTATTGCTTAATTTTGTGAACGGCCACACCGGTCGAATTCACGAAATTATGAAAAACACGGTTTCGGCCGGCTCCTCAGACGATCTTTTGAGTCTCGGCAGCGCCATCTCAATCGTCGTAAGCAGAAGGAGTGCCAGATTCGTGAGCTTCCGCTAAATCTCTGTTGTTATTGCCTTTGTCGCCTTTGAGCGACATAAGCATGTCATGTTTTTCCGGTCGTTCGGACACGCCATGAGCGGCTCCTCCCCATGGTTGGCACCCGCCTTGCACTATGCCCCCGCAGGTTTCGTGTTCACAGAATCAGAACCCTCAGGAAGAGGGCACCGGAGGACTGGTACGCCATGCGTACGCATCGACAATTGCAAGCCATTCGACTCGACGGTTATCGCGGTATGCCCTGGCGTGCCCTGGGCTTGGGCTTGGCGGCCTTGCTCATCGGGGCCTACGGCCTGTTCGGTAACCCCCTGGCGGCATCGCCGGGTAGCGGCCCGGCCGTCGTCAATCGTCTCGTGCCGGATCATCTGTACGGTGTCGATTTCGTCGACGGACAAACCGGTTTTGCGTCGGGTTATTACGGCACCCTGTTGAAGACCGACAACGGCGGCCTTCATTGGACGCGGCTGTCGAGCGGGGTGAACCAACTATTGCGTCGGGTGGATGCGGTAAGCGAGCACTTGGTCTGGGCCGTCGGGCATCGCGGCAGCATTTTGCATTCGTCGGACGGAGGCCATCGCTGGCAAGAGCAGCATCGCCTGCCCGGCGTCTACTTGCGTGACCTGTCCTTTGTCGATAGCGATGTCGGATGGGTGGTCGGTCACGAGGCCGCGATCATGCATACCCGCGACGGCGGACGCAGCTGGCAGCGGCAGGAACTCTCCGGATACAGCGGACGCGATCTACCGCGTTTGAATGCGGTGTTGGCGCTGGACAGGCAACGGGCCGTGCTGGCCGGCGAGTTCGGCGTCTTGGCGATCACCGAAGACGGCGGCGATAACTGGCGATTGGTGGAGACGCCCGCCAAGAAAACCCTTACCGCGCTCGCCCAGGCCGGGGGGCAGGTGACCGCGGTCGGTTTGGATGGCATCGCCTGGCGGTTGTCTTTCGAACATGCCCCGGCCGTGCGGTCCTTGTCGACCGCGACACGCGAACATCTGTTCGATATTGCGCTCGATGCCGATGGCAATGGCGTCGTCGTCGGTCGTTCGGTGTTGTTGCGTATCGAGCGCGACCGACTGACACCGGTCTTCGCGGACGCGGGTGTGGAGCTTCCTTACAACTGGTTTCACGGCGTGAGCGTTTTGCCCGTCGGGGAGTTACTCGCGGTCGGCGGACGTGGCGTAGTCATTAAGACCGCAGGGATCGACGAGCCCTTCGAGATCTTGGCGCGCTTGGATGATCCGGCGACCGTGCACGTGTCCGGCCCAAGTCCAGGGGAACGCTGATATGGCGGCGAAAAGACTTTCCCGCCTGGTGGTGACCCATCCGGTCATGTTCCTGGTTGTACTCGTCGGTATCTCCCTGGTGTTGGCCTATCAGGCCCGCGAAGGCCTGTCCTTGAAGGTCGTGTTGGAAGAGATGCTGCCGGTGGAACGTAACAACGTTCAACTGATGCAGAAGTTCGGTGAGCAGTTCGGCGGTGCCAATACGACCCTGATCGCGTTGGAGAATCAACACGGCGATATCTATAACGCGGATTTCCTCAAGGCCTATAGCGAGTTTTCCGACGAGCTGTATTTTTATCCGGACACCATTCGCCATCTGGTGCAGTCGCTGTCGCTGCGCAAGACCAAGGCCGTCGCCGGTTCCGGTGGGCGCATCCTTATCGATGCCTTGATGTGGCCGCGCCCGCCGGAGAGCGAGGCCGCCCTGGAAACCCTGCGGCGCAACGTCAAGGCGCAATACCAGGGCCTGCTGGTATCCGATGACGAGCGCTCGGCGATGATCGTCGCCGATTTCAAGGACAGCGTCGATTACGAAGGATTGGTTGACTTCATCGATGCGATGCGCATCGAGGCTGCGGCTCAAGGCATCACTGTGTACGCCTCGGGGCGACCCATATTACTCGGCACCATCTACAAGGCCTTGGACAAGACACTGTTGATCCTGGCCGCGTCGGTGTTATTCGTCGGCGTCATCCTGTTCGCCTATTTCCATAACTGGATCGGCGTGTTCGTACCCATGGTCAGTGCCGCGACCGCGACGTCCTGGGGCCTGGGCGCCATGGGGCTGGTGGATTACAACCTCGATCCGCTGCTGATCCTGCTGCCGGCGTTCATTTTCGCGATCGTGTTGTCGCACAGCGTGCAGTTCATCTCGCGGGTGTTCGAGGAATTCGCCGAGCATCATCATATGCGCGATGCGGTACGCCACGGCCTGACCAAGCTCTTGTTCCCGAGCATGGCCGCGATCGTTACCGATGCCGCGGGTTTCACGGTTTTGGTATTGGTCGGTATTCCAAGCATCCAGGCCCTGGCGCTGATCTGCACGCTATGGCTGTTGGCGATATTCCCGTCGTTGATCCTTTCCGCCGCGTTGCTGTGTCTGTTGCCCCGGCCGAAGACTTATCGCACCGGTCTGCATTTCGTCGAGCGTGTCTGGTCGTCGCTGAATCTCGAACGGCATGCGCTGGCCGTGTTGGTATTGACCTTCGTCGCATTGGGTCTGGGCGCGATGGGCGCGAGCCGTCTGACCATCGGCGATGCCAGCGGCAGTCCCATCCTATGGCCCGATTCGCGCTACAACCTGGACAACGATGCCATCAATGCCGCGTTCTCGCGCGTGGGCACCGACCTGATGCAGGTTTATATCGAGGGCGGCGAAAACACCATGCTCGATCCCGAGGTCTACCATCGGATCGAGGCGATGGATCGACACGTCTACGAACAGGTGCCTCAGGCGCGTTCGGCGCAGAGCCTGGTGCCGGTGATCAAGAAGATCAATGGCGTGCTTTACGAGGGCGATCCCAGCTACGAATTGATTCCGGACAGCCCGGAAGAAGTCGGCTTCAATATCTATCTGTTCCGGTCCAAGGGCGAGCCCGGGGACTTCGCGGCCTATACCAATCCGGAATGGCAGATCGGCAGCGTCAGCATACCGGTCAAGGATCACGCCGGACCCACGGTGGACAAGGTGATCGAGGTGGTCGGCGATTTCATCGAGTCGCAACCGCCGTTGGGTAACGAAGAACGTTTCCTTTATGCCGGCGGGCAGATCGGTATCACCAAGTCGGTGAACGACGAGATCCGTGCGTCGAACACCTTGGTGCTGGTATCGATCGTTATCGTCATCGCGGTCTGCGTCTTCCTCTTGTATCGCTCCGTGATGGTCAGCCTGGTATTGGTCGTCAGTCTCGCGACCGCGAACTTCCTGACCTATGCCTTCATGGCCATGCAGGGCATCGGGCTGAGCATCAATACCTTGCCCTTGACCGCCCTGGGGATCGGGCTCGGTGTCGACTACGGCATCTACATGCTCGATCGCATCCGGGAGGAGGCGCGTCTCGGTCGCGATGCCTTCGGTGCGGTGCGCAACGCCATCATGACCTCGGGCAATGCGATCTTCGTGACGGCCATGACCATGGTCTTGCCTTTGATCCCCTGGTTTCTGTTTTCCACCCTGCGCTTCCAGGCCGAGATGGGCCTGCTGCTCGGGATGGTGCTTTTCCTCAACATGATCGGCTCGCTGATATTCGTCCCGGCGGCCGTTCTTTTCCTGCGGCCCAAGGCCGTGCTCGGCGGCAGTACCGGACGGCCCGAGAAGGAACGCGCGCCGACCCCTGCCGACGACGAACTCAAGCTGCAGGTCGAGGCAGCGGAATGACAACGAAAGAACCATCGAAGAGAGGGGGGAGAACGCAATGAGGTTCCAAGGCATACGCGGGATTCTGATTGGATTGGGTGTGTTCGGCTTGGCGACACCCGTGTCCCATGCACTGGAGGGCGAAAACTGGTGGATCGGCGGCCGCATCAAACAGGGGGTGTCGGTGGCCTATGATCTTCCCGGACAGTCGGACAAGGCCGGACCGGCCAACTTCCTGGCCGAGGTCAACGGCAATTGGCAACCGAGCGACGACATCAGCGTCAAGGGCAGCTTCTGGTTGCGCGGCGACCTCAATGCGAACAACGGCCCGGATACCCGTCAGGGCGGTATCCAGGATTTCACCTCGGCCGGTTTCCGCGATCAGTTCGGTTTCAATACCAACGGCAGGGGCAGCGGTTTCCCCGGCGAACCCTTCGGTGCCGATCAGGAAGAGTTGGAACTGTTCGACGACTTCAACGAAGAGGTGATTCGCGAGGCGTCGATCAAGTATCGCGATCCCGACGGCCGTTTCGCATTCAAGGTCGGCAAGTTTCAACGCGGTTGGGGCCAGTCGGACGGCCTGCGCCTGCTCGACGTCTTGCATGCCCAGGACCTGCGCGAGCGTTCCGTCTTACGCGATGCCGAGGACACCCGCATCCCGTCTTGGATGGCGACCCTTGATCTGGATTTTCGCAACATGGGTATCGCCGGGCCGTTCGAGGCACTGGGTATGCACCGTCCGGCGCTGGAACTGGTCGTGATTCCCGAGGTGAACCACAGTCGTTTCATCGTCAACAACCCGACCCCGTCGTCGGCCGCATCCGGCGGTATCTGGGGTTTTCCCTTTCCGCGTCTGATCGACAGCAAATCGAATCAGGGTCTGGGATTCATCGGTGTCGATCTCGGCGAGAACGAGGTCGACAGCTTCGAACTCGATAACTCGGAGTTTGGTGCCCGCTTGAAGTTCGAGGCCCTGGGGGCGGACTGGACTTTGAACGGCTTCTACGGTCAACAGGACCTGCCGGTAGTCGCGCTGCAGGGCTCCAACCTCATCGTCGGCTCGCCGCTCGGTGATCCGACGGGCTCGACGGTGATTCCATTGGATGTCGCCAACACCGTTGGCGCCGCCCACGCGCCCGGTCAGTACCTGGACTTTCTGCGCAGCCTGCCGACCGGCCCGATTGCCTGGCCGCTCGGCGCCTTCGGCTGTAACGATCCCACGGTCACCGCGCCGAACTGTGCGCTGAATCTGGATTTCGATCTGGACTACGACTATCGGCAGAAGCTGGTCGGCTTCAGTTTCACCCGCGAGATGCGCGAACTCAAGCTGGGGCCGAAGAACGTGTCGCCGGTGATGCGCCTGGAGTTCTCCTACGAGTTCGACAAGCCGTTCAACAAGGCCACGGTGGTCACGCCGTTCGGCGAGGTCGAGACCGGGACCACGGCATTGGTGATCGATCCCTCGCAATCGATCGTCGAGCGTGACCAATGGTCCTTGATGGTCGGTTTCGACTATTTCTTGTGGCTCCCGTTCTGGGAAGACCAGCGCAGCTCGATCTTCACCAGTTTCCAGTTCTTCAACATCCATACCGACGACGGTGATGAACTGTTCTTCCAGGCGCCGTATTCGGCCGCCGGCTCGCGTGTGCCCGAGAACCACAACTACGCGACCTTCTTGTGGAACCTCGGGTTGATGCAGGAAAAGCTCTTCATCGAGGGCCTGAGCATCTACGACGATGACTTCGATGGCTTCATCCATCGCCAGCGCGTCGATTTCAATTTCTTCGGGGACAAGATTCGACCAAGGCTCGAATGGGTCCATGTCGATGGCGACGACGAGCAGGGCATACCCGGGCTGTTCGGTAACTCCGACTACATCGAAGCCTCGATCACCGTTCAGTTCTAACTATTTCACTCGGAGTGGCAGATGAAAAACCGATCGATAAAAAAGATATTGTTGGCAGGCGTGTTGTCCATGGCCGTGTCGGGCGCCGTGGCCGCCGCGCCCTGGGTCGAGCAATGGCAGGCATTCGCCGCCAGCACCGGCGATCCGAATCATGCCAAATGGGCCGAACTGATTGCGTCACCCGAGGCGGTGAAGCTCGCCGAGGAATGGGCGAAGCTGCGCGGCTACACCGCGTCGGAGTTGATCGCGAAGGCCGATATCCCGGCGGATCTCAAACCGGGCCTGGTGATCAATCGCGACAACATGGGCAGTTATTCCTGGCTCAAAGACTACCTGCCGCCGGCGATCATGGCGCAGTTGCAATCGACGGATTGGTTCAAGTGGAGTGAGATCCATATCGTACCGACCAACAGCTACTACATGTCTCGTGGCACCTTGGAGGCCACGCGCGAAGCGGTCGAACAAGGGCGGAAGTTCAACGCCACCCCCGAAGGCAATCTGTTGACCGAGGACGGCCAGCATGCCCTGGCGACTCAAGGCGCCTTACCGTTCATTCATCCGTCGAACGGTCTCGAGTTGAACTGGCAGTTCGTCGCCCACGGTGTGAGTATCGATAACCTCGCGTTCAAGCCGGTGGTCTTCGATGTCTGCGATTCGTCGAACAAGATCGAACGTCAGTACGAGGGCCATCTGTGGTGGCAGAAGTTCCACGGACGCAACGATATCGAGCCGCTCGGCTCGATACCGAACAAGGAGGGTATCGTCGAGGGCGGCGGTATGTACTTCCTCAAGCCGTTCGATATACGCGGTCTGGCGGCGGTGCGTTTGCGTTATGCCGCGGCCGATCGCGACGACGATTTTCGGGTATTCATTCCGGGGTTGAGACGTACCCGGGTGCTCGCCGGATCGGACGGTCAGGACCCGATGGCGGCCGGTCTGGAAATCACCTGGGACGAGTGGCGCAGCTATTGGCTCAAGACCAATCCCGAGGCCTTCGACTACAAGCTGGTCGGCGAGACTTTCATTCTCGCGCAGCCCGAAACCGGCCATGTCTACAACCCGGCGGTACGTGACGAGAGCCGCTGCCATGTCGAGAAGGTCGAGTTGGAATTGAGACCGGTCTGGATCCTGGAAATCGACGACAAACGCGGTGATTACCAGTATTCCAAGCGGCGTATCTATATCGACAAGGAAAACTACTACATGCAGCATGAAGAGATGTACGACCAACGGGGCAATCTCTGGCGCGTATGGGACGACGTACGCGATTTCGATCCGAAATCCGGCCAGGCGATGTGGAAGACGGTGCTGGAATGGAATCCCATCAGCAATCGTCTGACCCATCTGCTGATGGATTCATCCTGGGAGACCATCCACAAGGAGCCGTCGACCACGACCTTCGACATCGACCAGCTACGCGATTACCGTTAACCGGCAAAGACAACAAAGAGGGTACTGCAACATGGCCTTACTCAACCGTTCCGACTGGTACGACATTGCCAGGGACACCAACTGGACACCGAAGTACGTCACGGAAGACGCGTTGTTTCCACCGCAGATGAGCGACTGTTTCGACATACCGCGCGAGAAATGGGCGGGTTACGACGAACCTTACAAGACGACTTACCGGGAATACGTCAAGGTGCAGCGCGAAAAGGATGCCGGCGCTTACTCGGTCAAGGCGGCCTTGGCCCGTATGAAGTTCTTCGAAGGCGCGGATCCGGGCTGGTTGTCGATTCTCAAGGCGCACTACGGTGCCATCGCCGTGCAGGAGTACGCCGCCGGTATGGCCGAGGCGCGTATGGCGCGTTTCGGCAAGGCCTCGGGCATGCGCAATATGGCGACCTTCGGTCTGCTCGACGAGACGCGTCATGGTCAGATCCAGCTCTACTTCCCGCATGAGCACGTGAACAAGGATCGTCAGTTCGATTGGGCGCACAAGGCCATGCATACCAATGAATGGGGCGCGATCGCGGCACGGCATATGTTCGCCGACATGATGAACACGCGCGATGCCGTGTCGGTCGCAATCATGTTGACCTTCGCCTTCGAGACCGGCTTCACCAATATGCAGTTCCTCGGATTGGCCGCGGATGCCGCCGAGGCCGGCGATTTCACCTTCGCCAATCTCATCTCCAGTATCCAGACCGACGAGGCCCGACATGCGCAAATCGGTGCGCCGGCGCTGAAGATCCTGATCGAGAACGGTAAGCAGGAGGAGGCCCAGCGCAAGGTCGATATCGCCTTCTGGCGGTCCTGGCGGCTGTTCACCGTGTTGACCGGTCCGATGATGGACTACTACACGCCGTTGGATAAACGGGAGAAATCGTTCAAGGAGTTCATGGAGGAATGGATCATCGGTCAGTTCGAACGCAATATGCTCGACCTCGGACTGGACAAGCCCTGGTATTGGGACATCTTCCTCGAGGAATTGAACGATACCCACCATGGCATGCATATGGGGGTCTGGTATTGGCGTCCGACGGTCTGGTGGAATCCGGCCGCCGGCGCCTCGTCGGCCGAACGCGATTGGCTTGAAGAGAAGTACCCGGGCTGGAACGACACCTGGGGCCAATGTTGGGACGTGATCGCCGCGAACGTGGCGGCCGGTCGTGAAGATCTCCTGCTGCCGCAGACGCTGCCGGTAATCTGCAATATGACCAATCTGCCCATCGTCGGTCGTCCGGGTAAGCGCTGGAAGCTGCGCGACTATCACCTCGACTACAAGGGCCGTCGTTATCACTTCGGTTCCGAACCCGATCGCTGGGTCTTCGAACAGGAGCCCGAACGCTATGCGGGTCACACGACCCTGGTCGATCGTTTCGTCGCCGGTCTGGTGCAACCGCCGACGATCGAAGGCGCCTTGCAATACATGAATCTCGGTCAGGGCGAGATAGGCGAGGATGCGCACGGCTATGACTGGGCCTTCGATTATCAAAACTTTCGTAAGCAAGCGGTCTGATTACAACAAGCAAACAGGGGGTAGGGCTTATGCATCCACTCGTCGTCAATTTCGAAGCCGATTTCGTCCTTCAACTGTTACCGGTCGAAGCGGATTTCACCATGGACCAGGTCGCCGAGGCGGCCGCGTTTCACTCGTTGAATCGTCGGGTCAAGCCGCAGTCGGGCAAGACCTTGCGGGTGCGTGTGCAGGATGCCGACGTGCCGCTCGGTCGCGAGGTCACGGTGGCACAGGCCGGCTTGCGCGAGATGGAGACCGTCGAGGTCTATTACGAATGAGGGACGGGCGGACACAAGGGCGGTAGTTATGGGATTTACCAGAGTTTGTTCCCTCGACGATTTATGGGAAGGCGAGATGGAGACATTCGAGGTCGACGGTCACGAGATATTGATCGTGCATGCCGAAGGCGGTTATGTGCAGGCGGTGCAGGGCATTTGTCCGCACCAGGAGATTCCCCTGGAGGAAGGAAGCCTGCAGGGCTCGACGCTGACCTGTCGGGCGCATCTATGGCAGTTCGACGTGAAGTCGGGCGAGGGCGTGAACCCGACCGGCTGCAAGCTGGCGGTCTATGCCAGCGAGGTGCGCGGCGACGACGTCTATGTCGACGTGGCGTCGGCCAAACCCTTTTATTCCGCGGCATGAACCGACGGATTACCGGAGATTGATGCAATGAACGATAAGAACGCAGAAGGGCATCTGCACAACCGTGTCGGCCCGATCTTTCGCGCCGGCGAGTTGGCCAGCGCGGCCATCGAGGCCCTGGAGGAAGACAACCCGGACAAGGAGTTCTTCATCGAGGACCGGACGGCCTACATTCGCGTGGTGACCGATAAGGAATGCGTCATTCGACGCGACACCATGGAAGACATCCTCGGCCGGCCGTTCGAGATGCAGGAACTGGAGACGGTGCTGGGTTCGTTCTCGGGACAGATCGAGGCGGAAGAGGAATTCATGCGCTTCTACTTCACCAAGACGCTCTGAAAGGGCGCGGAGGACAGCGATATGTCGCAATCGACAGAGAAACTAAAACCGCTCAAGACCTGGAGCTATCTTTCGAAGAATCGCCGACGCCCGAGCGAGTACGAAATCGTGTCGGCCGGTCTTCACTTCAGCACCGACAACCCGGCGTGCCCCTGGGAACTCGATCCGGGCATCTTTATGAACGAGTGGTATCGCACCCATCGTGAAGGCAGTCCCTTGAAACACGACGATTGGGACGGCTTCCGCGATCCCGACGAGCTGGTCTATCGCACCTACAATATCATGCAGGACGGCCAGGAGAATTATGTCGACGGCCTGATCAAGGAATTCGACGGTCTGGATCACGATCAAGGACTGGCGCCGGAATGGGTCGAGGTACTGGCGGCCCTGTACACGCCGGGTCGCTATGTCATGCATGGCTTGCAAATGGCCTCGGCCTATCTCGCGCAGATCGCGCCGGCGAGCACCATCACCAATTGCGCGACCTTTCAGGGTGCCGACAGCCTGCGTTGGCTGTCGCACATCGCCTATCGCACCAAGCAGCTTTCACAGGTCTGGCCCGATTACGGTTTTGTCGAAGGCGAACGCCGGCAATGGGAAGAGGCGGCGCACTGGCAGGGTTTCCGTGAGCTGATGGAGAGGGTATTGATCAGCTACGACTGGGGCGAGGCCTTCGTGGCGCTCAACTTGGTGCTCAAGCCGGCGATCGACGAGGCCGTGTTGCGTCAACTGGCCCGGGTGGCGCGTAGTCACGACGATACCATGCTGGCGTTTTTGATCGATGCCCAGCTGATCGACAGTGATCGCTCACGACGTTGGTCCGGGGCGTTGGTTCACTATGCACAACAAAACGAGGCCAATCAGGATGTATTGGACGAATGGGTGACCCGGTGGGTTCCCCTGGCCGATCGGGCGATTGACGGGTTTTGCGCGGCATTACCGAACAGTCTCTCCGCCGCGGACGACGCCAAACGCGATTGCTGGGGTTTTCGTGCCGGCCTGGGCTTGTCTGCCTGACGTCGGTGAACGAGAGGTACGCCTGTGTATGAGATTGCGATAGACAAGGCCGACACGGTTTTCGAGTGCGAAGAGGGTGATGTCATCATGCGCGCGGCGCTGCGCGCCGGCGTGCCCTTTCCCTATGAGTGCAATGTCGGACAGTGCGGCAGTTGCCGATTCGAGGTGTTGGAAGGCGAGGTCGAAACCCTGTGGGAAGAGGCGCCGGCGCTTACCGCGAGGGATCGGCGCAAGGGCCTGAAGTTGGGTTGCCAGACGCGGGCCAAGACCCATTGCCGTATCAAGGTGCGGGCCGACCAGAATTGTAAACCGCAGTTTCGACCCGGTTTGCACAAGGTGCGCCTGACGGAAGTGCGTGAAGTCACCCACGACATGCGTGAGTTCCGCTTTGTCGGCGAGTGCCCGGCAAGTTTTCGACCGGGACAATATGCGCTCTTGTATCTGCCGGACGTTGACGGGCCACGCGCCTATTCGATGTGCAATCTACCGAACGAGCAGGGCGATTGGCGTTTCCTGATCAAGCGGCTACCGAACGGTAGCGGCACGACCTGTCTGTTCGACAACCTGAAGCAGGGTGATTGCATCACCTTGGACGGTCCTTATGGGCTGGCCTATCTGCGCGAGGATTTCAGCCGAGACATCGTCTGTGTCGCCGGGGGCTCGGGCTTGTCGCCATTGATTGCCATCGCGACCGCAGCCAGTCGTTTGCCCGATTTTTCGAAACGGCGTATCCGTTTCTTCTTCGGTGGGCGTGGGCCGGCGGATATCTGCGGTGAAGAGTACCTGCGTCTGTTACCCGGCTTCGGCGAGAACATCACTTTCCATGCCGCGATCTCGGTGCCGGAACTCGATCCCAACGGTATGTGGATCGGTCCTGTCGGGTTCATTCATGAATCGGTCGAGAGTGCCTTGGGCAGGGATATGTTGCACGAGATGGAATACTACATCGCCGGCCCGCCGCCGATGTTGCAGGCCACGCTACAGATGTTGGCGATGAAACACAAGGTCAATGTGGAACGCATACACTTCGACCGTTTTTTTTGAACGTTGAAGCTTCGGTGCATTATCCGCGCCGGGTGATAAACGGATTATCCGACTCTCATCGGGCACGTGACTGCCCATTGATTACGGCTCGTCCTTCAAAGGCGGGCCGTTTTTTTGTCTACTGTTGGCTAGGGCAGCATTTTTCACCGCTGTTTGCTAGATTAACTGGTATCCAACACGATAAAAGGCAACGGAATATGCCTGAAAAAACCCAGAATATTCTCAAGCTTTATGTCGTCGGCCAAACGCTGATATCGATGAAAGCCATACAGAATGCTCAAGGTATTTGCCAAAACGAATTGGATGGCTGGCAACTCGATATCATCGATGTTCTGGAAAAACCAAATCTAGCTTTGCAAGACAAGGTTATGGCGACGCCTGCTTTGGTCAAAGCGGAGCCCCCGCCGGCTCGGCGTGTTGTGGGGGATTTGTCGAACCGAGAACTGGTGCTTTTGGGACTGGGCTTTCTCGCTGACTCGAGATAATCACGATAACGGACATGGATGTTAGCCGTAAGATCGAAATTCCCGTTTTGAGTTTTCCTTAAGGATGTTTCTCGGCATGAGCAAAAAATCGATGCAACTTGACGTTGCAAATGACAAAAAACAGTCGGGGTTGCGCAAGTTTTGGCGAAGCAAAGAACGAGAAGGTGGTGTCACCAAGTCTGAAACCGGTATAGCCGGGTTTGATCAGATGTTGGAAGGCGGTTTGCCCAGAGGACGGGCGACATTGATCAGTGCGGGTCCGGGTTGCGGCAAGACGGTTTTGCTGAACGAGTTTTTGTATCGCGGGGCGACTGAGCACGACGAGCCCGGGATATTCGTTACCTTCGAAGAACGTCCTGAGGATATCCTGCTCAATCTGCGCAACTTCAACTGGGATATCGATACACTGATCACGCGCGGAGATTTAACTTTCCTCGATGGGTCTCCGCCAGAAACCGGGGAAATCTGCTGCGGTTCGGCTGAATGGTTGGAGCCGATCCTTGCGCAGATAGAGCATCTGGTCGACTCGACCGGGGCGAAACGTTTGGCAATCGATAATTTGGGTACGGTGTTTTTGAGGTATCAGGCCGGCCAGACCGAAGTCTCGATGCGTAATCAGCTCGTTCGCTTCGCCAATGGAATTAGACGCCTTGGACTCACCACGATGATCAGTACCGAGCGTACTGACAGCCAGGCCTCGCTTTCGCGCTATGGCGTGAGCGAGTTCGTCACCGATGGATTGATAGAATTGAGTATCCACGCTGGATCGGTATCCGAGATTCGCACGATGCGCGTGCGTAAGCTTCGTGGATGCGGCTTTCGTAGCGGGGAAGTCGGTTTTGAGATTGATGCCGACGGACTGAAGGTTTTTCCTAAAATTCTGGTCGATTCATCGTTTGGTGAAACAGACTTCGAACAACGCGAGACCTTTGGTATCGCTGCACTCGACAAGGCATTGAGTGGCGGTATACCGCGAGGGCATATCATGTTGGTGACCGGCAATACAGGCACCGGCAAATCTACCTTGGGTCTGCATTATTGCAAGGAAGGTTTGGATCAAGGTCAAGGTGTCGTATGGGTAGCCCTGGAGGAACCGGTTGGTCAGGTGCTAAAAACCGCGCAGGCGCACCAGTGGGACTTGTCCTCCAGTGTCGAGTCGGGCCAGCTGATGTTCGTGACGGCGTCGTTACTCGAAGTCAATTCCGATAAGCTGCTTTACGATGTCATCGATGCCGTTGAGGCGATCGATGCAAAGCGTATCGTAGTCGATTCGGTGTCCAGTCTCGAATCGGCGACCATGAGCCAGGAAAATGTTCGAGAGTTCATGATGCAGTTGGCGGGTTATGCCAAGACATTAAAGATCACCATGATCCTGAATTATTTGACCGGTGAGTCGTTCGTGGCAGACAAGGGGCAGTTGCTTGGTGCGACGACGACCAATGCGATGCGCCTATCGTCCATCGTCGACGGCATAATACTGTTGCGCTACGTTGAACGCGATCAGACTGTGCACAAGCTACTTAATATTCTCAAGCTGAGAGGCAGTCCGCATGAAAAGGGCATCATGCGCTTCGAGATCAACGAGTATGGCTTTGTCCTAGGGCATCAGTTCAGAGACTAGATTAGGCTGTTTTGCGTAACGTCACTCAATTGCTTGGTAGGTAGTTTGAGGTCTGCTACTGAATGGCTCCCGGTTGACGATCTCCGTCATCATTCAGGCGTGTATAGAACTCTTGCCATTGCGAGAGCCATTCCGCAATGTCGCCGGCAGGCATGGGTTTCGCAATGAAATACCCCTGGGCAAAATTGCAGCCTGTACTTAGCACGTAGTTCCAGTCGGAGACATCTTCAATGCCTTCAGCAACGGCCTTGATACCGAGTTGGCGGGCCATGTTCAAGCTGCCTTCAAATATGGCTCGCTGGGAGCGGTTGTCGGTAGCGCCATGTACAAATCCTCGATCGATCTTCAGTTCGTCGAAAGGGGCATCGCGGAGCTGAGAGAGCGATGAATGTCCGGTGCCGAAATCATCGATCGAAAGACCGATCCGCTTGAGCCTGAGTCGAGTCAGAACTTCCAGTGTCGCGAGCGGGTCGCTCATCAAACGGCTTTCGGTTACCTCGAGGGTAAGATGCGATGCTGGGTAGTCAGTTTCGTTCAGGGTTTGTTGCACGTAATCTGGGAAATCCATCGATTTCAGATTATCCATCGATACATTGACTGCAACGCCCAGATCGATACCGTTTCGGCGCCATTCGCATCCATGCTCCAATGCCATTCGCATGACCACGCGTGTCAGGGTGTCGATCAACTGCGCCTCCTCCGCCAGCTCGATGAACATATCGGGAAAGATCAAACCGTCTTTCGGATGCGCCCAGCGGACTAGGGTTTCGACGCCGACGATCTTTCCATTGCTGAGATCGACCTTTGGCTGATAGTAGTTGAGCAGCTGTCCTTGCGTGATTGCATTATCTAGGTCGTCGGAGGAGTATGCGCCGGGTGCTGCGTTGGATTCAATCCGCAAATCCGATACTTTTGCAACGAGCTTCTCGACGGCGCCCAAGGAAGAGGGCTTGATAAGATGACCGATAACGTTCAGATGATGTGCACGCGCGAGTTTTTCCGCGGTATGCAGAATGCGTTCGTCTTCTCCACTCATAATGACGAGTGCGCCCGAATAATCAACGGTCGCCAGTCGCCGAATGAATTCGATCCCATCCATGCCCGGCATTTGTAGGTCACAGAATATGAGGTCGATTGTGGATGGGTTATCCGCCAAATAGGCAAGTGCCAGATCAGCTTGGGTATAGCTGATAATGCCTTCGCGGCCGATGTGCTCGAGTTGATGCGAGAGCACATGGAGAACGAAATTGTCGTCGTCAACCAGTAGCGTCAACACCAGAAATCTCCTGATTTCTTTTCTTTCGCCCTTGTTCGAGTATGAGCGCTATTTCGTTTTCGACTTTGTTGTAGTTGTTCTCGAATGCGGCGATGGTACTATCGATCGCCAGGCTTTCACCCGTTTTGCACGCGTTTTCCAAGTCGGCACATGCATCTCCGAATGTCAGCGCGCCGACGATACGTGACGAGGATTTGAGTTTGTGCGCGAGCTGGCCCATGAGTTGTATGTCTCTCTCCGTCAATGCGGCCTTGATCTGGTCGGTATGGTCGCGAGCGGATGCCAGATATTCATTTAGGAATTCCATTTGATACATTGCGTCATTGCCAACTACGGATTCGAGCATTTTAAGATCGATTACCTTGTTTGGCTTTTCGGCGGTGGCCTCCGGCACACTGTAAATTGGCACTTCCGGTTCTGGTTCGTCGATCGATAGCCATTTGTTCAGCGCCTCGCCGAGGACTTTGAGTTCAATCGGTTTCGTCAGATAGTCATCCATGCCCGCGGCAGTGGCGCGTGTCGTTTCTCCTCTTAGGGCGTTTGCGGTCAATGCGAGGATGGGAATGCGGTGGCCATCCTTTTCTTCACGTCGGATGATCTCGGTTAGCTCGTAACCATCCATCTTCGGCATGTGTAGATCGGTCAGAACGAGGGCATAGCCGCCTTTGCGCCAAAGCTTTAACGCCTCTTTACCATTGCCGGCAACTTCACCTGCTAAGCCTAGGAGGCCGAGCTGCTTGAGTATGACCTTTTGGTTGATCGAATCATCTTCGGCCACCAGGACCAGACGATTTTGTCGGCGCGCTTCGGACGCGGTTGGTGTGATGTCGGCTATGATGTGCCCGTTCTGCTCGATCGGCGTTTGGGCGATTTCGGGTGATGCGCGACCTGCAGCAATGGCGACGGCTCGTACGAAAACCTTTCGGCGTAGCACATCACTGTTTAGCGTGACGATATTGTCGTTTTCATCGCAGGCGTGTTGTCGATGTCCCTGTCCCAGGACCACATGCCGGACGTCACCGGCGTGCGCAAAATCCGATAGTAGTTGTGCGGTATCCATCACGAGGTGATGCGCATCGTGAATGACAACGACCGGTTTCGGCAGCTTTTTCGATAGTGCAATCGCTTCAAGCCTGTTGCTTGCGATAGACAGTTGTGCTCCGGCATGCTCCAGATATGCGCCTAGGTCGTTTGCATGATTGTGCGGGTTTTCGATGACCACGCAGTGGATATTGTCGAGTTCTTCCGCGGGCTGCTCCGGTGTCGTGTCGGCGATTTTTAACGGCAGTACTACCTTGAAGTCGGAGCCCTGATGCAGACGGCTCTTAACCGTAATCTTGCCGTGCATCATATTGACGAGATGTTTGGTGATGGGTAGCCCGAGTCCTGTTCCGCCGAAGCGTCGTGTCGTAGAGGTCTCGGCCTGGGAAAAGGCGTCAAAGATCCTATTCTTTGTTTCCCGGGTCATGCCGATACCGTTGTCGGCAATCGTGAACTCGAATTCGCCTTTTGATGGCGAGAGATTGACGCGTACAGAAACACGGCCCCGGCGGTCCGGTAGATCGCCGCTGAACTTGATTGCGTTACCGATCAGGTTGTATAGGATCTGCCGCAGACGTGTAGGGTCCGAATTAACGCGCGCCGGTATTTTTGGGTCGATGAACAAGGTTAGGTCCACGTTTTTCTTGCGCGCCACCGAAGCGAGAGAAGTGCATATCCCCTCGACCTTGTTGTTCAAACTGATCGGCACTTGTTCGAGATCCAGACGGCCGGCCTCGATCTTTGAAAAATCAAGGATGTCATCGATCAGGTGCAACAGTGACAAACCGGATTCTCGAATCGTCTTGACTGCATCGTGCTGTTGCTCGTCGAGCTTGCTATGCGTCAGGATGTCGAGCATGCCGATGACACCGTTCATCGGTGTTCGAATCTCGTGGCTCATCGCGGCGAGAAAACTCGATTTGGCACGGCTGGCGTTTTCGGCTTCCTCACGTGCACGTTCCAAATCGATGTTTGCGATTATCAGGTCGTCGGTGCGTTGTTCGACACGTGCCTCGAGGTCGGCATTGAGCGCCTTGATTTCATCTTCTGCGGCGACACGCTGGGTAATATCCCGAATGGCGGCAGCGACCACAATGCCCTCTTCGGTTTCTATCGGACTGAGTGAGATATCGATGGGGAATTGGGTTTTGTCTTTACGAACCGCAAATATGTGGGGATCACTACGGCTCATCGCGCGTGCGATCGGTGCCGCGATGTATTCGTCACGTTTACCGATGTGGTCCTGTTTGCACTCGGCAGGTACCAGCATTTCGATTTTGTTGCCGATCAGCTCCTTCTGTGACCAGCCGAATTGGTTTTCCGCCTGGCGGTTAGCCTTCACGATAGTGCCGTGTCGGTCGACCATCAGAAACGCATCGGGAGCGAGTTCGAAGAGATTGCGATATCGCTTGCGATCGCGCTCCCGTGTGATCTGTGATGAAACGGCCAGCGCGAAGGGTCTCAGGCATTCACTGATCGCTACGGGATCGGTAATGGGTGTTCGCGTCATCACAGCGATATGCCCGATTTGTTGCCCGTTAACGTTGGACAGCACAGTCCCGATGTAAGCAACGATATCTTGCCCCAATCGGTGGCCGATGTTGGGATAGAGGGATTGTGCGTTATCCGTGACCACGCATTGCCCTTCGTCATATATCTGTTGACAAGGCGTACCGTCGATCGGGTATGCGAAATTGTCGGTCAGCCGGCCGTTGATCAGCACTGCCAAGGTATCGATCATCGTTGGATCGTTGGAACGAGGCTGGCCGATCAATAAAGTGTCGATATCCAGAATCTCCGAGAGCGCGATCAGTGCTTCTTGGTTGTAGCGGTCTCCTTCATAGGCAGGCAACCACGTTGTGACGGTTTCGCGGGCTTGCTCCAACCATTTGCGCGAGGTGATATCCTGTATCTGCAAGATGAACAACAACGGTGCGCCATCGTCGCTTCGTGCCAATGAAGCGGTTAGCAGTGTCCATACCAAATGGCCGTTTTTGTGCACATAGCGCTTTTCCATTTGGTAGTTGTCGATTTCGCCGGCGACCAGCCGGTTGACATTCAGAAGGTCCGCGCCGAGGTCTTCAGGGTAGGTGATGTCCTGGAAGGTCCGTTGTAGGAGTTCGTCGGTGTCGTAGCCGAGGATTTCGCAAAGCGAGGCATTGACCTCCAGCCATCGGCCCTCGAGCGATACGACTGCCATACCGATTGCCGAATTGTTCAGGGCAAGACGGAAACGCGCCTCGCTCTCGCGTAGTTCCAACGCCCGGCGTTCTACACGGGATTCCAACTCCTCGTTGAGTGACCGTAGTTCGGCTTCGATGATTTTACGTTTTGATATATCGTAGTGGGTGCCGAACATCCATAGTGGTTCGCCATCGTCTGTCCAAGAAAAGACTTTGCCGGCATCGCGAGCCCAGACCCAATGGCCGTCCTTGTGACGAATTCTACTCTCGTTTTCGAAATAGGCATCCTTGCCTTCGAAATGGCGCAGCAGCAGCCCACGATTGATTACCTGATCATCCGGGTGTGTCATGTGGATCCAGGTATTAATATCGATCGGTTGCAGCTCGTCCAGGGTGTAGCCTGCGATTGCCGCCCAGCGTTCGTCCAGCGTCACCTCGCCGGTTTGCACGTTCCACGACCAAGTACCGGCATTGGTGCCCCGAATTACGCTGTTCAGGCGCCAGCTCTCTTTTTCCAAAGCCAATTGAGTGGTGTATCGTGCCGATATGTCTCGGATTACGATAATGCTGCCTGTGGTTATGCCGTCGTCGTCGTGTATGGGTGACACGGTGTGCTCGACGACAATGTCCTGTCCATCCGTATTGCGTAATAGATGATTTGCCGCATCGGTTTGATTTGACGATGTGGTATCGTCCCGGGCTGCAAAGTCGATCGGTTTGCCACTTGACCCGTCGGTAATCCTGAGCACTTCCGATATCGGCCGACCGACGGCGGTGTTTGCCGTCCAACCGGTCAGCCTCTCGGCCATGCGGTTCATCATTTTGACGCGCTGCTCGAGATTCACCGCTATTACGGCTTCGCCTATCGAGCGTAGCGTAATGTTGAGATCATTCCGGCTCTCTTGCAGTGCCTGAGAAGCACTGATCGCACGGCTTTCGGCGCGTTGAGTCTGCTTGCCGGCCGTAAGTACGCCGAGCAGCATGGTAAGCATCAAGAATGTTGATTGGATATACAGTACGTTGTCGTGTGCTAATGCCAGATGGTTGTATAAAACGAACTCCAAGAAAACGAAAGCCATAGGCAGTAACAAGCCCAGCGGTATCAGCCAGATGAGCAATGTGCGGGTGATGCTGGGGCTGCGTGCTAGGTTGATCCAACCCTGTTCGTCCGCCAATGCCAAGGTCATGACTGCGAATACTGCCAGCAAGGTAAGCGTACTAGTCGCGAACGACGTGAAGTAATTATCGAAGTAACTCATACCCAGTAGCCGGCCAATCAGCGACAGGCCGACTAAGAAAGCGGCCAGCAAGGTGGCTGCCTGTGCCAAGGTTTTTAGACTGAGAAACCCTGTCCTCGAAAACAGAAACCCGAACGAGACAAGCGTCAAGACGAGTGCTGTCGGAATCGACATCCGTGAGAGTTTGCCTGCAACTTCGGAGGTATGAGCGGGAAAGATCCATTGATCGAGTGCGACCGGTGCGTCGGTCAGCCTGAGTACAAGTTGAGTGGCGGCGGTGATGCCGACGATTGCTGCGGTGCCACTCGCCAGCAAAGCCGGCATTGACGTACTGCGGGAGGCAGAACCTGGGGCTTGCGATCGCAGGCTCAGAACAAGCGTTATCCCCAAGAGTAGATAGCAGGTTGCGGTCAAGGGATGTATCGCCGGGAAATTCGGCGAGAGACGTATCAAGGTGTCGATGTTCAGCAGCCAGCCCACGCACGAGAGGGCCGCGCCCAGAACCAATAACTGGGCGGTACGATAGCCTGCATGTCGCAGGCTGAGCCAATCGGTGTGGGACCCCTTATCTCGCACGAGGATCCTCCCTGCGTTCTCAATGCGCTCGGCTTGTCTAGTTTGCTTCGGCCTCGAGTGCAATACCTTGAATGCCCGTTACTGGCCGGGGATACCAGGATTTATAGCAAACCGTTGAATGCCGGGGTGATTGCCCGGTGTCCAATACAAACACGGGAGGGCCGAACACCGCCCAGGCATGAAGGCTACTTTGGCAGGTCTCGTTGAGGTTTTGGGTGAGCCTCCGGTAAGGATTTGAATTCCGATACATGCCCGACGCGTGCCGGTCACATCGTCGACTAGCGCGATGCGTCCGGTGTGGTCCGGCTCAACATTCGGCAAGCAGCTCGACCTTGCCGTGTTCGTCGACCGATTCGAGCCGCACGTCGAAGCCCCACAGCCGGCGAATGTGTCGCAGCATATCGTCGGCGGTGTCGCCCAGCGGGCGTCGGTTGTAACGGTAGTGACGCAGCAGCAAGGAGCGGTCGCCGCGACGGTCGACGTTGTAGACCTGGATATTGGGTTCGCGGCTGCCCAAGTTGTATTGATCGGCGAGTGCCTGGCGAATCGCACGGTAGCCTTCGTCGTCGTGGATGGCGGTGATCTCCAGGGTCTCGTCGCGATCGTCGTCGAGCACCGCGAACAGTCGAAACTCACGAATCAATTTTGGTGAAAGATACTGAGCGATGAAGCTTTCGTCCTTGAAATTCGCCATGGCGAACTTCAGCACCGGTAGCCAGTCTTGTCCGGCGATATCCGGGAACCAGTGCCGGTCCTCGTCCGTCGGTTCCTCGCAGATCCGCCGGATGTCGCGCATCATGGCGAAGCCGAGCGCGTAGGGATTGATGCCGTTGTAATAGGGTGTGTCGAACGGCGGTTGGAATACCACATTGGTGTGCGATTGCAGCACCTCGAGCATGAAGCCGTCGGTGACCAGGCCCTTGTCGTACATCCGGTTGAGCAGGGTGTAATGCCAGAAGGTCGCCCATCCCTCGTTCATCACCTGAGTTTGGCGCTGCGGATAAAAGTATTGGCCGATCTTGCGTACGATGCGCACGATCTCGCGTTGCCAGGGCTCCAGCAGGGGGGCGTTCTTTTCGAAAAAGTACAGCAAGTTCTCCTGCGGTTCCGGCGGGAAACGCTCGGCTTTATGGTTGTCGTCACCCTGTTGTGTCGGCGGTAAGGTGCGCCATAGGTCGTTGATCTGCGATTGCAGATAATCCTCGCGTTCGCGCTGACGTTTTTGCTCTTCGGCCATCGTCAGCGGGGCCGGGCGTTTGTAGCGATCGACACCGTGGTTCATGAGAGCATGACAGGAATCGAGCAATAGCTCGACTTCCTCGGTGCCGTAACGTTCCTCGCATTCGGCCACATAGGTACGGGCGAATACCAGGTAGTCGATGATGGCGTCCGCGCTGGTCCAGGTGCGAAATAGGTAGTTGCCCTTGAAAAAGCTGTTGTGACCATAACTGGCGTGGGCGATCACCAGTGCCTGCATGGGTAAGGAGTTTTCCTCCATCAGATAGGCGATACAGGGGTCGGAGTTGATCACGATCTCGTACGCCAGCCCCATCTGGCCGCGTCTGTAGGTTCGCTCGGTAGAAACGAATTGTTTGCCGAACGACCAATGGTGATAATTGATCGGCAGGCCGACCGACGAATAGGCATCGATCATCTGCTCGGACGTGATGACTTCGATCTGGTTGGCATAGGTATCCAGACCGAACTCTTCATGGGCGATATGTCCGATTTCCTTGTCAAAGCGTTCGAGCAGCGGAAAGCTCCATTCCGAAGTGTCGCAGATCAGGCGGTCACGGCTCATGCCGGCTGCCTCCTGAAGAGTTCACGGAACACGGTAAAGACGTCTTCCGCCGAATCGATTTGTTGCATTGCGAAGCGAGAATCGATTTCGGCGACCTCTTGGTAGGCATACCATAAAGCCTGGTGTTGGCGCGGCATGATCTCGACATAGGCGTAATAGCGCATCAGCGGCAGCAATTTCTGCGCGATCAAGTCGCGGCAGATCGGTGAGTCCGATTCCCAGTTGTCACCGTCCGAAGCCTGGGCGGCATAGATGTTCCAAGCGCTTGAATCGTAGCGTTCGTGAATGATGTCCTGGACCAGATGCAGCGCGCTGCTGACCACGGTGCCGCCGGTCTCGCGTGAGTAGAAGAACTCCTGTTCGTCGACTTCGAGCGCGGTGGTGTGATGCCGAATGAACACGACGTCGATCTTGTCGTAGTTGCGTTGTAGGAACAGGTGCAGCAACAGGAAGAAACGCTTGGCGAGATTCTTGCGCTCCTCGTCCATGGAACCGGAGACGTCCATGAGGCAGAACATGACCGCCTTGCTGGTCGGTTCGGGTTGCTTGGCGAAGGATCTGAAACGCAGGTCGAAGGTGTCGATAAAAGGCAGTGCCGCGATGCGTGTTTTGAGCCCTTGGATTTCCTCGCGCAAAGCCAGCACTCGGGAATCGCGCTCGTCCGCGCCCTCGGCTAGCAGTGTGTCGACTTCATCCTCCAATTCGCGGATGCGACCGCGATAGGGTGCGCCGAGGGCGGTACGTCGCGCGATCGCGCCTTTGAGCGAGCGCACCACGTCGATATTGCTCGGTGCGCCATCGGTTGCATAGCCCGCGCGGACGATTTTGAAATCGGTTGCTCCAACCAGTTGATTACGCACTAGGTTGGGCAGCTCGAGATCGTCGAACAACAGGTCGAGATATTCCTCGCGCGACAGTTCGAAGACGAATTCGTCTTCGCCTTCGCCGCTGTCGCTGGCATTGCCGCTACCGGAACCGCCGCCCGCGCCGCCGGGCGGCCGGTTCACGCGGTCGCCCGTCATGAATTCCTTGTTGCCGGTGTACACGGATTCACGTGTGCCGCCGCTACCGTGGTGGAACACCGGTTCTGATACGTCTTTCGCCGGGATTTTCACCTTTTCGCCGGCATCGGTATCGGTGATGCTGCGGCGATTGACGGCATCGGCGACCGCGCGCTTCAGTTGCGATTTGTAGCGCTTGAGAAAACGTTGACGGTTGACGGCGCTTTTGCGTTTTGAACCAATGCGGCGGTCGATAAAGTGCGACATATCATTCCCGGGTTGCGGTGGTCGGCGGCCCGGGGAGTTTTGGCGTCATTTCCGGACCGCAGACCGAACCGATCGATTCACGGCTACTGCGACTTACGCACGCGCAGATACCATTCCGATAGCAGTCGGACCTGCTTGGGCGTATAGCCTTTTTCGACCATGCGATCGACAAACTCCTCGTGCTTCTTCTTCTCCGCTTCGGAGGCCTTGGCGTTGAAGGAGATGACCGGAAGCAGCTCCTCGGTATTCGAGAACATTTTCTTCTCGATGACCGAACGCAGTTTCTCGTAGCTGGTCCACTTGGGATTTGCGCCACCGTTGTTGGCCCGAGCGCGCAGTACGAAGTTCACGATCTCGTTACGGAAGTCCTTGGGGTTCGAGATGCCGGCCGGTTTCTCGATCTTTTCCAACTCCTCGTTGAGCGCGGAGCGATTCATCATTTCGCCGGTGTCGGGATCGCGATACTCCTGATCCTGAATCCAATAGTCCGCATAGGTCACGTAACGGTCGAAAATGTTCTGGCCGTACTCGGCATAGGACTCCAGATAGGCCGTCTGCAGTTCCTTGCCGATGAAATCGGCGTAACGCGGTGCCAGGTATTCCTTGAGGAAGCCCAGATAGTGATCCTCGGTTTCCGGCGGCAGATGTTCGCGCACGATCTGACGTTCGAGCACGTAGAGCAGGTGCACCGGATTGGCCGCGACTTCGGAATGATCGAAATTGAATACCTGCGATAGGATTTTGAACGCGAAACGGGTCGATATGCCGTCCATGCCCTCATCGACGCCGGCATAGTCTCGATATTCTTGGACCGATTTCGCTTTGGGGTCGGTGTCTTTGAGGTTCTCGCCATCGTAAACCCGCATCTTGGAGAAGATGCTGGAGTTTTCCGGCTCCTTCAGGCGTGTCAGCACCGAGAACTGCGACATCATCTCCAGCGTGCCCGGTGCGCAGGGCGCCTGATTCAACGAGCTCTCGCGCAACAGCTTCTGATAAATCTGTTGTTCCTCGCTGACGCGTAGGCAGTAGGGCACCTTAACGATATAGACGCGATCGAGGAAGGCCTCGTTGTTCTTGTTGTTGCGAAACGACTGCCATTCCGATTCGTTGGAATGCGCCAGGATGATGCCCTGGAACGGCAAGGCCGAAAGACCCTCGGTGGCGTTGTAATTGCCTTCCTGGGTCGCGGTCAACAAGGGATGCAGCACCTTGATCGGCGCCTTGAACATCTCGACGAACTCCATCAGCCCCTGGTTGGCGCGGCATAGGGCGCCGGAATAGCTGTAGGCATCGGCGTCGTTTTGCGCATAGCGTTCGAGTTTGCGTATGTCGACCTTGCCGACCAGCGACGAAATGTCTTGATTGTTTTCGTCACCGGGTTCGGTCTTCGCAACGGCGACCTGCTCGAGGATCGATGGGTAGAGCTTGACGACCTGAAACTTGCTGATGTCGCCATTGAACTCCTGTAGCCGTTTCACCGCCCAGGGTGACATGACGCTGCGTAGCAGGCGCTTGGGAATGCCATAGTCCTCTTCCAGGATGTCGCCGTCCTCCTCGGCCGAGAACAGGCCGAGCGGCGACTCGAACACGGGCGAGTCTTTGATCGCATAGAAGGGCGTTTGCTGCATGAGCTCCTTGAGCTTTTCCGCCAGTGAGGATTTGCCGCCGCCGACAGGTCCGAGCAGATAGAGAATCTGTTTACGCTCTTCGAGCCCTTGCGCGGCATGCTTGAGATACGAGACCAAATGCTCGATGGGTTCTTCCATGCCGTAGAAGTCGGCGAATGCCGGATAACGCCGGATGACTTTGTTCTGGAATATCCGGCTCAGACGGGGAAAGTTATGGGTGTTGACCAATTCGGGTTCGCCGATCGCGGCGAGTAGACGCTCGGCCGGTCCGGCATAGGCCATGGGGTCTCGCTTACAGAGTTGCAGGTAGTCATCGAGGCTCATCACCTCTTCGCGTGATGATTCGTACCTGTCCTGGTAGCGTTGGAAAATCGACATCTGCAATACCTCCCACGCAGTAACTGTTTTTTGACCGCCCAATTCGGTTTGCCGAACGTATCAGGCAGTGATACACGTCCGTGTGAAACGCTATATCGGCCCATTTCCATGCCGACAGGCGCTGACCGGTGACCTTTGGGTCAGCGGTCGCGCAAATCCGGTGCATCGTCGGTGATCGCTCCCGACGTCTTTACTCGGCGTCCCCAAGCCCTCTGCAAGCATCGCGCCAGTCCTGCGGGCGACTAACGGCTTAGACAGCGAACAAGGCCAGGGTTCACATCAAAATCTCACGAGGCCTCGGTTGTGCGATAAGCCCGAACCGCTCAATCGAACGTAACGCTCGGCCCTGAATGTATTAAAGGCCAGATCGCAAGTCTTTGTTGCCCGATAGCCGATTACAAAGGGTTTTGAGGTTTAGGACGCAGGGCCTCACACGGCCGTGTCGCGTCACCTCGAATGCTTTTGTAAGTCAGCCTGCGCAAACGGACAAAAGTCGTCCATGCCCAAAGATGTGACATAAAGGTGGTCGTTTATGGTGCAGTTGTAAAGGTGTTTCGATGCGATGGCGAATTGGCGTTTGTGACGAATAATGGTCAGCGCGGGATGGCCGTTGCGTGTCGGTTCTTTGTCACGGAATTGCGAAGAGGCATTGGGTGTCACGCGTTGCAGATCGCGTGGCAACTGGCGTGGTGTGCTGTTCCGCTCAAGGTGCTATCTTTTACAAAACAATGGCTTATCGGGTTTGTACGCACAGAGCAAGGGGGAAAGAAAAAAATGCCCTGCCAAGACGGCAGGGCAAGGAAGGAGGAAGTGCGATAGGTTGAAATATCAACGCACGAAAACAGTCTGCCTCCACCCCTGGGGTGCGTCATTGCGAATTCGCAAATTTGTAGGCATTTTGCAGTTGTTTCCATGAGAAAACTGACTTTCGCCCTGTCAGCGCGATACCAAGGTCACCAATCGGCTGCCGCGTCTTAACTTGAGTCTATAAACGCCGTCGTCGGTCGCTTTGCGCAGATCGTCGAGAGATTCGATCCGGCTGCGGTTGAGCTGAAACAGCACATCGCCTTCGCGTAGCCCGGCGTTCCAGGCGTTGCTGTTCTCCACCACCGGTCCGACTGCGATGCCGCGATTCTTACCGAAACTGGACTCGTCGATGACCTCGCCGAGACGGGCACCTTGCAATTGACGGCTTATGTCATCGCCGTCGACGAAATGGGCGAAGGGGTCGGCAATTTGCGCCGAGAGTGTGCGGTTGCGTCCGTCGCGAATGACTTCCAACTCGACCCTGTCGCCAACCCGCAATAAAGCGAGCTGTGTGGTGAGATCGGTGGCACCGCTGATTGAACGTTCGTTCAAGCGGGTGATGAGATCCCCGGCCTTCAGCCCGGCCTGTTCCGCCGCCGAGTCCGGTTTTACACCATTCACCACGGCACCGGCGGTTTTGGCCGGTAATTTAAGGGCACGGGCCAAATCGGGCGTGAGGTTTTGCATGCTGATGCCGAAAACCCCACGTCGGATACCGCCATGTTCGACGATCTGGCGTTTTATCGCCTCGGCCATATTGGTCGGAATGGCGAAGCCGATGCCGACATTGCCGCCACTGGGTGCCAGGATCGCGGTGTTGATGCCGACCAGTTCGCCGCGCAGATTGACCAGCGGTCCGCCCGAGTTGCCGGGGTTGATGGAGGCATCGGTCTGGATGAAATTCTCATAGCCTTCGATGCCCAGGCCACTGCGGCCCACAGCGCTGACGATACCCGAGGTAACCGTTTGACTCAGGCCGAAGGGATTGCCTATCGCGACGACGAAGTCGCCGACCCGTAATCGATCGGAATCGGCCAACTGGACCGCGGTGAGGTTTTCATTCGGTATCCGCAATACCGCGACATCGGTATCCGGGTCGGTTCCCAGCAGTTCCGCGACGAGCTCACGACCGTCATGCAAGGTAACCCGGATTTCGTCGGCCTTTTCGATCACATGATGGTTGGTCAGTACATGACCCTGCTTGGCGTCGACGATTACGCCGGAGCCCAGGCTTTGATTACGTCTTTCACGTGATTGGCGGGGACGTTCGAAAAACCAGCGAAAAATCGGGTCGCGCAACAGCGGCTGGTCTTCGCGGCGTACCACGCTCACGGTAGAAATGTTGACCACCGCAGGCGTGACCCGCTCGATCATCGGTGCCAGGCTGGGCAGTGGGGCGCCGTCGACTTGGGTGGGCAACACGGCTGTCGATGGCACTGTGACGATCAGCAACAGCGCCATTACCGTGAGACGTAGCGGAGACAGCGATAGGGGCATCTTGTGTCGTTTGCGGGTATCCCCGGTCGATTGCGACCGGGGAACGCTCATCGTCGCGATTTGTCGGTTCAGGCGGCGTCGGCCTGGCCTTCGATCAGTTTTTCACCGTCGCTACGGATCTCGATCCGACGCGGCTTCATCGACTCGGGGACCTCACGGGCCAGATCGATATGCAACAAACCGTCCTTGAGTTCCGCACCTTTAACGCGCACGTAGTCGGCCAATTGGTAACTACGCTCGAAATTGCGGTTGGCAATACCGCGATGCAAGTATTGCCGATCGGTGACGTCGGCGGTTTTCTTGCCGGTGACCTTAAGCATATTGTCCTGCGTTTCGATATCGATTTCCGCGGTACCGAAACCCGCGACCGCCATGGTGATGCGGTAACGGTCTTCACCGGTCAATTCGATGTTGTACGGCGGATAGCCGCTGCCATCGCTGCGATGGGCGGACTCGAGTGCGTGGGCCAGTCGGTCGAAGCCGATGGCGGTGCGAAAAAGGGGCGAAAAATCAAATGCGTTCATGGCGTTGTCCTCAAAAAAAGCAACAGTTTCTGGTGTTCGTGGAACCACCGGTTCACGGGCCCGGAAGGCGCCCGTGAACGCAAGATGGGGCCATTTAACCGGCTTTCAAGAGGACGGAATCCGTTGTGCCGTCATTCGCCGCGTGGCAATGCGTCGCACCAGGGCCTTTTCGAGTTCGACCAACCAAAGCACCGAGGTGGCGACCACGACAATGACCAGCCAGGTCGACGGCGCCAATGCCGCGGTGCCGAACAGGGTCTGCATGAATGGGACATAGGTGAAGCAAAGCTGGAAAACGACCAATAGACCGATGGCGATCCAGACCGCGCGGCTGCCGAAGATGCCGCGACGGTTCAACACCGGTTCGGTAATGAAGCGCGAATTGAACAGATAGAAGACCTCGAAGGTGACCAGAGTGTTGACTGCAACCGTACGTGCGTGTTCGATGGTCGCGCCGCGTTCCAAATCCCAGATGAACAGACCGAAAGTGCCGCTGACCAGAATCAGCGAGACGAACAATATCCGCCAGAGGAAATGCTGCGTCAGCACCTGCTCGCGCGGATCGCGCGGCGGGCGTTGCATGATGCCGCGCTCCGGCGGTTCGAACGCCAGCGCCAGGGCCAGAGTCGCCGCGGTGATCATGTTTACCCACAGAATCTGCACTGGAGTCAGCGGGAATTGGGCGAAGCCGAAGATGATGGCGCCGATGATTGCCAATGCCTGACCGCCGTTGGTCGGCAGAATGAAAAGGATGGCCTTACGCAAATTGTCATAAACGGTGCGACCCTCGCGCACCGCATTGACGATGGTTGCAAAGTTGTCGTCGGTCAACACCATCTCGGCCGATTCCTTGGCCACCTCGGTGCCGCTTTGACCCATGGCGACACCGACATCGGCACGACGCAAGGCCGGTGCGTCGTTGACCCCATCACCGGTCATCGCGGCGACATGGCCGCGTGCCTGCAAGAGTGTAACCAGGCGCAACTTATGCTCGGGCGTCACCCGGGCGTAGACATCGATCTGGTCGACTCTCGCACCCAGTTCGGCATCGTCGAGCTCGGAGATCTCCTGTCCCGTCATCGCCTGTTCGGTATTCGCCAGCCCGACTTGTCCGGCGATTGCCCTTGCGGTAACGCTGTGGTCGCCGGTGATCATCTTGACCGCGATGCCGGCGCGGCGGCAGGTCGCGACGGCATCGATGACCTCGTCACGCGGCGGATCGATCAGGCCGGCGAGACCAAGAAAGATCAACTCGTTGTCGACCATGTCGAAGGTCAACTCGGTTGCATGATTGGGCAGCGCCTTCATCGCGATTGCCAGCACCCGGTAACCCTGGGCGCCGAGTTCGGTCATCTTCCGCTCCCAGTATTCGGTGTCGAAACCGCTGTCGGTCTTGCTGCCGTATTCGTCGCGGCAACGTTTCAGAATTTGTTCCGGGGCGCCTTTGACGAACACGAAATTCGCACCGGCATGATCGTGGTTCAATGTCGCCATGAACTTGTGCCGGCTGTCGAACGGAATCAGGTCGGTACGCGGATAGGCTTGGGTTTCGTGAGTCGGGTCGAGGCCGGCCTTGATTGCAGCGATGCTCAGGGCGGCTTCCATCGGGTCGCCATGGATCAGCCACTCCCCGTCCTCGTTGCGCACCGCGGCATCGTTGCATAGCAGCATGGCACGTAAGGCCAAGGTCGCGGCCTTGTCTTCGGCGATGGGATAGTCCCGCCCGTTTTCGATAAAACCGCCATGCGGATCGTAACCGGTGCCGCTGACCTCGAGGTCGCGTTGCGCCAGCGCCAGCGCCCGTACGGTCATTTCATTACGGGTCAAGGTGCCGGTTTTGTCCGAGCAGATCGCAGTCAGAGAGCCCAAGGTTTCCACTGCCGGCAACAAACGAATGATCGCATTGGCCGCAGCCATGCGCTGCACGCCGATTGCCAGCGTGATGGTCAGGATCGCCGGCAGACCTTCGGGTATCGCCGCGACCGCAAGGCCGACCGCGGCCAGGAACATATCGGCCGGCGTGTAGTCGCGAAGCCATACGCCGAAGGTGAAGGCCAGCACGGAAACCACGATAATGACCATGGTCAGCCAGCGGCTGAACACCGCCATCTGACGCAGCAGCGGGGTTTGCAAAGTTTCTACCGTGGCGACCAGCGTGCTGATCCGGCCGAGTTCGGTTGCCGTGCCGGTTGCGGTGACGACGCCGGTGCCTTGGCCGGCGGTGATCAATGTGCCGGAATAGGCCATGCAACGGCGCTCGGCGAGCACGCTGTCGGGCGTACAGGCCGCCGCATGTTTTTCGACCGGTACCGATTCGCCGGTCAAGGCGGCCTCGTCGATATTCAGTGATTTGACTTGCAACAGACGTAGATCGGCCGAAATCTTATCGCCCGCCTGCAGCGGTACGATGTCGCCCGGTACCAGCTCATCGGCGGCCAGGGTCATGCGTTGACCGTTGCGGATCACCAGCGTGTTTGGCGACAGCATGTTGCGGATCGCCGCTAGCGCGTCTTCGGCACGTCCTTCCTGAACGAAGCCGATGATGGCATTGATCACGACCACACCGATGATGACGGCCGTATCGACCCAGTGTTGCAGCAGCAGCGTCACCACGGCCGCAGCCAGCAGCACGTAAATCAAAAGGTTGTTGAACTGTGCCAACAGACGCATCAGCGCACTGCGTGGCTTGGCTTCGGGTAGACGGTTGGGGCCGTACTGCGTCAGGCGATGTGCCGCAGTCGAGGTGTCCAGGCCGTCATGCCGACTTTGAAGCGTGTCGAGCACCTCGTCGGGTGTCAGTGCATGCCAGGGTGTGGTTTCGTTAGCGCGGGTGTCGCGTTGATCCATATCGCGTGGTACTTCTTGCAGACCGACAGCTGGTCCATGGTTACCAAGTTACAACCAACGGACCAAGTAGTAAATGCGTTGACTCTCGGATGAGACGGAAGGGCCGTAAACCACCGCCGGGTGCAGGTTGCGGCTTGCGTTGGCGTTCGCTCGCGCCTGCTCCTCCGAATCGAAGATTTCGACGCAGCCGGCGGGATAGCGCTTACGCGTTTTACGCGGCGTTTTGATTAACGCATAGCGTTCCTGCAACGACGTGGATTCCGGGTCGATGATTACATTGGGCATGGCGACATTCTAGCCCGCTTATCTCACCGATTTCTTACCGTGCGGCTTGATATCCGCGCTGTGACGAGGCGCTGCCTTATGCCTTCCACGGCGTGCGCGCCGTCACAGTGGGGTCTCGCCGCCCGTGACGCAAACGGTGAGATAAGCGGGCTAGCGCGGATAGTCCCAGACCCGCCAATCGGCGAACAAGGGAAAATACAGCGCCAGCCGAATCGGTCGTGGGTCGATCAGACTCACGATGCGTCCATAGGTTTCGAGCTGTTCGCGGTAGCGTTCCCGCTCCTGGTCGAGGAAGGCCGAGATGTCGCCGTCGAGATGGTCCCCGGTCTTGTAATCGATAATCCAGCGTGTGCCGTCTTCATCGACGAAGCTGCGGTCGATCACATAGTGGCGCGTGATGTCGTCGTGCAGGGTCAGCGGCCATTCGCAGCGTGCGTCGTGATGACGTTCGAGTATCCATCGCCCGGTGGAATCGGCCAGGGTATTGTGCAGTGCACGTAAGGCCTTTTCGGTGGCACCCTCGAGGGCCTGTGGGTCGACGCCGAGGTTGCCCAGTCCGCGCCGCAGCGCGGCTGTCAACGCTTCGACCCGTTCGATCGGCCAATGTTCGACACCTTCGTTGGCGATACGTTCGAGTTGGCGGTGAACCAGAGTGCCCACGTGCCGAGCCGTGTCACCGGCCCAAAGGAACTCGATGCGATTCTCGCCGGCGGTTTCGGTTTCAGGCGTTGCCAACGGAGGGGTACCCATGTTTGCGGGATGCCAGTCGGCTGTTAGTCGACGCAGCGGCGATAGCGCCGGTGATGAGGGCTCGACGGTGCTGGGTGGTTCGTCCGCCAGATCGGCGAATGCGGACGCCACGGCTGGCCAGAGTTGTTCCAGCAACGAACCCGCGGTCGGTGTGCGTGATCTGTGGCCGGCGTTCGCATGCCCGAGCAGATGCAACTCGCGCTTGGCGCGGGTAACGGCCACGTAGAGCAATCGCGCCTGCTCAAGCCGGTCTTTGTCTTTGTTCAATGCACGTAGATAGTTCGAGATGGGCTCCGATTCCTGTTCGGCGGCACGGATCGGCGCCATGAGCAGGTGGGTGTGCCCATCCGAACCGGTGCGTTCGAGCCAGTACAAAAGTTCGCTGTCGCTGCTGCGTGCGGCGCGGCCGAGCCCCGGCAGAATGACGGTATCGAATTCCAGTCCTTTTGCCTTGTGCATGGTCATGAGTTGTAGGCGACCGTCGGCCCGGCTATCGGGCAGCGCGTACAGCCGCTCCAAGGCCTCGTCGAGGCGACCGAAATCGACCAGGCCGCCGGCTTGCTCGTGCCCGTCCAGTAGGGCGAGAAAGGCCTGGGCATCGGCCTCACCCGTCGTGCCCGCGGCGGCCAGTCCCCCGAGGCGTAGCCAGATACCTTCGACCCATTGGCGCAGCGGTCGACGGCCACGCGCCGGCAGTTGTGAATCCAACGCGGCTAGCAGGCGTTCGACACGATGTGCGCCGTCGGCGCTGAGCGACGTGCGTATCTGGGGATCGCGCAGCCTTGCGAGTAGGCTGCGGCCGGTCGATCCGCCGAGTCGCAACAGATCCTCGAGCGACAGGCCGACCCAAGGCGCGTGCAGCATCACCAGCCATGACAGGCGATCGGCAGGGTGTAGCAATGCGCGGGTGAGTGCGTACAGATCACGTACCACCGGTTGATGCGCGAGCGGATCGATTTCGACCGCCTGAAATGTCAGCCCGGCGTTTTTGAGCGCCACGGCAATAGCGTGTAGATGGCTGCGTGCCCGCGCCAGGACAGCGACCTTGCCTTCGCGTGGCGCCTGCAGCGCAGCGCGGACCAGTTCGATCACTTTGGCCGCTTCGGCATCGTCGTCGCGCGCGCCGAAGGCGTGTATCCGGACTGCGTTTGCGTCTTGTGATTGATCGAATGCGTGGGCCGGTGAGTAGGGCACGGCGCCACGTCCGACATCGATTTCGGCCGGTAGGATGAACGGGAAATGCTTGTTGACCCAATTGACGATCGCCGCGCGTGAGCGGAAATTCACGCCGAGTCTCAACGGTGTCAGGCGCAAGCCGCCGATGCCGTGTTCGCGCGCGGCCAGATAGAGCCCGACCTCGGCCTCGCGGAAACGGTAAATCGATTGCATGGGGTCGCCGACCGCGAACAGGGTGCGACCGTCGCCGGTCTGCCAGCCGGCGGTCAGGCTCGCCAACAGCGCGTATTGGTTGCTGGAGGTATCCTGAAATTCGTCGACCAAGAGATGTCGTATCCGATAATCGAGGGTCAACGCCAGATCGGTTGGCCGTTCAGGGCTACCGAGCGCACGTTGTGCGCGCATCTGGATCTCGGCGAAGTCGACCTCGGCATGTTCACGAAAGACCAGATGCAGTTCGGCAGCGGCGTGCAGCAATACCCGGAATAGGCTGCTCAGGATGTCCTGTTGAATACGGTCCGGGCCTCTGGCGGGCAGAAGCATCACGCCGGCCCAGAGATCCTTGGCATGGCGATCGTCGGCGAGTTTTTCGGCAAGTGCCTTCATGGCCTGTTTGGCGCCGTCGCGGCGGGCTTTTTCCGCCGCATCGATACCTTTTTCGCTCGGTGCTTGAAAGCCGATGCGGGCATCCCAGGATCGGCGCAGACCCCCGTTCTTGGTCAGCAGGAGTTGTGCCAGTCCCTGCCAGGCGGGCAGATCTACCCAGTTCCCACCGGGCGTCAGGTCGCGCTCGACCCACGCAAGAAGGCCGGTCGGCTCGGCCGTCGATTTCGCAGTTTTGGACAGATGTCGACCGGCCTGCCGCGCCAGCATGACCAGTTGATCCAGCCAGTCCCGGGTGCAGGACCGAATCAGGCGACGCAGATGGTCGCCTACTGCGTTTTCCAGGGCCGCGGTTAGGGCGGTGCCATCCGGTGACGACAACGCATGTGTCAGCCATTGATCGCGGCGTGCCAGCATGGCGCTCAACAGGTCTTCGAGTTGTGCTTGCCGGTTGTCCAGATGGGTCAGCAGACGTTCGACGTCGGTCCCGAGCGTCGGATCCTCGAGCATGCGCAGGGTCGCGCGTGCCGCCTGGCGGTAGTGTGCCTCGGGTCGCTCCGTGGTATTCGGCGTTGCGCCGAGTTCGCTCAGCAGCGGCATTTGACGCGCCAAGGTATGGCTTAGGCTGTCGAAGGTCTGAATGCGCAGGCGATTGGGGTTGTGCAGCAGCCGCCAGTCCAGCGCCCGGTCATGTGACAGCACGGCGCTTGCCAGTGTCCAGGTGGTGTGTCGATGCGTGTCTTCCGGTGCCGGGCCGCGTGCGGCGTCGAGCGCGCGGATGATGCGGTTACGCATTTCCGCCGCGGCCTTACGGGTGAAGGTGATGGCATAGATTTCTTCCGGATGCTCCACTGTTGCGAGCAGCCGCAGGTAGCGCTGCGTGAGCAACTCGGTTTTGCCAGAGCCGGCCGGGGCTTGGATGATGAAGGATTCGCCGATGTCGAGTGCTCGTCGGCGTTGGTCGACGTCGCCGATGGTCGTTTCAGTCACTGCCATCTTCGCTCAGCATCTCTTGCACGCGGCATAAGGCGCCCAGAGGGCAATACATGCATGCCTGGGGTGATGGTGTCGGGTCGGCACGTCCTGCTCGGATCTCGTCGGCGAGTTCCGCGATTGACAATCGCCAGTGTTCGAGAAGGTGCTGCCAGTCGATGTCTTGGTCGTGCTCCTGTGGCGTTTTCACGCCGGGGGCGAAATCCGATTCGCGGCTGAGCCCGACGAAACCGCACCCCGGACCGTCGCGTCGCACCCTCGCGAGCAAGGTCGCCGCGACCTCGCCCGATTCATGCAAGCTATACAACGGAAGCTGTGGTTCGCTCAGGCGGTCGTCGAACCAGCCGTCGTCGCGTATCGAACGTCCTGTCTTGTAATCGATGACTGCGAGGCTGCCGTCGGCCAAGCGGTCGACACGATCGGCGCGGGTCTTCAAACGCAGGCCGCCGGTCTCGATCAGTTGGTCTTGTTCCAACGCGATCACTTCGAAGTCTTGTGTGCGTTCGCGTTCATGCGTCAGCCAAGCGATCAGCAGACGCGTCAATCGCGTGGTCTCGATCGCCTTGAAGCGTGGCGTATAGAGATCCGGACGGCGTCGCCCGATGTCCCCCAGCGTGGCTTCGGCCAATGGTCGAATCGTCGTTTCCAGTGCATCGTTGTCGTGTTTTGCCAGTGTCTGCGCGTTGCGCAAATGCTGCCATGTTCGTTGCAGCAAGGCATGGATCAAGGCGCCGTTGAGTGCGGCATCCGGAGCGAAGCTCGGTTCACCGAGGGGTTGTGCGTGGAGACGAAAACGCGCCGTAGCGGCAAAAGGGCAGCTGGCTTGCGCCGCGAGTAGAGAGGTGCCGCCGGCCAGTGCACTATCATCCGGGGGTAGCCCGTTTGTCGGCATGTTTTCCCAGCGATCGACATGGCGGCAGGACTCGCGCATCATGTTACCGATATCAACGATCTCCTTGGGTTCGCGCACCGGCCAGGTTGCGATCAACGGGCTTGGGCCTTGTTCGCGTTCGCCCGATTGATTCGCATGGCTGCCGATCACCTGTTCGGCGCTGCCGGCGAGTCGTTCGGTCAGCGCGCCGGCGAACGCCAGTTCGCGTTCCGCCGATGCATGCGGCATACCGAGTTCGCGTTGCAGTGTGTTGGGCAGTAGTGGATTCGGTTGTGCCGCGGGTGGCCAGGTTTGGTCGTCCAGCCCCAGTAGCCAGAGGTAATCGAAATCCATCCCGGCCGCCTCCAGACCGCCGAGAATACGAATCGGTGTTGTCATGCGCTTGGCCTGGAACACCGCCTCGTCGGCGAGCGTCGCCAGCTGCCCCAGTGCCTCGCCAAGACGCAGTTGGGTACGTACCTTGGCCAGCTGGGCGAATTCGCTGAAGACCTGTTGCAGGCGTTGGTGCTGCTGGTATTCGTGACTGTCGAGACCTCGATCGCCCGGCCAGCCGAGTGTCTGCAAAGCCTGTTGCAATTGCCTGGCCCATTCGCCGGGGGCGGCGCTGCGCGGCAGTTGACCACGCAGGGTTCTTAACGCCTGCAATCGTGAGAGCAGTTCCGGGCAGCGGCGCGGATCGTCTTCGATGAAACGTTCGAGCTGCCGTATGAGGCGTTGAAGATCGATCTGCGGCAGGCCGTCGTCGCGCAGGGCGGCATCGAGCAGTGCGCGTCCCTCCCATTCCTCGGCATGGCCCCCGAGAAAAGGACTGCGCAGCAGCCGGCCGACATCCGCTGACGGTAAGCTCCCGAGCAATAGGCGCAAACTGCCCAGTGCGTCGGCGGTCAACGCATAACTCGACAGGGGTTCGCCGAGCGAGATGTCGAACAGCAGAGCGTTGCTTTTGCCGAGGTAGGTCTCCGGTGTCAGTATCTCGGTGAAAATGCGTTGCAGGTCGCGACGCTGTTGGCGGATACGTGGCGAGACGATGCCGATACGGCATGCCGGGTTTTCACGAAGTCGATCACTTGCCCAATGCGCGGCCAGTCGGATTTCTTGTTCGGCATCGGACGCGACAAGGCGTGTGCGTTGGCTTTCGCGTAGCGCGCCACGGTACTCGCCGACATCGCAGCCGGTGCTTTCGATGGCGTCGAGTAGGTGTTGCTGGCCCGGTGACAGGGTGTCAAAACCACTGTGTATCAGGTTGTCGGGTAGTTCGATCTGGCCATGGTCGAGCGCCTGACGGACCAGTTCGGGAATTTCCGCCTCGGTGATCAGGTCGTCGCGCTTGAGCCGGCGGATGAAGACCTCACGCCAGGCGAGGAAGGTGTGTGTATCGTCGCCACCGATGGCATCGAGTTGTGTTGGATCGAGCCGCCAGTCGATGCACAGCGCAAAGGCGTCCCGTGCAGCCTGTGCCGCAGCCGCCGGTTGCAGCAATTCGCCGGAACCCGGGTGGTGTCGAATGGTCTCTTCCCAGAGCAAGCGTTCCTGAGTGCTGCTGAGAAGGTCTCGTGTGGCCACGCCGCGGTCCAGCAGTCTCTCGTATTGGCGTTTGAGCCAGGCGCTCCAAGGCAGGATGTCGGCGCTCGGCCACACGGTTTTTCCCGCGGCGGCCTGCATGCGGTCATAACGAGCCCGCAGCTCGAGCGCAAGCCGGTTGTTTACCGTCAATAATGTGCAATCGCCATCCAAGGCGGTGAGTGTCGGGGTCACGGGTCAGCTAGCCTGCTCGTTCACAAAACCGAATAGGACAACGTGTAGCTGCGCGATCGAAAGCAAAGCGATGTACGATTGTTTGATAACCCGAGTTTTCTCGATCATGCCGGTTCCGCCTTCGTGCAATATGCGGGCTGGGCCCCATGATTATGAAGGCCCAAGGCTAGCAGAAGACACCATAGGTATTCAGCGCTCCAGAATGTGGACATGTGCGGGGTCGAGGCCAAGCACGACGGAGTCGCCGATTTCCAGTTCCAATGTGTCATGCTTGCGTGGCAGATCGACCCACAGGGTATCTCCCGAGACCGCGACACCGTAACGAATGCTGTTGCCGCGAAACTCGTTGTGTTCCACTCGGCCGATGAGACGGATGCGATCGCCGAAGGGCTCGTCACCGGATTCGACGAGACGCAGATCATGTGGGCGGAACATCGCCGAACCCGTGCGAGCACGTTTCACCGCTTGTTCGAATACCGGGATGACGATGCCGTTATCGGCATGAAACAGCGGTTGATCGCCGACGATTTCTATCTCGCCGTCGATTACATTGACGTTACCGAAGTATTCGGCCACGTGTCGATGGGCCGGTTTGTCGTAGAGCTCCTGTGGACTGCCGATCTGTAGCAGTTCGCCCTCGTGCAGTACGGCGATTCGATCAGCGAAGCGCAGCGCCTCCTGAGGATCTTCGCTAGTCAACAGCGTAGTGATGCTGGCATGTTGAAGGCGTCGTTTCAATCCTTGCAGCAGGCGTTCATGAAGAATCGGATCCTGGGCGCTGAAGGGTTCGTCCAGCAACATGACACGGCTGTCGGCACACAGTGTGCGGGCGAGGGCGACATGTTGTTGTTGGCTGGCGTTCAATTGGGCTGGCAGGTGCTTGATAAACTCCGCCAAACCCACAGTGCTGAGTTCCCGTTCGGTCCGGCTTCGTACCTCGGCTTTCCGTAACCCACGTCCTCTTAACGCAAAGGCGATATTTCGGCCGACGTCGAGATGTGGCCAAAGCGGAGCAGACTGAGACAGCATCGCGATCTTACGCTTGGCCGGTTTCATTCGGGTGATCTCTTGCTCGTCGATCCAGATTTCACCGCCGGCGATCGGATCCAGACCCGCGATCGCACGCAACAGGCTCGATTTCCCCGAGTCTTGACGACCGACGATAAAGATCAGCTCGCCGGGCAATACATGAAGCTCGATGTCGTGCAGGCGTTGTTGTTGTTCGACAGTCACGTCCAGGTGACGAAGATCGAGGCTGGCGGGGTCGCGGGCGGTCATGACGGGTTCTCGGCAGCAGCCGGCTTGTCGGTTGCTCGTTTCTTGGTTTGATGGGTACGGGGTTGCGCGCTTGGGCGGAGCGATGCCAGGGTGCCGCCCAAACCGATGAGGATTGCGACGACGAGCCAAAGCGTCAGCGTGGTACCGGCGATCGGTCCACCGGGGCTCTGGAGTTCTTGGAACAGTGCCATTGCCAGCGGCGGCGGGGCTTGGGTGATCAGTACCAAGGCGGCCGAGAGTTCGAGCAACATTGCGGTAAAACCGAGTATGAGTAGGCCGAAGATCGTGGCCGCGTGAGCGGGTAACCAGAGTCGTGCGGTGTACGCAATCCATCCAAGCTTGTATGCCAAGTCAGCCGGTTTGCCTACCGGTCGGTTGGCAAACAAATGCGGTACCAGCGACAGGTGTTTCAAGGCCACTGTGAACACCAGCGCGATCCAAGCAAAAACCGCCACGTCACCTATCCATGTTTGAAGGTTTTGGTAGGCGATGGCCAGCATCACGCCGGGCAAGGCGAAAATCGCTGCAACCGTAAAACGGGCAAGACGGTTCTGCCAGCCGTGTTGATGCATGGATGTGATCGCCAGTCCTCCCAATAGCGCAAGCATTGTGCCGCTGCCCAGTGCGGCGATCAGGGTGCCGTTCAAACTGATTTCCGGTCCGAACGAAGACGCCAGCGTGGGCCAGTCGATGTTGGCATCGCGCACCTTGTTCAGCAGCCATGCATAGGGTGCGATGACGAGTGCGGAGACGGATACGGTGAGTCCAAAAGCCAAGGTAAAGGTCAGTGGGTGGCGCGGCCACCGGCATGTGTCGGCCGGTTCTGCGTTATCGCCATTCGGCAGCAGTGCGGGCCATGCGAAGACGGTGATCAGCACCGCCATGAGTAGCAGCAACAGCAGTTGATTTGCCAACAGGTGGTCTGCAAGCGAAGTCTCGCTCAGCTGAAGCAGAATCTGTGGCGCCAACATGTGATCGACGCCGAGAATCAACGGCGTGCCGACATCCTCGATGATTTTCAGCATCATCAGACCGGCGCCCAGGATGAAGGACGGCGTCACCAGCGGCAATGTGATCCGCCGCAAGATCAGAAAGCCGCTGGCACCGAGGTTTGCCGCGCTTTCGGACAACTTGCGATCGATTCGACTTAGGCCGGCGATCAGGCTGAGCAGAATCAACGGCAGAAAATGCCACGCGTAAACCAAGGTGAGCATGATGTCCTGTGGTGAGATCGGTCCGGGCAGCATGGCCGCCCAAGCCGTTATGCCATCGCCACCGAAATAGTCGCGTGCCAAGCCGGCGGTGGCGAATGCGGGCATCGCCAACGGCAATATGCCGAACGTGATGAGCGTGCGGCGGATCAGCGGGTCGCCGCGCACGGCGACAAAGGCTGCCGGAATCGCGACCAGACTGGCGATCACGCATGCGGCAAGCGCAACCGTCAGGGTATACAACCAACTCTGCTGCAGGCCGCCGTCCAGCAGCAGCCGGTGACGCTCGACCCATGCAGCCGAATCGCCCGGCGAGAGCGTGATCAAAAGCAACAGCACAGGCAGTCCGACCAGCAGCCCGACCAATACAACCAGCATCAGTGCCAGAGCGCGAGTACTGCTTGTCGCTTGCTGCCGTTTCATTCTTTTGTTCCGGGGTTGTCCCGCCGGCTTGATCGATTTTGTCGTGTCGCTGCGCCTATTGGCGACTCTCTGCGGATTTGTCGGTGGGCAACAACTCGGTCGTTGGTCGATTCGGCGGCGGAGTCGTACCGGTGGGGTCGATCTCGCTGCCTGTCGGGTATCCGCAGTTGAGGTACCGGCTCACGGGCGGATACGGTTCTGTAGATGAAGATTCTGCCGATTTGGTGCAAAGCTGCCAACTCTCGAGTGAATCGGTAATGGTGTCGCATCTTTCGCAGTATTGCGTAATCTCTCTAGATATCGGACCCCGAGCCGACATAGATCACTGAGTATCTGCTGGATACCAACCCCGTGCACCCCTCGGATGCGGGTGTGTTTTCGGTGGTGCACTGTAAATCAGAAATTGCTTATCTTTTCATGAAGTTGGGGCGGCAATACGCACGACGAATCGTGCCGTTAGACAGGGGTATACTCGGCTGATGTTCGGCCGTATCGGAAGCGTACAAGCCCAGCTGCGGAAATTGTTCTCCGCTACGCTTGCGTTCGCTTGTCTGCCGATACTGTTGTTGACCGGGTGCGATAGCGGCCCCGATCAAGAACGTGCTTCCGGGTCACCATCATCATTGTCGCCGATCTCGCCGGCAGCCGTTGCGCCTCCGGGGCTGGCGGAAACGCTGTTTGCGGGTGACCTCGACGGCATCAAGGAGCGCGGTAGCCTGCGCATTATCATTCCGGCGAATGTCGGTGGCGCTTTTTATCTGCCACGTGACGGCTGGCCGGTCGAGACGCAGCACGAGGCGGCGCAGGCTTTCGCACGCAGCTATGGCTTGGAACCCCAACTGGTGCCGGTTGCGCGTTTTGCCGACATGATTCCTTACTTGCTCGAAGGCCGGGGCGACATGATCGCGGCGAATCTCACGATTACCGAATCGCGCCGCGAGCGCATCGCTTTTTCGGTACCGCTGACCAACGTCCGTCAGCAAGTGTTGGTGTCGAAAAACCGTGACGATATCGATCAGGTCGCCGATCTGCAGGGGCGCCGGGTGATGGTAAGTCCCGGGTCGTCTTTCTGGGAACGATTGCAGGCGATGCGCAATGACAATCCGGGCATCGAGCTCGTACCGCGGCCGTCCGGGATATCAGACGAAGACGAACTCGATCGCGTGGCGGGTGGCGAGGTCGATGCCAGCGTGCGGGACAGCAACGTGGCCGATATGTATCTGGCTTATCGTGACGATCTCAAGGTGGCTTTCGAATTGCCCGGCGACGACGATATTGCTTGGGGGATACGTCCGGACGCGCAACAGCTCCGCGCGGCATTGAATAAATTTCTGCATCTCGAGTTCGCACCACATGCCGGTGTTGCACAATTTACCGGCGATCTCGGCGAGATAAAAAAACGTCGGGTGTTACGTGTTTTGCTGCGCAACAATGCGGCTTCGTATTTTCTCCACAAAGGTGAATTGATGGGCTTCGAGTACGATTTGGCCAAGGCGTTTGCCAAAGCCAATGGTCTGCGCTTGGAGGTTATAGTACCGGAGAGCAACGATCAGATGTTGCAATGGTTGCAAGACGGTCGAGGCGACGTCGCCGCCGGTTTTCTGGAGCCCGATCCGGCGATGACAAAGCACGGCATTGCCTACTCTCGTCCCTATCACCATGCACCGCGGCATTTGGTGGTGCATAAGGACGACCTATTGGATGGCGCACAGGCTTTGGCAGGACGAACCGTCATGGTTCGACGCTCGAGTCCCTATTGGAAAGATTTGCTTGCATTGCGCGAGCAAGGCATCGATTTCGAGTTGGCGGCTGCGCCCGAGGATTGGGAGACCGAAGAATTGATCGCGCGCGTTGCCGAGGGGGAAATCGATGCCACGGTCGCCGATCAGCATTTGTTGGACATCGAACTGGCACGCGGTCTGACGGTGAAATCCGGTTTCGCCTTGACCGATGACAGGGCGCATGCCGTGGCGACGCGTGCAGACAATCCCGGGCTGCTCGCGGCGCTCGACGAATTCATTGCCAAGTCGTACAAGGGGCTGGTGTACAACATCCTTTACAAAAAGTATTTCACCAACCCGCGTGCGATTCGCGATCTTGCCGAGGGGCGTTTTGTCGGCGACGAAGGTCAGAGTTTATCGCCCTATGACGACATCATTCGGCGCTATGCCGAGCACTATGGTTTCGATTGGCGTCTCATTACCGCACAGATGTATCAGGAGAGCCGTTTCGATCCGTCGGCCGAATCCTTCGCCGGGGCGACCGGGTTGATGCAGGTGATGCCCCGTACCGCACAATCGATGGGTTTCGATGAGCTCGAGCAGCCGGAAGACAACATCCACGCCGGGGTCAAATACATGGACTGGGTGCGTCAGCGGTTCGAACCTTCGCTGCCATTCAGCGAGCGCTTGTGGTTCACGCTCGCTGCATACAACGCCGGTTACGGGCATGTCCAGGACGCACGGCGTTTGGCACGGCAGAAAGGCTGGGATGGCGATCGCTGGTTCGACAATACCGAACGGGCGATACTTTTGTTATCGAAAAAGAAGTACGCCAACAAAGCACGCTTCGGTTATGTGCGCGGTATCGAGCCGGTCAGCTATGTACGTAACATTCGGCATCGCTATCGTGCCTATGTCGAATTGTCGGAAGGGAGTCTGACGCAGGATGTGCAACGGCATGAACCCATTGCTGTACAGGGTTGCGCGCCTTTGGCATCGGTCGGCCGAGAGGCGTTGTCGGCGTGTCGAGGGACTTCCAACGATTCACGACCAAACGGCCAGAGCGCCAAATGCGCCGGCGCCTGGGGACAAACCTTTGCAATGGTCGGCGACTGCGTAAGGTTTGTTGCTGGACCTGACACGTTTGGCATTTCACGCTGAATCGTTCAAAGTTATCGGAAGTTATTTCAAGCGATCGGTGAGTTCGGCATGCCGGAACAAGTGAGTCGCCTGTTCTCTTGGCTCAATACCTGGCGTAAGGACGAACTGCAGGGAATCCTGGTTGATGTTTTCATTGCGGCGTCCGCGGGTGAGCCGATGCGCAGAGTTGCGTCTTGCCGATGCCTGCCCGGCAAGGGTTTGGCGGGAGATCGTTATGCCTCGGGCAAGGGGCATTGGATCAAGACCGACGGTTGTGAGGTGACCTTGGTCAGTGAGGCGGATATCGACCGTGCGTCGCGTCGCAGCACACTTTCGTTCGCCGATGGCGAGCATCGGCGTAACTTGGTCGTACGCGGGATACCGCTGGCGGCTTATCATAAGCGCAAGGTCAGGATAGGCGAGGCGCTGTTCGAGTTTCATCGTCTACGTCCGCCGTGCGGTTATCTCGATCGCTTGGTGCAACGCGGTGCGGGGAAGGCGCTTGGACGCGGTGCCGGAATCGGCCTGCGGGTATTGCAGGGGGGCGAGATCCGGGTCGGTGACCCGGTCGAGGTACTATCGGATACCGCAGACTCGCCCGGATAGCTATTCGTGAGCGATGGTTTTGTCGGTAAACAGATAGTCTTTGAGTTCCTTGTCGAAAGTCGGATCCTGTCGGCGTATCCATTCCAACACCATTGCGGCGTGTTCCTTTTCTTCGTCCCTGTTGTGCGCCAGGATTGCCTTGAGTTCGGTGTTTTTGCAGGCGTCGACGCGTTGGTTGTACCAATCGACCGCTTCCAGTTCTTCCATTAACGACGTGATTGCACGGTGCATATCGCGTGTCTCGTCGGTCAATTCCTCGATGGGCTCGTGATAGCCTTCGTTCGCCATGTCTTTCTTCTCCTCGGTCTAGATACGGAATACGCCGATAACCATAACGCGAGCAGTCATCGGCCGCACGAGATTTACCGCGATCAACATTCCTGCGACCGCCCGAGTTGTCGGGCGTAGATGGCTTCGTCGTCGTCGGAATAACAGCAGAATACGATGTCCTCGATATGTCGCAGTGAGGTCATGGTCGTTTTTACGCTTTTTACCGCGATCTCTGCGGCGAGTGTTTTGGGATAACCGTAGACGCCCGTACTGATGGCGGGGAATGCGATCGACCGCAGGTCATGGTTATCGGCGAGTCGTAGCGCATTGTGGTAACAGGCGGTGAGCAATTGGGGCTCTCCCTGTTCGCCGCCATGCCAGACCGGGCCGACGGTGTGGATCACGTGGCGTGCAGGGAGGTTGAAACCCGGTGTGATCTTGGCGTCACCGGTCGCGCAACCGCCGAGGGACCGGCAGGCGATCGACAGCTCCGGCCCTGCGGCGCGGTGTATGGCGCCGTCCACACCGCCGCCGCCGAGCAGGCCCGAATTGGCGGCATTGACGATTGCGTCGACCTCGAGCTTGGTGATGTCGTCGACGATGATCCGCAGCGCGATTGACATGGTCGTGACGGCTTCCCGGCTTGTGATTCCTTTTCCGAAGAGTATTGCGCATTCGCGTTCGTTCTGCCGCCGTGCAGGCACATTGCGATGTAACCGCCGTTAACTGGGAACGAAAGGGATCAATTGCTCAACTATCGCGCGTAGCTGCCGTTGTGATGATCGACATGAGGCATTTGTCCCGGCGCGACCGGCAATGCTCATGATGCTCTCCTCTGGCGCATGAATGCGCATGTCAGGCAACTGCTCTCCCCGCGGTTGCCTGCTTTTTTTGTGTCGACAAAAAAGCCCGGTTCGAATGTGAACCAGGCTCTGCGAGTGGTGCCGAAGAGAGGACTTGAACCTCCACCGGGTTTCCCCGACATGGACCTGAACCATGCGCGTCTACCAATTCCGCCACTTCGGCCGTGTATGGGAGACCCCAAAACGGAAGCGCGGACTCTACAGCGACACCAGGGGACTGTCAACGCTACAATGGGCTGATCACTTCCTTCCAAGAGAACCCCATTTAGGTGTCAAAACGCAAGCCAGGACGCACCCCGCGCGACCGCGATCCCTATCGTGCCCGTGAGGCCAAGAAATACGCCAATCCCATTCCCAGTCGTGAATACATCATCGGCCTGTTGGAGCATCACGGTGCGCCTATGGGCTTCGACGATATTGCCGAGGCGCTCGATCTTCGCGACGACGAACGTCATGAGGCCTTGTCGCGGCGGCTGGGTGCCATGGCACGCGACGGCCAGGTGGTACGCAACCGTCGCGGCGGCTATTGCGTAGTCAACCATGAGGATCTGGTGCATGGCCGCGTCATCGGTCATCCGGACGGCTTCGGTTTTTTGCAGGCGGACGAGGGTGGTGACGATCTGTTCCTCAGTCCGCGCGAGATGCGCCAGCTCTGGCATGGTGATCGCATCGTCGCCCGGGTTGCCGGCGTGGATCATCGCGGGCGGCGCGAGGCTGCGGTCGTCGAGGTGTTGGAACGTGCGTTCGAAAATATCGTCGGGCGTTTGCATATCGAGGCCGGGGTGGCCTTCGTCTCACCCGACAACAAACGCATTGCGCACCAGATATTGATTACGCCCGATCGTCTGATGGCGGCGACACAGGGTCAAATGGTGGTGGTGCACATTACCGAGCATCCACAGCCATGGCGTCAGCCGCTCGGCGAGATAGTCGAGATCATCGGCGACCACCTTGCCCCCGGCATGGCGACCGACGTCGCGATCCGCGCGCACGATATCCCGCTTACCTGGCCGGACGAAGTCCAGCGCGAGATTGCGTCCCTGGGGGAAGACGTGCCGGAGCAGGCCAAGCAGGGTCGGGTCGATCTTCGCCATCTGCCCCTGGTGACCATCGACGGCGCCGACGCACGTGACTTTGACGATGCGGTGTATTGTCAACGCACCAAGAAGGGCTGGCGTCTCCTGGTTGCCATCGCCGATGTCTCAGCCTACGTGGTGCCCGGCAGTGCCCTGGATACCGAGGCCTATCGGCGTGGTAACTCGGTGTATTTTCCGGACAGGGTGATCCCGATGTTGCCCGAGGTATTGTCCAACGGGCTGTGCTCGCTCAATCCGCACGTCGATCGTTTGTGTATGACCGCCGAGTTGTATTTCGATGCCGACGGTAAGCTGATTCGATCCAAGTTCTTCGAGGCGGTCATGCGTTCGCATGCCCGTCTGACTTACAACCAAGTTGGCGCCATGTTGTTCGACGGCGATACGGATTTGTGCGCCGAGCATGCAGCCTTGCTGCCGCATCTGCACGAACTTTATGGCCTGTACCGCCTGCTGCATACGGCTCGCGCGAAACGTGGCGCCATCGATTTCGATACCGTCGAGACCCGTTTTCGTTTCGACAAGCAGGGCAAACTGGCCGCGATCGTGCCATTGTTGCGACACGATGCGCATCGATTGATCGAGGAATGCATGCTGGCGGCGAATGTCGCGGCGGCGCGCCATTTGCTACGTAAGAAGATGCCGGCACTCTATCGGGTACACGAAAGTCCCAGCGCCGAAAAACTGACCGATCTTGCCGGTTTTCTCGGCGAGTTGGGGCTCAAACTGGACGGTGGTCTGGAGCCGACCGCGAAAGATTATGCCAAGCTGCTGAAGCGCGTTCAGGGCCGCGCAGATTTTCATGTGATTCAGGTCGTACTGCTACGCTCGATGATGCAGGCCGTCTATTCGGACAATAACATCGGCCACTTTGGCTTGGCCTTCCCGGCCTATGCCCATTTCACGTCACCGATCCGGCGCTATCCCGATCTGATGGTGCATCGTGCGCTGAAACATCTGCTGAGTGATGAGCCGCCGGAGGCCTTCGAATTTACCCATCAGCATCTGGCGGCGATGGGTGAACATTGTTCGGCGACCGAACGGCGTGCCGATGATGCGACCCGCGATGCCGCCGATACCCTTAAATGCGAGTTCATGCTCGACAAGGTCGGTGAAAGTTTCGACGGTGTGATTTCCGGTGTGAACAGTTTTGGCATTTTCGTCGAGCTGAACGATATCTATGTCTCCGGTCTCGTACATATCACCGCACTCGATTACGACTATTTTCATTTTGATCCCATCGGCCATCGTCTGACCGGGGATCGTACCGGCAAGGTTTATCGGTTGGGCGACAGTCTTCGGGTCAGGGTCGCTGCGGTGAATATCGATGACCGTAAGATCGATTTCGTGCTCGACAAGGCGGTTGCCGGCCCGGGCAAGGATGGCAGACGCAGTGCTCGCAAAACGGGTAAGGGCAAGCCCGCCGCCAAGGCTCGGTCTACGGATAAACGTAAAACGAAGGATAAGGGCAAGGGCAAACGAAAGGGTAAGAAAGGCTGAGTGATGAGCGGTCAGCTGATCATAGGCATCCATGCGGTGCGTACCGCGCTAAAGCACGGGGCGCAACGTATCGACAGCCTGCAGTTCGACGCCGCGCGCCAAGACAGGCGGTTGCGACAGCTGCTGGACGAAGCGCGTGCGGCGGGGATCGAGGCCCAGGCCAGCGACAAGACAAGCCTCGATCGTCTAACCGGCGGCGCCAACCATCAGGGGGTGGTAGCCCACGGAGAAATGCCCGCCAGTCTGACCGAGCGGGATCTCGAGGATCTGCTTTCCGCGCTTTCGGTGCCGCCGTTTTTACTGGTGCTCGATGGGATAACCGACCCGCACAATCTCGGCGCTTGCCTGCGCAGTGCCGATGCGGCGGGGGTGCATGCGGTAATTGCCCCGCGCGACCGCGCCAGCGGGCTGACGCCTGTGGTGTGCAAGGTTGCAAGTGGTGCTGCCGAGACCGTGCCTTTCGTACAGGTGACCAATCTCGCGCGTACGCTACGCCATCTGCAGGACGCACACCGTGTGTTTACCATCGGTGCCGCCGGTGAGGCCGAGACCGGGCTTTATGCGGCCGATCTGACCGGGCCGCTGGCGCTGGTGATGGGTGCGGAGGGTGAAGGTATGCGCCGCCTAACCCGTGAGACTTGCGATCTTTTGGTGCACCTGCCGATGGCTGGGCGGGTCGAGAGCCTGAATGTTTCGGTCGCCGCCGGTGTCTGTTTGTACGAGGCGGTGCGTCAGCGCTCTCCGGTGCCGGTCTGAGCCGCGGTTGCAAATCACCTTGTTTTTGCCTAATATCTCGCGCCTTTCAGATCGGTGCCGGGATTGTTCTGCCCAAGCCGATCCTCCTTGCCTCACCGCCGCGAGCGGGAGGCTGTTAAACCGTAAGGAGCGACAATGCGTCACTACGAGATCGTGTTTCTGGTCCATCCGGATCAGAGCGAGCAAGTCCCTGCGATGATCGAGCGCTATCGCGCGACCATCGAGAACGGCGGTGGCAGTATCCACCGATTGGAAGATTGGGGACGCCGCCAGTTGGCTTATCCGATCAACAAAATTCACAAGGCGCACTATGTGCTGATGAATATCGAGTGTGGCGCCGAGGCGCTTGCCGAACTCGAGAGTGCTTTTCGTTTCAACGATGCCGTGCTGCGTAACCTGGTGATGCGTCGTAAGGCCGCGATCACCGAGGCCTCGCCGTTGGCCAAGGAAGAGGAAAAGGACGAAGCTCCCGCCAAGCCGGCACCGGCCGCCGAGCCGGTTACGGAAGCGTCCGCCTGAGTCGACTGAGGAGGTTATTTAGATGTCACGTTATTTTCGTCGTCGTAAGTTTTGTCGCTTCTCAGCCGAAGGCATCCAGGAGATCGATTACAAGGATCTCAATTTGTTGAAGCAGTATGTGAGCGAGTCGGGCAAGATCGTGCCGAGCCGGATTACCGGTACCAGCGCGAAGTATCAGCGTCAGCTGGCGGACGCGGTCAAACGTGCCCGTTATCTGGCACTGTTGCCGTATTCCGACAGTCACTGAGTGACCGCTTAGCGGTCGGTGCTGCGATAACGCCCGGCCGATACGGAGTAAACGCATGAAGGCCTTCGCCAACTGGGTGATGAAGGGCCGGATGCAGGCGGTGATCGCCGCCACGGTGCTGGCTGTGCTGGCATTGCTGGTAACGCCGCTGGCGTTGTTCAGCGTTGCGGTAATTATGCTGGCGGTTCTGCGCCAGGGTTGGCGCGAGGGTTTGGTCGTTGTCGGCTCGGCCCTGTTGGCGATTGGCGGTCTCGGCGGCCTGTTGTTTCAGATGCCGGTCGCGATCGTGTTGATCGGCCTGGGGTTGTGGGTGCCTGCCGCGGTGCTCGGCGGCATACTCGGCCGCACCGGTTCGTTGCGTTTGGCGTTGGAAACGGCGGCGGTCGGCGCTGCGGCGATCGTGGCATTACAGTATTTGTTGATGTCCGATCCAACGGCATTCTGGTCGGACGCACTGAACCAGTTTCTGCGTCAGCGCATCGATGCGGAAACGCTGGAAACGGCGAACGTCGGCGAGCTGGTCGAGACGCTGGCCGGATTTATGGCCGGTGGATTGGCCGCAGCGTGGTTCATCGGCACGGCGATCTCGTTGATGCTGGCGCGCTATTGGTCGGCCCTGATCGATCGCCCTGGGGGCTTCGGTGAGGAGTTTCGTCAGCTGCGGTTCGGCCGCTGGCTGTTGTTACTGGTCCCGGTGCTGTTCGTACTGGGCGTGGTGTTGAGCGGTGGCAAACCCGGGCTGCTTGCGCAGTTGTATCTGATCGGCATGGTGGTGTTTTTGCTCCAGGGGATCAGTGTGGTGCACGCTCTGGTGTCGGATTTCAAGGCATCGCCGGCGTGGCTGGTGGGCCTGTATCTGTTGCTGATTTTTGTCGCGCCGCATGGTGCGACCGTGGTTTCGGTCGTCGGCTATGCGGACGGTTGGTTGGATTTTCGGGCGCGAGCCCGGGCGCGTCGGTCGACGACCGATGACCATTGAATTGCTATTTAGAGGTTGAGAACGATGGAAGTCATTCTTCTGGAAAAGGTCGCTAACCTGGGTGGACTTGGCGACAAGGTTACGGTCAAGTCCGGCTTCGGTCGCAACTTCCTGATTCCGCAGGGTAAGGCCGTATTCGCCAGTGCGGAAAACGTCAAGGTGTTCGAAGAACGGCGTGCCGAGCTGGAAAAGCAGGCTGCCGACAAGCTGGCCGCGGCCGAGGCACGCAAAGCCCAGATCGAGGCCTTGAGTGAGGGTGTGAGCATCAGCCATAAGGCGGGTGAGGAAGGCCGATTGTTCGGCTCTGTCGGTACCAACGATATTGCGCAGGCCTGTAACGCTGCCGGTGTCGAAATTGCCAAATCCGAGGTGCGTTTGCCCGAAGGCCCGTTCCGTGTTGCGGGCGAGTACGAGGTAGTATTGCACTTGCATACCGATGTCAATGCGACCCTGAAGGTGACCGTCATCGGCGAAGAATGATCCGTTATTGATCGTTTGGCGCCCCGCGCATCGCTTTTTTGAAAGCCCGGCATTGGCCGGGCTTTATCGTTTTCGAGCACCGCTCGTCGATTCGCACCTTCGCGCCGCCCGCCCGTTGTGGTGTAATCGACAACCTCCCCCCAGACGAGTTGCGGCAGCGGCATATGGTCGACGCAGTTTACGAATCCGTCCCCGATATGATGGCCGACGCAGAGCCGGATGCGCAGATGGATGCGTTACGGGTGCCGCCGCATTCGTTGCAGGCCGAGCAGGCTGTGCTCGGTGGGCTGATGTTGGATAACGGCGCTTGGGACAAAATCGCCGACCAAGTTGGGGAACAGGATTTCTATCGTCACGAGCATCGGCTGATTTTCGCTGCGGTCGCCAGCCTGGCCGATGTTGATCGGCCGTTCGATGTCGTCACCTTGTCGGAAGAGCTGGAACGTCGCGAGTCCATCAACGAGGTCGGCGGCCTGGCTTATCTCGGCATGTTGGCCAACGATACCCCGAGCGCGGCCAACATCCAGGCCTATGCGGCGATCGTGCGCGAACAATCGGTAGTGCGCCAGCTGATCAAGGTCGGCAATCAAATCGCGGAGAGCGGCTACCGGCCTAAGGGTCGCAAGGTATATGAGTTGCTCGACTATGCCGAAAACCAGGTATTCCAGATTGCCGAACAGCAGGCCCGCGGCGGAGGCGGTTTTCGCTCCATCACCCGCCTGCTGACCGAGACCATCAACCGTATCGAGGAACTCTACGGCAGTGACGATGCGCTGACCGGTGTGTCCAGCGGCTTTGCCGATTTCGACGGTAAAACCTCGGGTCTGCAAAAGGCGGATCTGATCATCGTCGCCGGGCGGCCGTCGATGGGCAAGACCACCTTCGCAATGAATATTGCCGAGAACGTCGCGATCTCCAACGAATTGCCGGTTGCGATTTTCTCCATGGAGATGCCCGGCGAGGCGCTCACCATGCGTATGATCTCGTCGCTCGGTCGGGTCAATCAGCAGGCAGTACGTTCGGGCAAGTTGGAAGACGACGATTGGCCGCGCGTGACTTCGGCAGTGAATATTCTGAACAACACCAAGCTGTTCATCGACGACACGCCGGCGCTGACGCCGACGGAGTTGCGTGCACGCTGCCGCCGCTTGACCAAGGAGCACGGCCAGCTCGGGCTGGTGGTGATCGATTATTTGCAGCTGATGCAGGCACCCGAGTCGGGTGAGAACCGGGCGACCGAAATTTCGTTGATCTCGCGCTCGCTCAAGGCTTTGGCAAAAGAACTCAATGTGCCGGTCGTGGCGTTGTCGCAGCTCAATCGCTCGCTGGAGCAGCGCCCGAACAAACGCCCGGTTATGTCCGATCTGCGCGAGTCGGGCGCCATCGAGCAAGATGCCGACCTGATCGTGTTTATTTATCGCGACGAGGTCTACAACGAAGACAGCCCCGATAAAGGCAAGGCCGAGATTATCATCGGTAAACAACGAAACGGTCCCATCGGCACCGTGATGTTGACCTTCCAGGGGCAGTTCACCCGCTTCGATAACTTTGCCTATGACGTTTACGGCGATGACGAGTATTGATCCGTCATCGGTGTGGTGCCGGTGAGTAAGGCGGCCAAAACCCTTTATATCTGCAGCGAATGCGGTGCCCAGACCGCGAAATGGGCAGGGCAATGCGGCGATTGCGGTGCCTGGAATACCTTACAAGAAACGGTTGCGGCGCCTGCGACCAAAACCGCAAGTCGCCTGGGCGGTTATGCCGGTGAGCTGCCGGATGCGCAAATCCAACGGTTATCCGACGTGGTCGCACAGCAGACCGAACGCATGCCGACGGGCTTGGGCGAACTCGACCGGGTGCTGGGTGGCGGTCTGGTTGCCGGCTCCGTAGTCCTGATCGGGGGTGATCCGGGTATCGGGAAGTCGACCTTGTTGGTGCAGGCCCTCGCGTTGTTGGCCGGGCAGATGCCGGCGCTATACGTCAGTGGCGAGGAGTCGGCCGAACAGATCAGCCTGCGCGCACAACGCCTCGGCCTGCCGACCGGAAAGCTGCAGCTGCTGACCGAGACCTGCGTCGAGCGCATCCTGGCCTTGATCGCCAAGGACAGGCCGCGGGTACTGGTGCTCGATTCCATCCAGACCTTTTTCACCGAGACTTTGCAGTCGGCGCCGGGGTCGGTCGCTCAGGTACGGGAGTCGGCGGCACGCCTGGTGCGTTATGCCAAGCAGACCGGCACGGCCTTGTTCCTGGTCGGTCATGTCACCAAAGAAGGCGCCTTGGCCGGTCCCCGGGTGCTCGAGCACATGGTCGACACCGTGTTGTATTTCGAAGGCGAGAGCGGTGGTCCGTTCCGGTTGATTCGCGCGATCAAAAACCGTTTCGGCGCGGTCAATGAACTCGGCGTGTTCGCGATGACCGACAAGGGCCTGCGCGAGGTGGCTAATCCGTCTGCGATTTTTTTGTCACGGCACGAGCAACAGGTCGCGGGCAGCTGCATCTTGGTGACCCGCGAAGGCACACGACCGCTGCTGGTCGAAGTGCAGGCGCTGGTCGATCAGAGCCCTCTGGCCAATCCGCGCCGGGTCGCGCTCGGCCTGGAACAGAATCGATTGTCGATGTTACTGGCGGTACTGCACCGACATGGCGGTATCGGTATGTTCGATCAGGATGTGTTTTTAAACGTGGTCGGCGGCGTGCGTGTGACCGAGCCGGCAGCCGATCTGTCGGTATTGTTGGCCGTGTTGTCGAGTTTCCGCGACCAACCTTTGTCCGGCGATCTGGCGACTTTCGGTGAGGTGGGTTTGGCCGGCGAAATCCGACCGGTGCCGAATGGCCAGGAACGTTTGCGCGAGGCGGCCAAACATGGTTTCAAACGCGTCATTGTCCCGCGGGCGAATGCACCGAAGAAATCGATCGAGGGTCTCGAGCTTGTCGCGGTGAGTCGAATCGGCGAGGCGATCGAGGCAATTTAGTCGCTGTTGTCCTCGTCACCAGCGATCAACTGCGTCAGCTCGCGTTCGAGCAAGGCATTGTCGGCCAGGTTGAGCTCGACCATACGCCTTAGCCTGGCGGCGCTGTCGAGATCCATGCTGGTGCAGTGCATGCCGATACGTCGACCCTGGACGTGAGCGACCTCGCCGACCAGGTCGATACAGCACAACTCGTCGTCCAGTTTGATATGGGCCTTGGCCTGGTCGCCGTGCTGCGGTTGGGCGTCGGCGGTGCTGAGGAACAGCAGGCCGCGTAGCGAGATGTCGAGCACGGTGCCCGAATAGCTGCGGTCGCCTATGGCCAATTCGACCGGTTTGTCGGTGGCGATGCGATGAAAACGGCGGCGGTCATCATGTGTATCCGGCATGTGTAATTCTCTTTGAATGACTGATCCGGCGCGGACCCGATGCAGGGCATAGCGGCAGCCGTCGGCGTTAATTTATACGCTCGGCCCCTGCCAGTCCTCGGTTTCGCGTCTTTCTTGCGGTTTGATTCGCGCGGTTTTGACCGCGTTGTCCTGAGTTTGCACGACCTCTATAGGATAGCCGGCGATCATGAGCGAAGTGCCGGTCTCCGGCAGGCTTTCGAGGTGTTCTACGATCAGCCCGTTTAACGTCTTGGGACCGTTGGTCGGCAATTCCCAGTGCATGGTTCGCACCAGTTCGCGTAAGTTCGCACTGCCGTCGACCAAAAAGCTGCCGTCGTCCTGTGGCAAAACGTCGGCGATGCTGTCGGCCGGGTCGGTAGCGAATTCGCCGACGATTTCCTCGAGCAGGTCGGCCATGGTCACCAATCCCTGCATGTCGCCGTACTCGTCGACAACCAGTGCGGTACGTCGGCGTTTCGCCTGGAAGTTCAATAACTGGCGGTTGAGCGGCGTACCTTTGGGAATGAAATAGGGTTCGCGGATCAATCCTTCGAGGGTTTCCCGGGTGAGCTCGCCGCCGTCGAGCAATGCCTGCATCACCCGCCGGGTATGCAGGAAACCGGCGATATGATCGATATTCCCGCGGTATGCGAGCATGCGTGTATAGGGGGTTTGCTCCAATTGCTCGACGATGCGGTCGAGTGGATCGTCCAGATCGACGCCATCGAGTTCGTTGCGCGGGATCATGATGTCGTCGACCGTCACCTTCTCCAGGTCGAGTACGCTGATGAGCATCTTCTGGTGGCGTTTGGGAATCAAGGCGCCGGCCTCGTTCACTACGGTGTGAAGTTCTTCGCGGCTGAGCGCATTGCCTCCGGCATCTTCGGGATAGATGCCCATCAAACGCAGCAACCCGTTGGCTATCAGATTCACCAACCAAACCAGCGGGAACAGCAAGCGCAGTAGCGGCGTGTAAACCCAGGAAGCGGGAAAGGCGAGGCGCTCCGGATGCAATGCCGCCATCGTCTTGGGGGCCACCTCGGAGAAGATCAGGATGACCAGGGTCAACAGACCTGCCGCGATGGGGATGGCGCCTTCGCCGCCGAGACGAAGGGCGATGATCGTTGCGAGTGACGAGGCAAGGATGTTGACGAAGTTATTGCCGAGCAGGATCAGACCGATCAGGCGATCCGGTTTCGCCAACAGACGTTCGGCCAGCCGTGCACCGGGATGACCGGCCGCGGCGAGATGGCGCAGCCGGTAGCGATTCAATGTCATCAATGCGGTTTCGGATCCGGAGAAAAAGCCGGACAGCAACAATAAAAAGGCCAGCGAACCGAATAGGGCGCCGAGGGGGATGTCGTTCAACAGAATGGTTCCGGGTGCTTACGCAGAATGCCCATTTTCGAGGCGGCGGGGGTGGGGCTGTCAAGACCCGGGGCATCCTCGGCGAGGTATCATCATTTTGTCATCTGACGTAATTTTGACATCGTGAGAAATGCATGCTTAACTTCGCAAAAACAAATACTTTCGGCATGTTTTTGATTTTTCTCTCAGCGGAGCCGGTTGCATGACGCTCGACGATAGCAAGGAAGAGTCTTTGAACACCGCGACGGTGATGCTGGTGCTTTCGGATACCGAGTCTGTAGATTACTTGCAGAACATCTTGCAGTTTATCGACTGTGACGTGCATGTGCCTGAGTCGATAGGGGATTTCAAACGATTGGCGCAGCGCTTCGGGGATCGCTCGATCTCGGTGTTTCTCAGCGCGCAGCTCCCTGACGAACAACGCAGTGCCTTTCTGGCCGCGATCAACGATTGCAGCCCCCGGCCGGCGCTTATTCAGGTTCAGGAGAAAAACGGCGACGAGATGTTGGTCAGTGGCGATGTGCTGGGTACGTTGCGCCTGCCCTGTCACTATGACGCAATTTCGTCGCTTTTGCATAAAGCGCAGGTTTTCGACGAGTCGCAGCGCCATGGCGAGGCGCCGCGGCGTCCGCTCGAACTCTTCCGTAGTCTGTCCGGCAACGGTCGCGCCACCCGTGGTATCAACAAGATGATCGAACAGGTCGCCGATTCGGACGCGACCGTGTTGATCCTGGGTGAGTCCGGCACCGGGAAAGAGGTGGTCGCGCGCAAGCTTCATTATCACTCCAAGCGTCGCGGCCGACCGTTCGTGCCGGTGAATTGCGGGGCCATCCCGGGCGATTTGCTCGAGAGTGAATTGTTCGGTCATGAAAAGGGCGCCTTCACCGGCGCGATTACGGCACGGCAAGGGCGCTTCGAACTGGCAGAGGGCGGCACGCTGTTCCTCGACGAGATCGGTGATATGAGTATGCACATGCAGGTTAAGCTGCTGCGTGTGCTGCAAGAACGGACCTTCGAACGGGTCGGCAGTAACAAGACCATTCACTGTAACGTGCGCATTATTGCCGCGACCCATCGCAATCTCGAACAGGCGATCAAGGCCGGCAATTTCCGTGAGGATCTCTACTACCGTCTCAATGTATTCCCGATCGACGTGCCGCCGTTGCGTGAGCGAGTCGAGGACATTCCGGTATTGGTCAACGATCTGATCCTGCGTATCGAACACGAGAAGCGTGGCTCGGTGCGTCTCACCCCGGCTGCGGTCACCGCGTTGACCCATTATCGTTGGCCCGGCAATGTGCGCGAGCTGGCCAATCTTATCGAGCGGCTGGCGATCCTCTTTCCCTATGGCGTGGTCGACGTTGTCGATTTGCCGGAGAAGTTTCGTGCCGGTATTCCGATCACGCCGGTCGAGACCAATGTGGAAGATGAGGTGTTGCCGGTTGTCAGCACCCACGGCGATCAGCCGAATACGGTATCGAGCATGCCGCGTTTGCCGGCCGATGGTATCGACCTCAAAGTCCACTTGGCGAACATGGAGCAGAGTCTCATTCGCCAGGCCCTCGAAGAATCCAACGGCGTGGTCGCGCATGCGGCGAAAAAGCTCAGAATGCGTCGTACGACACTCGTCGAAAAACTGCGCAAGTACGGTCTGCAGCGTGGGCAGGAAATGACGGGGCTTTGACGTAATCGTTTGATTCCTACGCCAAGTTGCTGATTTAAAAGCAATCGATCTCATGGCACGTGTTTTGCTGAACTCCCTCGCGAGAACATTGCGAACAAGGATTCGGCGTTATGGCGGAGCTTCGGACAGGTCAGGCGGATGAACGGCTGCGACTCGAGCAGGCGTTCGGTCTGTTCAACGAACTGTCGGAGCGTCTGGCCGGGGCCTATGGCCAGCTCGAAAACCGTGTCGCCGAGCTGACGGACGAACTCGCGCAGGCACGCCAGCAGCGTCGCACCGAGCAGGCGCAGAAAGAACATCTTGCCGATCAACTGGGTGTCTTGCTCGAGGCGCTGCCCGCCGCCATTGTGCTGGTCGACGTGCGCGATCGGGTCGACCGTTTCAATCCTGCTGCCGAACAGCTTTTTTCGGGGTTGGCCTGGGGTCGCCGTTGGAGCGAGATTCAGCGCGATGCCGTGGCCGCAGAACCGTCACCCGGTGACTGGTGCCTGCATGACGGGCGCCGGGTCAACGTTTCGCAGCGACCGCTGACCGACCGCGGTCGCATCCTGGTGATGGTCGACATGACCGATCAGCGTCGTCTGCAAGAGCGCCTCGAACGTCAAGACCGTTTGAGTGCCATGGGTGAGATGGCCGCCCAACTGGCACATCAGGTACGCACCCCGCTGTCGACCTCGGTGTTGTATGCCGGACAGCTCGCCAAGGGCGGGCTCAGTACGGAACAGCGTCAACAATTCAGCGAGAAGCTGCTCGACGGATTACGCCATACCGAAACGCTGGTGCGCGAGATGCTCGCCTTCAGCCGCGGCGGCAACTTCAGTAGCAGTCCGATCTATCTCACCGATGCGGTGACCACGGCGATTGCCGGTCTCAAACCGCGTGTGTCGCAAATGCAGGCCCGCTTGCTGATCGATATGGAGGCCGTCGAGGCTTGTCGTCTGCAGGGCAATTTGGACGCCCTCGCCGGGGCATTCAGCAATCTCATCGACAATGCCCTCAACCATGGCGGCGAGGGTGTCACGGTACGTATCGGTGCAACGGTCGTCGACGAGCTGACGCTCGTGTTGTCGATCGAGGACGACGGCCCCGGCATCGACGAACACGCGTTGCCGCGTATCTTCGATCCCTTTTTTACCACCCGTGAACGCGGTACCGGACTGGGTCTGGCCGTTGTTCAGGCCGTCGTGTTGGAGCACGGCGGCAGCCTGCGTGCCGATGTGTCCGGGCTGGGTGGCGCCTGTTTCGAGATTCGTTTGCCGTTGCTCGCCGAGCGGGTCGACGAATCGGTTTTACCGAGGAAACAAGTCTCATGAATCCTTCGCGCATTCTGGTGGTGGAAGACGACAGTGCACTGGCGCAGGCACTGAGCGATACGCTGGCGTTGTCCGGCTACGATGTGCTGACCGCGACCGATGGTGAGCAGGCCTTGGCACGACTCGATGGCAATTCGGTCGATATGGTGTTGACCGACGTGCAGATGCGGCCGATGGACGGCCGTGCCTTGTTACGCAATCTGCGGACCCGTTTTCAGGAATTGCCGGTGCTGGTCATGACGGCGTACGGCACGGTCGAACAGGCGGTCGAGGCGATCAAGCTGGGCGCCGTGGATTATCTGGCCAAGCCCTTCGAGGTCGACGACTTGCTGCATAAGGTCGCCCGTTATCTGCCGAATCAGCAGGCCAACGACGGTCAGATGGTGGCCGAGGATCTGCGCACGCGTGAATTGGTCGAACTGGCCGCACGGGTCGCGGCGAGCGACGCCACGGTGATGATCGGCGGCGAATCGGGTACCGGTAAAGAGGTGCTGGCGCGTTTCATCCATGTACGCTCGGCTCGTGCCGACGGTCCTTTCGTCGCGCTGAATTGCGCGGCCATTCCGGACAATATGCTCGAGGCGGTATTGTTCGGCTACGAGAAGGGCGCTTTCACCGGTGCGGTGCGCGCCAGCTCGGGCAAGTTCGAGCAGGCCCAGGGCGGCACGCTACTGCTCGATGAGATTTCGGAAATGAGCCTGCCTTTGCAGGCCAAGCTGTTGCGCGTATTGCAAGAGCGCGAAGTCGAGCGTCTCGGCGGGCGCGAGTTGATCCAGCTCGATGTGCGGGTGTTGGCCACATCGAACCGTCATCTGCGCGAGGAGGTCGCCGCGGGGCGTTTTCGCGAGGATTTGTTCTATCGCCTGAACGTTTTCCCGCTGACCCTGCCTCCGCTGCGCGAGCGTACTCGCGACATCCTCCCTTTGGCACGTCATCTCATGCAACGGCATCTACGGGGCGGCGAAACCTTGCCGGTTTTCGAGCCCGAGGCAGAAGTACGGCTGCTGGGGCATGCGTGGCCGGGCAATGTGCGTGAGCTCGATAATCTGATGCAGCGCGCGCTTATTCTCGGCGACGGCGAACACGTGCGTGCCACGGATATCCATTTCGAACAAGTCGACGGTCCGCCGTCGCTTCCGCCCGTCTCGCCGAATGGGATCAGCGCCGAACCCGATGAAACCGGGGCGCGCGGGCGTTTGACCGACGACCTGCGCAACGTCGAGGAACAGATGATTCTCGATGCTTTGCGTAACGGTAACGGCAGCCGCAAACAGGCCGCCGAAATTCTCGGGATCAGTCCGCGCACCCTGCGTTACAAGCTGCAGAAACTGCGCGAGGCGGGGATCGCCATTCCTGGCAATTGATTTGGCGCGAAAACTGCAGAATTTAACGCGCACCCCAAACAGCGTCAGAAAACCGTACACAGCGATAGGTTGCACAGCATGAGTACACCGGAAATCAATCAAGTTCTTGCCCAAATGCGTTTGGTTCAGGCCCAGGCGACAGGTGGTGCGGTCGCGCCGCAACAACAGGTGCCGCAAACCGACTTCGGCGATCTGCTTCAGCGTTCCATCGACGCGGTCAACGACACGCAAAAACAGGCGGGGAACCTGCGAACCGCGTTCGAGCAGGGGCAGGAAGGCATCGATCTGGCGGAGGTGATGATCGCGGCACAGAAGTCCAGCGTGTCGTTTCAGGCCATGGTCGAAGTGCGTAACAAACTGGTCGAGGCCTACAAAGACGTCATGAGCATGCCGGTCTAATTCCGGCCGAGCACCAAGCCCAAGTTAAAAACGGATCCAAGCTATGGCGGACGCAGCACAATCGAGCAATCTTCCGACGACCGGCGCACCGGGTGGTATGGCCGCTATCGGCGACAATCCCTGGTTACGCCAAATGGCGGTCATGGTCGGAATCGCGGCCAGTGTCGCACTGGGGGTCGCCGTGGTCCTTTGGTCGCAGTCGCCGAACTACGCGCCTTTGTACGGCAACCTCGAAGAGAAAGACGCTAGTCAGATCATGGAGGCCTTGCAGCAGGCCTCGGTCAACTACAAGGTCGACGAGGCCACCGGCATGCTCCTGGTGCCGGCATCCAAGCTCAAAGAGATCCGTATGCAGCTGGCCGGGCAGGGGCTGCCGAACAGCGCCGGTCTGGGTTTCGAGCTGCTGCAGGAAGACACCGGCTTCGGTACCAGCCAGTTGGTCGAACGGGCCCGTCATCAGCAGGCGCTGCAGGGTGAGCTCGCTCGGACCATCTCGACCATCGGCGCGGTGCAGAGTGCGCGGGTACATCTGGCCGTGCCCAAACAATCGGTGTTCGTGCGTAAGCGCATGCCGCCGAGTGCGTCGGTCGCGGTACGTTTGCACAACGGTCGCTCACTGTCCGACAGTCAGGTCGAAGCAGTCGTGCATCTGGTCGCTTCCAGTGTGCCCGAGCTGACCACCGATCGCGTAACCGTCGTCGATCACAAAGGACGTCTGCTCAGCGGCGATTCGGGCAGCCGCGAAATGAAGCTCTCGGCGACGCAGTTCGAACATACTCGGCGTATGGAGCAACATTACCGCGAGCGCATCGAAGATCTGCTGGCACCGATCGTCGGTCGCGACAAGGTGCGTGCACAGGTGACCGCCGACATCGATTTCACCGTTACCGAGCAAACCCAGGAGCGCTACAACCCGGATCAGCCGGCACTGCGTAGCGAGCGACTCAACGAGGAGCAGCGTACCGGCAATACGGTCGGCGGTGTGCCCGGTGCGCTAAGCAATCAGCCTCCGCCTGCCGGTGCGGCGCCCGAGGTCGCGGGTGGTGAAGCAGCCGAAAGCAGCTCGGTGAATTCCAGCCGCCAGTCCACACGTAATTATGAACTCGATCGAGTCATCAGCCACACCCGTATGTCACCCATGGCGTTGCGCCGCTTGTCGGTCGCCGTGGTGGTCGACGACATTTCGACGGTGGATGAGCAGGGCGATGTGAGTGTACGCGAGCGTACCCCGGAGGAGATCGAGCGCCTGACCGATTTGGTCCGTGAGGCCGTCGGTTTCAACGTGCGTCGTGGCGATAGCGTACGGGTGATGAACAGCTCTTTCCTCAGCCCCGAGCCGGTGGCCGATCTGCCGGAGATTCCGATCTGGGAGCAGGGTTGGTTCCTCGATATCGCGAAACAGGTCGGCGGTTTGATTCTGGTGGTGTTGCTGATCTTCTTCGTCCTGCGGCCGACGATGAAGCGCCTGACCACAACCACGGCCGTCGCGGCGGGTGCGGAAGCGGGTGCGCGGGTCGAGGGTCCGTTCACCGAAGGTCATCAGGGCATCGGGGCCGACGGCGGTCTGCTCGGTTCCGACGGCGAACCCATCCAGCTGCCCAGCGGCGCCAAGTACGAAAACATCATGGATGCCGCCCGGCAATTGGTCGACGAAGATCCGAAGCGGGTCGCTCAGTTGGTGAAAACTTGGGTGAACGAGGAAGCGGCCTGACATGGAGCAACAGAGCAGTGACTTTCAGGCGGTCAAGAATCTAAGCGGTATCCAGCGATCGGCGCTGCTGATGCTGGGCTTAGGCGAGAAGCATGCCGCCGAGATCCTGAAACACATGGGGCCGAAAGAGGTTCAAGAGATCGGCGTCGCCATGGCCAGCCTGAGTAATGTCACCAATTCACAGATGGAGTTGGTGATGCAGAATTTTGTCGATGCGATCGGCGAACAAACCTCGCTCGGTTTGGGTTCGGATGAATACATCCGCAACATGCTGACCTCCGCTCTGGGTTCAGACAAGGCCGGCGGTATTATCGATCGCATCCTGCTCGGACGTAACAGCAAGGGACTGGAACAGCTCAAATGGATGGATCCGCGCGCGATCGCCGAGCTGATCAGGTTGGAGCATCCGCAGATCATCGCGATCGTGATGTCCTTTCTCGACCCCGATCAGGCGGCCGGGGTGCTGGCGGAGTTTCCCGAACGCGTACGTACCGATGTGGTGATGCGTGTCGCGACACTCGACGGCATCCAGCCGGCGGCGCTGCAGGAACTCGATGAGATCCTGGATAAACAGTTCTCCGGCGCATCGAACGTGAAGTCCTCGGCGTTGGGCGGCGTCAAGAAGGCTGCGGATATCCTCAACTTCGTCGATGGTGTGGTCGAGAGCAAGGTCATCGAACAGATCAGCGAGGCTGACGAGGAGCTGTCGCAACAGATTCAGGACAATATGTTCGTGTTCGAGAATCTGATCGATGTCGACGACCGCGGCATGCAGACCTTGTTGCGCGAAGTGTCGTCGGATCAGTTGCTGCTGGCCTTGCGCGGCGCACCCGAAGACCTGCGCGAAAAGATTTTCACCAATATGTCGTCGCGTGCCGCCGAAATGCTCAAGGACGATCTCGAGGCCGCTCCGCCGGCCAAGGTCAGCGATGTCGAGGCCGCACAGAAAGAGATCCTTACGGTCGCCCGTCGTCTGTCCGATGCCGGCGAGATCAACCTTGGTGGCAGCGGCGCCGAAGAATTTATCTAGATGGCCGCGCATGCGATTCCGGCCTTGTCGAAACCGCTGGCTTGCCAGGCACCGGACCGTTTAAACGGGATCGATGGCAATGAATAAGTTTAGAAACGGCAACAGCGAAGTGATTCCCGCCGAAAAGGCAAAAGTCAGCGAATGGTCGCCACCTCGGGTGTACACCAACAGCGATCTGCCGGTCGACGATTTGCCCCAGACGCTGACTGCGGTGCAACTCAACGAGATCCAAGAGGCCGCGCGGGCGGAGGGGTTCGAGCAGGGGCGCAGCGAAGGTCAGGCATACGGACGCCGCGAGGGTATCGAAGAAGGGCGCGTCATCGTGCGTGAGCGCGTCGAACGCCTCGATCAATTGTTGATTGCGCTCAATAGTCCATTCGAGCAACTCGATCAGCAGGTGGAAAACGAGATCGTGACATTGGTGATCAGCATGATGCGTCAGTTGATACGTCGCGAGGTCAAGCTCGATCCCGGACAAATCGTCGGTGTGGTACGTGAAGCGCTCGGTATACTGCCGGTCAGCTCGCGCAACATACGCGTCATGCTACATCCGGAAGATGCGGAGCTGGTGCGCGAAGCCTATACGCTGGGTGAACATGAACAACAATGGCAGATCGTCGAGGATCCGGTGATCCAGCGCGGCGGGTGCCGCATCCATACCGATACCTCACAGATCGATGCGACGCTGGACTCGCGGTTGAGCAGCCTGATTGCGCCGATGCTCGCCGGTGAGCGTCAGCGCGATGGTGACGACGATGTTGCCTGAGACGCAACGCAGCCCTATTTGGGCCTCCCGTATTCGACGCATCGGTGAACGTATCGGCGCGACCCGCGGGCTCGTCGTGGAAGGTAAATTGACCCGCATGGTGGGTTTGACGCTCGAGGCTGTCGGATGCCGCGCGGCAATCGGTGGACGCTGTGACGTCGTCAACGCGGCAGGGCAGAGTGTCGAGGCCGAGGTGGTCGGATTTGCCGGCGAGAGCCTGTATCTGATGCCGACCGGCGACATTCGGGGACTCGAACCGGACGCGCGCGTGGTGCCTACCGGCCGGGTCAGCGAGGCTGCGGTCGGTGACGAGTTGTTGGGTCGGATCATCGACGGTAGCGGTCGACCACTGGACGGCAAGGGCCTGTTGCACGCGACCACGCGCTGGCCGCTGAATGGCGAATACATCAATCCACTCGCGCGTGCGCCCATACGTGAACCGCTGGATGTCGGTATTCGTGCGATCAATGCATTGATCAGTGTCGGTCGCGGTCAACGCCTGGGTCTGTTCGCCGGATCGGGTGTCGGCAAATCGGTTTTGCTCGGTATGATGACACGTTACACAAACGCCGATGTGGTAGTGGTGGGTTTGATCGGTGAACGGGGTCGTGAGGTCAAGGAATTCGTCGATAACATTCTTGGCGAGCAGGGCCTGGCGCGTTCCGTCGTGGTTGCGGTGCCGGCCGATCAGCCGCCGTTGCGACGTATGCACGGCGCCATGCTGGCGACATCTATTGCCGAGTACTTTCGTGACCAAGGCAAACATGTTCTCTTACTGATGGACTCGCTGACACGTTTCGCCCAGGCCCAGCGTGAAATCGGTTTGGCGATCAACGAACCGCCGGCGACCAAGGGTTATCCGCCGTCGGTATTCGCCAAATTGCCGCAGCTTGTCGAACGGGCCGGTAACGGTGATCGCGGCGGTGGTTCGATCACGGCCTTTTATACGGTATTGGCGGAAGGTGACGACCAAAACGACCCGATCGCCGATGCTGCGCGAGCGATCCTCGACGGCCATATCGTGTTGTCGCGTCGGTTGGCCGAGTCCGGCCAGTATCCGGCGATCGATATCGAGGCCTCTGTGAGTCGAGCGATGAATGAAATCACGGATCCGGCCCATCAAAACGCCGCGCGTGAATTCAAGCAGCTATATAGTTTGTATCGACAGAATCAGGATTTGATCTCGGTCGGTGCCTATGAGCTGGGTTCGAATGACCAAATCGATCTTGCGATCGGTGCCATGCCCTCGTTACGCGAGTTTCTGCACCAGGATATGCACACCCGGTTCGATATCAACGACAGCCTCGACGACTTGATCACCTTATTCCCCCAGACCGAGCTGCCGGTCGTTCAGCGCAGTGGGACGGTGTAGTAAATGACGCCGCCGTCCGACCGCTTCAAGCCTATCCATCGGATCGCTTCGCAGAAAGAGCGTAAGGCGGCGGCCGATTTGGGTGAGTCGATCAAGCAGCGTGATGCGGCGACCCAGCGCCTCGACGAGTTACGCGCCTATCTCGACGAGTATTTGGAGCGATTCGCGCGCGCGACCCGCGATGGTTTGTCGCGTACTCAGATCATGGAGTATCAAGTCTTCATCGGTAAACTGGAGACTGCGATCGCACAACAAGAAGAGATCGTTGCGCAGTCGCAACAGCAGTTCGATTCCAGTAAAGCGCATTGGCGTGGACGCTATACGAAATCAAAAGCGATGGAAAATGCCATTGACCGTATGCGTGAGGCTGAACGGAAAGATCGCGACCGCAAGGAACAGGCGGACTCCGATGAGCGGGCGCAACGCAAGAAATAGCGACGGGTTGGAAGGCAGCACCACTTGCATCCAGCGGCCCCTCGAGATGTGTATCAGACGGGTCTGCCGCGCCTAGACGGTTATCTCGACTTGAATTGCGCGACCTTTTTCATCTCCCAGGCCGTCGCGAAAAACATGGCGGTGAACGGCGGCGGTTCCATCGTGCATATCGGCTCGATGTGGGCGAAACAGGCGATCAAGGCCACACCGTCGTCGGCCTATTCGATGGCCAAGGCGGGGTTGCATGCATTGACGCAACATATGGCGATGGAATTGGCCGAGCACAATATACGGGTCAATGCGGTTTCGCCGGCCGTCGTCAAAACGCCCATTTACGAGGCCTTCATCGATCCGAGCGAGATCGACGAAACCCTTGCGAGTTTCGACGGTTTCCACCCGATCGGACGTATCGGATCGCCGGACGATGTCGCTCAGACTATCGATTTCCTGCTGAGTGACGCATCGAGTTGGGTGACGGGTGCGATTTGGGATGTGGATGGTGGTGTGATCGCGGGACGCAACTGACAGGGCAGGGTTTCACCGGGGTCGTATGGTTCGCGTGACGAGCCCAGTGTGAACCTTCAAGGGCCTTTTGAGTCCCCGATGATCGCCTGTTCCGGGGGTACTGCCGCAGCGCGTGGTTGGTGCTTCCCGGATTCCAGGCGGTAGGGGTTTCGATAACGGTTTTAAGGGCGCGTCGAGCGCTGAAACGATCGCAAGGCGCCCACGGTGCCTTGGTGTTACGTTATCAGCTGTTGATGGCCTTTTCGCGAGACTCCCGGTAGGCATCGTAGGATTCTTCGTAACGTGCCAAGCAGGCTTCGTGCTCGGGAGAGGGGAGCTTGTGGCATTCGGAACGCTGGTTTCCCTGGATGGCCTCGTAAACTTGGCGAGTGCCGCAGCCCGATACCGGGACCAGTAGAGCCGATAGGAAAACAAGGATAAGGCGCTTCATTAAACATACTCCGCGCGTCCGGGATGGCAGTGCCTGTAAAGACAAACCGGTATTCGCACAAGGCACCTGCCTCGGCAAGGCGTCGTTTATGTCTACGATCACGGGCCCGGTCGTGGTTTTCCGCGTGTCGGTTTACGAAGCGACGGTGCGTTCAACGCGGGTAACGGTTGTTTCGCCCACAACGGCGCTTCGGTCGGTGTGGGTTCGAGTCCATTGAAATCCGCGAGCTCCCTGTCTTCTCGGGGAAGTTGGCGGTACAGCTTGCCATCGCGGGTGAACACCGGATATCCGCCGTGATCGAAACCCGACCATTCCGCGTCGGGGATCTCGGGCTTTGCGGGGGCGTGCGGGCATTCCCCTTTCTCCATCACCCGCAGGCCGTTTAGCGGATGGTCGGGATGCGTGCCCTGACAACCGGGTAAAACGATAGTCCTGTCGTCAGTGAAGCAACCGCCACTGCCCCAGGTGCTGCCTTCCGGCCAAAGCGTAAGGGCATACAACCATGGCAGCCTGCTGACGGCGGTCCAAATGCCTTGATACGCGCTGTTCGTTAGCCCACCTTTCAACGCGAAGTAGAGCAGCAGTTCGCCATCGGGAGAGAGATCGCATTTCTCCTCGTAGATTCGGCCTTTGAACCACGCGCCGTGCGCGAACACATCCTGCGCCGTGTCCCATGCGACAACATGATACCAATCCGATGGACCACGACTGAGGATGGCGGCACGGGGTTTCCTTTTGGCGAAAACAATATGCAGGCGCGGCGGTGGTTTTGTTTGGCTCATTGGCTATAGTCGCCTAAATCAACAAGCGATACGCCAGATATGCCGCAGCGGCAACGAGTACGAAGAGTATCAGCGGGCTCATCGGAGACCGGGATTCACGGCGTTTATTGAGCGCCAGATGCGGATTCGCCTTGATGTATGCCTCTACGGCCTCCTTTGCCTCGCGCAGCCCAATTCCTCGCGCCTCTCTCAGCAACTTGATGGCCTCGATCTTTCGGTTGGCCTGAATGGCCGTGATGACGTCTGTCGGAAGTTCGGAATGCTCGTTCATTGCCGTTGGGCCTCTTGTTCGCTGCGCTATTGGTTTGGTAAGTGGTCGGCGACCGCATCCGGCGTCAACGGATTTCACAGCGGTGCGCTTCGGCCTCTTCTGCAAAGATAGTCATGCCACAGCATTCTTGCGGCCACCGCACGCCAGGGTCTCCACCGGGTTGCGATGTCGTTTACCTCGCTCCATTCCGGCATAGCCGCCAATCCTTCGATTTCTTGAATGGCCTTGGCCAGCGCAAGATCGCCGGAGGGCCATGCGTCCGGTCTGCGCAGCGAAAACAGGAGATAGACATCGGCGGTCCATGCGCCGATACCCCGCAGGTTCATCAGATACTCCCTGGCCGCGTGGTCGTCCATCGAGTCGATGGCGGGGATGCGAATCCCGCCTTCGACGATGCCGTGAGCGATCCCGCGCACGTACGAGGCTTTCTGTCGACTGAAGCCGATCGTTTTCAACGAGGTATCATCCAGGGGCAAAACACCCTCTGGTTCGACCGTGCCCAGCGCACCTTCGAGTTTGACGAAGGTCGCTTGTGCCGATTCCAGCGAAACCTGCTGGGCGAGGATGGCGATCACCAGTCCTGGAAAGCCCTTGTCGTGAACCCAGAAAGGCGGCTCGCCCCATTTGGCGATGATGTTCGAGAGCTGTGCGTCTTGCGCCGTCAGTTCGCGAATACCTTGGCGATAGCTCGCTTTGGTCAGTTTTGCGGAATTCGTTTTCGTAACCACGCGTCGGGCCGTTAAGGATGATCGGATGTCGATAATACCGCGATGCGATACCCCGAGGTTTTGTCGGCGAGTGACTAGTGCTTGGGTTTTCCCTTGAGCGCTTCGTTTCTTTTATCAGCTTGTAGTATTGGCCCTTGGTGATGAAAACTCGCTGGTGGGACGGGTTCTCGAGCACTTGCGATAGTCTGTCCCTTTGGTCGTAATCCCAGCCGAGGATCTTGCGGGTCTTCAAATCCAGATCGACGTAATATCTCGTTTCCTTGTCTTCTTTCTTTGCCATTGCCGACTCTCCGTTCATAGCGTTAACCGACGGGCGGCAGCGACCACAATAGGGACGGATACCGATTGGTTTTGGAAAATCACCGGGTCCGGTAGCCACGATGGCAGGCAATGCATGCGCCGGTCACGTTCTGCAGTGCCGCCAACAACTTCGGCAAATCGTTTGGTCCGGCCTCGTTGGCCAGTTTGGCGAAATCGCTCGCAGCGACATGGCTGCCACGTCCGATAGCATGCATTTCGTTCGGCATGAACCTGCCGGGGCGTGCATTCTGTGGCAGTTTGCGATGCTTGCCCATGGTCGAGATGCCCATTTCCTTCTCGACGATGTCGCCGGCTTCAGCGAACCTGTTTTCGGCCAGGGCGCTGATGATCAAATGCAGCGCCAACTGGTTTTCGAGCATCTCGGCACGCAGGGTGGCACGTGCTTCCGGTGGCATTTCTACGAACTGACGGCTATCGGTGCTCGTCGCAAAAACCGGGGCCGACAATAACAATAAAAACGGAAACGATTTTCTGCATTGGTTCACTTTCCAAGGCCGCAGTTGATCGAGCAGCGACAGTGTAGCGGGGTTGAGATGTTTAAGGTTTGTATTCAGCACAGCGAGCGAAGGTTCGGATTTTCAGCCGTGGTCGATATTCGCGTCTTTCTGCCAAAGACCGTATGTCATTTCGCCGATGTGGACGGGGTCGATGCGGGTGAACTGGATCTCTCGAACCAAACTCATCTCTCGCCACATCAGCGCGTGTCCTCTGGTGAATCTGGCCTGCTTCACCCGCTTTTGCCAAAGCGCGATCTCTTTGTCGCTGGCCGGGCGTGATTCACCGGCCATGCCGTATAAACGTATGGCCGGGAAACCGGAGAACCGGCCGCCAAGCAGGGATTTCAACCAGAACCATCGGGAGCTGTTTACTGCCAGGATGCAGACTTGTTTGTTGTTGTCGAGATTGCGCGGCAACTGCCGCGTGAACTTTTCGAAGTAAAAGCCGAATCCCGGTTTTCCCAGGATCAAAGAGCCGATAGGTGTCACATGCGGCTCGCCGTTTTCATTGACGGTCGCGACGGCATAATGAAATGACGATTTGAAGGATTCCCGGAAGATCGTTTTTACGTCAGTCCAGTTCTCATGTATGTCCATAACGTCTCCGAGGACCGTTCGGTTGCGGCGCGTGATGTCTGTCGAGCCGCGGTTCGCGGATGCGCCGAATCGGCTGTCAGTCGATACTCTCACAAGACCAGGATTTGATCGGGCCGTCAACGTTGCGGGCAAACGTCGCCAACCCGGGTTCTTTGGTGGTGAAGAACAGATGGGCTTCGCACTTGCAGTCACTGCAGCCGAAGCCCTCGATAGGCGTCATCTGCTTCATTCCCGCCATTGTCTTTGCCCAGGTATGTTCGAGCCGTTTAGGGGAGAGGCTGTACCAAACCGATGTCAGACTCGTGAATTCCCGCAGGTAATCGATATGCCAGTGTTTCGATTTGGCGTCACGACAATGCCGGGATACCCGCGCCAACACGCCGCCGGGGCCGAATGCGCTGCCGATGTAAACGTAATAGCCCGCGCGCACATCGAGCCGGCCCCAACGCCCGATTTGTGTGCGCGTGTTTATGTCGCTTTGCAGTATTAGGGCGTAGGTGCCGGGGGTTGAGTCCATCCGTTGTAACGCTGATTAGAGTTGTGTCAAAAGTCTCGGGAAAGTGCGAGCGATGCTCGGCTCGTGATGGCGTAATTGTGCCTCGGATTCATGGTTGTTTCTGCTTTTGGATTGCTATGTTAGCAACACCTAAAGCCCAGCTACTCGTAGCGACCCAAAAGCATACTCCGATAGCAACACCCAATCCGGTGCCGCTTGTTTGAGGGTTAATACTGCTTTCTTCGTTCATGGCTGAACATTCATGTGCAAATTGGGGCGGGGCAGAAGTGACGGCGTGAGTATTTTGTCGAACGTGAAGTATCAACTAAATGTACTCTCACTCCAGTTTTTCCCTTTCACGAAAATCAGCATTGGCGGCATCGCCTGTCGGCCACGGTTGTTGTCAGATGTGGACTGTTTTCTATTGGGTTGGAACCAGGCGCACAGGATTTGACCTGTATCCACCGGCACGCCAAGCTGTGTATAAGCACAAAGACGGAACAAATTCATGGAAAACAAGACCGTCGTTACCCCACTGGGGGATATCAGTTTGGTTGTCGACGAACGCACGGGCACCCGGCCGGTGGTTTTCCTACATGGTCTGTTTCTGGATAAGTCCTTGTGGGAAGGCTACGACACGAGCATCGCCGGGCGGACGCATATTTACGTCGATATGCCGGGACATGGCGACAGCGGGGATGTCGGAAAGGCATGGGGCGATGCCGATTGTGTCGATGCCTTGATGTCCATCCTGGATCAACTCGATATCGATAGTTGTTCGGTGATCGGCCACTCATGGGGCGCAATCATCGCGTTGCGTGCCGTGAGTCGACACCCGGCTCGCTTCAATGCGGTCGGTTTGTTCAATATGCCATTCATGCCACCGACCCTGGCACAGCGTATTGGCGCCCAGGTACAGAAACTACTTGCGTTTTTCCCCAGGTTCTACGCAAGCCAGGTCTGCAAGGCCCTGTACACCAAGGACTTTCTGAAGCAACATCCCGAGCTCTCGATGAAAATGCAGGCCGGACTCGCTCGACGCTCATGGCGTGAGATTGCATGGCTTGTCGATGCGGTCATGGTCAATGCGATCGATCTGAGGCCGCTGTTGAGGGATTTGAACGTTCCCGCGCTGGCGATTGTCGGGGAGAGCGATCATGTCAAAGCACCGCCGGCAGTCGACACGCAGACGGTTGGCGGTGGTCATGTCAGCCCGCACGAGGCGTCGGCTGAGATACGCGATGTCATTCGGCGGCTTTGTGGATAGAGCGGCCGAAGCGGATTATCACCACTTACCGATATTGTTAGCCATACGCCACGATAGTTGCTTTGCCGAACCATCTAAGCCAGGGAACAAGCGTTCGCTATTGAACCCAAGCTGATCCAGTTGATTTGTGAACGGTTCTTTTTGATCGGCTGGAACAATTATCCTGGTGATCTTGTCGTTATCCATCGGTTCCTGTGGTCTGTTCTGGACCGTAAACAGGCTTTCCTGTGCCGGTATTCGCGGAGTGAGATGCGGCGGATAGTATTTCTTCGGTTCCTTTTGCGTGAAAGGGCCAAATTCTGCACGGCTTCGACGAAAATGAGTTGTGTAAACCGAACAATCAGTTTGTCTGTTTTCGCTGACAGCAAAAAAGAGGGCCGTTAATGGATTCACTGTCCAGTCAAGCAGCCTGGTTGCCAGGCCATGATGTTGCCCTAACGCCAACCATTCGAGCTCCGAGCTCGGTTTGTGTTGAATAAATGCCATGGCCCTTTGCTTGAACAGGCGGAGAAGGTGGCGTTCCGCTTTAACGGAATACGTCTGTAAGTAGTCCGATCTCCCTATCGTCGGCAGCAATAGATAGTCGACGGATGATACGCCGCGAAAAATACGGCCGGTTCTCGGCAATCCGCTTATGAAATCCAAGTATTCTTGGATTGATTTTATAGCTACTTCTTTCATCTATAGATATTTACATACATTTTTCTATGTGGATTGCAGCATATTGATAGAGGGTAAAATTAAATGTGCTCCGACTCCAAAAAGCGTAACGCCGAAATTAATGGGCGCGAAGCAGCTTAGCTGCCGAGCGCATCAGTGAGCCGAAGGCGAACGACTTGAATGCCCGTTATGCGATTCTTTTCTTTATCTGAACCATGTCGTATCCTTTTGCGTAGCCGTTTGCTTCGGCCGACGTGACCGTGAATCCAAACCTTCGCATCTTAATTCATGCTCTCTTCCTTGTGAGTGGCGTGCTCATTTTACCTGCTGGAGGATTTCGTTACGTTGCTTTCCAAACGAGTCGCTCGCGTGCGAGTGGACGGTGCTTATCAGACTAACCGCCATTCGAGTGTCGATGGCGTCATCCTGTCACGTACGTAGTGAACACACTGTTCGGCATCGAAACCCTTGCAAGAGTAAATATCGATGGTGAACAACCGGCTTTCCCGCCAGGTATAGAGTGAACACCCCGATTCGGCCCAGGCCTGAAATCCCCCGATACCGTGGTGCAGTTGGCTCACGGCATCGGGTGAGAAGATGACGGTGTCGGCGATCGGGGTCATGTCGAGTTGGTGGGTGAGGTTTTCGAGTATCTGTCGTACGGTGGTTTCATCGAAGTGCGGTATGCCGTAGATGCCCTCGATGATGAGGCGTTGGCGCAGGATTTGCGGACAGATCATCAGTGCAGTGGGGCGTGTGAGCGTTCGACGATGGGGGTGTGGGGTTTGAACGGAATGGTGTCGCGTACTTGCATGACGGCGGCGTGGTCGAGTTGTTGGCGGCGGCGGGCGCCTTGGCAGAGTGCGCTGCGGAAGCCGAGATAGTCGGCCTGCATTGGAAGCAGTTTCGGTATGTCCACTCGCCGCAGTCGGCCGGCGAGGCCGCAGATCAGGTCGAGAGCACGGGCCTGTTGTACGAAACCGGCAATACGATCTGTAGACCACAGTTCGGTCAGCGACGGTGCAGTCTTGTCGGCGGTGTCGATCATGACGCCACGGATGCCGCTGCCGGACAGGCGTTCGAGCAGACCGGTTGGGTCGTAGCGGTCGATGAAGCAGACGGCGATCAAATCCTGATCGGGTGCGGCGGTCTCGAGTGCCTTCATGTAGTCGCTTGCGACCTCGGCATCGAACAGGCCGAATTTGACATAGTCGACACCGCAGTCGGTAGTGAGCTTGATTGCATCGAGCAGTGCCTTGGATGAACGCAGGTCGTCGCCGGTGGTGGCGCTGGTTGGGCGTGCTCCACCGATAGTGTCGACGATGTTGCTGATGGTTTCGGCCGGCAGTGCGCCGAGCGCGCCTTGGCGCGGGTTTTTGCAGTCGATGATGTCGGCGTAGGCGTTCAAGGCGATCTGCGCCTCGGTGACCGAGCAGATACTCGCGAGCATGCCGCTCACGCGCAGGCCCTCGCGCGGTACTCCTGCACGCGTTGCATCAACCATTCCCATGCCTCAAGTTCTTCGGCCCCCGCAGTTTTGTCGATGGCGATCTGCAGGTAGGCGATCTCGGCGTCGATCTTGTTCATGGGCAGCCTGTTCAACCGACTGACCAGGATGGCGAGTTCGAGCACCGCGGACTGCGCGCGGTTATAGCCGGCGAACGGCCGATGATTGGCGAGGTGCAGGCTGCGGCAGAGGAACTGAGGGCGTACGCCGTCGTCATCGATGTGTTCGACGTCGATTTCGCGGTGACTCAATGCATCGCGCAGACGATAGCCGTCGATGTGTTCGCAGATGACGGTCGGCCAGTCGCGTCGTCCGCTGAGACAACCGGCATACACGCGCACGTCGTCGATGGTATTGATGCTGGCCTGGCGTTCGCGCAGTAGGTTGTCGAGGGTGCGCGATGGCCGAAAGGGTGCGATCAGCCAATGTTTGCCGCGTTGGCGCAGTCCCATCGGGGCGATATGTGGTGTGTCGTCAGCGTTTTTGGTGACGATCAGGATTTCGTGAATGCGTTCGGCCATGGCGGTCCTCATTGCACGACGAGTTCACTGCCGAAGGTCTGCGCGAGTTGGTCGGCGCTCAGGCAGAAGTTGGTCGGCTTAACCAGGTGGTAGCGATCGAAGTAGTCGCCGATCGCGCGCTCGATGTCCGGTTCGAACGGCGGTGCCACGGCGAACACCCGGCCATGTGCCGATTGCAGCACGCGGCCGTTCTCGACCACCTTGCGTCCGTCTTTGAACAACAGCTTGGCGCGCGCGAACATCGCCGCCTTGTCGTGTTGTTCGTCATAGACCGCGATATCGGCGACCGCGCCGACGCCCAGATGGCCGCGATCGGGCAGGCCGAGCAGTTTGGCCGGTGCGGCACGGGTCATGACGGCGATTTCGTGCAAGTCGTATTCGCGATCCAGATGCCGGAGCAATGCGATCTCGGCCGCGTCGGCGTTGATCTGCGACAGCCAGCGGTTGCGGTGATCACGATCCATCAGCAAGCGAAACAGTTCGGGGTAGGCGGTGAAGGGCGCACCGTTGGGATGATCGGTGGTGAAGAATACCCGCCAGGGGTCGTCGACCAACAGGAACAGCTCCAGGCCGATGGCCCATTGCAGCGCATTGACGTAGTTGCCCGGGCGATAACGGAAGGGCACCACGCCACCGCCGCCGTCTTCGGCCTCCCAGGCGACCCATTTCTTCGGATTGGCGATGCCGCGCGCATCGAACTGGCGTAGCAGGTCGCCCGAGATGGTTACCGTCTGACCGAACAAGACCTGGCCGATATCGACGGTGATGTTCGGGTTCGCGTTGACCGCATCGGCCAGGGCGCGCGCGCCACTGGAGAAGCCGCGTTCGCCCTCGTCGCCATAGCCATAGAACTGCACATGCGCCAGATGCATCGGCAGACCGTCGGCGGCCTCGACCGTCGCCAGTGCGGTTCGGACGTTGCCGGCGACGCCGAGGTTGTTACAGTGGACATGCACCGGGTGCTTGAGCCCGAGTTGCACGACCGCACGCTGCACCGTTTGCAGGATTTTGCGCGAGCTCACGCCGTACATGGGTACTTCGTCATCCAGATCGAATTGGCGCTGATTGAACTTGAATGCGGCGGCGCCGCCGGCGTTGATGACCTTCACGCCGAGACATCGGGTGGCATGCAACAGCCAGGCGATGTAGTCGTTGATCCGTTGTTGCTCAACGCCATTGCGCAACAGGCGTAGTAGAAAGTCGTCGTTGCCGACAATCGCCAGCCCGGCCTTGTCGATGATGGGGATGTCGGCGAATTCGGCATGCGCCTGGGCGGCATTGATCGGCAGCACCGCCGGTTCGACCACGGTGGTGAAACCCATTTCGGCATAGCGATAGCCGGTGTCGAAGGCCGACCATTTGGCACCGGCGAACGGCAGTTGGGCATAGCGTGCGCGTTCGGCCAGGTGTTGTTCCGGCAGCAGCAGGCGGGCGTTGTTCACATTGCCGCCGGCGATATGGCTGTGAATATCGATAGCGCCGGCCATGACGATCTTGCCGCGGACGTCGATGGTCTTGTCGGCATCCGCCGGGTTCGATGGCGCTGGGCAGATATGGCCGTCGCGGAACCACAAATCGCGCACCTCGTCGGCGAGGTCGTTCGTCGGGTCGTAGAGGCGTCCGCCGGTCAGTCGGGTCAACATGCTTCGACGCTCTTTGAGGATTGGGTAATCAGGCGTTCGACCAATTGCGTGGTGTTCGGCAGAGCATTGCTTTGTAGACCGCGCAGCGGTACCAGGCGCAGACCGTCACCGCGGTGTATGAAGCCGGGTCGATGAACGCCGGGTACCGCGACCGGCAGGAACACCGCCGGTGGTCGATCGCCAAGGTGCATTGCCGGGTGGCCGAACACGATTTGTGGCTGTTCACAGGTCGGTGGAGCGGCCGCGCTTAAGGTACTGATCCAGACCAGCAGATCGGCCTGGCCATCATCGAGCAGGCTTTGGCCGTTGAAGTGTTGCAGGTCTTGTATGGGATAGCCGCGTGCGAGACTGGTGCGAATACCGAAGCCGTTGTGCCAGGCCCCGCTGAGCTGCGCGCCGATATCGCCCAGGCCGGTGCTCAACGGCAGCAGGGCCGCCCGGCGTTGTTCGTTGATGTCGCGCACCAGGTCGCTGGTGGCACGTAGTACGAGTTCGGCTTTTGGGCCCCGTAAATGGCCGATGGCGAATACCGGATAGTCCGCATCGCCGAGGCGTTGCATCAACATGCTCGCGGCTGACGTCGGTTCGGTCAGTGGACGCTGGCCGAGCAATACCCGTGTGTGGTCGATGACGGTGAGCGGATCGGGGCCGAGTTCAAGGATGTCGATCGGTTTGTCGGTGTGCAGCCGTTCAGCCGGTTCGAGCAGTTTGCTGCGCAGTCTTGGCAGCTCGTCGTCGATCGGCTCGCCGACCCAGATCAGCAGATCGGCGCGGTTGCGTACCTCGCCGAGGCTGGTGACGATCCAGCCGCTGTCTTGATAGACGGCCAGGTTACGCGCGATGGTATTGACTTCTTGGTGGTCGACCACACCGCCGAAGCGTGCGGCCATGGACCATGCGGCCCTGCAGTCGAGCAGGTCACCGATCAGTCCATGAAACAGCGGTAGCCGGGCGCCGTCCAGCAGGTGTAGCGCTTGATTTAGCGCGCTGTCCCAATCGCTGGCTTCGCCATTGATCAGTGGTGTGCCATTGATATGCGAGAGGGCGAGTTGGAATCCCGCTTGCGCTTTGGGACAGTCCAATTTATCGGTCAACAGCGTGCCGTTGCGCACTGGTAGTGACACATCGTCACAGACCAGCGCGCAGAAGGGGCAGCCCAGATCATGTAATGCCGTGTCTTGTTGCGCGTGTTTGTCGGTATTGTTGTCGATAGTCATCTCGTCGAGATGAGCAGCAAAAGCCAGGCCAAGTCACGAGGCCGGTTTGGTGCGCGCCTTCTTGGTCGGCGCGACCCCGGCGTAGCGCTGCATATCCTGTTCGATTGGTGGCGCGGCAGCGCCCCAGTTCAATGGTTGATCCTGGGTATAGCGTTTGCCGAGTCGATGGGCGATTTCGGCGCGGGCCAGCTCGACGCCGAGATAGAAGGCGTGGCCACCGTCGCTCTTGACCTCGAGATGGGGGAACAGCGCGAACGGGTCACTTGCCGTATGGAAACGGTCGCGATTGTAGATATGCATGCCGTCTTCGCTCACCTGTATTCGATAGTTGCGATCTTTTACCGCGCGTGCGGCCTCGCGGATTTCGGCGCTGTTGTAAGCGAAGGGCCGGCGCTCGTGCAGGCCGGTGAGACCGCCGTCGAGTTGTTTCGGCAGTGTGCGTTCCGCACGGGCGCGAAACATGATGCGTCTTGCCAGGTTGGCCTCGCGCACCGCCGAACGACAATGCGGACTGACCTCGGTGGTCAACACGGCCTTGGCGCCGAGTTCGGAGATCATGCCAAAGAGCAGCGCGTTGATACCGCAGGTATCGGCCTCGGTGAGTTCGGTGAGATTGCCGACACCCATCATCATGGGTGCGTCCGGCAGCACTTGGCGTAATCGGTGATAACGCACGATCGACTCGACAAAGCCGAAATGGATGGGATCGAGTATCGGGTCGACCAAGGCCTCGCGACCGCGTTCGACCATGCCATGCCAGGCGCGGATCAGACTGTCGAGATCGCCGGGGTTGGATGGGATGAGTACCGGCGTCGACGCGACCTCGTCGGCGAGCCAAAGGGTTTCTTCCTTCAGACTCAATAGAAAGTCGGCACCGGCCCGTCCGCCGATGAGCAGTTCGTCGGCGCTCATGGAGTCGACACTGACCTCGAAGCCGTTGTCCTTGAGTAGTCGTACGGCATCGGCCAGGTGGGGAAAGGGTTGCTCGGGCAGACCGCCGAGATCGATGACGTCGGCGCCGTCGCGGCGATAGGCGAGGGCGTGTCGGAGAATGTCATCGAGCGTCAGGTGCGGGGCATCGACGATTTCGGCGAAGATGAGTACGTCGTGTTGGCTCAGGTCGACCGGCCGGCCCCCGTGACCGAGCCATTCGGGCAGATCGCGCAATTCCTCGGGACCGCGTTCGAACGGCACGCCGAAGTGTGTGCCGAGTATTGCGAGATCGCCGCGGCAGCGCCCGGGCAGGATCACCCGATCGGCATCACCGGTATCCGATAGGCGGCGTTGGATCATGTCCGCTGTCATCAACGCCGCGACTTTGAGCCCGAGGTTATGGACCTCCCAGGTGAAATCCGTCGTGCCGAGTTCGTCCAGCACGCGATGCAGCGCGGGCTCGGCCAGCGAGCCGGTCAGGAACAGCAGGTGTTCCGCCATGGCTCACTTATCGTTAGCGCGTCATGTAGTTCATCCAGGTCGGTGACCACGCGGGTGTATTTGAAATCGCGCAGGTGTTCGGTGTTGTCGAGATCGATCTTGCGCGGGTAGACCCTGACCATGCCGCCCGGGGCCTCGGTCTCCATTTCCGGCGCGACATCGCAGGCGAACACGATACTGGGTACACGGCATTTGCCAGCCTGGGCATAGACATTGGTGATCAGGGTATCGGAGATCCCGCAGACCATCTTGGCCACGCTGTTCGATGTGGCCGGTGCGACCACCAGCAGTTTGTAGACGCCTTCGTAGAAAAGCCCGACCGGCGGTGCGCTGGCCGCGCTGTCGCGGAATATTCGGAAGCGTTCCTTGAGCTGTTTGACCGGGTGACCGTAGACCTGCAGCACCTCGGCCGCGGCATTGCTGAGGAACAGGTCGACCTTCGGTAGTTGTCCGGCCAGTGCCAGGCATTCCTTCAGATAATGGCCCGAGCCGGTAACCGCCCAGGCAATTCGATCCGTGTCAGTCATTGCCGACCTCACGCCGACAGATACCCCATTGCCGGTCGGCCTCTTCGACCGCGACCTCGAGCATGCGCAGGCCGTCGTGACCGCCTTCGCGATCCAGCTCTTGTATTAGACGGTCGCTGATGTGCTTTGCCAGCATCTCGGCGGTGGTGTTCGGGATCGGCAGTAGGATGCAGCTGCGGCGATCGAGGACGAAGCGTTTGCCATAGCTGGCGATCTCGATCATGTCGTCGCGTTCGACGACCTCGACCTCGTGGCTCCGGGTGGGGACGAGCACGCCGTCGTGCAATTCGGTGCAGATGCCGGCGGCCAGTCGGTTGAGCCGGACGAAATCGATCACCAGGTCGTCGACGGTGTTGTCGCCTTCCGCTTCGAGGCAGACGCGGAAGTTATGGCCGTGAATGTTTTCGCACCGGCGGTCGAAGGTGATGAAGTGGGCGGCGTTGAAGTGCAGTTCGCCGGGGTGCACGCGCACGGCATAGCGGGTCATGGGGGATGTTCCACCGGGTTGTTTTCGGTGGCGTTGCAAGCGTCGGGCCAGAACCCGGCGCCCGGCTGCACGGGGGAGCAGTGGTTTAACGTGGCGGACGGATGTCGAACCGCTTCATTTTTCGGTACAGAGTGTTACGGCTGATGTTCAATTTCGACGCAACCCGGGTGACATTCCAATGCGCGGCCTCGAGTTCGCGCAGGATGGTCTCGCGCTCGGCGATGTCGAGCGGGTTCTGCGGACGCGAGCGTGGTGCGCTGTCGCCGGGTTCGCCATCGAACAGAATGTCTTCGGGCAGATCGTCGAGCCGTATCACGTCATCATCACAGAGGCCGATCAGGGTACGCAGGATGTTGCGCAGCTGGCGAATGTTGCCGGGCCACTCATAGTTGTCGAGGGCATCCAGGGCATTGTCCTCGATGGTGACGCGGTTGCCGCCGGCCTCTTGCTTGAGCAGATGCCGGATCAAGGCGCGCCGATCCTCACGGTTGCGCAGCGGCGGCATCTGCAGACTGATGCCGTTCAGGCGGTAATACAGATCCTCGCGGAAGCTGCCTTCGTCGACCTTGCGTAGCAGATCCTTGTGGGTGGCGCTGATCAGACGGATGTCGACCTTGATCGGGGTTTCGCCGCCGAGCGGAATCACCTCGCGGTCTTCGAGTACGCGCAGCAGCCGGGCCTGCAGATGCAGCGGCATGTCGCCGATCTCGTCGAGGAACAGGGTGCCGCCGTGGGCCTGCACGATCTTGCCGCGCGAACCTTCCTTGCTGGCGCCGGTGAAGGCACCCGGGCGGTAGCCGAACAGTTCGCTTTCGATCAGCGTCTCGGGCAGGGAGGCGCAGTTGACCGCAATAAAGGGTTTATCGGCGCGATTGCTGGATCGGTGTATTGCATTGGCGAATACGTCCTTGCCGGTGCCGGTCTCGCCCAGGAGGATGAACGGGATGTCGCGTTCGAGCAGCTTCTTGGCCCGTTCGACATTCCGTTGCATACGTACGTCGCCGAATTCGAGGCCTTCGAGTTGCGGTGCGGCGGTAACCCTGCCCGACATGAATACGCGGGGGTTGCCGGTGTTCGCCGGGCCGTCCTCGTCGGTGCTGTTCGGTGGCTGGAAACTGCCGAAGAAACGCCGGCCCTGACGGTTTTCGTGCAATGGCCGGTGTGTTCCCGAATGGTGATGGGCCTTTTCCAGGGCTTCGTCCATGCGAATGGCGAACAGGTCCTCGACCGGGCGGCCGATGACGGACTTGGCATCTTCTTCGTCGAGTTGGAACAATGCGCTGCGATTGAGCGCCTGGATACGGCCGTCGCCGTCGAAGGCGATGGCGCCTTCGCCCAGGGTACTGATGAACTCGGGCCGGCTGTGGAAACGCAGGATGTAATTGTCGCGCATGCAGCACAGGAACAGCCGGTTCTCGATCAATTGCGCCGACATGTTGACCAGCACCATGGTGTGCTGTTGCGCGCGGCTCGAATCGCTCGATGCATCGAGTACCGCGACGAGTTCGCCGCGCGGGTCGAAGATCGGCGCGGCCGAGCAGGTCAGCTTGGTGTTCTTGGTGAAGAAGTGTTCGTCCTGGTGGATGACCAGCGGGCGTTTCTCGACCAGACAGGTGCCCATGCCGTTGGTGCCCTGGGTGCGCTCGGTCCAGATCGCGCCGGTCTGCAACGAGGTGCGCGATGCGGTGCCGGTGAACATGGGGTCGCCGACATAGTTGAGCACCACGCCCTCGTTGTCGGTCAGCAGGATGGCATAGCCGGAACCGGCGACCTGCTGGTAGAGATTGGTCATCTCGGTGCGGGCGATCTGTACCAGGTCGCAGAACTTGTCCTGTCGCTCTTTGAGTTCGCTGCGATCGACCACGATCGGCTCGGGACGGTGCTCCGGATCGAGGGCGTAGTCTTGCAGGCAACGTTTCCAGGATTCGACGATTCGGCCATTGATGGCCGTGGTGCCCGAGCGGCTGCCGCGTACGGTATCGGCGACCAGCCCGGCGTGATTTGCGCCGGCGACAATATCCATCGCGTTTCCTCTCTATCGGTGTTTTTGTTGCCGGCCGGTATTGCTGGATTGGTCGGCTTTATTTTTTGTAATGAATGTTCATTATAGTGCACGACCTGCGGCGTCGTGCAAGCCCCTGCCAGTTTGCCCGACAGTCGTACCTACGATAATACGTAGTTTTGCGGTGTTAAGGCCGCTTGGGAACTTTACATATCGCCACGGATTCGGGTTTTGGCCCGTTATGCGTCCCTTTTTTCGAAACGGCAGCAATTTATAGGCCAGCTCCGATTACGGGTCTCGTCCCAATACGCGGGCCATTTCCAGCAGGGTTGTCCGATTTTTGTCATCCATGTCCGAGTAGATGGTCATGAGTTCGCGCAGTTCGTCGGGAAAGGAGGCGCACAGGCCATCGGATTCGACGTGTTGTTCATCCAGCCAATGTCGCGGTTTGTCGCCGGCCTTTTCGATACGGCGGGCCAGGCGTTCGCCGATTCGCTGAAAGGGATTGTCGAGATGCGCCGTCAACTGTTCGGGGCCTAGCTTGGTGACGGTGAGGAAGGCGCGACTTCGGGTCGCTGAGGTTTCGTTTGCCTGCCGGTAGAGGTAGGTGAGGTTTTGATAGCGGACGGCCTGTAAGTCGCGTTCGCCCGATCGTATGGGTCCCAGTCCGAACATGATCCAGCAGGCCGAGGTGCCGGTCGACGAGGCGATGATCATGACATCGCCCGGGTGTGGCATGGAGTAACCCGCCTCGTACCAGGACAACCGATTCTCGGGCCACTTGGGCAAGTGTTTGCGGAACTCTCTGGCGGTTTTGAAGCCGGCCATCTTGCGTGCCTGGGCGATGCGCTTGCCAATGCCGATGGCGATCGGATCCTTGGTTCTGCCACTGCTTGATGTCAAATTTGTCATATGCAAAAAAAGTTCTTGCAAAGTCGGGTTTGGTGATTATACTTGCCGCCCAAGTTGGAAGGGCAACCTTTCGCGTATCGGATTCATTAAGGAGCACAGCGTGCTGTTCATCGGTAGACATAACAATCGTTCGCTTGCGGGATTCGGCGCTTCGGCGCCGGGCGCATCGGTGTGCCGCGTGCAAAGCATCGATCTGTTTGTCGCCGATCAATCCGGCCATGAGAACAAGCTGGTCATGAATTGACGCTTCCACGATGTTCACCGTGAAGGCGTCATGAAACTGGACGCCTTCCGGAAGACGAGAACCCCGGTTGGCGATTGCCCCGGGGTTTTTTGTTGCCCGGAATTTCGTAACAACGCTGTGTGGACCGAATGTATTGATGGAGCGTTCTGTACCGGATGGTACAGCCGCATCTCTTGGCCCGAGGATGTGTGATCGAGTTGCCTATCGGGCCGGCGGGGAGGGATGAGCCGGAGATTGGGGAGTCTGCACGGCAGAACCTATTCTTACTGCGAAAGCACCACAGATGATCGTGTATGAATCGTTAGCACGCCCCTGAGTTGATCGGTACAGGTTCGAATCCTGTGTGGCCCACCAGAGTGAGGGATGAGATTGAAAAGTGATTTCGTCTGCATGGTTTCGATTCCCGGCAGGCGTACCAGGTCCTCAAGGGACGTTCCGGTGACTGTGGTCGGGTTTCCGAGACCCGCCGGTGCCTCTTGCGCTGCATACAGGTATACCGCACCGAAAGGTCGTTGAAGACACCACATGGATATAGCTCAGTGGGTTAGAGCAATCGACTCAGAATCGACAGGTCGGAGGTTCGACTCCTCCTTTCCAACTCTTGAAAGAGCTGGAAACGCTCGAAAAGGTAACCGACAAGGTCGATCGCTTGACCGTGTTCGGTGGTCTGGACGGTGTGCTGAAGGATACCGTCAAGATCAATGTGTAACTTGGCCCGGCCTTGATGGCCGGGCACTTTTAATAAGGACTGTTCGATTCGCTTGGCTATCGCTGCATCGGGTATCGGATAAGGAGTCGAGAGATGGAACGACAATTCGCACAGGAACTGGTCGATTGTCTGCCGAAGACGCGCACCCTGTATCGCTATTGCCGCGATTACTATGCGGTGCAGTTGCTCGATATGGCCGTCGAACGCCAGCGCGGTATCGCGGCATTGAAGCGTTCGCCGTTCGGCCGACTGCTCGACAAGCCGGGTATCAAACCCTTGGTTGCCGGCTGCGGTAACGGCGAACTCGATCCGTCCGTATTGGCGAATTATTGGGTGGAACCGAGCAGCAACTATCTGCTGACCGTGGGTTTGTGGGGCAACGAGTCCGGTGCTTACGGTCAGACGTCGCGACCGGGTTTCAACCTGGTGCTGCATCTGAACTTCACCGAACAGCACGATCGTCTGATGCGACGACTGCTCCAGCCGCGTTGGGACGGGGTGTTCAATTACGGCGGTCATCCTCAGCTGTGGCGGGGTGATCGCGAGTATTTTCGCGAGACCCTGGCATGGGCCCGACTCGATATCGATTTCGATAACGACGAGGTCTTGATCGAGGAGATACAGAGCGACTGGGTACGGCGGGTTGCGTGCTTCCGTCGATACCTGGATTGGTACAAGCAGAATCCACAGGCTCTCAGGCGCTGGTGTATCGCCGGCGGGCCGGAGCAGGTACGCGAGTATCTGGATGCCGTCGAGCCGCATCTGCGTGATTGGGATCAGGTGATGCTGGCCGCGACGATCGGCTTTATTCGTCGTGAGTTAGGGGTGGGGCGCATCTGGTACCACAGTTGGGAGACCGGTAACTGCCTGAAGCGCATCGATCCCGAATGTGGGCCGCCGCGTTCGCTGTACACGCGACTGCCGCGGCAATTCTGTTTCGAAAGAACCGGAGGGCTGCCCGTTATGCTACAGGGCCGTCGATCACGCCGGCGTTTGCAGCGTAAAGGGATCGAGCCCGTTTTTTATCGAATGACCCTGTAGGAAAGTGTCATGCCTATACAACAAACATTGAACAAAGGGCGCGTCCCGGTACATATCTGGACGCGGGATACCCAGTCGGCGGCATTGGATCAATTGACCAATGTGTCGCAAATGCCGTTCGTGCATCATCATGTCGCGGCCATGCCCGACGTGCATGCCGGTATCGGCGCGACCGTGGGTTCGGTGATTCCGACCAAGGGCGCGATCGTGCCGGCGGCGGTCGGCGTCGATATCGGCTGTGGAATGAACGCCTTGCGCACCTCGCTGACCGCGGCCGATCTGCCGGACAGCCTGCGGCAACTGCGTCATGCCATCGAACAGGCGGTGCCGGTCGGTTTCGATATGCACGAGCGCGATCCGGTGCGGCGTTCGACCATCAAGCCCCTGGCGAAGACGCTGGACGTGATCCTGGAGAAGCATCCGGGTATCGCCAAGATGCAGAAACGGCGTCCTTACGAGATCTGGATACGTCAGCTCGCGACCCTGGGTGGTGGTAACCACTTCATCGAGTTGTGCCTGGATGAGAACGACGACGTCTGGATCATGCTGCATTCGGGTTCTCGTGGGATCGGCAATGTGATCGGCCGTTACTTCATCGCGCTTGCGCAGCGTGATATGGCGGATCAACTGGGACGCCTGCCGGACAAAGACTTGGCTTACTTCACCGAGGGTGCGCAGCATTTCGACGAGTATGTCGAGGCGGTCGCCTGGGCGCAGGATTACGCGATGATCAACCGTCGCGAGATGATGCGCGCCATCGTCGAGGTGCTGACGCGCAAGTTGCCGTCGTTCAGCATCACCAGGGAGGCGATCAACTGTCATCACAACTATGTGGTGCAGGAGCATCACTTCGGCGCGGATGTCTATGTGACCCGCAAGGGCGCCATCCGGGCGGGCGAGGGTGAGTTGGGCATCATCCCGGGTTCGATGGGGGCCAAGTCTTATGTCGTTCGCGGTAAGGGGAATGCCGATGCCTTCTGCTCGTGTTCGCACGGTGCGGGGCGGCGTATGTCGCGGACCAAAGCGAAGAAACAATTCGACCAATCGGATCTGGAACGCCAGACCCAGGGTGTCGAGTGTCGTAAGGACAAGGGGGTGATCGACGAGATCCCCGGCGCCTACAAGGACATCGACCAGGTGATGGAAAACCAGACCGATCTGGTTGAAGTGGTGCACACGCTGAAACAGGTGTTGTGTGTGAAAGGGTAGGGCGTCTCATACTGTTGGAGACGCCTTAAGTGGGCCGGTTTTCGGCCCACTGCTTTCATAGAAGAGGAAAGCGAAATGAAATCGAAAGCTAAAAGAGCACGAAATCTCTTGCACAACCACCCCTTGCTACAAAAGGGCGGCGTGCATCAGAAATCAAAAAAGGCCGAACGCCGGCGGGACAAACAGGCGCTGCGCAAGGCGTGGTTTTCTCTGAGCGCATAGGGTGCGCTGAGAAAAGATCACGCGATATTCCGCCCGCTCCGATCTACGATTCCTGCAATGCCTTGGCATCACGGCGGAGCACCAACTCCAGGGGCTGGTTGGTGTCCAAATGGACATCGCGTTGCGGGAAGGAGATTTCGATGTTCGCGGCGCGGAACTTGTCCAGTATCTCCTGATGCAGCTCGGTCGCGGTGTTGAGTCGGTTGTCCAGGTCGTTGATGTAGGCCCGCATGACCAGGTTCAACGCGTTATCGCCGAAGGCTTCGAAAGAAACGAGCGGTGCCGGATCGTCGATGACCCGAGAATTTTTCACCGCGGCTTCTTTCATCAGCTTCATGGCCCGCTTGGTGTCGGTGTCGTAAGACACGCCGACGTTGACGATGATGCGATTGACGGTGTCCGATAGGGTCCAGTTGATCAGCGTGCCGGTGATGAAGGATTTGTTCGGGATCACCAGCTCCTGGCGTTCCCAGTTGACAATGGTCGTGGCACGGATACGGATACGCGATACCGTACCGGTGGTGCCTTCGACGGTGACCACGTCGCCGACACGGATCGGCTGTTCGAACAACAGGATGATCCCGCTGATGAAATTGGCGACGATCTCCTGCAGCCCGAAACCAAGACCGACCGACAGTGCCGCCACCAGCCATTGAATGCTCGACCATTGAAGACCCAGGGCATTGAAGGTAATGAATATGCCGATCATTGCGACGATGTATTGCGTGAGCGTCGTAATCGCATAGCGCGATGCCCGACTAAGCGGCAAGCGCTGCAGCAAGGTGAGTTCGAGCAGGGCAGGGATGTTGCGGGCGGCGAACAGGGCCAGGCCGCCGAGCAGCAGGCCGGCGAATACGTCACCCAGGGTTAGGGGTATTTCGGTGCTGACACCGTCGACCATCTTGGTCGTGGATACCGGCAGGGGTATTCGGTCGAACACATTGAGTGCCGGGATCACCTCCTGCCAGATCCACCAGAACCCGACCAACATGCTGACGGTATAACCCAGGCGCACGAGTTGGCGAGCCTGGCTGCCGAGACGGCCGTAGTCGATCTTCTCTTCGTCGAGCGGTAACTCGCCGGACGCGGGCGTTTCGTCGCCGGCTTCACGTTGTGCCTGGACCTCTTCGCGATAGCGCAGCGCCTCGGCAAAACGCAGCCGGCGTTGGGCCACATAAAGACCGCGTAGCAGCAAGTCTTTAAAGAACATCAGCAAAATGATGAACCAAACGGTCTCGCCGACCTTGCCGGCGAGGAAGGTCGCCGTATAGAAATAACCGATCAATGCACCCAGGCTCAGGCCGATCGGGATCAACATTGCCGGTATGAACCAGATGATGTGGTACTGCGCCCACTGCGAACGTTCGCCGGATTCGGCGAACGAGTCCATGACCGCGCCCTTTTTGCGCCATACCCGATAGATCGCAATGGCGAACAACAGGGTCAACGTGATCAGGGCCAGGCGTCCCATCGAGATCAGTCCGGGCTGGTCGGTTTGCAATACGGTAGTGAGGTTGACGAAGGCCGAGGGTACGGTAGCCGCACCGATGGTGATGAAAAAGGCCAGCGGTGCGGCGAATTGCAGCAGCCAGGTCGCGGTTTTGCCCAAGTGATCGCACAACACCGGATCCCACGACAAATGCGCGCGTGCGAGCCCGTTGGTTTGGCAGAGATGCCGCAGTGTGCCGATGAACAGCAGCGTATGGCCGACACTTTGCAAGCCGGTGGAGAGGATCGCGGAGTAGTCGTCAATGGCATCGATTCGACCCAGCAACAGGCCCGCGCCAATGAACGCCAAGGGCCAGGGCAGAATCAGTGCGAGTGTGTGACCGATGGCGCGCAGGGTGACTCGAATGCTGTCGGTGCGAACCTTCTGCGTTGCCTGTGCGGTTTCGGCAAGGCCCTGGCGTGCGCTCGATCGAAAGACAAAGGTAATGACCAAAAGCGCCAGCCAAAGCAGCAGGGCCGGACCCTGTTGCGTCGCAATTTTCGGGATGTTCTGCAGCAGTTGCGCGATGTTGTCGGGCGCGACCAGCCATTGCAGCCCGGAGAGCAACATTTCGGGTTGATCGAGTGGGCTGATCTCGGTACTCGGCATCCAGAGCAGGCGGTCGTCGATGGAGGCGCGATAGGCAGCGGTCGAGGCGAGCAACTCGCGTGTGCCGGCCTCGAGTGCCGACAGCTTGCCGATATAGCGTGTGTAGTCTTTCCACAATGTCAGCAGGACTTGACGATAGTTCGTCCAAGCCTCGCGCAGGGCCTGGCGTACTTGTTCACGCTCGGCGTAGTCTGGTATTGCCGCCATGTCGTCCATGAGCGGTTGGATTTGTTTTTCGATACCCCGGGTTTCGTAGAGCAACTCGTCGAGGGTGAGCTGACGTAGCGCGGCGTCGCTTATGGCCTCTTGATAGTCGAGTGCGCGTCGCGTCAGGGTCTTGGGCGACGGTGCGAGCGAACGGCGTTTTTGCAGCAATGTGGAGACCTGAGCGGTAGCGCCGCCAAGTTCCATAATCTGTTGAATGCGTTCGTGATCACGTTTGATCTCATCGTTCTGTCGAGTGACTTGCTCGATGCGCCGGTCTATCTCCGATTCACGGTCGATCAGCTCGGTTTGTTCGGTGGCCAGATCGGAGATTTTCTGCTGGATCGATCGGGTCTGTTCGCCGGATTCGGACAGTGCCTCGCTGGCGGCCGCCAGTGCAGCATCCGCATCGGCCTTGCGGCGCTGGGTGATTCGCGCGCGCAGCATCGATGTCTGCGCCGTTATGCTTTCGACTTTGGATGCCGCGATGTCGCGGCTCAATTGCGATAGCTCGGTGAGTAGGTTCAGATTGCTTTGCTGAAGGCGCATCAGCGAGGCCCTGGCCTCGAGTTCACGCTGTTTCGCCAGTACCAACAGACGTTCGGCCGCGGCCGTGAGGTGAGCGCCTTGTTCGTCTTTGGCGACTTCTTCCGGAACATCGAGTTCGCTGAGCTGTGTTTGAAGCGCGGCCAGGTCGGCTGCGCCGTTGCGTGCAAAACTCAAATAGCGCGTCAATTCACGGTCACTTGCTGCCAGTGCCGCCTGGAGATCGTTCAATGCGGCCTGTTGCTCGGTCAAGGCGGTTTCGAGCTGTTCGCTGGTCCAGTTCGAAAGTTGCTGCGAATCGAAAGTCTCCGGCGGTGTCCCTTCTTGTTTGAGCTTGTTTATCTCATCCGGGGCCTTACGAATGCGCTGCTGCAATTCGTTGGCTTGCGCATCGGCTCGGGCGGCTTTTTCCAGTAGGCCGCCGGCCTCGTCGAGCTTTGTCAGCGCCTGGGTCTTTTGTTCTTCGCCGAGGTTGACGTCGCTTTCGATGGCCTTGCGCTGGCTCTCCAGTGCTGCCGGGTCGATTGGCGCGTCGGTATCCTGGGCGTGCCCCGGGCCCGGCAGGCCGAGGCAGAGCCCCAGCACAAGGATCAAGGCGAGATAGTCGAGAAACCGGGATCGGAAGGGGCTCGTTGCGTGCATTGCCATGACGAATGGATTAAGAGTATGCCGAAGCGCTCCAGTCCTCCGGTTGACCCAGGTCTCAGCTTTGACGGGCATTGCGCCAGACGGACAGTACGATCATGCCGCCAAGCCGGTCTTTTGCAAAGCGAAATCGTTGCCGTCGGTGGTGGCGGGCTTTATCTGTGTCAGCGCTGCGGTTAAGGTGGGTAGTGAACGCTTAACGATCGCCAGCAAAAGCCGCCCTGTATGACGACAGCGCAATGACACAGCAAAATCACGGTAAATACCTGCTCATGATCAGCGTACATGGCCTGATACGGGGCCACGATCTGGAGCTGGGCCGTGATGCCGACACCGGCGGTCAAACCAAATACGTGGTCGATCTGGCCCGTGCGCTCGGGGAGCAGGCCGGTATCGAGCGCGTCGATCTGGTCACCCGCCGGATACAGGACGGTGCTGTCGGCCCGGATTATGCGGTGTCGCTGGAGCCCCTGTCCGAGCGGGCAAACATCGTACGGCTCGATGCGGGGCCGCCAGGCTATATGCCCAAGGAACAGCTCTGGGACCATCTCGACAGCTTTTTCGACAATCTGCTCGGCTGGTTGAACGAACAGCAGCGTTTGCCCGATTTGGTGCACAGCCATTACGCCGATGCCGGTTATGTCGGCGTGCTGTTCGCCAATCATTTCGGTGTGCCGCTGGTGCATACCGGCCATTCGCTCGGTCGTGATAAACGCAAGCGGCTTTTGGCGCGAGGTCTCACGCGAGACGAGATCGAATGCACCTACAATATCGCGCGGCGGATCGATGCCGAGGAGCAGGTGCTGGCCAATGCCGCACTGGTGATCACCAGCACGCACAATGAGATCGATCGTCAGTATGCCTTGTACAACTATTACGACCCCGAGCGTATGGTGGTCATCCCGCCGGGTACCGATCTGGAACAGTTCTATCCACCGCAAAACGGTGAATCGATCGCCTTCGGTACCGAGGTGGCGCGTTTTCTCAAGGACCCGAACAAGCCGCTGATCCTGGCGTTGTCCCGTCCGGACGAACGCAAGAACATCCTGACCCTGATCGAGGCCTATGGCGAATCGCCCCGTCTGCAGCAGGCCGCCAATCTGCTGATCGTGGCAGGGACGCGTGACGACATTCGCGATATGGATAGCGGCGCCCAGGCGGTGTTGACCAATATCCTGCTGTTGATCGACAGCTACAATCTGTACGGCAAGGTCGCCCTACCCAAACATCATCGCCCGGACGAGGTGCCGGAGATCTACCGCATGGTGTCGGAGGGTGGCGGTGTGTTCATCAATCCGGCGCTGACCGAGCCCTTTGGTCTGACTTTGCTGGAGGCCGCCGCCAGCGGTCTGCCGATTGTCGCGACCGAGAACGGCGGGCCGGTCGACATCATTGCCAACTGTAAAAACGGTGTACTGGTCGATCCCTTGGATCGACAGGCGATTGCCGATTCTCTGGCCTACTTGCTACTCGACCCCGAGGCCTGGGCCAGCGCGTCGCGTAACGGTCTGCAAGGTGTTCGGCAATACTACTCCTGGCAGGCGCATGCGTCGGATTATGTCGCCAAGGTGGACGGTCTGCTCGGCGATTATCGTCCGATGCCCAAGGATCAGCCGGTGGGGCGCAGCTTGCGTTATCGCGACCGCGCCTTGTTCACCGATCTGGATCAGAACCTGATCGGTAATGCTTCCGCGCTGGAGCGGCTCGTTACGGTGATGCGTGAGAACCGCCGGTGTGTCACCTTCGGTACCGTCACCGGGCGGCGTATCGATTCTGCCCTCGCGCTGATGAAAAAACACCAGATTCCGATGCCGGATGTGCTGATCAGCAGCCTGGGTACCCGGATTCATTACGGCGAGGCACTGACCGAGGACGATTGGTGGGTCGATCATATCGATCACGATTGGAATCCGCAGCGCGTGCGCCGCGTGCTCGATGAACTGCCCGGCCTGAAACGTCAGCCCAAGGTCGAGCAGAGCCGGTTCAAGGTTTCTTACTATTACGATGCCCGTAAGGCACCCTCGATCGATGAGATCGTGAAGTTGTTGCGCCAGAAGGAACTGACGGTGAACGTGTTGTTGTCGTTCGGCCAGTTCTTCGATGTGCTGCCGTCCCGGGCATCCAAGGGCCAGGCTTTGCGTTATGCCGCACAGCGTCTCGAGATTCCACTCGAACATATTCTCGTAGCCGGTGGATCGGGGGCCGACGAGGACATGATGCGCGGCAATACGCTCGCGGTGGTGGTTGCGAATCGCCATCATGAGGAACTGTCGCAGTTGACCGATCAGGAACGGATCTATTTCGCGTCGCGTTCACATGCCCACGGCATTTTGGAGGCAATCGATCACTACGATTTCTTCAATGCCTGTAAGGCACCGGACTGATGACGGACCGGCTTCTGATCTGTACCGATCTCGATCGCACCCTCATTCCGAACGGGCCGGAATCCGAATCGCGGGACGCACGCCGCCTGTTCAGCCGGGTGGTCGCTCGCCCCGAGGTTACGCTGGCCTATGTGAGTGGGCGCGATCGGGGCAGGGTAGAGCGCGCCATCGCCAATTACTGTTTGCCGGTACCCGATTTCGTCATCGGTGATGTCGGTACCACCATCTATCAGGTCGGTCCCGATCTCAACTGGCGGCGTCAAACGGCATGGGAAGAAGAAATCGGCAAGGACTGGGGTGGCCGTACCCATGCCGATCTCAAGGCCTTGCTGCGTGATCTACCCGATCTGCGACCACAGGAACACAGCAAGCAGAATCGCTTCAAGCTGAGTTACTATCTGCCATTGCACGCTGATCGCGATGCCCTGTCGGCGGTCATTCGGCATCGTCTAGACTCGGCCGGCACACAGGCGAGTTTGATCTGGAGCAACGACGAGCCTCAGGGCATAGGGCTACTCGACATCTTGCCGGCGCGTGCGTCCAAGTATCATGCCATCGAGGCATTGATACAGATGCATGGTTTCGATTACGGCAACACGGTCTTCAGCGGTGACAGCGGCAACGATATCGAAGTGTTGGCAAGCCCCGTGCCCGCGGTGTTGGTTGCCAACAGTCAATCGGATGTGCGCGAACTGGCGCGTCGCCTTGCCGACGAGACCGGGCACGGCGACGCCCTCTACATCGCGCATGGCGGGTTTCTGAATATGAACGGCAATTACAGTGCGGGTATTCTGGAAGGCATTGCGCATTATCATCCGGATGTCCGCGGCTGGCTGGCGGGCGATGGGGGCGAGGCTTGATGGGGCGACCCTGTATCTTTGGCGAGGTCTTGTTCGATCATTTCCCGGACGGCAGCCGGGTGCTCGGTGGCGCTCCGTTCAATGTCGCCTGGCATCTGCAGGCCTTCGGCCGGGCCCCACACTTTATCAGTCGTATCGGCAGCGATGAGCAAGGCGAGCAGATACGCCGCGCCATGGCCGATTGGGGCATGGACCTTGATGGCTTGCAGATCGACGATACGCACCCCACCGGACGGGTAACGGTCGAAATCGTCGATGACGAGCCGCGCTACGATATCGTCTCACCGGTGGCCTACGACCGGATTGGTATGGTCCCCGATATGTTCAACGACTGCGGCCTGCTGTATCACGGCTCTCTTGCGCTGCGTGACGACATATCGAGACATACGTTTGACGAAGCGCTGTTGCCACATGGTGCCGCTACCCTGTTCGTCGATGTCAATCTGAGGCCGCCCTGGTGGCGGCGAGAGCAGGTGCTGGGCATGGTCGATCGCGCACACTGGGTGAAGCTCAATGCCGACGAGTTGACTTTGCTGGCTCCGGCCGACGGTGCGGCGGCCTTTGTCGCCGAACATCGCCTGCAGGGTTTGATACTGACCCGTGGCGGGGATGGCGCCGAGGTGTTGACCGCCGACGGCCGGCATTCAGAGATTCGCCCGGAAGCCGACGTTCAGATCGTGGACACCGTGGGCGCCGGCGATGCTTTCGCATCGGTCATGATGCTGGGTTTGAGTTCGGCATGGCCGTTGGAGATCACGTTGCAACGGGCGCAGGCCTTTGCGTCGGCCTTGGTGGGCCGACGTGGCGCGACGGTATCCGATAAAGCGTTTTATCGGTCTTTTATCGACGACTGGCAGCTCGAGCACTGAACAAGCAGGCGGTTATGTACGAACAGGTCTCGCATTCGCTGTTGAACAAGATCCTGGACGACCTCAAGCCGGAGATACGCAAGGAGGACCTGCGGCATTTCTATACTCGTCTGGGTGCGAACTTCTATGCCATTTATTCCTTGTTTCATCACCTGTACGGGCAGCGGGACGATTTCGAGAAGCAGATGTTGCGCCTGGTCGAAGTCATGGCCAAACAATACATCCGACGCAGCGATGAACTGAAGGCCGTCGATGTTGCGCGTGAAAACGATCACAACTGGTTCCTGTCCCAGGATTGGGTCGGCATGGCGCTCTACACCGACGGTTTTGCCGGCGACCTGAAAGGCGTGAAGTCGCACCTGGGTTATCTGCAGGAACTCGGCGTCAACATGGTGCATTTGATGCCTATCCTCAAGGTGCCCGACGGTGCCAGCGACGGCGGTTATGCGGTTTGCGATTTTCGTGAGATCGACGAACGGGTCGGCACCTTGGAGGAACTCGGCGAATTGGCTGGGGCCATGCGCCAACGCGATATTCTGTTGACGCTCGATGTCGTTGCCAATCACACCTCGAATGAGCATGCGTGGGCCGAGCGCGCGCGCGAAGGCAACGAAACCTATCAGGATTATTACTATATTTTCGATAACCGCGATGTCCCCGATATGTTCGAGGAGACTTTGCCGGAGATCTTTCCCGAGACTGCGCCCGGCAACTTCACCTTCGACGAACAGATGAACAAGTGGGTGATGACGGTGTTCAACGAGTACCAGTGGGATTTGAATTACAGCAATCCTGCGGTATTCATCGAGATGGTGGACATCATTCTGTTCTGGGCCAACCAGGGTGCCGATATCGTACGTTTGGATGCGGTGGCCTTTTTGTGGAAGAAGATCGGTACGACGTCTCAGAACGAACGTGAGGCGCACCTGATTTTGCAGTTGATGAAAGACTGTAGCCAGGTTACCGCGCCCGGTGTGTTGTTCATCGCCGAGGCCATCGTCGCACCGGTTGAGATCATCAAGTACTTTGGCGAGGATGCGGTGATCGCCAAGGAATGCGAAATCGCCTATAACGCGACCTTCATGGCGCTGTTATGGGAGGCGGTCGCGACCAAGAACGCCAAGCTGCTCGAGACCAGTATCCGCAGCCTGCCGGGCAAACTCGATCGCGCGACCTGGTTGAATTATGTGCGTTGCCACGACGATATCGGTCTGGGCTTCGACGATAACGATATCGTCAAGGCCGGTTACGATCCCTTTGCGCACCGGCGATTCCTGGTTGATTACTTCACCGGGGTTTACGATGCTTCGCCGGCAAAGGGTCAGCCGTTCGGGCGCAATCACAAGACCGGCGACGCACGCATCTCGGGAACCCTGGCCTCGTTGGTCGGCCTGGAAACGGCGCTGGAGATCAACGACCCGGCGGCGATCCAACGCAGTATCGATGTCATTTTGTTGCTCCACAGTATGATCATGTCGTTCGGTGGCATTCCCTTACTGTATTACGGCGACGAAATCGGCACGCTCAATGACAGCGCCTTTCTCGACGACGAAAACAAGGCTTTCGATAATCGTTGGATGCATCGACCGATGATCGACTGGGACAAGGCCGAGAATCGCAAGCAACACGGTTCGGTCGAGCAGCGTATCTTCGAAGGCTTGCAGAAGATGATCGCGGTGCGTAAAAGCACCCCGGCATTCTCCGATTACAACAATCGCGAGCTCATCGATACCGGCAATCCGCATTTGTTCGTGTTCATCCGCAGCAACCCCTTCATGCCGGGTAACAATGTGTTGGTGGTGGGTAACTTCGACGATTCGCCGCAGTCGTTGACGCTGAGCGATCTCAGTAACCGGGGGCGTTTCGAATACGGCCGGCTACAGGATCTGTACTCCGGCGAGTCGCCCAGCATGTTCAAGGATCAACTCGTGGTTCCGCCGCTGTCCTTTTATTGGCTTTGTCATGGTGGTTTGAACTGAGTTGAGAAAGTCGAATCTGATTCGACGATGACGGTCCGAGCATTTGAAGACCTGCTTCGGGTTTCGGTCAAATCCGGACCGTAGTCAGGCCGGAATGACGGGGCCCCGTCTTCCCGAAAGCGGACATGTCACCAACCAAACCAAGCAACCCACTGCCGCTGGGAAAGGTTCGGCCAGGCCGGTTGCGCGGAACGTTTTTCGGCATACTTCGCAGGGTTGGCGATTCAGGTACTGGCGTCGCAAGCGATATGGCCGCCACCCCGAATTCGCAGCGAACCCATCGTCCGTACTCAACGATTGACCTTTTGATTTGTGGGTAAGTCCATGTCGACAGGTCGTAATGACCACCGAAGACAGGAGGCCCTAAGGCAAACACGGACACCCGCGTAAATTAACCCATAGCCTTTTGCAGGTATAGGCCGCTACGAAAAACGGCATGATGAAAGGATGATACGTGCTTACTCACAACGCATGTTGCCACCCTACTACGGATTCGTGCAGATCGCCGAGTCGGATCGTGCACGGGCAGTGAGTTTCGATGGCATGGGTTGGGACATTCAATACCTACCGGATGATGGCGGAGGGGCCGGGCAGAAGAAACGCGCATTGGGATACGCGCTCGACCGGAGCTATTTTCCGGTTGCCAAAGTACAACGCCATCAACTCACTCCCTATGTCTTCCCGTCCTTTCTGGATGCGTCTGACATAACCGCGTGCATTGACGACTTGGTGGCGTTTCTGTCGACGGCACAATTTCCGTTTCCCGCCGCCGACAACTTTGAATACTGGCTGCTGGATGGTTCGGACGAATCACCGTTGGCTTTGATCTTCTCATGCTGCGATGAGTCGCAGATATCCACCTATCCCAACTGCACCGCCTGGACGGCGCTACCCCATTCGAAAATGAAGGTCGCAAACACGGCGATGGAAAAAGCAAGGAGTGAACCGCCGGTTAATGACCGCTTTCAGCGTTTGGTGGCCACGCGGGCCGGCAGTAAACCTCGCGCGGCCTGGTTCGAAAGGCGCCGGGACGAAAACAACACGTTTCCCGGATTGCTGGTGCGGGAGGATTGGCAAGACCCGGTGCAGCACGACCTGTGTCAACGTTACCTGTCGCGCAAAGCGCCACGCCTGTTGATGCTTCAGGGTTTATCGCATGATGAGCGAGAACGATTGGAAATTGCCGCCAGACAATATGCCGTCGAAGTCGATCAGTATTTTCCTCTCTATCCTGAGGTGAACGACCGGCAACGCATGTCAGCGATTCGGGTGGAGGCAAGATTGAGGCGGGAGACTCCGCAGACTCCGAAAACGGATAGCAGCAAAGTCAAAACCGCCGACACCCCATTCAGCAAAGACATGCGAATCCTCGAGTGAGGCGGTATTGATCGGTTTTTCCCGGATCATTAATCGGCCGGGGGGCATTCTTGATGGGATCTTCGCAACGTTCGGACAGCTACGCCGCAAGACAACAAGTTGAGCAACAGTCACGCTTATCAATGACCTTGGGACTTCTTAACAACCCTTCCCCGGAGGAAATACCCCGATGCCTCGCTATCTATTCGTTTACAACGAGAAAGAAAACAGCTTTCCCGAGCGCTATCGCGTGGTCCGCCCCAACGAGGATGCGGAGGCCTTGCGTGACGCCGAGAATTTGACCGGAACCGTTCTAGAGACGGCTGCCGTTGATTTTCTCGAGACCCTGTTTGAGCGCTGCGGGGCGGAAACGGCGATGAGGGCCGAGCTCGTCGATGCCATCGATTGGAAGTTCGTGGAACGCAGCTATAGAGTCAGTCCCGAGCATGGCGTTGTGGGTACGCCGACGAACTGATCGGGCACCGAACCCCGTTCGTTACTGCCCGGGCTTCGTCATCCCGGCAGTCGTTGCCGCGGATTGTCGACACCGGTTGGCCGTGGCAGAAAATACTCGCGAACACTGGCAGAGCAAGCCCGAATTTCTGCAACGCGGTCAATCACATATCTGTCGTGTCGTTGGTACGTTTCTTCAGGCGGTATGCCAGTTGCGGTCGGGTCATGCCGAGCATTCTCGCTGCCGAACTGAGGTTGCCTTTCGCGCGTTCGACCGCCAGTTCCAGCATCATGCCTTCCACCTCGTCCAGTGACGTCGAATGATCGAGCGCATGGTCCACCATGCCTTTCAAAGAACCACCGGCACGCCCGGCATTACGATCGTCGCAGACCTCTTGCATCAGCGCCGGTTCGCGCTTGCCGATATTGACGCAGGGAAACAGGTGCGGGATATCGATGTGTTCATTGTTGCCGACGATGATGACGCCGCGCTCGATCATGTTTTCCAGCTCGCGGATGTTGCCGGGCCAGTTGTATTTCTTTAGCGCATCGAGCGCGCGATCGGTGATTCCGGCGACCCGTTTGCCGTGGCGTGTCGCGTACTTGCCGAGAAAGCGTTCGATCAATAGCGCGATGTCTTCCTGGCGTTCGCGTAGCGGTGGAATCAGTACGGGGAAAATGTTCAGGCGATAGTAGAGGTCGGCGCGGAAACGTCCTTGCTCGACCGCTTCTTGGAGATCGACATTGGTCGCGGCGATCAGGCGAACATCGACCTTTCGTGTTTGTGTATCGCCGATACGTTCGAATTCGCCCTCTTGTAGTACGCGCAACAGTTTGGCTTGCGCGGCGGCCGAGAGCTCGCCGACCTCGTCGAGGAATAGGGTGCCGCCATGTGCGCGTTCGAAACGCCCCGGACGGGATTGGTGCGCACCGGTATAGGCGCCTTTCTCGATGCCGAAGAGTTCCGACTCGATCAGTTCCTCGGGAATGGCGGCGCAGTTGATGGCGACGAAGGTGGATTGACCGCGTGGGCTCAGGCTATGCAGTTCGCGGGCACACATTTCTTTTCCGACACCGGTCTCACCGAGCAGCAATACGGTGACATGGCTTTGCGCGCCCTTGCGCAACAATTCGCAGGTATTGAGAAAGGCCGGGGAGCGCCCGACCATGTCGCCGAGCGCGAAGTGTTCGTCGAGGGAATAGCGTAGGTTTTCGACTTCGTTTTGCAAATGCACCAGCTGATCGGCCACATGATCGGGTTCGAAGTAACTCAGCTCTCGTTCCACATCGTTCCATTGGTCGGCGGGTTTGCCGACGATGCGGCAATGACGATCGCCGTTGCCACGGCACTCGACCTCTTGATACAGAATGAACTTGCCCATCAGCTCGCTGGTGAAACCGCTCGCGTAGCCGATCTGGGTCCAGCACACGGCTTCATGGTGAACGCCGAAGTTTTTGAGATGTACCTGTGCCTCGAAGGAGTCCTCCCATAGAAACTCGGCGTCGAACTTGCCGTCGGCGATGTCGATGTCGGTACGGATGGCCGAGACGCGCACGATGCCTTCCAACGAATGCAGATGCGGTCCGAGCATGAGCACATCCTCGTCCGACATGGTCGGCATAAGATTGCGTGCGAGTTCGGCATCGCGTTTGCCGGAGGCGTAACCCATGCGCGTCAACACGCCGCGTGCGCGTTCGACTCCCAATGACTCGATCAATTCCTTGCGTAAGGAGCCGAAGGCGCCAGCGTGCATCAATACCATGCGGTGGCGATCGAGGGTGATGCGTCCGTATTCGAAATTGAGCTTAAGACTGGAGGGCAGGTCGAAGATCCTGCCGATGTCGAATTCACTGGCCATTGTCGAGTCCTCTTTCATGGATACGAGGGCCCGTCCCTGCCCGATCAACATCGC
>JANQLO010000018.1 GCA_028280505.1 Chromatiales bacterium | reverse complement strand
TCGGCCAAAACCGGCGCTGCGGAACTCGCGATCTCCGATCGCTCAGACAGTCCTCGCTTCTCCCGGTTTTGCCCTGCGGTGCTCGGCTGCACCAAGGGGTATGAGGCACTCCGTAGTTGGATCAGTGCACACTGACCCCATTGAGCCCCTGACCCCATTGAGCCCACCGACCACATCGGAACCCATTAATCCGCATCCAATCACTAATTTAATAACCGACCCGATGAACCAGCTTGAACGTTGAAATCAGACCGCCCGCCGGCCAAAAAATCCAACGATAAAGGCAATCGCCAAAAGGAGCGACGCCAACACCACAACCCCATAGTTGCCCCAGCGGGTGAAAGGCGTTGTGCCTGTGAGCGGAGGTACTTTTTCAGTGAGTATCGATAGCTCGAACTGTGGCGAGACAGCAAGAAGCCCCCCCCCGTCGTCGATAACGGCAGAGATCCCGGTATTGGTTGCGCGTAAGAGATAACGGGCGGCTTCGACCGCACGCATGCGCGCGATCTCCAAGTGCTGATGCGGTGCCAAGGAGTCGCCGAACCAGGCATCATTGCTGGCATTAACCAACAATGCCGCCTCGGGCAAGGCGCGAATGACCTCCTCGCCAAAGGCATCCTCGTAACAGATGTTCACACCGACCGGATAACCGGCAAGCGTCACCAAAGGCTTGCCATCGCCGCCCGCCGAAAAATCCGACATCGGAATCTCGATGAAATCCAACACGGGGCGTACCCAGCGATCGAACGGCAGGTATTCACCGAAAGGCACCAAATGACGTTTGTCGTAACGTCCTCGGCCGCTGACGCCAAGACTGATCATGCTGTTGTAGTAATCGTCTCCGGCGTCACCCGAAACGATACCGAGCAGCACATCCCTCCCCTGAACGCGCATCTCGGCATCCAGCGGTCGCAACAAGCTGGTCTCGACTTCGCTATCGAACGCCGGCACCGCCGTTTCGGGCCAAATCACGATGCGACTATCCGCCACCTGCTCGGTCATACCCAGATAGAGATCGAGCGACGGCTGACGCATCGACCGCAGCCATTTCTTTTCCTGTGGAATACTGGCCTGCAACAGGCTGACCCGGATAGGTTCACCAACCGGCTGTGCCCATTCGACCTGGCGCAGGCCATAACCGCCAAGCCAGATCAGCAGCAACAGTGCCATCGCCCACGGGCGTCGCCATAGATTCAACAAGGCAGCCGACAGCGCCAACATCAAACCAATGCCGTAAACCCCAAGCACCGGACCGTAACCGACCAGCGGCAGATCGATTTGGCTATAGCCGAATGCGAGCCACGGAAAACCCGTCAAGAACCAGCCGCGCAACCACTCGATCAATACCCAGACCGCCGGTGTCACCGACAACAGCCAAAGACGATCGAACCGGGGCCGCAGCCTGGCGACCAACCAACCGGCAAGCGCGAAATAAGCCGCCATCAAAAGAACGAAGGCAACCGTGATCGTAATTGCCAGGGCCTCGTTCACGCCGCCGAACTGGGCAATGCTGATACGAATCCAAAATACCCCGAACCCCATCAGGCCGAGACCGAAAGCATAGCCGACGAGGGCGCCCTGGCGCGGTGCCGGGGGATTTGTCCAGAGATAAAAAAGCACCGCGAGCGTAACCGGCGGTACCAACCCAAAACCGAAAGGCGCGAAACCGAGCACCGTTGCGGCACCGGCGATCAGGGCCAGCAGAAAACGCCCCGCCAGGGGCCAACGCGCGGGGTCCATGGCTTACTGCGGATTGTTCTCGGCCGTCTCGCTATCCTGCATCGTTATAGCAGTCTCCGGTTCGGTAATCCTTTCGACATTCAACAACCGCACGCGACGACTGTCAGCACGTACGACGGTGAAGTGGAAACCGCCGACATCGATCGATTCGCCCCGACTGGGCAAATGCCCGAAAGCGTTGATGGTCAAACCGCCGATGGTGTCGTAGTCGCTATCGTCGAAAGTGACGCCGAAATATTCGTTAAAATCCTCGATCGTCGTGTGTGCCTTGATGGTGTAGTTATTGGCACCACGCTTGAGGATGAAGGCACCTTCGTCGAAATCGTACTCGTCTTCGATCTCACCGACGATCTGTTCCAACACGTCCTCGATCGTGACCAGTCCGGCGGCACTGCCATATTCGTCGATCACGATTGCCATATGGTTACGACTGGCACGGAACTCGCGCAACAACACGTTCAACCGTTTGCTCTCCGGCACGAACACCGCCGAACGCACGATATCACGCATCTTGAAACGGGGCGCTTCGTCGCCACAGTACTGCAAGAGATCCTTGGCCAGCATGATCCCCACCACCTCGGCGCGGTCGTCATCGATCACCGGAAAACGCGAGTGCGCCGATTCCACAACGACCGGCAATACCTGGCTGAGTTCGGCATCGCGCTCGACAACGACCATCTGCGCGCGCGGGATCATGATGTCTCTGACCTGCAGGTCGGACACCTGCAGCACGCCCTCCATCATCGCCAGCGCTTCGGTATCGAACAATGCCCGATCCTTGGCCTGCTGCAATAGTTCAATCAGTTCCTTACGGTCTCTGGGTTCGCTGAACGAGCCGGGGAAAAAGCGTTCCAGCCAGCGCGCCGTGCGAATCCCGTTACGCGTTCGATCTTCGCTCATTGGTTTCTTTAACAAAGTATGGCGCGGGAAAACCCAGCGCGGTCAGAATGTCCGTTTCGAGGCTTTCCATTTCGTCGGCCTGTGAATCGTCCTGGTGGTCGTAGCCTTGTAGGTGCAACATCCCGTGCACCACCATATGCGCCCAATGCGCATCGATGGTCTTGCCCTGCTCAGCCGCTTCGTGAATCACCACCGGCGCGCAGATCACCAGATCGCCGGCGTGGTGCGGCGTCACGCCCGGATGCGGGTCGTATGGAAAAGACAGCACATTGGTCGGCTTGTCCTTACCCCGGAAATCGTGATTCAGCCGACGACTCTCGTCCTTGCCGCAAATGCGCACGACCACCTCGGCATCCTCGTTCGACCGACGCCATGCCGCGCGCGCCCAAGCGGTGATTTGATCCGGCGACGGCAGATCCGCCTGATCGACCGCCACCTGTAGCGCGACCTCAACCATGATCGCGTTCACGGTCGAAGCGATCGTAGGCCTGTACGACCTGCTGAACCAAAGCATGACGGACAACGTCCCGCGCGTTGAAGAAGGTAAAGCTGATACCTTCGACTTCGTGCAAGATCTCGGTCGCCTGACGCAGGCCCGAGGTCTGGCCACGCGGCAAATCGACCTGAGTGATGTCGCCGGTGATCACCGCCGTCGAACCGAAACCCAGGCGGGTCAGAAACATCTTCATCTGCTCGGTGGTCGTATTTTGCGCCTCGTCGAGAATGATGAAGGCTTCATTCAACGTTCGACCGCGCATATAGGCCAACGGCGCGACCTCGATCACGTTGCGCTCGATCAGTTTGTGCACCCGCTCGAAACCCAGCATTTCGTACAGGGCATCGTAAAGCGGCCGCAGATAGGGGTCGATCTTCTGAGTCAAATCGCCGGGTAGAAAGCCGAGGCGTTCACCGGCCTCGACCGCAGGACGCACCAATAGGATGCGTCGAATCTGGTCGCGTTCCAAAGCATCGACCGCACAGGCGACCGCGAGATAAGTCTTGCCGGTCCCGGCGGGACCGACGCCGAAGTTGATATCGTGGGTCAACACCTTGTGGACATAACGGGCCTGGTTGGAACCGCGCGGACGAATCAGACCGCGCCGGGTCTTGATGACCGTCTCCGGCACCTCATCGGCCTTGTCCAACAGCGCGTCCACCCCCGAGTCCTGCAGAAACAAATGAACGCTGGCCGGGCTCAATGTCTCTTCCGCGCTCGCACGATACAGGCCTTCGAGGACCTCGCGACCGGCAGCGATCGCACCGGTCTCACCAAGCAAACGGAAACGACTCCCGCGGTTGCTGATTTCGATACCGAGGCGTCGTTCGACCAACCGCAAATGTTCGTCCAGTTGGCCGCAAACATTGCGAAGACGTTCGTTATCCTCGGGTTCGAGCAGGAGATCCAGCGCGTCCGGGTGTTCAGCCACAGCGGCCGGCCTCGTCGGCATGACACGATCGATCGGGCAAAAGGCCCGATAAGGAGGAACCGGCCATCAGGCGCTCGCGACCTCCGGCGCATTCGTCCGCAACAGTTCACCGCGCAATGAATTGGGGTTTGCCGCAGTGATACGCACATCGACGAACTGGCCGATCAGGCCGGCCGGGCCGGCGAAATTGACCACCCGGTTGTTCTCGGTGCGTCCGGAAATCTCATTCGGATTCTTGCGCGACGGCCGATCGACCAGCACACGTTGTGCCGTCCCGACCATGCCGCGGCTGATGCGCTGTGCACTGTCGTTGATCGCGTGTTGCAGTTCGGCCAGACGCTGTTGCTTGACCGCCACCGGCACATCGTCCGGCAGGTCGGCGGCCGGCGTTCCGGCGCGACGACTGTAAATAAAACTGAACGAATGGTCGAAACCGATCTCCTCGATCAAAGCCATGGTGTAACGGTGATCTTGATCGGTCTCGCCGGGGAAACCGATGATGAAATCCGATGACAGGCTGATGTCCGGCCGTATCGCACGTAGCTTGCGAAGCTTCTGTTTATATTCAAACGCGCTGTGGCCGCGCTTCATGGCCATCAGGATACGATCCGACCCCGACTGCACCGGCAGATGCAGATGGCTGACCAGTTCCGGCACGTCGGCATAGGTTTCAATCAAGGCATCGGAAAATTCGACCGGGTGGGATGTCGTGTAGCGGATACGATCGATGCCGTCTATCGCCGCGACATAGCGAATCAGCAGTGCCAGATCGGCAATCTCGCCATCGTGCATACGGCCACGATAAGCGTTCACATTCTGCCCGAGCAAATTGACCTCACGCACACCTTGGACAGCGAGCTGTGCGATTTCGGCAAGCACGTCATCAAACGGCCGACTGATCTCCTCACCACGGGTGTAAGGCACGACACAAAAGGTGCAGTATTTTGAACAACCCTCCATCACCGAGACGAAAGCACTCGGTCCTTCCGCACGCGGCTCGGGCAGACGATCGAATTTCTCGATCTCGGGAAAACTGATGTCGACCGTCGGCTCGCGGCTGTCGCGCGCACGTGCCAGCATCTCGGGCAGACGATGTAGCGTCTGCGGCCCGAACACCAGATCGACGAAGGGTGCACGCTCACGAATCGCCTCGCCCTCCTGGCTCGCAACGCAACCGCCGACACCGATCACCAGGTCGGGCCGATCGTGTTTCCAATCCTTCCATACGCCGAGCTGGGAAAAGACCTTTTCCTGTGCCTTCTCACGAATCGAACAGGTATTGAGCAGCAGCACATCGGCCTGCTCGGGATCATCGGTCAAAGTCAGCCCATGGGATTCGCGCAGCACGTCCTCCATCTTCTGGGAGTCGTACTCGTTCATCTGGCAACCGAAGGTGCGAATGTAAAGTCTGCCCGGCATACTGCTCAATAACGACTAGGGGCCGGCGATTTTACGCTCAGGATCAGGGAATTGCACCCGTCAGTGGGGGGAAAACAGGCCGGGCGACGGGAAGGCCGCACCGGCCGTATCGCCGACCTCAGAGGCCGACCAGCTCGGCACCGACGCCGCGCCGCCGCACCGTGCTGAGCAGATCGTAGGCCCGGACACCTTCCGGGTCGTAATCCACCAGCATCAAATGACGGGCGCGATCGTTGACACAGGCGCTGTAAACACCGGCCAGATTGCCGATGTCACGCTCTAGTTCGTAGATATCTTCGTCCTGAAGATCCTCGTCTATGTGAATAATCACATCGGAACAGTACTTGTTCATCGAGATTGACTCCTGCGGGGGGTTGGACAACCGGCATAAACCGGATGTGGCGGAGAAAACCACTCTCCTGAGTCAGGAAACTAGACCAGCACCGCAGCACGGCAATCGGGGAAAACCCTAAAATCGCATATCGCAAAATTCGCATGTTGTGGAGTCCAAACCCGATGCGCCAAATCTGACCACCAACGAAGACATAAACCGACACACATTGCGCCAATAAGGTGCGCACCGGAAGCGAATACGGCTACCGGCCTCAAGGCGGGTATTGGTACAAAAACTTACAAATAACGGACCCGATGTGCTGTTAAGTCGAATGAAAAGTCCTGATTCCCGGGTCAACTGGGACGACGCATCAAGCAGGGCACATCATGAATTTCAGCCGATTGGGCAAAGCCCCGGCACGCATCGAATTCACCGACGCGGACACGATCGCGCTCACCCTGCGTATCGGTCTTGGTTCGGTGTTCCTGGCCGGCGGCCGGTGGAAGCTTTCACACGCCCCGGATCCGGAAAGAGCCGATGCACCGGTATCGCGTTACATGCCAGACAACGGCTATATCAACGTCTTCCTCGCCGCGTCCGGCGTGCCCTTTTTATGGAGGCGGTAACGCCTTCCGCGTGGGGAATTTCTTCAGGTCACCCCTCGCCGCAATCTTCGGCAGGCCTACCCGGGCCTGACGACGATATCCGTGGGCATGCCGCCAACGTCTCCTCGCGGCATGCCCACGGACCCTATTCCAAAGTCAACCCAAGTCCCGAACGATCGCTTTGAACTCGCTGAGTATCATCGCGGTCGCGCCCCAAACCCGGTGGGCTTCGATTTCGAAATAGGGTGTTTCCACCCGAGCACCGTCAAGCAAATGCACCTTACCCTGCTTCACCACGTCATCCCGCATTAACATCGGCATCCTCAGCTCGATGATCTGCTCGACCTCAACGGGATCGGGAGAAAAGTTGGGCGCTTGAGTGGCATAGGCAACATAAGGCCTTACCATGAAGTTGCTCGTGGGGATGAACAATCCGCTGAGCCGACCGAGCAGTTGGTCCCGGTGTACACGCACGCCGGTCTCTTCCTCGAACTCACGCAACGCGGCTTGACTATGATCTTCACCCCGTTCCAAACACCCGCCGGGGATACTCACTTGACCGCTATGCGCACCGTCGTACCGGGTGCGCTTCATCAGTACGAGGCACCAATCATCCTGATGGGAATAGAGATACAATAAAACAGCACTTTGCCGCGGGTGCGGCATCGCCCCTTGTCGTGGCCGAGTGCGCAACCTATCCGCGGGCGCCATCAGAAACTGAGCGGCCTCACCGGGAAGGTCGTCAGCCAACCGCTGCTTCAGTCGCTCGATGAAATCTTCCATGGCAATAGACGATAGCACCGGCTTGCTGCATCGGGATGATCGCAGGTCACGCCGTTGTGAAAACGGGTCGGTCTTGCAGGCGCGGTTATCCCGCTACGGCGGAAAGGAAATATCCAGCGCATGACGCAACTGCTCTTCGCTTTCCGGCAAATGCACACTGTGCACGCGGGTGCCGTCGCCGGCGAATAGCAGTAGGGTTCCATCGATAGCCCGGTGCCGATTGGCAAAAGCGCGACCTTCGGGCACACCAAAACGTGCAATCAGGAACTCGACGCGATCTTCGTAATCGGCACGTATCGCATTCATCAGCTCCATCGCCGCAATACCACCGCCGAAGTTCGGATCGTAAGCCAGCACCAGCGCAGGACGACCGTTACCGACAAGGCTCAAATCCGTCGGATAGAAACCACGCGGCAACTGGCTCCAGATCGCGGCACCGACCGCGACAATAGACAGCATAACGATCAGCGGTTTATGCCATCTCTTGGACTTGGCGGCATGATCTTGTTCGGACTCGTCTTGCATTCTGTTCTCCCGGCGCGACGAAGATGCGGAAAGATCGATAGGCAATCGACAGATCCGTCGGTGCATGCCAAAAAGGATGCACGACACTCGGCACATTATCGTTTAGCTGACGAGAACGAATAATCCGAATTTACCCACCACAGTGTTCGAAAACCGCGAACATCCGGACGACCCTCAACAAAGGTACCGGCCATGGCGTGGTGCGGCATGTTTGCTTACGGCGGTTAAAAAATCTTGCGCCGGGAGAATACCGTCAAGCTGTCACGAGTTCAGATCGATGTCGCTAGAAAAGTGGTTGTTTTCGTTGTGGAAATATCGGAGCTTTCGAAGTTGAACGTCAGCGACGTGCGCGGGAAATCAGGATTTCGAACGCAAACGCGATAGGGAAGCCAGGTGGCGTTGCTTGTCGTCAGGTCGATCTGCGCGGGCCCGAACAGCTTGAATCGCCCGTTCTCCGAAAGAGACACCTGAATCAGAAGGGATCTGTCGTCGACCCCCTCGACCTTGACCCGGTAATTGTTACAGACCGTATGTTCATCCAAGTGGGTGAACAAGGCACCGCGGTCACGTTGGATGGCCACCGACAGGCTCGACGTATTGGCGAAGCCATATACAACCGCAGACATCGCACAGGCCAATACGACACCGTAACCGATCAACTGTGGACGCACCACGCGTGTTGTCGAGCCTTCAAGCCGGGCTTCGGAGGCGAAACGCACCAGACCCTTGGGGCGATCCAGCTTTTCCATCACCTGATCACAGGCATCGACACAGGCGGCACAATCGATACATGCCGCCTGTAATCCATCCCTTATGTCGATCCCGGTAGGACAGACCTGCACACAAAGCCCGCAATCCACACAATCGCCGCTGTCGGCATCCGCGTTGCGTCTATTGGCACGCGGTTCCCCGCGACGGGCATCGTAACTGACGGTTAACGTATCGCGATCGAACATCACGGTCTGGAAACGCGAATACGGACAGGCGTGAAGGCAGATTTTCTCGCGCACCAATCCCGCGTTCAGGTAGGTCAGCCCGGTCATCGCCGCCAACCATACGGTTGTATAGGTGGGAAGCTGCAGGCTCGATGCGCCAGCGACAATGTCTCGAATCGGCATGAAGTAACCGGTGAACGTCAATGCCGTGAACAAAGCCAGAAGCATCCATAGCAGATGCTTGGCAACACGGCGAAGCAAACGACGGCCTGCGATCGAATCCCGCTCATGTTTCGCACGTTCCTTCGCAGACCCTTCGGTAATCTGCTCGACACGAAGGAACAACCAGGTCCAGATGCTTTGAGGACACGCGAAGCCACACCATACCCGACCCACGGCTACCGCCATGAAGAAAAGCAGGAAGGCGCCGGTGATCAACAAACCGGCCAGAAGCGGCAAATCCTGCCAGGAGAGCGCGTTGCCAAACAGGATGATGCGCCGTTGCTCGAACGAAAACAGCAATAGAGGCTGACCATCCAGCTGTATCCAGACCAGACCGAAAAACACCGCCAGCAACGGCCAACTGGCCAACCTTCGAAGGTTCTGAAACCGGCCCTCCGTCAATTTGACGTGAAACTTTCCATCCCGAACGAAAGTCGGCGTACGTTCTTGAATAAAAGCCGTTTTTTCCACGAGAACCACCCCGTCGATTGCTGATGGGCACAGACTAGGTCTCCACAACCAGTAGGAACAGGTGTAAAAAAATTAATATCAATAGGTACAGATGCGCACACAAAGACCGACATGACATCGGAATTTCTCTACCGGGAGCTGGAAAAATGGCTGTTACAGGGGATCCAGGAGCAGCGTTGGCGCCTGGGTGAACGCCTCCCTTCGATCCGAACGCTGTGCCGGGAACGGAAGCTCTCCAAAGCTACCGTCCAACATGCACTGCAAAGGCTGGAAGCCCAGGGGTTGGTGGAATCCCGTCCAAAGGCCGGCTACTTCGTTTCCTCACGATCCGAAGCGCCCCAAAAACCCGTGAGCCGCGCGCGAACGAAAGCGCCGCAACCCGTCACGGTTAGCGAACTGTTGCTCGACATCATGCGCCGAAGTGCCGCTTTCGATTTGGTACCTGATGTGAATGCAGGCGAACCTCCTCCCGGCATCGTCGCGTTGAATCGGTCGATCGGACGCTCATTGCGTCGACAACGCGGCGGTGACTATCAGTACTACGATGAACCGACCGGAAACCTTGCGCTACGTGAACAACTGACACTGCAATACACCCGTCGAGGCTGGACAGCGGCTCCCGACGAACTCTGCATCACGTCCGGTTGCCAGCACGCACTGTTTCTTGCACTGATGGCCAGTTGCGAACGGGGAGATATCGTTGCCGTAGAATCACCCGGCTTTTACGGCTCGCTACAACTACTCGAACAACTCGACCTGCAGGTCGTCGAGATCCCCACGTCGACGGAGACCGGGATAGATGTGGACGCGCTCGAGGAAGCGCTAAAACGTTGGAAGATCACCGCCTGTATCCTGTCCCCCGCCTTTGCCACACCCAGCGGAGCCTCAATGCCCACCGCCGCGAAGCGGCGTATCCTGGCACTCGCGGAAGAATACGATCTGACGATCATAGAGGACGACATCTACGCCGATACCGCCTTCGGTACCGCACCCGATCCCTTAAAGGCCTTGGATTCGAAGGACCGCGTGATCCTGTGCAGTTCGTTCTCCAAAAGCTTGTCACGCGACCTCAGGTTGGGATGGATCGCCGGAGCGCGTTGGCACACACGCATTCTACATCTCAAGCTCATCACCCAACTGGCCAGCAGCCGCTACCTGCAACAAGGCGTGGCCGACTTCATGGAACAGGGTGATTTTGCCGCGCACCTGCGTCGACAACGGAGTGAGTTACGCAAGTATCGTGACCAGTTGATCGCACATATGCGTTCATGGTCGTTCGATTTACGGGTCAGCCAACCCGAAGGCGGGTTGGCCGTTTGGGTGGAACTACCCGAGTCGGTAGATACCTTGACTGCCTATGCCAAGGCCTTGAAAGACGAAATCGTTATTACACCCGGACCGCTATTCTCAACATCAGGACAGTTCAGAAACTGTCTGCGTATCAGTTTTGCTCATGCTTGGGATGACAGCAGGGTTAGGGCGCTCAATCGGCTTCCAGAGTACTTAAAGCCTACGTAGGAGCGGTCACGCTACAAAACCGGGCAGGCAGATTGAATCTATTCGCCTACGTCCGTCATGCGACCCTAGTTGACATGCCGCGTGAATCTCGGCGCCATGGCGCCGTCTGCGAAAGCGGACGTTATGTAACAAAGTTAGCTATGCTTGCTCGCGGCCAGGAAAAGACACTCACGGTCCGGGCAAATCAGGTATCAAGATTATTTGCGGCGGGAGCGCACGGCGCGCGTTCCTAATCCACTATGCCGAATTTCTCCAGTCCGGAGAGCTCGGCGCTCAAGAAAGGTCTTCTTCAATCAAGGCGACATCATCGGCGGCATCACGAAAGCTCAAGAAATCCATTTGCCATCGCCGCATTCGGCGATAACGGTTAACTGAAATATCTTTATCAGATATGGCCACGACACCACGCACTTCGATGCCATCGGCGCTCGAAAGGCAGTCTCCGATTTCTTCCGCATAAGCATCGTAGTTGTCGCTATTGGCTCGATAGGTATCGCCGCTGTATAAGAGAACCACAGTGACCTCGTATGGTTGGTCATCCGATAGGTCATCGTTTGGCGGGTCCAAGTCCAAATAGACCCCCAACATCGGTGTGGCTTCCTTCCTCTGAAGGAGCTTTCGAAGGGGTTTCTTCTTTCCCTCGAGTAGTGGACTTACTCGACGATTGAACGCATCCGGCAGGGTCTGGGTTCTGTAACGGTTCGATAACCAGCGAGTAAGAATTGCCTTACTCTCTTCTGGAAGCTCGATAGTCTCTGCAGGCGTGCACGCAGGCAATGGGGCGCGTGACACGAAGTAACGTTTTGCCATCTGTAGGTCGACGAGCACTTCGCTATCGTCAGATAGAATCGGAACTTGCAGACGCCGAACATGTTTTGCTTCGGTGAGTGCACCATCGGGTCTCTGGGAGGGGACTGCAGCGAAACACTCAAGCACCGGCTCACTTTCTAAGCTTGGGCTAATCAGCGAGCAGTCATGCGTCACCACAATGAAAATGGCGTCTTCACTTCTCTCTTGCTCGGGAAGCTCGTTAAAGAGTTCGGGTGTGCTTTTTGCCGTGAAGCAGCTGCCTAGCTTCCAACCGTTGTTTTTTATTGTTTCTCTGTCCAAATCGGTGGGCACACGTCTTCCCTAAACGCATAGCTAGCTAGATAAACGGGGTTCTATTATCTCCCAAAAGACTATCGAGTTGCTGCGAGCGGCGCATACCTTCAAGTGCATCAGCAATTGGGGCAAAGGCTTGCCGTAGCAAGTCGGTATCCAGCTGCGAAGCGCTGAGTGCAGTGAGCAATTTGGCGCTCTCTTCCTCGAGCTTTCGCTGAAGGAATGGGCCAAGGAAAGCTGCATCTTCCGCCGGTACAAACTGCCCAAGGGCCTGCTCTAAGTCAGCCAACCGGTCTTGGTTTCTTTGACGAATAGTCTCAACTGATTGGTTTATCCAACCATTGAGAGTTGGGCGAGAAACATCAAGCAGCGAGGCGAGCTGCGTTTTTTGCACACCGTAGGTACTCATTAAGGCCTCTAGTCGAGCGGCAAAATCTGCCGTAACGGAATTGGCCTCAACAACATCGCCTTCGTAGCGGGCAATCAGCACCGTATTGCCGGTAGATTGATACGGCATCACCTGAGGTGTTCCACCAGTACCCGCCGACACGGCAAACGGCATGACAAAGAGTGCTATCGCAGCAGTTGGTGTCCTATCTGCTCGTTCTGCAAACTGCATTACGCTTCCTCCTTTTGCCACGCTTCAAGCGCTGGTTTCGTTGCGATTCGCCGGAACGCCCTCGATGCCCCCTGATGCAGCCTATCGAGGCGCCCAAGGACTGAATCTATATCGAGCTCTTCTAGTTTTCCCGGTGCATACATGTGGTCAGTGTCCAAAAGCGCAAATTCTCCAGCTATGGGCTGAACCGGCCCTTCTCCTTTGAACAATTGATTGGCCATTTCCATGACGTCGCCAGGTATGCCGGGGTGATTTTTTACACCATAGCCACGCAAGAACAACTGCCCCTCCCCTGAGCGGTACACGTATTCGACACGTGACATGATGCGCTCGAGCGAGTCATCAAGCTCAGGCGCCAAAAATCCCTCCCGCAGCAATTCCGTGAACTCTAGTCCATCAACTGCTTGGATGTTGTCGATGTAACGGATGCCGCAGGTGCTTGTATGAGAAATCTTGGCTTCCCGGGCGACCACTTCGAGCGCCACGCGAAACCGCTCAGCAAACTGCGGAAAATGCTCGTATGCATTAGTGTGCAGCAACAGCTTACTGTTGCTGAAAATAATGCCCCACGAACGATCGGCCGTGTTCATGGTCCAATTGTCGACGAGCAATTCTTTTATTTCTGGCTGTTGCCCGGGAACCCTGATGCCGATTTGGAGCGTTTGAGCTTCTAGACGGTCGATATCTGGATAATCCCCTCGCAGTGCCTCTTGAATTCGCTCAGCGTATTCAGCCATTGCGGGCACTTTGCCAAACTCCACCATGGCAATAGTGTAGACCAACGGTGAGCGCAGAAGATGGCCAAGTGATTGATAGCTGGTCATTTATAGTAGTTCTTAGGACAAACTTTACACGTAAAGTTTGTCCTAAGAACTCGAAAAAATCAAGACAAAAAGAATTTTTTGGTGGTGACTTTTTATGCTGCGATTTCCGGCGGAATTCTCGCCCGTTTTTTCGCCGCAGATTCGCGCTTCCGATTCGGGTTCAAAGATACCGCTGGAAATCGTCACGCGATGATCGAATACGGATCCAGTTTAAAATCACCAAAAAATCAGTTTTTCCGTCGAAAAAGAAACTCACCAAAAGTAGCGCTGCTTGCCCGTAGGGAAAGATTTTCTCGTCCGATTAGTACTTTGACGGCTTCAAGAAGCCAAATCTGAAAGTAGATTCATGGCAGTGAATGGAGGTGGGCGGAGTCGCCTGTCGCCCTTGAGTCAGGGGTACCCGCCTTTCTCATCGGTAGGGGCCGTCCCCAGGCAAAAATGTCTCTTGCTTCGGGAACTGCGGAAGCGGCTTCCCTGCTATAAAGCATTCTGACCCCGTCCATCAGCAAGCGCTTAAAGACTGCTCAGTGTTGAAAGCAGATGTTAGCCTGTGGACATTCTACGAAACCAAGTTGCAAGCTGAGCCCGCATCATGAGCACAACGAATACAACAAACATACGGCGAACCTTTCAGCACGCACGACCCGCCATCCAATGTGCAAATCGCCTCTGCAGGGCAATCATAGATAAGCCGATACAAGCGGGACGACAGATCTCAGCCCGACGCACGATCCGGCTCGGCAAGCTCTGTACCTTCAACCTTCTTACGACCGACCATGCGCAGCACCAAGGTCAACATCGCCGGCATGAAGGTCAACGTTACCAGCGTCGAGAACAGCAGCCCGAACAGCACGATCGCGCCCAGGCCCCGGTACAGTTCCGTGCCTGCGCCGGGATTGAACACCAAGGGCGACAAACCGGCGATGGTGGTGACCATGCTCATCATGATCGGGCGCAGGCGTACCCGCACCGCGTCGGTAACCGCATCGATCACGACCATACCTGTCTTTCTGACATTGGTCACGGCACGCTCGACGATCAGGATCGGGTTGTTGACCACGGTACCGATCAGCACGAGAAAACCGAGCATGGTGATCATGTCGAACGGTTGCTGAATCGGATACAGCCCGATCTTATCCAGATGAGCACCACCAAGGTTCAATAGCGCCAGCCCGACGATGCCGCCGCTGACCCCGATCGGTACGCTGGTCAAGATCAACAGCGGCCAACCCCAGTGACTGAACACCGCCACCATCAGCAGATAAGCGATCAGTAGAGCGACGGCAAAAAAACCGGATAGCGCATCCCGGGTAGCCTCGAGTCGATCGCTGGCACCGCTGAGCTCCAGCGCGATATCCGGACTCAGCTCACCGTTGGCCCTCATGCCCTCGATGATCTCCTGACGCACCAGGCGCACGCCTTCCTCCAGCGGTACGTCCTTCGGCGGGATGATGCTCATGGTGATGGTGCGGTCGCCATCGACCCGGCGGATGGTCTCGGTATTGACCGTATCGGACAGCCGGGCAACCGCCGACAGCGGCACGATCCCGCCGGACGGCGAATACAGCATCAGGCTCTCGAGGTCCTGCGGGCGTTCGATGTTGCCCGCCGTGCTGTAGAGGAAGATGTCGATTTCGTCGTCGTCGAGAAAGAATTCATCGACAAAAGCGCCGTCGGAATAGGCCCAGACGGTATAACCGAGATCGCCCGGGGAGATACCGAACTCTGCGGCACGCTCCCAGTCCGGACGCACCTCCAACATCGGCTGCCCCAGGCTCAGGTTGGAAGGTTCGGACTTGATCCGCGGCTGCTCGAAGATCTGCCGCGCCTTGGCTTGGACCTGGGTGCCGGCGGCGAACAGGCTGACCAGGTCGGCACCGCTTATTTCTATGTTGATCGAACGGGTGCCGCCGAAGTTGCTGGAGAAGATGGAACCGCGACTGGAGAAACTGCGCAGGCCCGGCAGACCGTCGGTCTTCTCCCGCGCGACACGCATGAGGTCTTCGGTCTGACGTCGGTCGGTCGCCTCGCGGACGACGAATACCCGGCTCTGGGTGGCGAAACCGATGGTGAAGTTCAGGGCCGGCACATCCGTCTCGCCAGCATCGAACAACGCCGGGTCTTGTCCCACCGCGGAATAGAAATCGGCGTCGACCCGTTGGAAGGCATCGCGCATCATACCGATGTTGTAGCCGGGTGGCGCGAACATCAGGGTAAAGATCTTCGATTCCTCACCCTCCGGCAGGTATTCGGCATCCGGCGTCAACCAATAGATGATGCCCGCAGCCAGGCCGAGCACGCTGACGATCACCAACGCGGCACGCGACGCCCCGCTCGCGATCCAATGCACACCCGCCAGGATGCCGCGCCCGAACGCGGCACCGGCACGGCTGAGCCGCGGCACAGGCCGCTCGGGTGACGCCGGCTTGAGCAAGCGCCGGGCCGCGGCCGGTACCAGGGTGATGGCCAACAGCATGGACATCAGGATCGAGGCCGAAATGCCGATGGCGATGTCCGAATAAAGCTGCCCGGCCTCCTCTTTAACAAAGACGACCGGCAGGAACACCGCGACCGTGGTCAGCGTCGAGGCCAACACCGCCGGCCAAACCTCGCGTACGCCGTCCAGCGCCGCCTGCATTCGGGCTTTACCTTGGTTCAAATGTCGATAGATGTTCTCCAGCACGACGATGTTGTTGTCCAGGGTCATACCGATGGCGAAGGCGACCCCGGCCAGCGAGATGACGTTGATGGTGCGTCCGGCCAGCAACAAACCCAGGAAGGCCGCGATGGTGCAGATCGGAATCCCGATCGCGCCGATCAGGGTCGCCGGCGCCGAGCGTAAAAACAGGAACAGCACGAATACCGCGAGCACGGCGCCGATGGCGAGATTGCGCTGCACCACCTTCACCGCATCGGTGACATAGACGACGTCGTCGGCGGTACGCAACAACTGCAACCCCTTCGGTTGCAGCACGGTGCGATTCAACTCCTCGACCCGCTCGAGCATCGCCCGCTTGATCTCGATGACATTACTGCCGATCTGCCGATTGACCGAAAACGACAGGACGGGTTTGCCTTCGGAATAGGCGAAGCTGCGTACCTCGGCATAACCGAGTTCGGCATGCCCAACATCGCGCAGCCGGATGAAGGTGCCGTCGCGCTCGGCGATGACCAGATTTTCGAGATCCTCCGGGTTGTCGAAACGACCGATGGTGCGCAACAAATAGCGTCGTTTACCGCTATCCAGATCGCCGCCCGAGACATCGCGATTGCGCGCCCGGATCACGTCGCGCAACTCGGTCAGGCGAATCCCTCGCTCGGCGAGCTTGACCGGATCGACATAGACCTTCATCTGCCGCTCGGCACCACCGCGCAGGTTGACCGTGGACACCCCGGGGACCCGTTCCATCGGCGTCTGCACGTACTCTTCCGCCCAGTCGCGCAGGGCCAGGATATCGTCCTCGGTGAAATCACCGGACACGGGCATGAGCCTGAAGAACATGAAGGCGTTGCTGGAGAAGGCCTCGGCCCGGATGGTGGGTTGATCGACGTTCTCCGGATAATCGGGAACCTGTGACAGGGCGTTATTGACGTTGAGCAGCGCCTCCTCCATCGCGACCGTGAAGGGGAACTCCAGCTCGATTTCGGCGCTGCCGGTCTGCGCGGTCGAGACCATGCGCTCCAACCCGGGGATGCGGCCCAGGTACTTCTCCTGCTCGACCACGATCTCTTTCTCGACATCCTGCGGCGAGGCGCCCGGCCACTGGGTGGCGACCGAGACCACCCGTGCGTCCAGATCGGGAATCATCTGCACCGGCACATTGAAGATCGACAACAAACCGAACAGGGTCAGGATCAGGATGAAGACGATCAGGATGACAGGCCGCTCGATGGCGAAGCGAAACATCGGGCTTACTCGGTCGCTGCGGTCGAGGCACTATTCGTCGGCTGCGCCGTGCGCGGCTCGACCCGATCACCGGGACGCAGACGTTCGTTACCCAGCAACACGATCCGGTCACCCGTCTCAAGTTGACCGGATAGGACTTCCACCCGGTCGCCGTTCGCCCGGCCGATTTCGATCCGCACCGGCTCGGCCTTGCTGTCGCCGTCTTCCGTCCGAACGCGCCAGACCTCACGCCGACCGTCACTTTTGGTGACCACCGCATCGCGCGGCACGGTCACGACTTCGTGATGATTGCCGGTCAATTCCACCTCGACCCGCGCCGACATGCCCGGTGCGAGCAGGCGGTCGGGGTTGGGCAGATCGATCAACAAGGGGAAAGTCCGGGAACGATCGTCACCGCGGGCGATGCGCGCCTCGACCCGACCCTCGAAGGTACGCTCGGGGAAGGCGTCGAAGCGGATCGCGGCCTTCGCCCCGGTTTCGACTCGCGGGTAATCACGCTGCGGCACAATGGCGCGAATCCGCAGCTTGTCCAGCGCGACCAGAACCACGGCCGCCTGGTCACGTGTCACCCATTCGCCCAATTCGACATGCTTGGTCACCACCATACCGGCAAAAGGGGCCGCGAGTCCGTGTCGGGCGACCACCTCTTCCGCCCGCGCCAGGGCCGCACGCGCACCGCTGAGCGATGCGGCAGCGATATCCACCTGGGCGATAGCCGATTCCAGCTCTGTCTCCGAGGCATGGCGACTCTGCTGCAATCGGCGCAGTTCGTCGCGAACCCGGATCGTGTCTTCGTGTCGGGCACGCGCCTCGCGCAGCCGGGCCCGGGCGCTCTCGACATCGTGCTCGGCAAGGCGCGAATCCAACACCAGAATCGGATCGCCGGCGGCCACGACACTCCCCTCGTCGACCCGAAGGTCGGTCACCAGACCATCGACCCGAACAGACAACTCGGCACTGCGCCACGCGATGGTATTACCGGTGAGGTTGACGCGTTCGCTCAGGCTCTCGCGCTTGACCTCGTCCAGGGTCACCGGTTTCGGCGCGGGCTGGGAAACCGCGCCCGCCGACCACAGGCTCGTGACGATTACGCAAACCGATAAAAAACGAGCCGGATACTGTTTCATTTCAATGCCGTTTACCTGGTTCGTCAGTCTGTCGAAAGAGGCCACCCGCGCAAGCATGTTTCGATACAGAATATCCGTTTCGGCGTGGCCCGTTAATCGGAAATATCCGCTCATGGCCATTCAGTTTACGGGTTAGCGAACCCGAAGGCAGACTGACTGCCCAAGTGAAACTGCCCGAATCGGTGGATATCGTGACTGCCTGTGCCAAGGCTTGAAACAGGACGTGGCGATCACGCCTGGAGCGGGTGCCATATCGAATCGGTTCGGAAACCGTCTACGGACCGAGTTTGCTCACACCCGAGATGGAAGCAAGGACAGGTACTCGGCCAGCTTCCGGCGTATTCCGTATCAGCGTGAGAAAAGCCTTGATAAGCAGACCTGCCATCAGCGCTGAAAACAGCTTTTTCACCACGAAGATTCAACCCGAGACGTTCAGGCTACCGGTTGTGGCCACGCTTTGCCCCAGGGAGCCGCTTAATGAAGGGCGCCGGCTACTTCGTTACCTCTACAGCGACGCCGATTGCTTCCGGCCGAAGCGATATCACACTCCCAAACGGGTGACCGTGTGCCGGCGATGTCCGTGAGGAATCGGTGTCCTCAACGACAGGCCTAAAATGCGGCGTACCGATGCTTCCTATTCGGCGACGCGCCATGTGCCGGCAAGCCGGCTCGAACCCGACCCCGAACTGAAAGCCGCAACCGTATCTGCGTGCCGGACCCGCGAGAAGGCTGCGGAGTCCGGAGACGCCTCAGGTACGCTCGCGCTTACGACGTCCGGAACAAACGAAGGCGAGACCACCCGCAAAGATCAGCCCTAGTGCGGTCGGCTCTGGCACCGCGCTCGTATCGACCGAGAACGTATCCGCGACGGAAGTGAACGAAGTCGAGAAATCGCTGAGTAAGTCTCCGCCGAAACCGGAGAAACTCAAAATCGTTCCGACCGAGGGCCCGAAGAGACCTGCCGCATCGCCGCCCGTGACATCGAAGAGGAACTCGAGAGGATCATTGGCCCCTGCACCGAAAGCACTGAGCGTACCGGTCAGCAGCGTGCCGCTGGTGAACCCGTCGGCCGGGGTTTCACCCCCGATCGCAAGCAAGCCCGTAGCGGTTTGGGTGTTATTGTCGATCTCCGCACTAAGATCGAAACTCGTAAAGAAGTCCGCGTTCTGAATATTCGGCGCACTGCCCTGCGCCGATGGCGTTAGCTGTTGTGCCTGACCGCGTGCTCGCAGCGTGCCGACACCGCCGGCTACGGTATAGGTAACACTGATGAAGGCCGAACCGATGTCCGGTGTGGTGGGGGCCAGATTCAGGGCAGGGAACGCATTGACGTTAGCGACCAGAATCGTTGAAAAAACCATCACGACTGCCTGCAGCATTCGGCGCATGCCGGGAGTACCGAGCATCAGTTGTCGTCTCTCAAGCATTTGATTCGCCTCGTAACCGTTTCCGACCCTCGCTATGGAGCAATCGCATTTGTTAAATGGGCTCTACATCAGATATGTGATCTCGCTCAAACTGGATTTCTCTGCCCTTCGGCGTCGTTATGGAACCGATTCGTTTCTCGGGCATACAACATGCCTCGAGAATGCGAGCAAGATTCATGCTAGCAACCAATTGTCAGAAAAGAGTATTTAAATCAATTTCTTACAGGCCATTCGGGCCACACCTGAAAGATCGGGTGTAAAGGATGTTGACATCCGGGACCGGGCCCTGCATCGGCAAAATGTGGCTTGAGCCACAAACTTCATCCACTTTTCAATACCTTATCCTCGCTAGCGGCGATGTAAGGTTTTCCGACCCAAAAACCAGTCGGTCAATCGGATGGATACGATTGATAGGGCGGGCTCACCCGATTGACACACCCGAGCGACGGACCATCTGTTCACACGTCGTACTTGGTCACGGCATGATTGATTCTTCGCGCCGTGCTTGTCTCAACGGCACCGCTAAACTTCCGGACTGATTCCATCGAATAAAGTCTTGATCACCATTTCGGCGGCATCGCGTTCCGAATAGCCATTTACATCGATCAGCTTCCAGGCAACCTGAAACAGACTGTCGATCAGGTCGGCAACCCAATCGCTGGGCAACGTCGGCTCGATGCTGCCTTCGCGCTTTGCGGCCTCGATCAGTTCGACCATCTCTCTGTTGTATCGGGCATTGCGTTCGACAATGTCGTCGTCTTGTACAGCGATGTCCCAGAACAACGCTAAAAACCGTAATCGATCAGCCAAGGGCATCACAGAAAGCAATATCAGCTCGATCGCTTCCCGGTACGACTTCGCACGCGACGCTTGTTCGGTGGCGCCACGATCGATCTGTTCCAGGCAACGCCTCGCGATCGCCTGAATCAACTGCTCCCGCGTCTTGAACTGTCGGTACAGCGTGGTCCGTCCGACACCGGCCTGGTCGGCGATCTCGCTGAACGAGGCATTCGGCTTCTCGAGCAACAGTGTCAGCCCGGTACCGAGTAGTGCGGCACGACTTTTCTCGATACGCGCATCGGTCTTCTCAACCATCAGTGGCCTCCTTCATCGAAAAGATATGAAACATATTGCACCGTATATTGATTTTATGGAACACTATGTATCATATCACGAATTTTGCAAAGAGGGCCAGTTCATGCGTATTCAGGGCGGACAAATGAAAGGACGCATCGTGGCGGGACTGACGGCCGTCAGCTTTGTTGCCGTCATGGCCTGGCTCGTGCTGGCCGAAGAACCGGCCGCCAAACAAACCACGACGGCCACGGCAGGGCTGCCGGTCAGCGTGCTCGAGGTGCACCCGGGAGACGCAACGATTACCTACAAGACGACCGGCATCACCCGGCCACGCTGGCCCACCGAGGTGGTCGCCGCAGTCGACGGCCGGGTGGACGAACTCGACGAAACCCTGGAGCCGGGCAGCCTGCTGGCCAAAGGCGCCACCCTGGTTCGTCTGCTGGATACCGCCTATCGGTCCGAATTCGAGACCGCGCAGGCCCGCGTCGCGACGGCCGAACTCGCACTCGCGCGACTGCGACGCGAACAAACGGTGCTTAAAAAAGACGCCTTGACCGCCTTCGGGCGACGCGAGCCCCACATCAAGGCAGCCGAAGCCGAGCTGGATGCAGCCACGGCCGTGCGCGAATCGGCACGCCAGCGCCTGAACGATACCCATGTCACGGCACCCTTCCCCGCGATCATCGTCGAGCGCCTGGTCTCGCCCGGTCAATGGGTCGCGAGCGGCGATGTACTGTATCGGTTGGCCGCCAGCGATTCGGTCGATGTCGAGGTCGAGCTGTCCGCGCCGACATGGCAACAGCTCGGCGACATTGCCAACGGTATCGACGCGACCGTCACCGCCCCCTCGGGCAGACAATGGGCCGCATCGCTGCGCTATCTCAACCCGACGATGAACCCCACCACCCGACAGCGCAGCCTGGTGTTGAAAGTGACCGAACCCTATCGCGCCAAACCACCGCTGCTGCCCGACCAACAGGTCGAGATCGGTTTCCGGCGCCCGCCAATGGCCCAGGTCGTATCGGCGCCGGCCTCGGTGCTCACCGAAGACGGCAAGGTGTGGACGGTAACCGACGACAAGCTGGCCCTGGAAGACGTCAGCCTGTTGAGCGAACGACACGATCGTGTGCTATTGCGCTTCGCCGAACGTCCCAAGCACGACCGACTACTGGTGAGGTACCCGCTGAGCATCATGCTGGAAGGCCAACGGGTCTCACCCAAACTGGTCGACGACCAACATGAAGGGGCGGAAGGATGAAAGCGCTCACCCGCTGGTTCATCGACAACCCGGTCGCCGCGAATCTGTTGATGATTTTCATCCTCGCCGGCGGCTGGCTCACCCTGGACGACCCCAGGGTGGAGAGCTTTCCACAAACGCCGCCGACACAATTGATCATATCCGTCGATTACCCCGGCGGCACTCCCGGCCAGGTCGATCTCGGTATTACCCAACGCATAGAAGACGCCATCAGTGGCGTACCCGGCGTTCGCAACATCGTTAGCGAATCACACCGGGGCGAAGCCCTGATCCGGGTGCGTAAGAAAACCGGCACCGATCTGAGCCGCCTGATGGAAGACATCCGCAATCAGATCGAGAGCATCGTCGGCTTTCCCGAACAAGCCGAACGCCCACGTATCTATCGCGACGAATTCACCAACCTGGCGTCCTTCGTGTTGATCTATGGCGGCCGCAACGACGCGCTGTTGCAAAAGGTGTCCGGACGCGTCGAACGGGCATTGAAAACGCACCCGGAGATTTCACAGGTCACCAATCTCGGCAAACGCAAACACCAACTATCGGTCGAGCCGGACATCAACAAGCTGAAACGGCACGGCCTCAGCATCGAAACGCTCGCCCAAATTATCGGCGACTGGTCGCTGGAATACCGCAGCGGCGAATTGAAAACGGCCCGAGGCAATATCGTGCTGCGCGGCGACAGCCATGCCGACAACCTGGTGAAACTCAAAAATCTGCCGGTCGTCGTCAGCGGCGGCACCTCGATCAAGCTCGGCGAACTCGCCACGGTAAGACGCACCTTCGAACAAACCGAGAGCATCGTGCGCTTCCAGGGGAAGTCTGCGATCGCGCTCATGGTCTCGACCAGCCAGAAGGACAACCTGCTGAAGGTGAGCGACGCCGTCATTGAGGTATTGGATGCGCAGCGTCCCACATTGCCAACCGGTGTCGAACTGGACGTGATGGCCGACATGGCGCCCTACATCGAAGACCAGATCGACCTGCTCAGCGACAACGCGCTACAGGGACTGATGATTGTGCTGGTCGTACTCGGGCTGTTCCTCGGTTTCCGCCTGGCATTCTGGGTGGCGCTGGGCATACCGATCTCGCTCGCGGGCGCGGTATGGGTGCTCGGGCTGCCGGCGCTGGACTACAGTATCAACGACATCACCTTGTTCGGCGTCATCCTGGTACTGGGCGTGCTGGTGGACGACGCCGTGGTGGTCGGCGAAAGCATCCACTCGGCGCGCCAACGCATCGCCGACCCCAGACAGGCCGCCTGGGAAGGTGTCGACGCCGTCGCCGTCGCGACCGTGTATGGCGTATTGACCACCATCGCCGCCTTCTCGCCCATGTTGTGGATCGACAACGAATTGGCCAAGGTGCTCGCCGGCTTTTCCGCGGTCGTGAGCGCCGCGCTGATATTTTCGCTCATCGAAAGCAAGTTCGTCCTACCCAGTCATCTCTCCTATCCGCACAAGACATCCGCCGGTGCGAAACATTGGGGCCTGCGCGGCTTCGCGCGTCTGCGTAAAGCCTGCACCGGGACCCTGGACGGGTTCGCCAACACTGTCTATGCCCCCTTGCTACGCAGTGCGCTGCGCCACAAACGGACCACGCTGCTGATATTTGTCACCGTCACGCTGCTTGCCTATGGTCTGCAGACCAAGGGGCATATCCGCAGCGTGTTCTTTCCCGAAATCCCGGGCCGTTATGCCACGGCGCTGGTCACCATGGATGTGGACGCACCATTCGAACTGACCCGCAAAACCGGCGCCGTGCTCGAACACGCCGTCATCGAAACCGGTCTTTTATTGCAGCAGGAGTATGGGCTGCCCACATCGGCGATCGACAAGTACGTCCTGTCACTGGAGGACAAAGGCACCATCGAACTCGACGCCGAACTCTCGGCGGCCGCATTGGCCCGGATCCCCGGCCAGCGTGTCCTTGATCTATGGGCATCCGAGGCCGGCACTCGAAGGCAGCTACTCGGTGAAATACACCCTGGCCAACGAACCGGCCGGCGGCACTGCGATCTCGGTATCCACGGAGAGTCGCGAACTCGCCAAGCACATCGCCTCAATGCTCGCCGAAGAACTCCAAAAACTGCCCGGCGTCAGCGGCGTCTATGACGACACTCAGGGCGGCAGCCGCCAATTGCGCGTCACCCTGAACGAACGCGGCACCCAGCTCGGCATCGACCAACGCCAACTCGCGATCCTGGTCGGCGGCGCCTTCGGCGACATTGAGGTGCATCGTCTGCTCGAAGACGGCGAGGAAACCCGGCTGCTGGTCCGCCTACCGGAACGATCGAGACAGACCGTCGAGCAACTTCGCGACACGCCGGTACAGATCGACGGCGAGCATCATGTCGGTCTCGGTCAAATCGCCGATATCGCCTTCAGCCGCGAACCCGACGTACTGCATCGACGCGACCGACGCGAAGTCGTCCATCTGTACTGGCGTCAGGACAGGGCTGTCGAATCACCCGAAGCGGTCTGGAAAACGCTGAACGCAACCACCGTCGCCGAACTGCAAACACGCTACCCCGGCGCAAAGATCATCCCGGTGGGCGAGTTCGAGGAAATCCTCGAGGTGCAGGCCGGCTTCAAGAAGGCCATGATCCTCACTGTACTGCTGATCTACGTGCTGCTTGCCGTACCGCTGAAATCTTACCGGCAACCCTTCATCATCATGGCCGTGATCCCGTTCGGATTCGCTGGCGCCATCTACGGGCATGGACTGATGGACCTCCCCGTAAGCCTGCTGTCGGCTTTCGGCATGATGGCCATGACCGGGGTCGTCATCAACGATTCGCTGGTGCTCATGACCCGATTCAACCAACTCAGGGAAAAAGGCTTGCCGCTGAACGACGCCCTCGTGCAGGCCGGGCTCAGCCGACTGCGCGCCATCTTCCTCACCACGCTGACTACCGTGTGCGGGCTGCTGCCACTGCTCAGCGAGACGTCCGAACAGGCGCAATACCTCAAACCGGCTGCCGTCAGCCTGGTATTCGGCGAACTGGTCGCGACGCCGATTACGTTGATTCTGATTCCCGTGTTGTTGTCGTTCGGTCGCCGCCGGGGTGCGCAAGCGCATTATCAGGCCAGCCTCGGTAAAAGGGTTTTGACGCCTCGCGTTTAACGCCCGACCGAGTGGTTAAGTAATCATCAGCAATAAACCCCGAGCACAATCAAAAAGCGGGGCGAGCCCCGCTTTCTCATCAGACCGTCAGCGGTGTTTAAAGCGCTTTTTTGCAGAAGTACCAGTCGGTGCACTCGTACTCTCCGCTGTTTGCACGGGCCTCGGCTTCCTCGACACTGGCAGGCGGAGGCACGATTACCTTGTCGCCCAGCTGCCAGGCTTCAGGTGTCGCCACCTTGTTGGCATCGGAAGTCTGCAGCGCTTTGATCAGACGCAGAATCTCGTCGATCGACCGACCGTTGGTCATCGGATAGTAAATCATGGCGCGCAATATGCCTTCGGGGTCGATGACAAAGGTGGCGCGAACCGCAGAGGTGTCGCTGGCACCGGGCTGGATCATGCCGTAGGCCCGGGCCACGTCCATCGACAGGTCGGCAATGATCGGGAACTTCACGTCGACATCGAATTTCTCTTTGATGTTACGCACCCAAGCAACGTGCGAGTAGTGACTGTCGATGGACAAACCCAGCAACTCGGTGTTGATTGCCCGGAAGTCTTCATGGCGTTTGGCGAATGCCATGAACTCAGTAGTGCACACCGGGGTGAAGTCGGCCGGGTGCGAAAAGAGCACCAGCCATTGGCCATGGTAGTCGTCCAGGTTTTTTGTACCGTGAGTGGTCGGCGCCTCGAAGGCCGGGGCTTTCTCGTTCATGCGGGGAAATTGCTGTACTTGGTTTTCCATGCTTGTGTCCTCTTGGGTTGGTAGATGTGTAGCGGGCTGCACCGCCGTTGGACACAAGATTAGAGTTATCTAATAGACTTGGAAAATTGTTTGTTTCCATCTACCAGATAGCCGCCACCTATTGCGAATTCGCAATCCGGCAAACGTCTTATTCAACGTCCGCCCAAAGTCGCAATGCGGAATCCACAACCTGACATCTACTATCGAATCGAAACTCCGGGCTTCGACATCTCATTCCTTAGCGATCGGACGAAACCGGCAACGTCACCAGTACACACATGCCTTTCCCGATCTCTCCGGTCACTTCGAGTCGCCCGCCGTGCGCCTCGACAATCACCCGAGCCAAATAAAGCCCGAGCCCTACACCCCCACGGGCGCGCTGCCGCGACGGATCGACACGAAAGAAAGGTTCGGTGAGCCGTTCGAGGTGTTCGGGCGCGACACCCGGGCCGTAATCGGTTACGGATAGGCGCCAGTCTTCGTCATCGACATGACTGGTCAGGATCGGCGCCGGTTTGTCAGGCGGTGTGTGATCGATGGCATTCTTGAGCAGATTACGCACCAACACCCGGATGCGTACGGGATCGAGCGACAACCAGGTGCCCTCGGGGTCGAGATTCAGTTGTATTGCAGTATCAGGGAACGATTCCTCAACCAGTTCCTTCAACAGGATCGTCGGATCGACGGCCTGGCGATCGAGTGCAACATGGCGTCCGCTCAGACGCTCGGATTCGAGCAGTTCGCCGAGCAGGGTTTCCAGTTCGGCCAAATCGGCGAGCAACGCTTCGCGTGTCGTATTTTGATCGAGCAATTCGGCATTGACCCTGGCTCGCGTCAACGGCGAGCGCAATTCATGACTGATCGCCAACAAGAGTTCGCGCTTGGCTTCCAGCATGCGGCTGATGTCGTCGGCCATGGCGTTGACACTGTTGGCCAGTTCGCCCAGTTCGTCACGGCGACGAATCTTCACCCGATGCCCGAGATCACCTGCACCGATGCGTGCGACACCGGCCTGGATGACCTCGATCGGGCGAAAGAGTCGTCGGATTGCGTGATAAGCGAACAATAACACTGCCAATAGTCCGACGATCGTCAGCACAACCGTCAGGCGCGCATGCGCAGCCAGTTCGAAACCGGTCGGGCGCATCACGACGGTGACGTCGCCTCGCTGCACGCGCACCGCAAAGCCGTCCCCACCACGCGCAATCTCGACCGGGGTGCCGTCCGGCAGCCATCGTGTTTGATGATGCCCCGGCTCGAAAACCGGCGGCTCGCCGCTGGACGACCATGACTGCTCACCCAGCAGATGAATCTGCAATGGCAGACGCCGAGCCAGTGCCGCCGCGGCCTCCCGGTTTGGCGGGTCGCCCAGTTCGTCCATCAAATGCTGGACATACTCGGCCAGATGGGGTGCCGCCATATCGCGCATATCGTGATCAACCACGAAACGGAAGCCCGTGCGCGCGACGACGATCAACAACACCGCGGTCAAGATGAACAGGAACAACAAACGGCCGGACAAGCTGTGTCGTCGCTTTCTCATTCGCGCCGCCCGACGAAGCTGTAACCCGCACCGCGCACCGTCTTGATGTAATCGGTGGGCTTGAGTTTCTGGCGCACCCGGCTGACCAGTACGTCAACCGCGCGCGTGTAGAGTTCGGCATCGATGCCACGCAGAGCGTTAAGAATATCGTTACGACTGAAAGGATGCCCCGGCCGACCGGCAAGCAGTTCGACCAGCCGGTACTCCATATGGCTGAGCGCTACGGTCTCTCCCCGGACCTCGATCGATTGGCGCTCGCGGTCGATACGCAGATCGGGAAACGACCAGATACCGGGATCGGTACCGGCGCGCGCGTCGGCGCGTTTGAGCACACGCTGAATCCGCGCGACCAATTCGCGCGGCTCGAAGGGCTTGGGCAGATAATCGTCGGCCCCCAGTTCGAGACCGACGACCCGATCGGTCAACATGATGATGGGCACCTCGCTGTCGCGCCGGATCTCGCGACAGACTTCGAAGCCGTCCATATCGGGCAGCATCACATCGAGTATCACCAGCACGGGACGCTGCTCTCGCAGGTATCGCAAACCCGCGTGTGGGTGTTGTTCGGCATGCAGGTCGAGATTGAAGCGCGCAAAGTATTCGCACAGCGGACCGGCCAGCCCGGGGTCGTCATCGATCAGAAGTATTTTCGACATGGGGACTATTCTGCACCGAGCCACCCCGCCCGGCGCAAGCGGGCGAGGTGACGTGGTTTTCCACGGCCGTTGGGCGCATCAATGCGACCAGTGTGGCGGGCCCCAACGATGGCCCATGCGGTCACTGATCAGCTCGGCAAGTTTCGAACGCTGTTCCGGTGCCAAGCTATCGCTGAAATCGGCAAAGGCATCGACCAGCGTGCGCCGGTTCTCGCTCATTGCCTGGTGACGTTCACCAAGCAGCGCAACCGCCTGTTCTCGATCCAACGACGGGGCGGACAAGAGCTCACCGACACGGTCCTTCATGATGTCCCGAGCTTCATGGCGCTCGCCGCGCAGTTCGCGTAACTGGGCGGTGAAGACCTGAAGATGGCTCTTCTGCCTGTCATTCAGGTCGAGCTTGCGACCGAGCTTTTCGGTGACATAGTGCATGCGATCTTCCGCCGAACAATAACCACGGTGTTTCGCCCAAGCCATGCCACCCGCGGCGAGAACGGCCATCACGACCAATACAATCAATACGGCTTTTAACATTGTGCTTTCCTCCGTTGCGTTGTGTGCACGGTAGGAAGTTTGGGCTTCTTCCGGCGTTACCGGGTTGCAGGCGGGTTAGGCTTTGTAACGGAATGTAACGGACCGATTACCAGTCAAATGGCTGAGTCTGGATATAGAAATGCAAGCGCGGATCGTCTTCACCATCGTCCCGGCTGCTCAAGGGGAAACCGACCAGCAAGCGTGCCTGCAGGCGCTTACCGAGGTTGATGCTCACCCCGCCACCGGCACTGGTGAGAAAGTCATCGTCATCGATGGGCTCGTTATTGCCCTTGAACGGAAAGGCCGCACCATGATCGAAGAACAACACCCCACGCCAACGTTCGGTGAAAGGATTGACCGTGGGATCGAGACGTGCCGCCTCACTCACCGGGAAGGTGTATTCGATGCTGCCGAAGTAGCCCTCGTCGCCGATCAGCAGACCTTCGGGATAACCCCGCACGCTCGACATGCCCCCGACCTGAAACTGTTCCGATGACGGCATGAGTTCATCGGCAGTCCACTGGCCGCGAGCACGCAACAGCAACACGCCGTTGTTGGCCACGACCTGGATGTGGCTAAAGTCGGCATTGACGCGGAAGAAGGAGTCGGTGTTCCCCCAGGTGTTTGGGGCACCGGTAGCATTGAAGCGCGCGAACCAGGACGAGCTAATGTCGTTACGTTCGATGTCGACACCGGCGGTGACGGTGCGCACGAAGGTGCTGAACAGATTGACGCCGTCGAAGTCGGTGAAGGATTCCTTGTAGCTGTAACCGACATAACCGTTGGTGATACCGTTACGTTGGACTTGTAGCGGGTGGGTGATGAATACGCCGGCATTTATCGAGTCGCCGGTAACGTCGAGCGGTTCGAGGTCGCCGTCGATGATTTCGATTTCGGAGTAATCGGCACTGAATCCCATGCGGGTGCCCCGATCGTTCAAGGGAAAGTTGTACGCGGCGTAGAGCGCCTCGGTGCCTTCGGCAATGTGTCCACCGAAGCTGAGGTCGTCGCGATGGCCCAGCAGGCTTCGGTTCACATGATTGAAGCCCAAGCGGTAAAGCCCGACGTCTTCACGCCCAGCATTGTCGATGAAGACTGTGTTGTCATACCGCGGCGGTTCGACCACCTGCAGTTCGTAATCGGTCGTACCGAAGGTCTCGCCCGGTTTGAGCACGGCGCGCAGTTCGATGTCGTTGACGGCATTAAAGTAGAACAGTTCGGATTCGAGAGTGTCGAGAAAGACCAGGCTGCCGGGCTGCAGAGCGTCGAGCCGGTCGATGATGAAAGCGTCATTGGTCGTGTCATTGCCTTCGAGTCTGACTTGGCCCACCTGTCCTTCGACGAGTCGGATCCGGACTTTGCCTTGTTCGATCTTCTGCGGCGGTAGGATCGCCCTGGCAGCGACGGCCTTGCGTTCGCGGTAGAGGGCGTTGACGTCCTTCACCAGGGCGAACAGCTCGTCGACGCTGACCTCGCGCCCGACGTAGGGCGCGACGACACTGCGCAGTTCGTCAGCGCTGAGAATCTTCGAGGCCGAAAAGCTGACCTGCTGCAGGACGAAGCGTGTCGCGGCGGCGGCCGGTGCGGGCGTGAGCGTACCCGTCTTGTCGATGATGTCGGCCTCGGGCGTTTCACGCGGGGCCTGCAGACGACGTTGCGATTCCAGGTAGTCGCGGCTTTCGCGCGAGCGTTCGAGTACGGCACCCGGTGCGGTGCTCGCCGGTGGTGGCGTGACCGCATGAACCGATGACACGCCGATTGTGAACAACAGCCAGACAACAAATGTAGGATTCTTTTTCATTTCATAAGCCCATAGGGACCGGGCGCCGGGCATTGCTGCCCCGACGCGCTGTGGTATTTGTAGTCAGTTGGCGATTTCCAGATCAGCGGCGGAAGTGGCGGCGTCCTCTTCTTTCAGTCCGAGCAGTTCTTCGTCGTCTTCCTCGTCGTAGTCCACCAGACCGGCTGCGGCGGGTGCCAGATTGTCGGCCATGATGTCTGCCAACAGGATGGCGTCGATCAGTCCGCCTTCGACCGTCAGCGTATCGGCCGTGGTTTCAACCAGGGTGTCACGCTTCAGTTGCAGACGCGACAGACTGTTCTCGGTGCTGAAGGTGTTGGCGATGTAGTCCGGATCGAAGTTGATCAACTGTGCGTTGGTCAAGAACTTGCGCTCTGCCAACAACTGCAAATCGAACGGCTGATTTGGCGAGAAAAGCTGACCGGTCGCATTTTCGTACAACGCACGATTGAGGTTATCGATGACGACCCGGTGCAGCGGCGTATTGATCGTGGCGACCTCGCCGATTTGCATATCTTCGAAACTCAATCGATCGGTGGTGGACGTCAAATCGGCATTGACGGCATTGAAGACCTCGAATTGAACTGAACCGTTGGATGTCAAACGCATGCTGATGTTGTCCGCCAAGGTGTTGTCGCTGCCGCCAAGCCGAGCAATCAGATTGTTACCGGTTTGTAAGACGTTCGGTAAAGTGATCGTCGAGCCGGTGACGGCCAACAATGCGGATACGACGATGTTTTCGACGGCAACGTTGTTATCACCGGCATCAAGCACGGCTTCGCTGGCGATCAATTGCTGACGACTACCGCTGCCCAAGATGTTGCCATTGGGATTGTTGATATTGACCAAGCCACTGGGGTTGTTTATCTCGCCACCCAGCAGCACATCACTACCACCAGCGTTGTCGACATTAACACCACCTAAACCATAGCCGACAGTCGCCAAGGCCAATGTACCAAGATTACCGGTTGCCGGATCGACGTCTAGTCCGTTCACATTGATGCTGCCTGTGACCGGTGTACTCAGATCGATGTCGTTGAGGACAAGATCGAATGCTGATGCATTAGTAATGTCGATCCGGCTGTACCCGTCCAAGACCTGCAAGGTGCCGTTGCCGACAAGATTGCCGTTTATCGAAATCCGGCCACCATTGTTGGTCAGCCTCTCGATGATCAGCGGCGGGACTGTCGACCCGTCAAGGTAGTTGATCTCGTCATCGCTGATGTCGCCGCTCGTATCGATCATGGCAACGATGTCGGCAAAGCCACTGCTCAAGGTGCCGAACACGGCAATGATCGCGCCAGTGCCACCATCGATATCGACATTACCGCCGGCGGCGAAAGCATTGTCGATCACATAAGTTGCGGTAAACGCCTTTTCAACCGGCGGTAGCGCAGAATCCTCGAGCACGAAGGCCTTGCCGTCATTGAAAAGGATGTCGATATCGCCGCCAACCAAGGCACCCTCGATATTGGCGCTGCGCGCCTCGACCGTATCCCTGTTACCCAGGAAATCGATCAAGGTGACATCGAGATAGACGTCGTGATTGGCGAGCATCTCGAAAGACGGCGTTTGCTCACCGGCCACCAGTTGCACACCTAACCGCTGTCCCACACTGCCAATCATGCCGTTATGGGCGGACATGCTCAGGGTGTTGCTTTGCACGACACCATCCGGGGTCGCCAGGATACTGCCCAAGCCGTTGAAGATGGTGGTATCGCCAAACGGATTCTCAATCAGACCCGCGATGATCACATCCGATGCCGAGTAATTGTTGATGAACACGCTACTGCGCTCGACCCCGGCAACGATCTCCAGATCGAAGTCGTTCTCGGAGAAGAACTCGATATCCGGCGTGACCAGATGATCACTGGCAATATCGATGTCGTTGATGCGGAAGTTGAGATCGGAATTGTTCTCCAGCGTCACGTTTTCATAGGCGTTGTTGACGAAGACACGACCATCACCGAACAACAATCCATTGGTGGCATCGATCAGCACCTTGCCCCGGCCGGCATTGATCAAATCATCAACGACGATCTCGTCACCCTGGCGACTGGCATTGACCAGGAAGCTCTCGACAATATTGCCATTACTGTCAACGCGTAACACCGGGCTGGTCGATGACAACTGATACACATCCGCATCGAAGCGGATCGAGTTGTTGATGTCCAGATCGCCACGGGCGAACTCGAGCTCCTTGCTGTTCAATATTTCGGCGACCCACTTCTGCACCTTTTTCCAAACCCATTTCACGATCCAACCGATGATAGGAATCTTGCTGACCTCTTTGACCAATACGTCGACCGTCCTCAGCACCCACTTGACCACCGTATTGGCTTGCGCATCTGCTTTTGGATTCCACATACCTTCGGCTTCGGGGGCCAACGCCGCGACATACAAATCATCGGTAAAAATGGTTGTACCGTCTGCGATAACCACGTCGGCATCGATAGACAGGTTGGCCGTCGCTCCCGCATCCACCGTGCCGGTTACACCCGCGGTGATTTTGGCCGTGGCGATGGCATCGACGTCGGGAGTGGCGTGAATCGCCGTAATGGCGACACGATCACGACCGGTCAAGGTGGTGCCCTCGCCGATGTTGACCTCGACATCCGAATCGACATTGACCGTCGCGCGCGCCTGCGAGGTCGAGTTCACCGCAATGGTTTTCGAGAAGGCATCAGCGCTGGCGCGCAACTTCTTGACCTCTGCGTTAATAACGATCGACTGCGCGGTGATGGTCGAATCCCGCCCGACGTCCACACCGGTTTGGGCATTGACCGTCGTGCTGGCTGCGGTTTGGTTGAAGGTTATCGCGCCGCCGGACGTGATATCGGTTTCCGACGAGGCGTCGATGCTACTCAGGGCCTGCAAGGTGACAGTCTGGTCAGCAATAAGCGTATTGCGTTCGCCCAAGATGACCTTGGCAAGGTGATCGACGACCACATCAGCGGTGGTACCGCCAACGGCCAGCAAACCGCCCACACCGCCAGCGGTCTGGGCACGAGCTACACTGTCAGCGACAGCCGAGAAAGTAATGTCCCCAACGGCATCCACCTGCACATCGGGACCGGTCAGCGTCCGTACCGAGTGGGTTAGATTGGCATTGGCATCGGCAGTGCCGCCGGCAAGCAAACCACCAAGGTAGCTGTCAGCGTAGGCGTCGACGTGTTCGTATGACAGGGCTTGTGCGCTGACCTGCCCACCGGATTCGAGCACCACGTCGTCACCCAGCGACGCAAGTACGTCCGCAGTTGCATTGGCGTTGGCCTCACTGCCCTTCACCGTTAGCAATGCACCACCCGAAGCCTCGGCCTCGGCACGCACCTTGCGAGACGTCTGCGCCGCACCGGGCGTCGCCGGTGTACCGGCGGGTGACCAATTATGGTAAGCGAGCAACTGAATGTCGCCGCCGGCATCGATCATGCTGCCGCGACCGATGTCGACCAATACGGTCGAATTCGCCGACGCATGGGCGATGCTGGCACCTACATCCACCGCGCCACCGCTAAATCCAAGCGCCTTGGCCAACACATTGGTGGATGACCCGGCCTTGACCCGCACCGCATCGTCAACCGTGATCTCCACATCCTGACCGATAGACGCAGTGACGATCGGCGATGTTTCCGCACGGGCATCCGAACCATTACCGGATAGGATGCCGCCGGCAACGGCCAAGGTATCGGCCGTGGTGTCCGTTTCGGCATAGGCATTGACGATGACGGCATTGACGGATTGTCCGTCGAATCCACCGATGCGCACGTTGTTGCCCAGGTAGGCGTCGGCACGACCGTTGGTCGTCGCCCGCGTGATCGATGCACCGATGCCGGCGATGCCGACGCTAGCCTGCAGTGCCTTGGCCTTAACGCTGTGATCGATCACGCTATCAACCTCGACGGTAGCAGCGTTACGCACGATGCTGCCATCGGTCAATTCGGCTTTAGCGTTGCTGGATTTCTCCACAATCGCTACCGACGCACCCAAACCGACCGCACCGGCACCACCGGCATAGGTCTCGATCGATGAGGTATTGCTGTCGCGATCACTCGCCTTCACTTTGAGGTCACCATCTGCGGTAACCGTGCCGCTGAGCGACGCGGTAACCTCATCGTCGATGCTAACCACGGCGACACCGCCACCGAGCGATACCCCTGTACTGACACCGACACCAACCGCGGTGACATCGACATCGCTGGTGTTGTCAGCAGTCACGCTGACATCGCCGCCTGCCGTCAAGCGGCTGCCAGCGCCAACCAGCGCCTGGGCGGTGCGATCGCTGGGCGCCGGGGTGGCGTCGAAATCATTCTTGACCGCGACCTGAGCGCGGCCGGCATCGGTGTTGCCGGTCGATTGCGCACTGGCAGACTCGCCGGAGTCGAGCTGGTTGCCGACCGACGAACGACTGGCTAGGCGATCGGCCTCACTGACCGAACCGCTGCCACCGTTGTCTGCCTCGCTGCGGGCATCGGCATCCGCACGCGAACCGACATTGATGACCGAAACGGCCCCGCCGATACCGGCGGTCGAACCACCCGCTGCGGCAACGACGATTGAATCGACATCGCGCACGGTATCCGCCGCAACCTGAATGTCGCGCCCTGCATCGACCTCGGCACCGGCAACAATCTGCGCGCTGGTGGTGTTGCTCGCCACGAGAACATCGACACCGGCACCGACACCGGCGGCACCGAGACCCACGGCGACACCGCCTACCTTGGTGTCGGCAATCAAGGCGTCTTGTGCGGTGACGCGCACATCCTGAGCCGGACCGCTCAGGTTTTGATTGATTCGCGTCGCACCACCAACGGTGGCGCTGGTTTCGCCTTTGACCGTGGTGACAGCGACCGTACCGGCTATACCAAGCCCACCGGCAGCCGAAACGGTTGCCGCATAGTTATCGAAGCCCTTGGCTGAATTGGCCGCGACCGCGGTCGTACCGGCCGCGTCGAGTTCGGTGGTGCCGCTGGTCGACGCACGGGTATTGTGATCGAACGATTGTACGGCGACGCCGGCACCGATGCCCGAGGCCAGTCCGATACTGGCGCTACCCGCGATAATGGTCGACAGCGCGGTATCGTTGGCTGAGATCAATAGGTCGCCGTCCGACGCCAAACGACTGTCTCTAGCCTCGGCTTCGGTCGAGCCGGCAATGCGTACGACAGATACCGAACCACTGGCGCCGACCGTACCACTCAACCCTGCGCCGACGGTCACCGACTGCACATCGGAAGAGCTCAACGCCTGCAAGCTCAGTGCACGTTGTGCATCCAAGTTGGCATTGTCGGTAAGCGCACGCGTTGCGTGCGTAATCACCGTGGTATCACTGGCGCCACCAACCCCGGCATTGCCACCAAAGGCACCACCACCGGCCGCGCCACGTACTTTGGTATGATGATGGGCGCCGACCAGTGTTTCTTGTTGACCGGCAGGACTACTGCCACCGGTAAGCGTTGCGTCGGTCACCAGCGCTTCAGTAACGCCGCCGACCAGGTTGACACCGACCGATGCCGCAACACCAGCGCTGCCACCGCCGGAGAGATTGGCCACAATACTGTCGATTTGATCGGTTGCCGACGCAACGACTGCGACACCCTGCAAGGCGCGCTTGGTTTTGCGGTCGGCAAGATCGCCACCGGCAACACTCAGCACCCCGCTGTCGACCTGGACCGCACTACCATTGCCGCCGGCCTCGATCCGCGTCGCACCACCCGAGACAGTCGCCCGCGTGTTGTTATCGAGATCATTGACTGCAACGGCACCGCCCACGCCGGCGCTCCCGCTAACCGACAATACGCCGGCGATGACCTCGATCGCATTGTCCGCATCGGCCTCGACGGTCGCACTGTGATCCGACAAGATCTGCGCACCACCGCTGACCAAGGCCTCGGTGTTGTTACGCATGAAGTTGAGGGCGATCGACCCCGCAAAGGCGACATTGCCCGCCGCGCTACCGCCTGCGGCAATGGCCTTGATGACGGCATCCGATAGTGCGATCAGACGCACCGACCGCGCCGCATCGAGGGTAGCACCGTCGACCTTGACGCGAGTGGTGTCGCGAATTTCGTTATACGAGCCGGATGCACTGACCGCACCGGCACCGGCGCCAGCCGCTGCACCGGTAATGACCTGCAGCCGCGTGTCGTTGCGCGCGTAGAGCTGAACGTCACCATCCTCGGCATTGAGCTGGGCACCGGCATCGGCGACCGTCTCGGTCAGGTTGGGATCGGCCGCGCCATTGCCGGTGGTATTGATCGCGACGGAACCCGAGACACCGACCTTACCGGAACCTGCCAGACCGGCCGCGATCGCCAAGGTCGCGGCGGTCGAGCGCGCATCGAGCGTGATATCGCCGCTGCGCGCATTAATGTCGACACCGCTCGCCTTGGCGCGGACCTGGTTGGTGATGTTGTTATATGAACCCGCGGCGCCGACCGCAGTGGTCCGCGAACCGGCGATGCCGGCGGCAACCGACAGGATCTTCAGCTTGCTACTGTCCGTCAATGGTGCCTCGCTGTTGTTCAAATCATCGTTGCCGAGGTCGGAAAGCTCTTCGTCGCGGCTTTGCGCATCGGCATCGACTGCTGACAGCCGAATCGCACCATCGGTAAGGATGCTGGCCGGCGTGACAGCATCGGCGCTCAATACGGCCTCTGTGGTATTGGCGATCTCGTTGATCGAAACGGCGCCACCAACCCCGGCGGTACCGGACGAGAAGCCGCCTGCTGCGGAAATCGAAAGAATAAAGCTGTCGTTCAACGCCAGTAACGACAGGCTGTCGGCGCGAATATCGGTGTTATGCGCAGCGGCGCGCGTGATATTGGCGATTTCGCTAATCGCTACCGATGCCCCGAAACCCACTTTGCCGCCAAAGGCCACGGCAGCGGTCACGGCACGGATGTCGCTGTCATCCAGGGCATCGAGTGTGACATCACCGGGACTGGCTGCTGACTGGTTGATCTGCGCATTGTCCATCAATGCCAGGGTCTGGTTATCGATCTCGTTGAACGCCACCTGCCCGGCGATCGCGAAACCGCTCGGCTTGGGCGCGGCCGAACCGCCGGCGGCGATCGACCAGATACTGCCGCTGGTGTCGGCATCGAGCAGCAACACGCCGTCGATATCGACCAGCGAATCGGTGATTGCCGCGCGCGTCATCCCGCTGATGATGTTTTGCGAATAAGCACCGGCGAGACCGGCCGAACTGCCGCCAACGCTCGACGCATAGGCAGCCGTACCGGAAAAGGCGAAGATGTCACCGCCACGGTGGGCACCGACCGTCAATGCAGCGGCATCGATGTCGGCACCGTCGGCGACATCGGCGAGAACATCGGCCTCGATGTTGTTGAAGGACACATCGCCGGCAAAGCCGAGGCCGAACTTGCCCTTACCCTTGTCCTTGGCGCCCGAGGTATCGGTGGCCGATGCCATCCCCGAGGCCGTTGCCGCCGCGACACTATAGGTCGAGATATCGCTCAGACTATCGGCCGTTACCTTGACCGCGCCACCGGCATTGACCGAACCGCCGCGTTCGCCATCATTGTCGTCATCGGCAATCCACGCCTTCGTGACCGTATCGGTATTCGCAAACGAAATGGACGCCCCGACACCGGCGTTACCGCCGGAGATCACCGCGCCGGCGATCATCAAATCTGACGCGTCGGTTTCGGCATCGACCGTGACATTGCCACGCGCGTTGATGACGGCACCCGACTCGATACCGGCCGACACGGTGCCGGCCAGCTTGCTGTGCGTCAGCGTACCGGCAACCCCGAGCTGGCTGGTCGTGCCGCCGGCCTTGGCGAGTTGAATCAGACGCTGGGTGGACTTCGCTTCGACGCCGACGTCATTGGCATCGACGACGACACCATCCGCGATCCACGCCTTGGCATCGGCATCGATACTGACGAAGCCGGCCGAGCCGCCCAGACCGCTTTTGCTCGGCGATTTGCCCAGCAGACGATTGATGAATGAGAAAGGCACGCTGCTGCCAACGGCCTGGACGAAATTGATGTCGTGAGAGGCGAGTACTTTGACTTCGCCACCGACAACGCGCTGATTGATCTGCGCATCGTCAGCAATCCAGGCCAAGGCCGTTGTATCCATATCAATGACATCGACCGACGCCGAAAGACTGCCCGTCTTACCCTTGCTGTTGTTGAACGCATAGCTGGTAAAGAACAGGTCTTCGATGTTGCCGGTGACATGGTTGAGTACGTCGTTGAGATCGCTCCAATCGACCGCCCAGGGATACTCGAGCGATGTCGCCGCAGCGACCTCCAACAGGCCGCTGGTGTCGACCAAGGCGTTCTGTCCAATCCAGGCGCGGGCATCGTTTTGATAATCGCCGATGGCTACGGCGCCACCGAACGCCGCCCCGTCGGAGCTGGTCTCCGAGATGGCGCCGAGATTGAAATCGTCCTGGACCTTCGCGTTGACCTTGACCGGACCGCCGGCACGGACATCAGCCGAATCAGCAATGCTTGCGCGTACGTTGTTGATAGTGTCGGCAAACGCGAGTGCGCCGGAGATGTTCAGCTTGCCCGACTTGATACCCGGGAACAGGAAGTTCGCGATCGTATTGCTCTTGCCGGTGAACTGCGACAGCACGGCGCTGGCCATGTTGCGTTGGATGCCGGCGATCTTGTTGTTCAGTTTGGTGCTGAAGCTACCGGTGCTGCCGAGCGAGGCGGCGTCGGCACGGGTTACGTTCTGCAACATCTCGGTCAGTGCGATGACATCGACTTTGCCGCTGCTGCTGATTTGTCCGCCAAGCGAAGCTTCGGTATTGCTGACGAGGTCGTTTTGAATAACGGCTAGGCCGGCCGAGCTTCCGCCGACCTCGCGCGCGCTGGCACTGGTCGAGATGTCGATACTTGCGGTTGCATTCAGCGCAACGCTTCCTGCCGTAATGCTCGTGTTGCCGCCCGTGCTTGCCAGCGTCGTAGCCTCTGTGGTGGCTTCGACGTAGGTGATGTCGACCGGCTTGTTGGTCGCCTGCGACGAGGCGTTGACGCCCAGCTCGCTATCGGTGATTGCATCAATGGCGACCGCGCCACCGGCTTTGATCGAAGCAGTATCGGTGAGCTGTGCATAAGCCTCGGCGTTTGACACACCATAACCGACGCTAAACAGCAGACCAGGCGCAATGGCCTTGGCTCTCGACGTGGCGTTGGCTTCGATAGTGACGTTACCGGTCGCGTCAATCGAAGTGTTGCCGGTAAGACGCACTTCCGCCTGACTGCTTGACAGGGATACATATGGCGTGGCGCCGAGGTCGAGTATCAAACTGGTGACAGCTTCGATGTCGATCGAACCTGACGGATCGGTCTGTGCGGGTAACAAGGATGTATCGGTGGTGGCAGTCATCGTGACGTTGTCGCCGACGATCTTGGTGTCCTTGACCTCGATGCTTGCAGTAGCTTGTTTATCGAAACCGAGCCGGTCTGCTGCCGACGCCTCCAGTGTGACATCACCACCCCGGATGGTTGCGCCATCGATAGCGATCTTGGCTTGCGGCGTATCGAGCAGCGAATCGAACAGGCTTGCCAGCGTCGGCGGCGTGTCGACGTTGATGATGCTTTCGAGCACATTCACTAACGTGCCGGATGCGCCGCTGGACGGATTGATGATGTCGCCGTCGGCCTTGAACAGGATATCGCCCGCTCTGTAGTTGGTGCCGCCCTCGTTGATCGCATGGGCGAAGATCTCTACACCCGAAGCAACATTGATTTCCGGTGCGAGGAAGGTGATATCGCCGGAATCGCCTTGCGATGCGGCATTCGCATGGTCGCTGCCGCCACCGATATCACGCGTCGAAATCAGCGTGTTGGCGGCGATGTTTATCTGCTGGTCGGCCTGGAAAGTCTTGTTACCACCGCCGCTGAGTTGTGACGTCGTGATATTGAGCACCAAGGGGTCGACCAGAATCTCGCCGTTGACGCCATTGACCGCACCGGCCTCGAGCGTACCGCCGTCCACGTTGACGATTCGCTTGGCGCTGAATTCGCCAAAACCGCCGTCGCCGGAGATATCGCCACCGCCGACATCGATACGGGCATCGTCGGCCAGTGTGGCATCGCGTTCGGCGAGTACGATAATCCGGCCACCGTCGGAATCGGCGCCCCAACCGCGCGCGGATATGTCGGCATCGCCGGACACGGAGATATCGTTACCGGCGGTAATGGTGATGCCACCGCCGTCGAAACCACCGCTGCCTTCGCTGGTGATGCTGCCGGTGATGGTGGCGTCGCCTTCGGCGACGATCCAGATTTCACCATTACGCTCGACTATGCGCGAGGCATCTTCCAGACCATCGGTGTTCAAAGGTGCCGCCAGTGCATTCCCTGCCGCCGGGGCGGGCAGGCTGTTCAGATCGCCCGCGATCAGAATGCTGCCGGCCTGCATGCGAATATCGCCCAGGGCGTTCACCTGTCCCTGGATATCGACCAGGGCATCGGGATTGACCCGCACGGTGCCGTCCAACAATTGCTGCGTCGCCCGAGCCGACGGGTTGCCGGCCGCATCGAAGAAGCCGTCCATGAACTGTTTGGTCGGCGTGGTCACGCTCAAGGCACCGACATTCACCACGCCGCTCGCGCCCACGACCATGCCGTGCGGGTTCGCGAAGAACACATTGCCGCCGATCCTGCCCTGGCGATAAGCGTTCAGAGTGCCGTCGATACGCGTACCCTTGTCGTGCACCAGATTGACCAGATTGCGCGCGGCATCCGGCACATGCAGGTTGACCGTATTGCCGTTGTAGACGTCGAAGCGGCTGAACGAATTGAAGGCATTGCGCCCGCGCACCGTCCGGGTGGTCACGTCGGTGACATTGCCCTGGATTTGTAACTGCGTCTGGGTGCGGCCATCGACGACGATCTGGCCCGCGCCCAGCACAATGTTGGCGCCGAGCAGACAGTTGGCCGTAATCGCGGCCACCAAGCGAGTCGGGAAACTGTGTCGAGCGGTGAACATGATGGTCTTCCTCGTTGTTTCCAACAGCGCTTTATTGTTTGGGTTCGTCGCCGGATACGCTCGACGGATTGAGGTGTTGCAACTCATCGATCACCGCATCGGTGATGTCGGTATCGGGGTCGACATACAACATGCCGTTCTGCTGGATCATCACGACCGAAAGCCCGCGCGACTGGAACCCCTGCGCGCGACCGGTTGGACCTCCTGTTTGAAGTCCAACACCAGGTCAACTTTCAATTGTTCGGCGCTCTGTCGGGCCTTGGTGATCTCCTGCTGCAGTTGCAGGTCTGAACGCGCGGTGAGTTGAGCCAGGTTTTGCTGCTGTTCATCACTGGGCTCATCGCCGAAACCGGCTTTGATCCGCAACAACTGTTCGCGCAGATCGTCACGCAGACGATTTAGGCTGTTGGATTGTTCATCGGCATAACCCTGCACACGGGCGGCGATGACTGCGTCACAACCGATCGCACGCGCGACCCGATCAAGATCGATCACGGCAACCAGACCGTTTGGCGGTGGGGAAGCAGACCGCGCTTGGCGCTCGCACGCGGACAACAGCGAGACTACGACCCCAAGCCCGGCAAATGCCGTTCCCCGCAATAACCCCATTTCCCGCTCCCACTCAAGGCATCTTGCGTAACCTCGGTACTTGATCTGTATTCACAGATCGACAACGTACCGAACCAGCAAAGCGCCATTTTCCGCGGCATTTTTTTCGACCGGGACATACCATGTCCAACGGTTCCACTTCAGTCCGCGTGCTCGATTTTTATCAAATTAGCTTTTGGATTGCGAATTAGGAACTTATTAAAGATCCGCATCACCGACCCGAAGGCGAATTAAATGCCAAAAGCCCCTGATACTTCAACTAAAATCAGTTTCTCGGCATCCAATCGAAAATAGTATCGGTAACTATCAAAACTTCAATACGGCTGCCAATCTGCCTTATGGATGAAGCTACCAAAGCAGTATAGAAGCGCCAGAATCAAACATAGCCGGTGATCGAAGCGAGACGCTCACGGTGAAGGACAACAGATTTATTTTGTGAAACGATGCGATACACGTCGGTTTTATCGACACGTACCGGAAACTTTACCCACCACCTGAACCGGCCGTACGAGCACCATTGCAGTGCACCGAACGTTTATCGAGCATGCGTTGCAAACGCCCTGCGGTATCCTGGTGGCCGGTTCGGCGAAAACCGTGCAACAAACGACAGGCCAAGTCACGATTGATCCTGGCCTTGGGTTTTGCCAACCTGAGATAGGCCTCGAATACCTCATGCACCATGGCCGCGACCGCCGGATCATGTATCGGCAGTCCGAGGATCTTCAGACTGATTTCGTGAAAACGTTCGCTATCGGGATACAGACGCTCGACCAAAAAGGCGTGATACAGCACTTGCTGATTGTCCGGCTGTTCGCCGTACAACGATCGCAACATCGGCAAGGCCGCCTTGAAATCTTGCCGGCCGCAAAGCGCGCGCGCCTCTTGCAAACGCGAGTCGAAATCCTCCGCCCGATCCTGCGCCTCGACATGGCCCATATCGAACAAAGGCGTACCCCTGACCGCCCAGGCAATCGCCGCACCACTGATCAACCCACCCAGATGCGCGATGAAATTGATATTGGATTCGGGGTTGCTCCACATCTGATACAGCTCGTTGCCCACCCACAGCGGCAGCAAAACGATCGCCGGCAGACGTATATAGTCGAAATAGGCAAACAGAAAGACGAACACACGCACGCTGCGGTTCCAGTACAGTACCGCATACATGCCCATCAGGCCGGAGATGGCGCCGGACGCGCCGATGCCCGGTATCAGGCTGTCCGGGCTGAGCAACACGTCCAGACCGGCGGAACCGAGCCCACCAAGCAAATAACACAACAGAAACACCCAGCGGACCAGCACGCCCTCGACCAGGAAACCCACCGCGAGCAAAAAGAACATATTGCCGAGCAGATGCATGACATCGGCATGCAGGAACATATGCGCGAACAGACTCTTCAGATCTGGCGCACCGCCCTTCCATCCATAGGCGATGAAGACGACATCGTCGAGCAAACCGTTCAATTCGAGACGCGCGCGTTGCCAGGCGGCATAGTCCTGATGGTGGGACCGGATCACACGGCCGTCGACGAGACGCTGGACGAAGGCGTCCTCCTGAAGCATCGCGAAGTAAAGCAGTTCGGGATGCGCCTTCACCCGGGACAGCGGCGGCAATTCGTCGGCCCTATCTTGTGCGCGCAAATAGGTCTTGAAGTGGGGATACTCCATATCGGCCAGGCCGGACGAGGCATAATGATCCATGGCCCTGCCCAAGGCCCTTTCCTCGCCGGACTGCCAGAATACGAAGCACGCCACGTTGATCACCACCAACAGCAGCGTGACCACCGGCGGCCGGCGCCAATCGATTTTGCGATCGAAGGGGATCAACAACATCTTCAGGCCTTGGCCAACGATTCGAGAACCCGACGATAACGGTTGACCTCGTCGATGTGTTCATGCCGTTCGAAACGCTCGCCGAGGTAATGCAGCATGCGCAGCGCGAGATCGTCGCGATTGAGATCTTCGCTCAACACCTTCGCCGCCAACCAATAGGCATCGAAAACCCGGTGGCTATGCGGATAACGCTTGTGAAATCCGTTGAGCAGATCGAAGGCCTCGCGCGGATGACGCATAGCGCGAAGCTGAATGGCCAGCGCCAAACTGTCCGCGTCGGAAAGACGCGTCGGCAAGGCCCGGGCCCGCGCGCAATCGCGATAGATCTCGGCCGCTTCGCTGGCCCTTCGTTCGGCGATCAAGCGGGGTATTGCCATGCGGGCATTCTCGGCCAGATCGGTCGCGGCCTGATCCACCAGGGCCAGATTGTGCATCCGCCGGTATAGCGCCAGATCGCCCGGAGATTCCTTGATCAGGCGTTTTAGCTCGACGCGCGCCGCATCCTTGTGCCCGTTTTCCAACAACTCGTCGAACAGACCGAACGGGGTCGGCTCGGCACTAGCCCGCTCGGGCAAGGTACCGAAGACATCGCCACGGCGAAAGATCATATAGCCCATCATATGGAAGGCCATGACATTGAAGGCGAAGAAGGTCATGTAGAACAGGATGACGAACAATGCGGCGTTGGGCAGCGTCAACAGCAGACCGGTAAGATTCGCCCAGGCCGTGCTGAGAATGAACAACAGGCCATACAACAACCAGTACGACCAACCCATCCCCGCGATCATCTGAAACAACGCCAGCGGATTGATGCCGTGCAGCATCGAGCCGGTCAGCATCACCGTCATGTAGGACGCCGGCAAGGCCAACAAAAAGAAATACCAAACCATCAGGCCGACGACGGGACCGACCGAACCCGAAATCGAACCGACCAACAGCAGTATCAGGAACAGCAAAAAGAACAGCTTGATGGTAAGGCCGTAGTCGTCGACCAACAGGCTATAGCTGACACCCGGCGGTTTCAGATCGCCGGATGCCGTTCTACTGAACACCTCGACGGCATAGCGCAGACCGATGAACAGCAGGGGAATCGACAGCAACAGGCCGGGCTCCAACCAGGCGAACACCGCACCGATACAGAACGCCATGAGCAGGGGAGGCGGATGCAGGGCATACAGGAAAACCTCGCGAAAGCGTTGCCAGATAGGCGGTGCATCCAGATTGCTCATAACTGACCGATGGTTTCCCTGGCAAGACGGACGGCCACCTCGAAGACGACCCGGGCATGAACTGGGCATGCCGATTCCCGAAATGATACCGAATCTTTGGGGACAAACCCTGTAACGGCGCAGGCGAAACGGGCTTGAGCGGATCTTTGATGACGGCGTCGAAAAAATCTATCGGTCGCGGCAATAGTCTTTCCCAACAAACGCGCTAGACTCCGGCATGAGCGCTGCATTCAAGACGGCGCGACCTCGTGCTCTCCCGTTACTTCAAACCAACAAGGAACCAGGCAACGATGGACAACACCACGAACAAGTCGGTATTCGCGTTCGAGGAAGGCGACGGCAAGGACAAGCAGTTGCTGGGCGGCAAAGGCGCCAATCTTTGCGAAATGACTCAAATCGGGCTCAATGTACCGCCGGGCTTTGTCATTTCGACATCGGCCTGCCTGGCGTACCTGGAGCATCCGGAAAAAGGACTGACCGCGGCACTGTTGGACGAAGTGCACACCCAAATGCAGGCCCTGGAGCAAAAGACCGGCAAGGGCTTCGGCGACCCGGACAACCCTCTGCTGGTCTCGGTACGCTCCGGCTCGGCGATGTCGATGCCGGGCATGATGGACACCATTCTCAACCTTGGACTCAATTCGGAGACCTTACAGGGCGAAATCCGTTCGACCGGCGACGCCCGTTTCGGCTATGACGCCTATCGCCGTTTCATCCAACTGTTCGGCAAGGTTGCGCTGGGTGTCGAGGACAAGGTATTCGACGACGCGCTCAACGCGGCCAAAGAGGCTGCGCACGCCAAACAGGACGTCGATCTCTCGGCCAAAGATCTCGAAAAGGTCTGCGATACCTTTCTGGCCCTGGTGCACAAACACACCGGTCAGGCTTTTCCGGAAGACCCCTATCGCCAGCTCGAACTGGCCATCCAGGCGGTGTTCAACAGCTGGCGCGGCAAACGTGCGGTCGATTACCGCAAACAATTCAACATCACGCCGGACATGGCCAACGGCACGGCTGTGAATGTGGTCACCATGGTGTTCGGCAACCGTGGCGACGACTCGGCCACCGGCGTCGCTTTCACGCGCAACCCGGCCACCGGCGAGAACAAGCTCTATGGGGAGTACCTGATCAACGCCCAAGGCGAAGACGTGGTCGCCGGCATTCGCACACCCAAACCGATCGACCGCCTGGCGCAAGAGATGCCCGAGATGGCGACCGCATTGGGCGAGCTGCGCAACAAACTCGAGAAACACTACTGCGAAGTGCAGGATTTCGAATTCACCATCGAACGCGGCCAGCTGTATTGTCTGCAGACGCGCAACGGCAAGATGAACGCCGCGGCCATGGTCCGCACTTCGGTCGAGATGGTCAACGAGGGCCTGATCGACAAACAGACCGCACTGTTACGGATCCAGCCCGATCTGCTCGAACAAATGCTGTTCCCCCGACTGGACCCGACGGTACCCGCCGAAGCAGTCGCACAAGGATTGGCGGCATCACCGGGCGCCGCATCCGGCGTCGCGGTATTCGATGCAGACCGCGCCGAGCAACTCGGCGATCAGGGTCATGCGGTGATTCTGGTGCGCGAAGAAACCAAACCCGAAGACATCCACGGCTTCTTCGCCGCCGCCGGCATCCTCACCTCGCGTGGCGGCAAAACCTCGCACGCCGCCGTGGTCGCACGCGGCATGGGGAAACCCTGTGTCGCCGGTGCCGAGGGCATCAGCGTCGACGTCGAGCGACGCGAGGCGAGAGTCGGGATGACCAGTTTCCGCGAAGGCGATGTGGTCACGATCGACGGCACCTCCGGCAAGGTGTACATCGGCGCCATCGCCACCGTCGAGCCCGAGTTCACCGGCGAACTCAACACCCTGCTCGGATGGGCCGACGATCACGCCCGCCTGAAGGTCATGGCCAATGCCGACACACCGACCGATGCGATGCGCGCGCGCCGTTACGGCGCCGTCGGTATCGGCCTGGCGCGTACCGAACGCATGTTCAACGACGTCGACCGCTTACCCATCGTGATCGAAATGATCGTCGCCGAGACCGCCGAACAGCGGCAGGATGCGCTCGAACGCCTGCTGCCCCTGCAGCGCCAGGACTTCCAGGCCCTGTTCGAGGTCATGGCGCCGAATCCGGTCACCATTCGCCTACTCGATCCACCGATTCACGAGTTCCTACCCGACGCCCGGGTGCTCGAACGCGAACTCGAGGACCTGCGCTCCCTGGCACGCTCCGCACGCGGCATGACGGTACTGGCCGGCGCCATGGGATTGCTGCACGCCGACGAAACCCTGCGCCACGAGGTCGATACCGCGCGGCGCATGGTCGACCCGTCGGTCGTCAACGAGGCCATCGCGAAAAAGGAGGCCATGCTCAAGACGGTGCGGCTTTTGTACGAGACCAACCCCATGCTCGGGCACCGCGGGGTGCGCCTGGGGATCACCTTCCCCGAGATCTATCAGATGCAGGTCCGCGCAATCCTGGAAGCCGCGGCCGAGTGCGCCAAGGCCGGCATCGAAGCCCAGCCGCAAATCAAAGTGCCGCAGGTCTGTACCGCGCAGGAATTACGTAAGGTGCGCAGCTTTGTCGATCAGATCCACGAGGAGGTCGCCGCGAGCTACGGTCAACCGGTCAATTACAAATTCGGCACCATGATCGAGGTGGTGCGCGCCTGCATGCGGGCCGACTCACTGGCCAAGGAGGCCGAATTTTTCTCCTTCGGAACAAACGACCTCACCCAGGCCGCCTTCTCATTCTCGCGCGAAGACGCCGAAAACAAGTTCCTACCGCTGTACAACCAATCCGGCATCCTGCAGGACAATCCCTTCGAGGTACTCGACCGCAAGGGGGTCGGCAAGCTCATGCAACTCGCCGTCGAATGGGGGCGTCAGATCAAGCCGGATCTACACGTCGGCATCTGCGGTGAGCACGGAGGCCATCCGGACTCCATTGCCTTTTGCCACCAGGCCGGACTCGACTATGTCAGCTGCTCGGGACCACGAGTACCGGTGGCACGCCTGGCGGCGGCACATGCCGCGCTCAAAAGCGCCAAGTAAAACTGCCTCCTGAACCGGCTCGGCTGTCGACCACGCAGGGCCGACAGCCGACATTCGTCATGCGGTTCCTTTGATCATGCGTGACAAGGTGCCGTCGCGATCCACCCAATGATGCTTCAGCGCGCCCACCAGATGTAGCAGCATTGCGACAATCAGCAGTTTCGGGAGCAACCCGTGCACGACCTCGGCCAGCTCATGTACGGACTCGCTCTCGGGCGTAATCGCGGGCAACTCGAACAGACCGAAGAAACCTACCGGATGGCCCGCCGAGTTCGACATCAACCAGCCCGAGAGCGGCATTGCGATCAGACCGACCCAAAGCACCAAACGTACTACCCTGGCCAATAACGACTGCCACTGAGCAACCGGCTCCTGTGTCACTCGGGCACGGTCGACGAACAACCAAACCAAACGCAGCAACACCAGGCCCATCAGCACGATGGCCAATCCCTTGTGCAAACCCATGAGCTGAAAAAAGCTGTCGCCGCGTTCACCGCCCATTTGCTCGAGCACCATCCCGAGTATGGTCAAAGCGATGAAGACCACGGCGGTCAACCAATGATTGGCCCGGCTCATCAGGCCGTAACCCCGTTCTGAATTCTTTAACGACATCGAAGCGTTCTCTCCTATAAAACGGCCCATCGAGATGGGCCGTCGTTCCCAGTCATACCGAATCGATTAACGCTTCGCGCCCATGGGGCCGCGCGGGAATCCGTTATCGCGATCGATCTCGATCTGACGGACCAGGGAGTTATCCACGGTCACGATGTCGACCAGATAGGTGTCTTCATCTTGCTCGACCACCTGGCCGACCTTGAGTCGGTCGTTGCCGCGCATGATCAACCTTGCCTGCACCAGCGTTCTCGCCTCTTCAGTGGTAAGATCAAGCTCACGATCGGCAAAACGCCCTTTGCCCTTGTGGTGCATCATTGCCGGACCGCCGCGATAGTCACCGGATTCACATTTCCCACGCTTCGAACCCCAGTCCGCTTGCGCGCCAATAGCGGTTAGGCTGACCGCGACGACAATGGCGGCAACGGTGGTCTTTGCAAACTTTTTCATCTTCGTTTCCTCATGTTGGAATAAATGCGTCTGTTCGACGCTTTCCATTCCAACCACCGCGTGTGTCCGGCAGTTGCCGAAATCGGCCGAATTTGTAACGTCCGTTGCCAAATCGGCGGTCTGACACAATCCGTTACAAAGATTCTTTTTAGGACCGAGGACAACCGCCGTAGACTTGAGCCATGGAAAACCAAGCCCATATTCTGGTCGTCGACGACCACCAAGAGATCCGGGAACTGGTACAACGTTTCCTGCGCGACCACGGCTACCGCGTGAGCACCGTAGCCAACGGCGGCGAGATGAAAAAATATCTGGCCGATGCCGCAATCGATCTGGTCGTGCTGGACTTGATGATGCCGGGCGAGGACGGCCTGACCCTGTGCCGCAACCTGCGCGCTGAATCGACAATCCCCATCATCATGCTGACCGCCATGGGCGAAGAGACCGATCGCATCGTGGGCCTCGAGATGGGCGCGGACGACTATCTGGCCAAACCCTTTAACCCGCGGGAACTGCTGGCCCGTATCAAGGCCGTACTGCGTCGCAGCGAGGGCGCCAACCGACGCTCGCCGCACGAGATGCCGGAACGCCTGCGCTTTCTCGGCTGGACACTCCTGCCAGGCGCGCGCGAACTCATCGACCCCGATCAAACCCTGATACCACTGAGCACGGCCGAATTTGCATTGTTGATGGCATTCGCGACCCGCCCGGGGCGCGTGCTCAGCCGCGATCAGTTACTCGATCTGGCCCGTGGTCGCGATACACATGCTTTCGACCGCGCGATCGACACCCTGGTCAGTCGACTGCGGCGCAAACTCGGCGACGAGCCGCGCAACCCGCAAATCATCAAAACCGTGCGCGGCGGCGGTTACATGTTCGCCCCCAAAGTGGAACACAACGATGCGTCCATGGCCTGACACGCTCGCGGGACGCACGCTGGCGCTGCTGATCGGCATGACCCTGTTGCTGATTATCGGCAGCGCGATCCTGTTGCACGACGAACGCAACGAGCGTTTCGACGAACGCAGTCGTTCCCATCTGCTGGAGCGCGTCGGCACCCTGACACGCGTGCTCAGCGATGCCGACGACGGTGAACGCCAACGCATCATCCGTCACGCCGTACAAAGAGGCGACAGCATCGATTTGAGCGATAGGCCGCATGTCGATCGCCTACCACGACACCCCCTGGAACACAAAATCGCACGCAAACTGAACCGGGACTTGAGCCTCGACGACCGATCGGCGGTGCGGGTAAAAGCCGAATTCCGTAACCTGGACGACAAAAGAAGCGACCGGGCACGGCGCGATGACGTTCCCGGAAAATCGCATCGCCCACGCGCACGGGTGCACAACTTAAAATGCATCACGATCGCTGTCCGTCTTTGGGACGGCACCTGGCTGAACTTTCGTACCAAACACTTCGAGAACCCGCCACCCTGGGCGGGCAAGACGCTGCAACTACTGGCGTTGCTGCTGACACTGGTCGTCCTCAGCGGCCTGTTCATCGCAAGGCGCATGGCAAGACCTATGGCCCAACTGGCCATGGCCGCCGAGCGTTTCGGCCTCGAACAATCGCACCGACCGCTGGCCGAGAAGGGCCCGCGCGAGGTGCGTCATACCATTCGGGCCTTCAACCAAATGCAGGGTCGTCTGCACAGACATATCACCGAGCGCTCGCAGATGCTGGCCGCGATCGCACATGACCTACGCACACCGATCACCGCGCTGCGCTTGCGCACCGAATACATCGAGGATCCCGAAATACGCGACAGAACCCTCGCGACACTGCGTGAGATGGAGGCCATCCTGTCGGCCACATTGGGATTCGCGCGCGACGATGCCGCCGACGAGACCTCGCGCGCGACCGATCTGGCCGCACTATTGCAAAGCATGGTCGACGACCATGCCGATCTCGGCCATGACACCGACTACACCGGCCCCGACCACCTGACCGTCAACTGTCGGCCGGTTGCACTCAAGCGGGCCCTGAACAACCTGATCGACAACGCACTGAAATATGGCCGGCGGGCCCATGTCCGGCTGCTGCCCAATGACGGAACATTGGAGATCCGCATCGAGGATCGGGGCCCCGGCATTCCACCGGAACAACTCGATGCCGTGTTCGCGCCTTTCTATCGCGTCGAAACGTCACGCAATCGGGACACCGGCGGGACGGGCCTGGGGTTGGCCGTGGCACGAACCATCGTGCTCGCCCATGGTGGGCAGTTGCATTTGGAAAACCTCCCCACCGGCGGCCTAAGCGCGATCATCAGGCTCCCTCAGTAGCGCCCTTGGCGCCGATCCCAAATCGACAAACCAATCCACCGACGCCCTTCTGGATGACCGCTTTGTTTGGTTCTTCGAATCACGGGGCTCTGTCGTTCTTGATAAACCACAACGTTTTTCGTAGGTCATTCGGCAATCGGCGAATCACCCGGTACCGACCGGGAGTCCGTTAACTGCCTGCATTGAACCAATGGTTTCACCCCGAATAAAAACCCGTACCAAGGCCTGATCGAGCGTTCCACCGACGCGCCTTAAACCCTGTCATGAGTAGATTTCGTTCAACATTATCCAATTACATACTTATAATAATGTTTTCCGGCATGGCAGGCCGGTAAACGACAACCCCGATTTCTTCGAAAAACATAAAGGTGAGTACGATGCGCAGCAAAGGAAAGTCACAATTGGTGGGAACGGTCATCATCAGCCTGGCCCTTGGCGTCTTGTCCGTGGCACCGACAACAGCCGACGATCACGCGGAGAAAACCGCCCACAAAGCCTACCTGGATCAGGTCGTCTCGGTACTACGGTCACATGTGACGTCCATGCGCATGATCCTGGACAACGACACCATGAAGTACGCCGACAACATGGCGCGCCATGCCGAGGCCCTGGAACGCACCTTCGGGATGATCGGGCCGATGGAATGGCATGCAGCCGAGGCCTTCGCACACATGGCCAAGAGTGATGCCGAAGTCAAACTGACCGAGGAACAATTCGACGAACTCGCCCGCAAAAGCCACCTGGCCATTGTAAAGGCCGGACGCGCTGCGCATCGTTACGAGCGCGATAAAAACAAGGAACTGATGCGCATGGCGATCAACAATGTGATCAAATCGTGCGGCGCCTGTCATTCGCAACTACCGAAAGGCACCGTGCCCCCCGTCTGGCAGGGCATGGAAGAATGAAACAAACGGCCCGGGTTTCGTAAGCGACGCCTGGGCCGTTACGCGATGCGTTGAACAATCGCCTGGCGTTTCTCAATGCAGAGCCCGCAGCATCCACGCCGTCTTTTCATGGATACGCATCCGATCCGACACCAATGCGGCGGAGGATTCATCCGCGCCGTCCTGGGCAAGCGCCAGTGCATCCCGGCATGTCTTGACCACCCGTTCGTGACCGCGCAGTAGGATTTCGACCATATCGTCGGCCTCCGGTACACCTTCCACCTCTTCTACCGTACTCAATTCCGCAAAGGTTTTATAAGTGCCGGGTGCAGGCACGCCCAGCGTGCGAATACGTTCGGCAATATCATCCACAGCGGTTGCCAGTTCAGTGTAGTGCTCTTCGAACATCAGGTGCAGCTCCCGAAACTGTGGACCCGTAACGTTCCAGTGGAAATTATGTGACTGTAAATACAGTGTGTAGGAATCGGCCAACAGGCGTTTCAAACCCTCGGCAATCTTGACCCTATCTTGTTCGGCAATGCCGATATCTATGCTGTGCATCTCAATGTCTCCCGGTTAATCATCAAACTAAAAAGCGGTTTATCCCATTCACGCTGTGACCCTTTCGCTCCTTGCTTCACGCCGCCTGTGGCGCAGCGCCTTCGAGGTAACGCCAAGCAATCGGTCTACCGTCTGAAGAGAAGGCGTAAACAATGGGTATTCCGGTCGGAATCTCAAAGGTCTCGACTTCGTCAATGCTCATATCGTCGAGTGCCATAAGCAATGCCCGCAGCGTGTTGCCATGGCTGGAAATCAAGACCGGTGAAGCGTGGCTCAAATGCGTCACGATCCGTTCCCTCCAGAACCCGATCACGCGATCACGTGTCGCCGCCAGGCTCTCGCCAGAGGGCAGTTGCTCATTATCGATATCGGCCCAGCGAGGATCATGGCGAGGGTGTGCGGGGTCGTTAACAGCCATCGGCGGCGGCACATCTTCAAAGCCCCGTCGCCAACGCCATACCTGGGCCTCGCCGACGCGGGCGGCCATCTCGGTCTTGTTCATACCTTGCAATGTACCGTAGTGGCGTTCGTTCAGTCGCCAATCCTCGACAATTGGCAAACGTCCCTGCCCCGTTCGTTCAAGAATGATCTTGGCCGTATCGCGCGCCCGCCGCAGGCGAGAGCTGTAAACATGACCAAAACGGAATCCCGCGGCAGCGAGACAGGCGGCGGCGCTACCGGCTTCTTCGCACCCCAATTCGGTCAAGGACGGATCGGCCCACCCAGTGAAACGGCCGGCACGATTCCACGCGCTTTGCGCATGACGAATCATGACAACGAAAGATTTTTTCGGTTTATCAAACATGTTCAATCCTCACACTGATATTCATATCGCCCCCATCTCAGCCCACAGGTACCAGCCATAGGCGACGATGAACGCGGGGATGCCGCTGTACAGCGTCGCAACCAAAGCGGCCTTCGGCGCTACGGCCAAGGCGGGAAACAAAGCATCACCGTCGTTCGCGATCGCGTTACCCAATTGCGCGGACAGAGGCAAGGAACCGGACAGATAAAGCGACGTCACCAAAACCTGCGGACCACACCCCGGGATAAAACCCACCAGGATCGCCATGGCCGGCACGACGGGTGCCCAGACGGAAAACACGCCCGCGAGATCGATACCGCCTGCAGCGACCAGCAATTCGTAGCCCACGAAGGCGAAGATGACCCAGCTGGTGACGAAGTTCGTGGTATCGACAACCTTGTGCAGCGTGGACGGCCGCCCTCGATCACAGCTCAGATCGCCGCTGTTGCACGCAAACCGAGATTCTCCTGCGCCGGCCCACATCAGCAGGGCCAGAATCGCGCCGGCAACACCCAGCCAGTGCCCGAGTTCAAAATTCGTTACCGATGCCAGATAGGTATCGACCTCGATCTGGAAAGCCGCGAGTACGCCGATGACCGCGCCCGGGACCATCAGTGCAAGCCACAGGTACTCCGAACCGCCTGCCTCACGCTCTTCATCGGATTGCACATTCGACACGGGGGCCTCGGCGGTTCCGGTCTTGGGGCGCAAGAAGTCTTCACCATGCAGGCGGTCGACGATCGCACCGCTGATGACGGCGACCACCATGCTGACGGCAAGTACACTCAATGCGGTCTGCGGTTCGCGAGCGAGCAGCAGAAACATCGCATCGCCCATGGTGGCAATCAGCGTCGCGACAACGGCGCCAAAACTCAAATAACCGCGGGTGTATTGGGTAACGGCGATGATCGCACCGCCGCAACCGGGAAAAGCGCCCAGCAAAGCCGCAACGGGTACCTGCCACCGTCGATGCTCGCTCAGCCAGACACCGAGATCGATCTTCAGGCCACGCTCGGCATAGCTCACCAAGGCAAGGGTGCCGGCAACGAAAATCGCAACCGCAAGATAAGCCTCGCTCATGGCATCAAAAGCCACTTCCCAACCCTGAGGGACAAGCGAAACCATTCCCACCATCGCGGCGACCACCAGGGCGCGACGGGTGACCCCCCGTGTCCCAAAGAACGCGGGACGGCCGTACCTTCTTATGCTCTGAACCAGCGCTGTCATGGTCGAATTCCCCGTTTAGTCTTGTCGATAACCCCTTCTTACCAACGAGGATAGGGAGAACATATCAATAGGTAAAATTGTTTATTAAAAATATTTCAATAGCTTTTAACTAACATACACTCGATACCTTCCCCCATCGACCCCAACGGCCGCGAAGCGGCACACAAGACACCAAACGGACACGAGAAAACGGCCACCGCAAAGGCTCGGCAGCCAATGCGCTCGTGCGCGTTTTCTAACGACGCGAACGGTATGCAGACCTAGCGCGAAATCGGAAAACGACTGAGCGCAATACCCTCGACATGATGAACACTGCTCGGACGGCTGATGACATAGGCCGCCCCGACCCCCAATCCGAGCAAACCGAACACGGTGGGTACGACACCCAAAGGCAGCAGCAATAACAACACCGCGGACAACGACATACTCAGGCTTGCGGCCCATTTTCCACGCGTGGAGATAACACCATGGTCCAGGAAATCCCGGATGACCCGGCCGGTACGCCCGCGGCCGATAAGCCGCCTGAACCGTTCCGGCGAACTCCGCGAATAACACGCGGCCGCACCGATCCAAAACACCGTGGTCGGCATCAGTGGCAGCACCATGCCGACAAACCCCAGACCGAGCAACAAGTGACCGCCGATCAGGTAGGCCATGCGCTTGGCGGTAGATTTATCGTTCATGTCCACGACGAATTACCCCCTGCCGAGGTCAATCAACATCTTCAGCGTAAGGGCCACCGTGGAATTACGGAAATTGAATCTTACGATATAGACAATCGCTTCAAACTATTGACGATCCACAAATCAGAATCGTCAGACGGCACGGGTACAATTCACTACCCGGCACCTTCGTGCTCGTCCCATTTGTCTCTGATTTGCAGAATTTCATCTTTAGATACCGATGAAACAATCCACCGAATGCGGATCGAAATGGCTGCCAGCACAGCATCACTCACCAACGTCGCGAAAGCCTTATCCACCCGCCAAGGCTCTTTGAAAAGACGACGCATAGTCAGCACATCAAACACATCAGCGAACAGGGGGGGACAACCCGCAAGAACTGATCGGGCAGTTCAAACTGTGAAAATCAACATGATGGCTGATACACCCGTCTATCCTGCCGACTCGGGACAAGTCATCCGCTTTGGGCCGGCTGTAACCGGTATGCGCCACCACGAGTGTGCACGGACAAAACAAGCGTGTATATCGCCTTAAAACGAAAAACCCCGCCAGGCTAATAAGACCATGACGGGGTTTCTTTTCGCCCTCCTTGGCGCATTAACGCTGGGTTATTTGAACTTGCGGGAGTAAGCCAAGCCCAGGATACCAAGCCCCAGCAACGCCAATGGAGCAGGCAGCGGCACCTGCTGCGTGCCGGCTACGGTTGGGGAATTGGGGAAACCACCCAACGGGAATGCGGGATCACCGGTGCGCACCGGTAATAACAGCCAAGACGCCTGATAGGGCGCATCGGTTTTGTCATAGATCGAATCAAAACCAAACCCGCTCAGACGGTCCTGATGGTAATTACTCGGGTCGAGACGCGATGCATCTGAGATGATTCCAGCACATGCGGGATCGGCAGACACGGAACTTAATGCTATGTCTCCACCCGGAAAACATGCGTCGGTGTTTTCGACGTACCAATGCAACACTTTCTCGACGTTATTGAACGCATCACCGAGATTGTTGAAGGGATCGCCAGGAGTCTGCCACTCGGCCACCCCGGCCCAACCGGTTGCGAAATTGGGCACGCCGATGGTTTCGATGCTGTACGTCCAGCCAACCGGGGAGCGGATGTTGGAAATCGCTGCATCGTCAAAATAGGGCAATTCCCAGTCGATGATGATCGGCTCGGCAAACACTTCGCCATCAAACTCGTTTTCGCACTCCGGGTTAGTAGGATTGACGTTACAGCGAAAAGAGGTGTTGATTACGGTGTACTCGTAACTGAAGGTGCCGGCGCTATCCGTCACACTGTCGGTGACGCGTGAATCGCGCTCCCAACCATTGAAGGCTATTCCGGCGTGGACCAAGCTGGGCGCGACAAACAGCACACTTGCCATTGCCAATGCATTTTTTGAGAACTTTTTCATTGTATTTCCCGATTTCCGTAAACTTGCTTCCCAAGGGAGACCGATCTGATGCGAAATACGTACCATAAAAATTTAAACGTGACTAAACATGTAGTTATCGAAGATTATGTGTAAGGCAAAACCGAAACTGTAAAAAAAACTGACGCCTATTCAAGGTCATGAAGCCTGACGCCAAAGAATTGTCCACCGCTTTTTGCGGCAGCATCGATATCACTCGCTGGTATGCTTGATGGGGTACTTCTTCGATCCTCGAAAACGCAAATCATGCAAAGACGATCTGTACTGAAAATCCTGTGTGTCGCACAGTTCCTGACCGCCGGTGTCGGCCGCGCAGCCGTTTCGACCGTCGAAGGAAAAACGCCGCATAGGCCCAACGGCCCGCACGCATTGTTTACCGTATTCGTGGATACGTTGATCCCGGCAGACGACGAATCACCCGCCGCCAGCGAACTCGGTGTGGCAAAAAAAATGCTCGATACCATCAACCGCTCAGCTTCTTTAAAGGCGCTTTATTCAGAGGGCCTGAAATGGCTGGACCGCACAGCGCATCAAATGCATACGAAAAATTTCATCGACCTTGAAGAACCGCAACGCGTCGACATCATCAGTCTGGCCGAAAAAGCCGACCACGCCTCGGTTCAACGGAAGTTCTTTAGGGAAATGCGTGATTGGGCGATGGAACTCTATTACAGCCACCCCGATACATGGAGTTCATTCGGACAACTGCACCCACCGCAACCGGTCGGCTATTTCAACTACAGCAGCGCACCGGAAAAGACGTAGGCCTTATGCAAGACTTCGAGCCTGAGGTTGTCGTGGTCGGCTCGGGCGCGGGCGGCGGTGCCGTCGCCTGGACCCTGGCCAACGCGGGTGTAAAGGTCGTGATCCTGGAATCCGGTCCCGAGTTTTTGCCTCAATACGACTACCCCCTCTCAACAGATGATTGGGAACTGCGCGACTTCCCGGATCAACCCGATCACCCCCGCTACACCTTCGCGGAACTTCAGAACCTCGACCCCAAACTCGAACACCTGCTGAGCCGGAGTCTTCGGCACGGTTTGGCCAACACGGGTAGCAAACGCCTGGCAGGCCAGTACATGCACGTCCGAGGTGTCGGGGGTTCGACGCTCCATTACTCGGGCGAAGCCCACAGACTCCACCCGGATGCCATGAACATGTATTCAAGACATGGCGTCGCCGCAGACTGGCCAATCAGCTATGCGGAACTCGAGCCTTATTACGTAAAAGCAGAAAAACTGATCGGTGTGGCAGGCCCCGATAACCAGGGTGCGCGCTGGCGCAGCGAGCCCTTTCCATTACCGCCGCATGCGCTGAGCTACGCCAGCCGGGCCGTTACGCGCGACAGCACGTTCAACTGGCAAGCGAATAGCTTGGGGATTCTTTCTCGTGCATATCGGAACCGCCCCCCTTGCAACTATTGCGCAAATTGCAACCGGGGCTGTCCGAGGGGCGACAAGGGTAGCGTCGACGTCACATTCATCCGCTCGGCCTTGGCAACGGGCAACTGCAGAATAGAAACCTTTAACACCGTTACCGAAATACATGCCGGTAAGAACGACGAAGTTCGTTCCGTCACGGTCAGAAACACCGCGGGTTTGACACATGAGATATCGGCCCGAGTGTTCGTCGCCGCATGCGGCGCGCTCGAAACCCCGAGGCTGTTGTTGCTGTCGTCTATCGCCAATGAATCAGGCCAGGTCGGCAAAAACTTCATGGAAACCGTACTGTGGCAGTTAAGCGGTTTACATAAAGAAAACCTCGGCAGCCACCGCGGCCTGCCCGTCGACACGGTATGCTGGGACTTCAATGCACCGCACTCGATCCCGGGGGCACCGGGCGGCTGCACCCTTACCGTAGCAACACCGCAATCATATCTCGTCGGACCGGTGGCCTATGCGCACCGAGTGGTCGACGGCTGGGGACGACAGCATAAACAGGCCATGCGCGAACAGTTCGGTCGCGCAATCACCATACAATCCGGCGGTGCCTTCCTGCCGAACGATTCGAGTTACATCGATCTTGATCCTGAAGAAAAGGACTTGTTTGGGCAACCATTACCGCGCATCAACAGCTACGTCGATGATACAACGACCAAACGGCTCACGTTTATGCAGGGACTCTGCCGCCAGGTAAGCGATGAAGCCGGAATCGATACAATCGTCGAGGAGATTGGCACTTATGACCAATTTGTCGCCTCGCATGTATTCGGAACCTGTCGTATGGGGGACTCGCCGGAAGACTCCGTGGTCGATCGCTGGGGACGTAGTCACCGCTGGAAGAACCTCTTTATCGCGGATGCCAGCGTGTTTCCCAGCAGTGGCGGCGGAGAGGCACCGTCATTGACCATACAGGCTCTGGCTATCCGTACCGGCGAACATATCCGCGACCAATTGGCTCGACGCGCTATCTGAGGAGTACGCGAGATCCCGATCGGACTGGGCATCGTCAAAAATCAGCGGATCGCTTCAAATCCGACTACTTGCGAAACGGCAAACAATTAGGCGAACGGTGGACCGGCAGTAGTTCGGTGTATTCTTCCGGTGACAAGGGTTTACCGAAATAGTAACCCTGTGCTTCGTCGCATCCCATTGCTTTGAGCAAGACGCCCTGTTCGGCTGTCTCCACGCCCTCCGCCACAACTTTAATATTCAACGAGTTCGCCAGTTGGACAATCGCGGAAACGAGCGGAAACGATATGACGCATGCGATCGTTTTCTCCGATTTTATTCACGAAGCTACAATCGATCTTGATGATATGGATCGGGTAATCTTCGGCACGGCACTCGCGACAATGACTTGATGTGACGACAACGCGGCAGATAGAGATTAATTCCCAGGACTATTCTTCAATCCGAAAACGATACGGCATGGCAGGGAGTGTCCCAAAACATCGAGAGAGACGAGTCAGTTAGCCGCCAAATGCCAGACGCCCCATCCGGGGAAACCATTCGGCACTCAGACCGCGGAAACCGGGTATTCGTGTTCACGACAGATCATTTCGGTCTCCCTGGCAGCCAGTGCCTCCCCGGTCAGACCGCATTTGAAGCGCCCGTCCGCCTGTTCATTGAAACGGCAGCTCTTACATGCACCGAAACTCTTGCTGGCCCTGACCCGTTGAGCGGCCAGCAGCAAATCCTTTAGCGCGCGATCCAGCACTTCGACCTGTCTCCCCTTCGATACAGCAAGCGCCTTGAGCAAAAAACCTGCCGGCACCACCTTTTTCAGCATCCGTTTTCCCGCAACGGTAGCAATCAGGTGTACCACGCGCCGATCCTCGGAGTCGGCTATGCGTTCGATGAGCCCGCGATCTTCCAACACGGCGACGGTCTTGGATACGGTGCCTTTGGTCTGGCCGAGAAACTCGCTGACACCCTGGACCGTATTTGAGTATCGGTTGCACTGCACCAGATAGTGCAGAGCCTCGAACTGAATCGGCAGCAACCCAGCCGCTGCACCCGCCTCTCGCGCCTCGACCCGCAGTAGGTTGCACAATCTTTCCAAGGTGTTGTGAATCGATTCAGCGCTCATTGCCGCATCCGGTTTTGTTCGCTCCTGGTCAAGCATAGACGACATTTAGTTTCGTATCGAAACTTTCTTGACAGCCCCACACCGGACTGCTTAAATCCTTTTAGTTTCGAGTCGAAACTAAAAATCCGGAGACGGCTGATGCAACTCGATGTTTACGACACCTATGCCCGTACGGCAGACGGCACCCTCATGCATTTCGATGTACTCATACCCAAGGGACATGCCCAGGATCCCCGCAGCTACGCCGTGCAATGGCTGAACGGCATAGGTATATCGGATACTCGGGTTTCACTCGAGCTATGTCGCTTTTGTCATTCCGAAAGCGCTGCCAGCCCCGAGATAGAAAGCCGTATCGCGCGCGACAGCTATTTCATCCTGCAGATGGAAGGCTGCCCGAGCCCCTTCTATTGAACACCTCTCACCACTGGAGAAGCGACCATGAAGACAACACTCACAACCTGCCTGTTGGGCCTGGCCATCGCGCTGAACGGTACCGCGGCCATTGCGGATGCCATAGATTATCCGGACGGCTACCGCCTGTGGGCCCACGTTAAGTCGATGACGATCCATAAGGGCCATCCGCTCGAAACACCCTTTCTCGGCATCCACCACGTTTACGCTAATGAAAAAGCGCTCGCGGGATTGAAAAACGGGCAATTCGACGATGGCTCCAAACTGGTATTCGACCAACTACAAAGTCATGATGCCGACAAGGCATCGGTCGAAGGCGACCGGGTGTTGATCGGCATGATGGTGAAAGACAGGCAACGATTTCCCAAGACCAACGGCTGGGGTTACGAGGCCTGGTCGAAGAACAGCCGTACCGAACGCTTGGTATCGGATGACGGCGTGTCTTGCCATGCCTGTCACGCTCAGCAAAAAGATCGAGATTTCGTTTTCAGTGAATGGCGGGGTTGAGGCCATTTAAGCGATACGGGACATACCGCTCGCCCGGCTGCATGCCATGGGCCCGCAGACGAGGCGTGTCGTCACGCGGGTTCATCCTGTAAGACACGAACACCTTGTCTCATAACTGACTGGAAGACTGATGCGAATTCATGCACTGCAGCATGTGCCCTTCGAGGGCCTGGCCGCGATTGGACCGGTATTGGACCGCCTTGGCAGCGATGTCGTATCTGTCCGGCTGTTTGCCGGTGACAGGCTTCCGTCCGCGGACGAAACGGACGCCGTTATCGTGATGGGCGGCCCGATGGGTGTCGACGATGGTCAGGCTCACCCCTGGCTCGGCAACGAGAAACATTTCCTGCGTGATGTCATCGACCGCGATATCCCGCTACTGGGTATCTGTCTGGGGGCACAACTCATCGCCAGCGCACTCGGTGCCAAGGTCGGCAAAAACCCGGAGCCCGAAATCGGCTGGTTTCCGATCAGCAAACGCCCCGAGGCCGACCGTACGGCGATCGGGCAGGCGCTGCCCGATCAGTTGACCGTATTTCATTGGCACGGTGACACCTTCGATTTGCCGGACGATGCCGTGCCGCTTTATCACTCGGAGGCCTGTCGCAACCAAGGGTTCGTCGCCGGTAGAAACATCGTAGGCCTGCAGTTTCACTTCGAGATGACGCGGGACGCGGTCGCGGGCTTGGTCGCTCACGCTGCCGATGAGCTGGTCGACGCGCCCTATGTGCAAACCCGTGATCAATTGCTTGCGAATGAACGACACTTTGTCGAAAACGGCCTGGCACTCGAAAGCCTCGTTACGACCTGGCTATCGAAATGACAGCGGTACGCGCCCATGGGCGACACATCGTATCGGTCAAAGCCCCATGGCGTCTTTTACATCGACGATATGCAGGTGGACCTTGTCATCCCACTCCGGACAGGCCCGCAGCATCGCCTGCCAAGCGTCATCGGATACCTGCGGACCAGCGGTCAGCAACACCAACCTGAACCGGTTGAAGCCCCTTTCGTTACGTTCCGCGACGCCTTCGCGAAGCGCCGTCTTTACCAGATGTTCAACGGACGATGTCCGGTCGAAGTCTGCGAGGTACACCAGAAGCCGCTCGCCAATGGTGATCTTTCTCAGCGGGCCGGCATCACCGGCCGTCTCACTGTAGTCGATGTGCTGAAAAACCTCGTCCGGACAAGCACAACCAAGCACTTGTTTGGCGAACCTCTCTATTCTCTCGTGTCTTGGCATACCGGCACCGTTCAGTGGGTATCTGTTGGTTATGTTACGACCATCTTGCACCCCGGGGTTTCAAACGGATGGCGGTAAGCGTCTGACGGGCCCCTTTTCTTCGAACATCGGGGTCCCGTACCGCCCAATTCGTAGGCGACAAATATCAGTTTTTAACCTAGGTCAAGTAAAAGACATCTCAAGGCGATTAGCATTTATATAAGTAGTTGGCGATATTTTTCACCAGCTCGTGAAAACGTCGACACAAGCTACCGTTCTCGAACCTGCTTATCGACACACGGAAGTTACCTTGAACGCATTCAAGAGCAATTATCTTCTGGCCGGATTCCTGCTTGTGATGCTGTTGTCCCTGGCGGTAACGGTTTTCCTCGTCTACACCGGCGAACGCATGGCGTCACGCCACTCGCCGCTGATCGACGCGGCTATGGAGATCAAGATCAACGCGACCCTCGGACACTTGTGGTTCGAAGAAATCCTGTCCGGGGACAGTAACGAAGACATCGCGAACGTCTGGTCATACCTGGAATTGGCCGACTGGTACGCCTCGGCGATGTTGACGGGCGGCGAAAACGAAGAAGGTGTCTATCGCCCCTTGAAAGACCCCGCATTGCGTACCCAAATCGAATCCGTGCGCACTGCGCTGCGCGAATTCGAGACCATCGCTCGCGAACGTTACGCCAACCTTCAGGGATCGGCACCGGGCTCGAAAATCGACCAGGAATTCGACATGGTGTTCGCCGACTTCATGGAAGACGCCGATCAAGTCGAAACGCATCTGCATGCAAGAATCCGCAACGACCTGCACGACTTCAGGCGTACCGCCATTCTAATGATCGCGTTGTCGTTCGGCATCTCGCTGATGACAGCCTATATCCTGGGTCGCTTGGAGAGACAACGCCAGCGACATGTCATCGCCATCGAACAGGCCAACACAGAGATTCGGCAGGCCCAAGCCAAGCTCAACTACCTGGCCCATTTCGACGGACTGACCGAACTGCCGAACCGCACGCTGTTCCTCGATCGCCTGGAACAGGCGCTCGCACACGCAAAACGCAAAACCGTCTTTGTCGTACTGTTGGTTATCGATCTGGACAAGTTCAAGTCGGTCAACGATCGGCTCGGCCACGGCGCCGGCGACCAGGTACTGCGTCTTGCCGCTCAACGTCTGCGCAAGAGCGTGCGTTCGGACGACTCGGTCGCGCGCCTCGGTGGCGATGAATTCACCGTGATCCTGTCCGATATCGACGATCAGGAAAATGCCATGGCGGCTGCCACGGCCGTCTCGAAAACCATCCTGAAGGAGCTATCAACACCGTTCGGTTTCAACGGCAATACGGCATTTTTATCGGCGAGTATCGGTATCGCAATCCACCCTCAGGATGGCCTCGAAGCCGACGAGTTGCTGCTGAATGCCGATCACGCCATGTTCGAAGCAAAGGCAACCGGCAAGGGCATCTTTCGCTTTCATTCGAAAGAAATCAACGAAAGGGTGAAACGACAGTTACGCATCGAGAACGACTTGCGCACTGCCATCGAACAGGATCAACTGTGCATTCACTATCAACCACAATGGGACATGGCGAACGGCAAACTGGCCGGCATGGAGGCCCTGGTACGCTGGCGGCACCCCAAAGAAGGGCTGCTGCAACCCGGCGCATTCATTCCGATAGCGGAGACGTCGGGACTGATCGACAAGATCGACATATGGGTCCTCGAAGCCGCCTGCAGACAATATCGCCGCTGGCGGGATGAAGGCCTCAAACCGGGCAAACTGGCAGTCAACATCTCGGCGATGTTGTTCCGACGTAAGGACCTGGTCCGGATCATATCGGCAAACATCGCGGAATATCTCATCGCCGAGGGCGAACTCGAACTGGAGCTCACCGAATCGGCCCTGCTCGAAGATTCCGCCCACACCCGGGAACTGCTGGAGCAATTGCGCCGACTCGGCATTCAGCTGGCCATAGACGATTTCGGCACCGGTTATTCCTCGATGGCCTATCTGCGCAGTTTCCCGGCCAAGACGCTCAAGATCGACCAAAGCTTCATCAAAGATATCCATATCGATAAGACAGCCGATGCCATCCTGCGAAGCATGGTCGAACTGGCGAAGAGTATGCATATGGACGTTGTCGCCGAAGGCATTGAAACCGCTCAACAGGAAACGTTCGTGCGCGCTGTCGGTTGCCAGTACGCCCAGGGTTATCTGCTCGGCAGACCCATACCCGCCGATGAGCTACGCACTTTGATGATCTCGCAGGCCGACGAGAACGTCAGGTTGCTGCCGCCCAATGGCAGCTAGCCCGCATGTTGTACGAAGGCGGGACCGGTATGATCGACAAACCCCGGCCATCGAACATTCGTACGTCGATTTGCCCACGATGGCGCGGAGACCTGTTGTGCTGTTCGGTTTTGTGCACTATGCGGGCTAGCGTTCCAGGTCGAAAGTTCTTCTCAACGACCGTTGAAGATCGTGCTTTTTGAACACCCGATCGACATCACGCTTATACGTCGGCAAGTTGGTCAACTGCTCCATGAAGACGTCATCACGCCGGTGAGCGATGGTCCGGACCGACCGTGCAAGCGAACGAGCGGGGCGATATTGTTTGTCGAGTACTAATGCACGGTCGAGGTCTTTGAGTCCCGCACGCGTTTGGCGGGTACCGAATGCCGCGACACCACGCAGCAAATAGGCATCCGGATCGTATGGCGTCAGCTCGACGGCGCGACTGAAAGCCGCATATCCGGCATTGGCCGGATTGCTCAGCAGACGGCTCGCACCGAGCAACTGATACGCGGTGGCGAGGTTGGCATTGTTTGCGGATCGACCGGAATCGGCAATAAAACGCTGAAACTCGGACGCCGCATCGTCGTACCGACCGGCATAGTAGCGATATAGGCCCGCCAAGAAATGGACCGCCGGCACCGAGAACCTGGGCTTGACCAAGAATGCCGCGACCCAACCCGGCCGCCCATCGATATCGAGCCGATACCACAACCCCTTGCCCGGTCGATAACGCATGTCCAACACCGGGTAGCTGCCTTTCAGGTCTGTTCTCCTCAGACGTTCGTGATCCGTACCGGGACCGGCGCGCAGATTGATGTTTTCCCGATTGGCCAGCACCGTCCTCGGCGGAAGCGTCAAGGCACTATCGATTCCCGCCGAGATAAACCCGGTTCCGCCATCATCGAGTCGCACCTTGAACCAGCCGCCGACCATATCGACCGCCTGCAGGACCTGATCCGGGGAGGTACGCCCCAGAACCGACGATTCCTTTGAACTACCGGCCCGGATAACCACCGGCCGCTTGGTGATGACAGGACGTTTGAAAAGCGTCCGGAGCGACCGCGTCTGCATCGAGAAATTGAAGCGGGTTCGGGAAATCGGCGCTTCGAGCGTCACCGAATCGTCCACACCGGCGGACAGGCGTTCTCTCGCTGAGGGCCTGCCACGAAGCCGTTTGTCGAGCGCGAAACGCAGATCACCCTGGGCCTGTTCAGTCAAAACACTGAGATAGGTATTGACGAAAATCTCTCCGGCATCGACTTCAACGGCCCCCCAAAGCGCCATACGGGCACGCTGGTGACGTGCGATACGCAAGGCGGCCTTGTGGTAGTCACGCCGCAACATATCGACCAACCGTTCCTCCGGCGGCGCCTCGGCAACAATCACCCCGGCACCGGATTGGTCGCTGATCGCCGTCAAGGTTTCCCGCCACAACAAATAACCGAACGACTTGCCCAGGCCGGTATCCAGCGGATCGAGAAACTCCGCAACCACCGCCTTCAGAGGGACATGCGCCAAGATCTCCGGTGTGCGATGCCGTTCGTCCTTGAATTCCGCCATGACCTGCCCTCCGGCATATGCCGAAGCACACCAGATGAAAAATGTGGCGTTGAAACAAAGCGCAATCAGCGATCTCATGGCGCGACTTCCTCGTCGATCCGTGCCAACAGGGCATTGATCTGTGCCACGACCGCTCCGTCGGCCGGCCCCAACTGCCGTCTTTGCGCAAGCAGGTAGGCCCGGGTCCGCTTCAGGGCCGCCGTATCTTTGGGCCGGGCCGCAACCGCCTGGTTGATATCGAGTACCGCGACGGCCAATACCGTATTCCCGCCCCAAAGCGCCTGCAGACGTTCGAACAACTTGCCGGACCGCAGCGTGTTCTCGGGGAAACGGTCGTCGACGTAAAAACTCCGCAGCTGAACACCGGGCAAATCCGGAATAATCAGGTATTCGGAAGCGACCTCGACCGTCGTACCTTCTGCGATGCCGCCCTGACCGCTCACGACGGCCAGCGCATTCAATGCGACACCGTAGTCACGCACTTTCTCGGTATTCGTCGCACTGACCTTGACCGGCATCCTTTCGATACCGATCGCTTCGGGCGGATTGTCCACCTGCAGGCTTTGGAGATGGGTATTGATGCCGCGTTTCAGATGAAACGGCAGGCGTCGATTGAGACTGTTCGCCGCCGCCTCGGAATCCAGCTCGTACGGCAACAAAAACAAGGTTCTTCCGTCGACGCTTTTGAACGGCGCGAGAGCCGCGCGCTCGTCCGGAGCCAAACCACCGCCACCCGCCACCCGCGTCAGCGGCAATTCGAGCCGTGTAAAAGTCAAGGCCCCTCGCCGCTGGGCACGCATGATGCGCGTGACCGGCCGAAAACCCGGTTTACTCAGACTGATAAACAAAGCATCCGTATCGAGGGCATCCGCCGGAAAGGCCGACGTCAGATCCAGCGAGAAGCCGCCGCCCGGTCCGGTCGGCGCGGGAGAATCCCACGCGCTACCGCTGACCTCTATCCGCAGCGCAACCCCCGCCAGCCCGTCACCCGATGCGGCATCGACAACCCTGCCGGCAACGGTGGCGGCGCCCAAGGCAACGCCCTGTTGCGTCATCCAGAGCACAATCAGCCAAGCGAGCACGCGTGTCATGAATCGGCCTCACACGAAAATTCAACCACGATCTCAGCGAGCGACTTCCATTGGGTCCGACTGATCGGATAAGTCAAACTTCGACAACCGGGTTTCTCCACCAAAAGATAGACCGGTCTCGCGGCAAATTCAGGTTCGTAACGCAGGCTGAAATCGCCGCTTTGTGTATCGACCGGAACGCTACCCAACGACATCTGCCGATGCCGATGATCCAAGGCCGACACGCGAACGCCATCGAGTCGGCCGGCGCTCATCCGGCCATTCAAATGATCCATCGACCAGATCGCGTGGTCGACCCAGTGATACAACACGACAACGCCGGTCGCGAGGAGTACCAGAGCGATCGCCAGGGCCACGGGCGGCTTTCCCGCGAACGGCCATAAGCGCTTGCGTAACAACGTCAAGCCCACCACGACCGGTAACAAAAGGAATGTTTGAACGAGCCACGCAGGCATTCCGCTCGTCAATGGCCCCAAGCCGGTCATCAGGCCATCGACAATAAGCCCAGGAAAATCGAAAACCACAAACGTGGCGCAAACGACACCAGACACCACCAATAAGCGGCTTGCTGTCGATTTACCGACGGCGGCTCCTGACGGGTTATCGGTCTTCTTGTCGCTTGCGATTTTTGCGTGCGGCTCAGGCGCACCGCTCACACGATCTTGGATATCGCTGAGCAACTTACGGAACTCCGGCACATCGGCGGCACCGTTCCAATGCACAAGCTGCCCGGTGTGAATGGGTCTGAAGATCAGTGGAGGCTCTGCCGTATCGAGCGAAAGCGGTATCAGTTTGTCTTGCCTGAGACCTTCGTTCGCCTCCGCCTTGACCCACCGCGACGCCACCGAATGCTCGGACCAAAGCACGATCACGGCGTGCACTTGCTGCAACACCTCTTCGATCACCTCGGCAAAGTGTTCACCGGCTCGCAACTCGGGATCCCACCAAACCGACCAGCCGGCCTCCCGCAGGCGCTTCGCCAGAGTCTGCGCACGATCCCTGTCTTCGTGCGCATAGCTAATGAAGATATCGGACATAAGCCGTATGCTAAGTGATATGCATGCCGGGATGTAAGTGCGGCCAACTCGGCTGCAGCCTCCGCAATCGAGTACGGCTTCAGACGTTTTCCGCTAGAAATACCGTTGGATGCTTCCAAGGTCTACGTTACCCAGTAACGCGGTGAGTACGGCATCAGGATGCAGCACGGAGAAGCGTGCGTACTCATAAAGCACCCACTTCGAACGTGCCGCATGACGTGTCCAGAATACGAGCGGTGCTTCGGCGTTGTTCAGCGCATCGTCGATACGCTGCTCCCAATGCTGACCCGGGAGGAGAGAACGCTGATCGAAAAACACCTCGTGGCCCAGCGCCCGCAGCAGCGGCGCCAGCCCCGTTACCCGAGCGCGGTCCTCCGAGGCGTATGATACGAATGTCCGTTTGGCGGATGTTTGTTCAGCACCAGCGCCACTCATGGGTGTCCCCCGCCGAGGCCCGGTGTAATGAATCAGTATAGATCACGGGTCAGGTCGCGAACTGAACGAGACCGCCATCCGCGCAGTCATGGATTGCGACACGCCATGAGATCGGGATCACGAACACCGCCGAAGCCACACAGGAGACCCGCATGTCCATCGCCGCTTTTTCGTATTCTTACCGCCGCTTCGCCGTCGTTCGTCAACAAGCATGGTGGATCGCCGTACTTGCAGTACTGATCCTCTATAGCGCGGTTGTAAAGCCTGCAACACATCAGGGCGAGCTACCGCTTTTCGGCGGCCATATCCATTACAACCAGGACGTATGGGATGTAATTGAGCCGGAAAATGCGATCGAACGTCTGCGTGCTGCGGGCATCGAGCGTGCTCTCGTTTCGAGCACACCAACCGAGGGGACCGAGCGTTTGTTCGCGCTTGATCCGGCACGCATTGTTCCGCTGCTACGGCCTTATCTCAGTTCGGCCGACCGACGTACCTGGTTTGCCGACCCAGGTCTGGTTCAGCGCCTGCGAAAACACCTGGAGGCCTTTCCTTACCGCGGCATCGGGGAATTCCACGTCTTTGGTGCCAACGCCTCGACACCGGTAATGGCCGAAATGATCGACCTCGCCGTCGAGCGCGATCTTTTTCTGCATGCTCACGCCGATGAAGACGCCATCGTCCGCATGGTCGAACACGCACCGGATCTGACCGTCATCTGGGCTCATGCCGGCTTTGACGTACCGGTTTCGAGACTGGGTGAGTTACTCGCGCGTTATCCCAAGCTACTGATCGAACTCTCGTTCCGGAACGATATCGCACCGGGCGGAACGCTAACGGACGACTGGCGACAGCTCTTCATGACGCATCCCGACCGCATTCTGGTCGGCATGGATACCTATATTGCGAGTCGCTGGGCTGAACTTAACGATCTGGTCAACGAAACACGAGGCTGGCTCGCCCAACTCCCCGTTGACGTGGCCAGTCGGATTGCCTTTCAGAATGCTGCAGAACTCGTCGGTGTTTCTGGCGGCCAGCCCGGCTATTGAGGGCAAGCGACAAAGATCGACCGGTCACATCGCACGGCCCAGGCTCGCCCTTGTCAACCGGCGAGTAACAGACGTCTTCAGAAATCGCCTGTTTGTGCCGCCTTACTGGATAGAGGAAGCAGATAAACGTCGCTTGCCTCGTATCTCCGAAGAAGGTTCCTGGAGCATGGTGAAATGAACAATAAAGCGACCTTTGGAATGGTCTCTAACGACCCTGAGCAACCAAAATCGGGCGCGAACGAGCTAATGCATCTGGTGAGCCTTGGAACGGCAACCTATCTGAGTTACTGGACGCTTTTCTTCGCCTTACAACGCGCCTATACAGGCCGCAAGAAAAAGTCGTAAAGACCTCGATCGAAACCCGTTGCGCGGCATCCGTCCCGCACTTGTCAAAGGAGTTGCCCCCTCCCTGACCGAAAGGACGCCGCGCCTATCAACATCGCTGCCCGCGATCATTACCCGGTTTCGACCGGACTGGTGACCGACAAACTGTCACGACCGGGCTTATGCTCCGCATGCCTGGCCACCTGCTCCGACACCCGGTACCAATCGAGATCACGCGTCAGCAGCATCACGAATGCCAACACCGCGAAGATCAGCAAACTGCCCATCAGCAAAGCGTTGTCCTCCGAGCGCAGGATCAAATACAACATGCCGTAAAGCATCAGCAACGAGCCGGTCAATACCAACGCATGGAAACGACTATTCATTACCGCGCTGACGTAGGCTCCGACCAATACCGAGTTGGCCAAGGATGCGATCAGATATGCCCAACCAAAGGCGATGTGCTCGGACAACGAGAGCAAAAGCAGATAAAAGACCGTCAGCGAGCAGCCCACCAACAGGTACTGCATCGGATGCAGCGGAATCGCACGCATCACCTCGAATAGAAAGAAAGCCACAAAGGTCAATGTAATGATCAGGATCGCGTATTTCACCGACCGCTCGGCCTGCTGGTAGATGTCCACCGGTTGAATCAGCGCCACCCCGAAGGTGTTCTCGAAAAAGAGTTCGCAGTCGCCGACCTGACATCGCGCGCCGATACGATCCATGTCACTGGAGAACGAGGCCACGCGCCAGGTGGCGGTAAAGCCTTCATCGTCGATTTGCCGCTCCGTCGGCAGATAACGACCGAGGAAGCTCGGGTGCGGCCACGACGATACGACGCTTACCTGGGTACTCTTGCCGACCGGCGCAAACTGCAGGCGTTCCATGCCGTGCAGTTGCACCGAGAAGCTGAACGCGAATTGTGTGGGCTCCGATGTATTTAAACCATCGACGAATGCATGCATACCGTTGCCGAGTTTTTCCAGTCCGGCGCCGGAAACAAACTCGGCTGACGTGTCTTTCCAATCCAAAACCGGTTGCACCGTAATGCCGCGTATGTCGCTGACCGGCACGGACACGAAAATCCTTTCCCAGGCCACTGACACCGCCTTGTCTTGGACCAGCGTCAGAAGCGCCTTGTTGTCGAAGCTGCCTCGCAGATCCATCGACGATTCGTAAACCGGTATCGCATAGATGCCACGCCGCCGTTCCTCGGTACGTATCCCGGCATTAATCTTCAACACCGTCGGCAATACGAACAATTGTTTTTTATTGACCTGCTCGACCAGGCGGTAATGATCCTTATTGGCATTCCATACCTTGCGCTCGGTACGCTCCTCGTAAGGCACGACCAGGATTGGACCAAAAAGCGTTTGCTCACTGGTCCAACTCGCCGCGATACCCTGTTTCGCCTCGAAGCGATAGGTGCTGCGTTCCGTGACCAGGTCCCGGATCATCAGATTGGGAATGGTCAGCCCGATCACCAACAAAAAGATAATCAGCAGTTTCAACAGCAGTTTTTGCTTCATGATGTCCCCGAGTGCTCTTCGTCAATTCCGATCTTCGCGGTACTGTCCAGGCTGCCACGCCAAGCGGTGCCTTTGTGCGCATATCATGGCAAGTAAATCGGGAAATCCAGGCCAGGAAATGTGGCGAGATTGTGGCTTTGCCCAGACGGGTTGAGCGACACAGCCATTGGACGCATGGAAGCGCGGCCCGGGTATTGCCTTGGGCGCCAGGGCCAATTCAACCAGTCGAATGATCCGGAGAGAATGGTGAGGCTCTCGACCATCGTCAGCGATGAACGGCCGGGGCATTCCGCCGCCAACGTCGATGGAAGGGCTGCTCGGAATAAAGCATGCACTATTTTCTTCACATGGAATGGGTGGGGCACCGCTGTAGCCCTATCGTCGCCCGGCCAACCGTTTCGTTGCCGGCTTCATCGGTTCACCGCAGATGAACTTTCTGCCGGCACGGTTGCTGCGCAGCAGGTCCACGGGGCAGCGTTTGAACTGTCCGGTAGCAAAAACCCGACATGCATCCGTCGACGCCTCGGCGATGGCGGCGAACCGCTTGCCGCCAAGCTCACAACCGGTACCGAACCGATGACGGGACAACGCCCGGGTATCGTGCTGCCACCAAAGCATTGCCACCTGTTTGGCGCCGACGGCATAGCCTGTCCACGTGCGAGAACATCAGCTTGATTGTCAACAATGTCGGAACCGCCGCTTAGCGGCCCCGAATGTTTGAGCACGCCTAATAAAGCACAGCCCCTTATCCAATTCGACCGAAGGCGCAAATCCCGGAGTAATCCTCCACACATTCACTAACGAACAATATTGGCTATTATTGAGCGTGGCAGATTCAAATTCCCAGAAACGGGAGACTCAAACGCCATGGATTCAAACCACGAAAAATACATCAAGCCGGTTTCTCAGGAAGATCTTGCAAACACCATCCATACCTGCAAGACGGAGCCTAACACCTGCAAACGAGACCCGGGCTCTGAAGCGTTGTTTGCCGCAGAACAAGAATACATTCACAAATGGCGGCGAAAACGCGGCGATACAGCGCAAGATGCGTCGAGGCAAGACAACCTGGCCGGGCTTGCGCTATCCGGCGGCGGCATCCGCTCTGCGACTTTCTCCTTGGGTATCGTGCAGGCTTTGGTCAACCGGGATCTATTAAAGAAGGTTGACTACCTGTCGACCGTATCCGGTGGTGGCTATATTGGCTCGTCGATTACTTGGCTCACCAGTCAGTTAGCGCAATGCGAAAAATCCAAAGAACCTCCGCAGGAATTCAGCGTATTCAAGGGACAATTCCCCTACGGCAACGATGACCCGAGGCCGGATAAGGCTCAGCTGGCCGAACCCAGGCAACAGCGGATGTTGAAGTACCTGCGTCAGCACGGCTACTACCTGACGCCGGGTACCGGCATCAACACTTTCAGCCTGCTGACCGCGATACTACGCGGCATGCTTTTGAACCTATTAGTCTGGATCCCGATATTTGTAGCGATTTTATTTGTTCTGCTTTGGACACCTACTTTTCTCGGAGACGGCGCAAAAAACTTCTCAACACCTGTTTACAACCTGCTGTTGGAAGAACTAGCGCCATCGATATCCCGCCCCGCGCTTGACGAGAACGAAAAGAAAATTGCAGCGGACTGGGCTGAATTCGAGAACACATGGGAGTTATCCCCACCAAATGTCGCAACGGTGCGCGCAGAGATTGATGCTCGAAAACCCTTTATAGACGCGAAGTCCGATTCGCAATTGCCCCGCCTTATCATTTTTGAACGTATTCTGTGGCTCGGCTTAGGTATAATCTTAGCGTTGATTATCTCGGCAATCGTTTACTCTTTCGCTACTTGGATAAGCCGAGGAAAGAGCACTAAAACACGCAACCAATGGTACGCACTCCGGCGTTATGCAGAGAAACATGCCGGCTTCGTCTTTCCTCTTAGTATCGCCTGCATCCTGATCGGGTTACTACCGCTAGCCGGCACCTTCCTGGAAAGCTGGTTGGCGAGCACTGCACCGCTCGCAGCCCTTATCGGCGGCGCTTTAACACTGCGCGACTTCTTGGTCTCCGGCAACAACACGAAAAGCCAGAGATCAGGCACTTTGGCCAGCATAGGTGCAGCCCTATTCCTTTACGGCGTGACAGTCAGCAGTTACTTAATCGCCCAATCTTTGCTCGACAGACCAGATTCGCTCTGGGTGGTTTTCGGTGTCGCTATAGGAGTTGTCTTTCTTGGCTTATTCGCCAATCTTAATTACATCTCCATCCATCGTTACTACCGCGACCGCCTGATGGAAACCTTCATGCCGGACATAAAGGACGCTGAGGGTCAGCATACCCGTGGTGCACAAGGCGCAAACACCGCATGTCTACATCAAATAACCAGCATGGAAGAACCCCACGGGCCATACCACATCGTCAATACCAATGCGGTACTCGTCAGTTCAGAGAACCCCGTCTACAAAAGTCGCGGTGGAGACAGTTTCATCCTTTCACCGCTGTATTGCGGCAGTAACGCCACCGGCTGGTGCCGAACGAAAGACTACATGAATGGCCGGTTAACTCTGGCAACCGCCGTAGCCATTTCGGGCGCTGCCGCCAATCCCAACACGGGTGTCGGCGGCGTGGGAATGACTCGCAATCTATTCGTGTCCTTGGTCATGTCATTATTGAATTTGCGCCTAGGATACTGGGCAGATCACCCAAATCCGGAGTACTTCCTCAAACATCCACCCAACCATTTCCGACCCGGCGCCTATGCACTGGGCAACGTGATGGGGATGAAAAGGAGTGGCTATCAGGAGCACCGCGACTTCATTCAGCTCAGCGATGGCGGACACTTCGAAAACATGGGGCTTTATGAACTCGTTCGACGCAAAGTCAAGCTGGCGATCGTGTGCGACGGTAGCGCCGACAGAGCATTTTCGTTCTCTGACATGCAAACAACGGTGCGTCGCGTCGAAGACGACTTTGGTGCGCGCATCAAAGTCTTGGAACCTGACACGCCGGATCAGGTTGTACCGGATGCGCCGCTACCTCCACGCTATCCACCCGATGCGGGCCTGGCAAAACAAGGGCATATGCTCGCCAGTATTACCTACGCGGATGGCAGTAAAGGCTGGTTAATATTCCTGAAAACCACGCTGATCGAAGACGTAAGCTTCAAGGTCAAAGGTTACGTCGCCCAAAACCCGAGCTTCCCCGATGAAAGCACCGTGGATCAGTTTTTCGACGAGGTGCAGTTCGAAGCCTATCGGGAGCTGGGGTACTGCATTGCCGACCAGATGCTCGATGCAACGGTAGACACGGATCAAGGCGACATCAGACTGGAGGAACTTATCGGCAATTGCGGAAACTATGCCGTCCCATCCTAGTAGCCGAGCAATCGGCATAGAACTGCGGTTGTTCATTGACCCGACAACCCGGTTTTAGCCCGCATACATGACGGGCACGAGCGTTGTTCGATCCGACGGGACAGGCGCTTGAACGCGATTCCTTCCGAGTCCGGAAAATCGATTGGGGACATGTCCGCCAACCGCGGTGAACAACAAAAAGAAGATTCAAAGTCTTACGCATATCACTCCTCGATTGCCTTCACCGGCTTTCTTGCGCCAAAACAAGGTTTAAGCCTTGTAACCGCTTTTATAGTTTTTGCTTAATCTCAAGCCACCGGGCTCTCCGCCATCTTGTACTTGATGCGCCGACCATGGCCACTCGATCGGCATCCTAGTCATGAAGGAAAGCCGATGATCGTTGCATACTGGGAATCCAAGGAGTAACGCTATGACCCCGTTCAGGGAACCACTTGCGTATGGACTTTTCGGCCTGTTCAGCCTTTTGCTGGTCTCGTTCACCCCATACCTACCCGCTCATGCGGCACCGTCGTTAACGATGGGCGACGCTATCGATAAAGCCGGGCGACAACGCATGCTGACGCAACGCATGATCAAAGCCTATGCATTGGCGGGCATGGACCTCAAGCTCGATGCCGGCGTGGAACTCAACACCGCTGCCGATCTGTTCAACACCCAGCTGGCCGAGTTGACGGCCTTCGCGGCAACCCCCGAAGAACGGGCACAAATCGATAAAATCACATTGTTGTGGAATGACCTTCGACCCGAGTTCGACGCAGCGCCCAACGTCGATCGCGGCGGTGAATTGAACGACTTGGCGGAGTTGCTACTGCGTGAATCGCATCAACTGGTTCTGATGTTGGAGAAAAGGTCGGGCACAGTCGCCGGTAAGCTGGTCAACATGTCCGGCCGGCAACGTATGCTTTCTCAGCGCATCGCCAAGATATACCTACTACAGACCTGGGGGCTGGGTTCGGGCGTTTTGGAAAAGCACTACAACGACGCCGTCAGAGACTTCGATCAGGCACTGGCGGCATTACAGGCCGCGCAGATCAATACCACCGAAATCGCATCGGCACTCGGCGAGGTGGAAAAGAACTGGCGGATCTTCGGCATTAGTCATTTCAGCCAGAAATACGATACCCGGGTTCCCTGGCTGGTTGTACGGTCGATGGACCGCATCCTCGGTCAGATGAACACAATAACCGGGATGTATGCCAAGCTTCATTGAAGCTGCGGAACATACAGTTCAATCCCCAATCTGAACAAGCTCGGTGCTGGCCCGATGACACCGGGCCAGCACCGAGGTGCTTTACAAGCACTCCCCGACGGAGCCGGCGGCACAGACGCGGCCATCGACCCAGATCGCGTTCGCCATTTTTGCCCCGATCAATATGGCGTCGGTCAGATTCGCGCCACGCAGGTTGGCGCCCCGCAGGTCGGCATCGACGAAATTCACCCGCTGCAAATTCGCCAACATCAGGTTGGTGTTCTTCAAGTTTGCCGCGTGTAAATGCGCGCCTTCCAAATTGCCAAGTGTCAGATCACTGTCCTGCAAGCTGACCAGTTGCATGATCGCAAAAGAAAAATTCGCACCACGCAGGTTGGCACGATCGAAACGGGCCTGCGGTAAGGAGGCATGGTTGACATCCAATCCTGGAGCCTGCAAATCGGTAAACACAGCCTGGGTACATTGTGACTCCGGCTCGAGCTTACAGGTTGCCGGCGTAATCTCCGCCGAGGGGTTGGCGGTCCACGCGGTGGCTTTCAGGGTCAGCGCGGGCAGTAACAATAATGCGCCGATAACGACGCGCAACGTATGATTTCGAACATGCATTTCGGTCACTCTCCGGTCGTAGGGGAAGCGTTCTACGCTTGATTCTGTCCGTTCGTAGCGCACCGTCCAGCTTGCTGAGCCGATGGTCGCCTACAGGTCTACCCAACGACCCGCGTCCTGTGACTACACCACCAAACCTAGGACCGACCGAACACATCGTCAATGCCCAAAGTCATGCGGCACTACGCAAAAAGATCAACATTGTGTCCCGATTTTTCAATAATGAGGTCGCCGAACGATGAAGAGGACACGGGCATCCCGCTGAGGCCGCGCATGCAAGAGGACTACGACCACAGCTACCGCTTCATTGCGAGCTTCATTGGCGAACATATTGCGTATCACGCCAAGGCATTGAAGGCTGAATCCGAATGAGGCCGGCACTCGAAGGCCGTTTTCAGCCGCACGCGATAACAAAGCTGGAGCAATAGAATGAAAAAGACGCCGTTTCGGATCAGCCCGAAACGGCGCCAAGGGGCTCCTCAGTAAACCGTTAGGCGTCCGACATCGGCTTTCAACAAGCGCGATACGCCATCGGTACAGAGATCACGCCAGGTCAAAACGGTCGAGGTTCATGACCTTGTCCCAGGCGGCCACGAAATCTTGAACGAATCGCTCGTTCGAATCGCCCGATGCGTAGACTTCGGCAAGCGCACGTAGCTGGGAATTCGAACCGAATATCAAATCGACGCGGGTACCGGTCCACTTCAGTTCACCGCTTGCGCGATCCCGACCCTCGAATACCTGGTCGTCGTCCGACATCGCTTTCCACGTCGTACCCATGTCGAGCAGATTCACGAAGAAATCGTTGCTCAGGGTTTCCGGGCGATCGGTGAAAACGCCATGTCGGGTCTGGCCGACGTTGGCATTCAAGGCACGCATGCCGCCAACCAGTACCGTCATCTCGGGCGCCGTCAGCGTCAGCAATTGGGCCTTGTCGACCAACAACTCTTCCGCGGAAACGCTGTACTCGGTTTTCTGATAGTTCCGGAAGCCGTCGGCGGCCGGCTCGAGCAGCGCAAACGACTCGGCATCGGTCTGGTCCTGCGACGCGTCCGCACGCCCCGGCGTGAACGGCACCGTCACATCGTGACCGCCGGCCTTCGCGGCCCGTTCCACACCTGCACAACCGGCCAACACGATCATGTCGGCCATGGAGACCTGCTTGCCGCCGGATTGCGCACCGTTGAACTTCTGCTGGATCCCCTCGAGAGTTTGCAGAACCGCTGCCAGTTGATCGGGCTGATTGGCGTCCCAATCCTTCTGCGGTGCAAGACGAATACGTGCACCGTTCGCGCCGCCACGCATGTCCGAACCGCGGAAGGTCGATGCCGAGGCCCAGGCCGTCGAGACCAATTGCGACACCGAAAGCCCCGAAGCGAGCACCTCGGCCTTCAATACGGCCACGTCGCCGTCATCGACCAGTTCGTGTTCGACCTCGGGAATCGGGTCCTGCCAGATGAGTTCTTCCGCCGGCACCTCTTTACCGAGATAACGCGAACGCGGACCCATGTCGCGATGAGTCAACTTGAACCAGGCACGTGCGAAGGCGTCGGCGAACTCGTCCGGATTTTCATGAAAGCGTCGTGAAATCGGCTCGTAGACCGGATCCATACGCATGGCCATGTCGGCCGTGGTCATCATGGGAGCATGCCGTTTGGAGGGGTCGTGCGCATCCGCCACAGTCCCGTCCGCGGCACCGTTCTTGGGCACCCACTGGTTCGCGCCCGCCGGGCTCTTGGTCAGCTCCCAGTCGTAACCGAACAGATTGTCGAAATAGCCGTTATCCCATTGGGTCGGATTATTGGTCCACGCGCCTTCGATACCGCTGGAGAAGGTATCGACACCTTTACCCGTACCATAGCTGTTCTTCCAACCCATCCCCTGCTCTTCGATACCGGCGCCCTCCGGTTCGGGCCCGACATAAGAGTCCGCGCAGGCACCGTGGGATTTTCCGAAGGTGTGTCCGCCGGCGGTGAGCGCGACAGTCTCTTCATCGCCCATCGCCATGCGCGCAAAGGTCTCGCGAATATCGCGGCCGGATGCGAGCGGGTCGGGCGTGCCGTTCGGGCCTTCCGGGTTCACATAGATCAGCCCCATCTGCACGGCGGCGAGCGGATTTTCGAGTTCACGGTCACCGCTGTAACGCTTATCGCCCAACCATTCGGCTTCCTTGCCCCAATAGATGTCTTCTTCGGGTTGCCAAATGTCTTCGCGTCCGCCCGCAAAGCCGAAGGTTTTGAAGCCCATCGACTCGAGCGCGCAGTTACCGGCAAGAATGATCAGGTCCGCCCAAGAAATTTTCTTGCCGTACTTTTGCTTGATCGGCCATAGCAGCATCCGCGCCTTATCGAGGTTGGCGTTGTCGGGCCAGCTGTTGAGCGGCGCGAATCGTTGATTACCGGTGCCGGCGCCGCCACGGCCGTCGGCCGTACGGTAGGTGCCGGCACTGTGCCAGGCCATTCGGATGAACAAGGGGCCGTAGTGACCATAATCGGCCGGCCACCAATCCTGCGATTTGGTCATCAGCTCGAAGATGTCCTGTTTCACGGCATCCAGGTCGAGCGTTTTGAATTCTTCTGCATAATTGAATTCATCGTCCATCGGATTGGACATGGACGAATGCTGATGCAGAATGTTGAGATTCAACTGGTTGGGCCACCAGTCTCTGTTGGAGGTGCCGCCGCTTACCGCTTGTGAGTGGGCTCCTCCCGAAAATGGGCACTTGCTTTCATTCGACATGACGTTTTCTCCTGGGCTTTTTGTAGCACTGTTCGATGAGTGACTGTATTTGTAGCGCCAAGAAGAAAATTAATGAAATTGATTGTTTAGATATGCTTGATAGCTATTGCCAATCACGCAGCAAACACCCGAAAATGCGCTCCAAGCAGCCAATCGGAACGCTAGAGAACATCGAGCGTCCCGCCGTTCGCTGCACGACCGACATGCTTGTCGGGCTCGGCGATGAAGGCAGCCAACGCGCCCTTACCTTTCCGGTGAGCATTCGAGCCATGGTTGTGCCAACACCCATTTGCTGTTCAAAAGGAAAAAGCGCTTGATCTATTGGCTCGACCTGTTCGGCGTCGCCGTATTCGCCTGCTCGGGTGCCTTGGCGGCAGGACAAAGGCGCATGGATCTGTTCGGTGTCGTCGTCCTCGCATTCGTCACCGCAGTAGGAGGCGGGACGCTGCGCGATCTCGTCATCGGCGACACGCCGGTGTTCTGGGTACGTGACCCCGTCTATGTTTGGGTGGCATTGGCCGCGGGTGTCCTGACGTTCATTGCTGCACATGTGCGGCATGTCAGCAATGAAACCCTCGTGATCGCCGATGCCATCGGTCTCGCGGTGTTTACCGTGATCGGGACACGCATCGGTATGGAGCACGCCGGTCCGGGCGTGATCGCGGCGATGACGGGGGTCATCTCGGGCGTTGCCGGCGGCATCATCCGCGATGTGCTCGTCAACCGCGTCCCCTTGGTGTTACGCCGTGAGATCTACGCGTCCGCCGCATTGCTCGGCGCCATCACGCTACAGGTGCTCGATACCTTCGAACTGCAAACATCGACCAGCGCCTTGGCGACAGGCACGTTGGTATTGGGATTACGGCTCGCCGCACTGCGTTGGCACCTGCATCTACCGTCATTTCCCAAACGATCCTGACATCACACCGCTCAAGTGGCCAACCACGCATCACACGCTGCCTTATAGGCGTCACTAAAGATAAATTTGCATCGCCTCGTTTAGGAATTTTGCGACTGAAATCACATAGCCGACTAAAGCGCTGTCCCAAATCGCCGTTACTCATATTGCTTTTATTTTAGTATTTAATTATATTATTTATTATTCTTTAAACAGACAATGCGGAGAGACCAATGAAAATCATCGACTGTGTCTTCCTACACCGCAGCATATTCCTGGCCAGCGCCCTTTTCATCGGCGGCTTTTTACTGACCTTTCTGCTGGGTTCGGCTGCCAGTACCGATTCGTTGTTGCTCATCGGCCTGGGTTACCTTGGATTGATGATGACCATGGCCAGCCTGGCTGTACTGGTGCTTACGGCAGCGATAGCTTTGTTATCGGATTCCGGCAAACGACTGTCGACCTGTTAACGGTATGGCCGTTGCCGAATAGCCAACGGCCATACCGCCATCTTAGCAGCGAGTGCCCTGTCCGGTTAATTCATTAAGCCCGTACCGGCGCGCCCGAAGGGAGCCGCCCAACTGCACCGATACGGCGTTGCGGTGCTTGGAAAGGGCCGGCCATTCCCTGCGCACCGCACCTTGTCTCGGCCCATTTGGGCGACTCTGACGTTCAACAACACTAGGCATCCGTCGTCTACCGTTCGCCAACCGACTCAAGCGCGGTCTGAATGTAAAGCTCGCGCAAACGCCGGGTCAGCCTGCCCGGCTTACCGTCGGCAACCGGGGTTCCGTCGATAGATATCACCGGCATGACAAAGGTCGTTGCCGAAGTGATGAAGGCCTCACTCGCGTTGCAGGCCTCTTCGATACTGAACGGCCGCTGTTCAATCTTCATCTGTTGTTCCCGGGCCAGTTTCAATACGGCTTTGCGCGTGATGCCGGCAAGAATCTCGTTGCCCAGCTGTCGAGTCACCAAGGCGCCTTCGGCGTTGACAATAAACGCATTGTTGGAACTGCCTTCGGTCACATAGCCGTCTTCGACCAACCAGGCATCGTCGGCTCCGGCGCTTTTGGCCTGCATCTTGGCCATACAAGGCGCCAATAGACCTACGCTTTTGATATCTCTGCGGCGCCAGCGAATATCGTCGACCGAAATGATGGCTATCCCGGTGCGGGCATTTGGACTATCGACCACATTTTTTTGCTGGGTGAACATCACCAACGAAGGTCTCGCGCCTTCCGGATAGGCGAAGTCACGATCGGCGGCGCCACGTGTGACCTGCAAATAAACCAGCCCTTCCTCGACATTGTTTTTTTCGATCAGCGCATTCTGGATCGCCGCGATCTCGGCATCGCTGGCGGGGGCCGCCATATCCAGTTCATTCAACGAACGGTGCAAACGCGCCAGATGTCCCGAGTTATCGATCAGCTTTCGGCGCAAAACGGAAGACACTTCGTACACGCCATCGGCAAACAGGAAGCCACGATCGAACACCGAGATCTTTGCCTCCTCTTCGGGCAGATAGGCGCCGTTGACATAGACGATTCGACTCATGCGATTTCTCCCGATTCTGCGATCAGCCTTTGGATAGCGAACTCAACCCCAAAGCTCGGGGCTCGGCGGAAACACCCAACCCTTATCGAACCTCAGACCGTGCGGCCGATCTTCCTCCAGCAATAGCGGACCATCGAGATCGACCACCTCGACCCCTTGCGCCAACAAAGTCGCCGGCGCCATCGCCAGCGATGTGGCCAGCATACAGCCCACCATGATCTTCAGATTCTCGGCCTCGGCCGCATCGCGCAGCTTCATCGCCTCGGTCAACCCTCCGGCTTTGTCCAACTTTATGTTGATCATGTCGTACTTGCCGACAATATGCGACAGGGACGCGCGATCATGGCAAGACTCATCCGCACAGATGGGTATCGGACGCTGCAGGGATTGCAATACGCCATCGTCAGCCGCAGGGAACGGCTGTTCGATCATTTCCACCCCGAGGCGCGACAACTCGGGGATCATGCGCCGATAGATCTCGACATCCCAGCCTTCGTTGGCATCGACAATCAAACGCGCATTCGGCGCACCATCGCGCACACCTTGCACACGCGCTATGTCGCCTTCCCCACCAAGCTTGATTTTCAACAGCGGTCTATCCGCGTTACGCAACGCCGCTTGATACATGTTCTCCGGGCTATCGAGAGACAGGGTGTATGCGGTCATCACGGGGCCTGCTGAAGGCAACCCGATCAACTCACCGACCCCACATCGAGACAGCTTCGCCTGCAGATCCCAGAAAGCGCAATCGACGGCGTTACGTGCCGCACCCGGCGGCAGCTTTTGCTGCAACTCCACGCGATCCATCCCCTGCCGAATGGCCGAACCGAGTGATTCGATCTGCGCCGTTACCGAATCCCGGGATTCCCCGTAGCGCGCGTAAGGTACGCATTCGCCATACCCTTTGACGCCAGCGGCCTGCAACTCCACCAGTACGACGTCGGCCTTGGTCTTGCTACCACGCGATATCGCGAAGCTGCCGCGAATCGGCCAGGATTCGGCACTGACAACAAGCTCGGTCATCAAATCATTTGATCGACGAGCCGTTCGACGCCGGTACGCACGGGGTCGACCGTCACCAGCCCCAGGCTTTGCTCGGTTTGTTGCAGATAATCGAGGGCCTGTTGCTCGGCGAGTTTCGACGTGTCCACCGCAATACCGACAAATCTGGCATTTGGGTTGGTCAAGTCGGCTACGCGCAGCACGGCATCCATGCATGCCTGCATATCCGGCACAGGAAAATCGGGAAGACCGCGCATATGCGTACGTGTCGGCTCGTGACACAACACCAGGGCATCGGGCTGAGCGCCATGAATCAGACCTGTGGTGACACCCGCAAACGAGGGATGAAACAGCGAGCCCTGACCCTCGACCACGTCCCAATGATCGTCATCGTTGTCGGGAGACAACCACTCGACGGCACCGGAGATGAAGTCCGCCACGACCGCATCGACGCAGACACCGCCACCGGCGACAAGAATGCCGGTCTGACCGGTGGCCCGAAAATCGGCCTTGATACCGCGAGCGCGCAACGCCTTTTCGATGGCCAGCGCGGTATACATCTTGCCGCAGGAACAATCGGTACCCACCGGCAGCAAACGTTTGCCGCCGCGCTTGGCTCCACTGCCGACGTCGAACGCCGTGCTCGGATGACGGACATCGAACAATTGTCGACCCAGACGATCGGCATCCGCCTTCAAGGTCGGGACATCCGCCAAGCGATTGTGCAGACCAGCGGCAATATCCATCCCCTGCGCAAGCGCCTCGCGCAGGATTTCGATCCAGCCGTCAGCGATCACACCACCGCGATTGGCGACGCCGACGACCAGCGTCTTCGCGCCCGCCGCCACGGCCTGCGCAATGTCCATATCCCGTAGCCCAAGATCGGCATTGCAACCCTGCAGACGCAACTGACCGATGGCACTCTCCGGCCGCCAGTCGCAGATACCCCGGGCGACTTTAGCCGCCAAAGGGTCGGGCGCATCCCCCAAAAACAAGAGATAGGGTGTCTGAATATTCATAAGTCATGCTTCATTTTCGACAACTGGAACGTTCAACTGATTCAACGAATAGTCCTGCACACTCCGTTGCAGGCTGAGGACAAGCCGGCCACGGAAGCGCATCTTGTATCGGCCACAGGCTATTGTGCCGATCTGCCCGAGCGGGGACTTTAACCTCGCCCGGGCAGACAGTACCTCCGGTGTCAATCCGCTTTTCCCACAGGCAACTCTTCACTGGCCCCGTTACTGGCAAAGAATTCCCGGGTCAACTTGAACACGACCGGGCTCAGCAGTATCAGTGCGAAAAGATTAGGCAAGGCCATCAAGGCGTTCAGTGTATCAGCCAAAAGCCAGATAAAGCCGAGATCCGCCGTAGCACCGAGCGGTACGGCCAAACACCAAAGAATACGGAACGGCAGAATCGACTTCACGCCCAACAGATACTCAACACATTTTTCGCCATAGAACGACCAACCGAGCATGGTGGTGAATGCAAAAATGGCCAACGAGATGGTGACGACATGTCCGCCCAGACCGGGAATGGTCGATTCGAACGCGGCAGAGGTCAGGGAGGCACCGGTCTCACCCGAAGTCCAGGCGCCCGAGGTGATGATCGCCAACCCGGTGATACTGCATATGATAAGGGTGTCGATGAAGGTACCCAACATCGCCACCAGACCCTGGTTTACGGGCCCCTTCGTCTGCGCCGCGGCATGGGCGATCGGCGCACTTCCCAAGCCCGCTTCGTTGGAAAAAATACCGCGGGCGACACCAAAGCGTATGGCTGCCCAGACGGCAGCCCCGGCGAACCCCCCGGTTGCCGCAACGGGAGTAAAGGCGTGAGTGAAAATCAGTCCCAAAGCAGCCGGGATCTCCGCGGCATTGATACTCAGCACGACCACGCCGGCCAACAAATAGGCGACAGCCATGAAAGGGACCAATTTACCGGCAACCTTTGCGATGCGCTTGATACCACCCAGTATCACTGCACCTACCAGCACGAGCAGCACCCCACCCGTCACCCATGCCGGGATGCCGTAAGACGAATCGAGCACATCGGCCACCGAGTTTGCCTGCACCGTGTTGCCAATCCCGAATCCGGCGATGGCACCGAAACAGGCGAAGGTCGGCGCCAACCATAGCCACTTCTTGCTGAGGCCGTTCTTGATGTAGTACATGGGGCCGCCGACATGGTTGCCGAGCTCGTCGACCTCTCTGTACTTGACGGCACAGACCGCTTCGGCGAACTTGGTTGCCATGCCGACCAGCGCCGTGCACCACATCCAGAACAACGCACCGGGCCCGCCGAGGAAAATAGCCGTTGCGACACCGGCAATGTTACCCGTGCCGATGGTCGCCGACAGCGACGTCATCAACGCATTGAATGGGCTGATTTCGCCTTTTCCCCCACTGGGCGGCACCCGCCCCTTCCACAAAAGCCTGAAGCCGTAACCGAGTTTACGGATCGGCAGGATCTTGAGCCCCATCTGCAAAAACAGCCCGGTGCCGAGAATCAGCACCAGCATCATGGGCCCCCAGACCACACTGTTAATCGCATTTACTGCATTAGTAAGCGCTTCCACAAGTCATACCCTCCCATATGAAACACACCCCGGATGAGCTAGCGCCACGAAGTACCGCAAGCGCATGGAGCGTTGTGATTATTCGATCTGTCATAACGGCCGTTTTTATTCGGTTTGATTCAGCTGATCGAGACTGCGGCCAAACAGTATCGACCAAAGACACATATCAACGAATGACTAACACCGGGCATTCGGCATGTCGTAAAACTCTCGCCGCATTGGGGCCCAGCAAAAAGTCTTTCAACTCGGGCCTATGGGACATCATGACAATCAGATCGATATCCGTATCCTTTGCAAGCTTCACAATCTCGCTGTAGATCGTGCCTTGACGAACGTGCGGCCGGGCCCCCAACTGGTCCGGAACGTTCGTTTCGATCAGCTTCGCCAATTGCTCCTTGGCGTACGTAATCATCTTGGCGCTGTAGTCCTCGGGGAGCCAGGCGAGCTGTGGCGGCTCGTCGGGAACCACCGTGATGATATGCAGCTCGCCTCCGGAATGTTCCGCCTGGTCGATGGCAGTGGGCAAGGTCTCTTTCCACGAGCTGTCTTCCCCCAGGTCAACCGGTACCAAAATCTTTTCAAATCTTCGCATCGCTGCTTCCCCCTTTGTATCGGTATTTCCTCAAGAGCCCGCTTTGTATAGATGGGTCACTCGCCCTCGTTAGATTTCAGACTGTCGTTAAGGAAACCCTGTTTCATTTGGCTATGGCTAAACAGATGCCACTCCCACCCCGACGTACCATCACCCCATGGGCCGCTGCGCAAAAATCAAGGCAAGCGCTTGAACCGGCATTTCAAGGAGCGGGTCCGGCCAGGACCGCTGTAATTGTGCGCCTTGTCGCAGCTTAAGAAAACTCGAATGTGGACATTTGCGCTATGGCGGTGATTTTCGCCGTTTGCGGATTGTTGTTTCAGTCACATGTTCTATAGTCATTGACATCATCACACTAACAAAAACGGATCTGGCTGCCTTTCGGTCTGAGCGCTGTTTGGCTGCACATTGGGGATACACGATCAACTGTGTTTATCGAGCACGCCCGATAACAAGTCTAACGGCGTTGTTCGATAAACACTTTTGATTCACGAACGGGAATTCGGGATCGGTCAATCCTCCCGATTCAGCCCGGCAGGCTGATGACAACAACCGCATGGAAGCGAACCCGAATGTCGATGACGCTCCGACAGCCGTGGCGCTCCACGCGAAAACTGATTGGAGTAAAAATGACAGAACACCTGAAGACCGTAGGTCGGCGTCCTTTCTCTGTAGTCTCGATACTGGCGCTGGCATTCTGCTCCGTTTCGTTCGAAGCCAATGCAGACGGCGAACTCAAGTCCTGCATCAAGACAGCCAAGCAAGGGCTGCTCGAAGTTCCGGACGACCGATCAAAACGTTTTCTCGGCAAAGTTCAAGAAGATACCGCCCGCTGTCGAGGCGGCGACAAGGCCGTTCAATACCGCGATCGCCCCTGGGTGGACTGGCAGAACTACTATGCAACCGGTGATGCCGGCACGAAAAAAGAGGGACGCGAGGCACGAACGAAGCTCGGCAAACATATTTTTCCAAACGGGCGCGGCATCGATGGTGCACTGCTTGATCTGGAGTATCAGCGCATCGAACTGATCAAATTCAACCTGTTCGATCCCAATACCTATGACGAGTACATCATGGGGCGTGATGGACAGTTCGGCCCGGTACTGAAGCAATGGGCGGAAATGCGCCTCCCCCCGGATCATCAACATTACACCGCTGTCGGCGGTGCCGGTGAGCAGCTCTGCCAAGGCGACCTCATCACCTACCGCACACTGACCGGCATCTGCAACGACCTGCTGAATCCACTGATGGGCTCTTCCGGGATGCCCTTCAACCGCAATATGCAGTTCGAGGCCACCTTCCCTCGACTCGGCCGGACCGAGATCACACGAAATCGTCACGCGAACCGTCTCGACCTGCTGACACCCGATCCACAATTAATAAGCCGCAAACTGTTCACTCGGGAACAAGTACCCGGAAACGGATGCAACGACGGCATGGGTGCGGCCGATTTCTCGCCTGACGCCGACTGCAATTATCTGAAGGCACCTTTCTTCAATGTTCTGGCCGCGTTCTGGATTCAATTCATGACGCATGACTGGTTCTCGCACACGGTCGAAGGTCGCAACGCGCCGACACTCCAAAAGGTCGGGTGCACGTCGAGCGAGGCCAAAGCCCTGGGCTGTCGCGAAGGTGACCGTCGGGAACCTTCGCTATTTGCGGCGACCGGTGAACCGGGCACCTTCGAGCACGACGGCAAAACCTATCAACGCCGCCCGATCAAGACGACCGCCAACCAAGTGTCCGCCTGGTGGGACGCATCCCAGATCTATGGCCATGATGCAGCATCATTGAAGCGCGTCCAACGCGATCCCAAGGATCCGGCAAAACTGTTGACGCGCAACAACTATCTGCCGCTGCTACCCGCTTGCGAGCGCTATTCCGACGATTGCCCGGTGCAACCGCTGTGGCGGGGACAGGAAGCCACCGCTTTTCCGGCCAACTGGAACATCGGCATGAGCTTCTACCACAATTTGTTCACACGCGAGCACAATCGCTTCGTCGACAAGTTCCGTGAACGTCAGCGGCAAACACCGAACGAAGATTCCGGGCTACGCAATCCGGACGATCCCGAGCGGGCGATAGCGTACAAGGATGTCGGCGATGAACGGCTGTATCAGGTCGCGCGCCTGGTCGTTTCAGCGGAGATCGCCAAGATCCATACGATCGAATGGACAACTCAATTGCTGTACGACGAGCCCTTGTTTGCCGCCATGAACTCGAACTGGTTCGGGCTCTTCAACCAGGACGAAGGCAGAGTCTCGCAAATACTGCGACGCATTCTGTCAAAAAACGAAAGCATCCTCAGCCGTGTGTCGGCAAGGGCCGCCGATCGCCTGGCCGATTCCGAGGATGCGAAAAAGGCCAATTCGCTGTACTCGGTGTTCGCCTCCGGCGCCGGCATCTTCGGTCTCGGCAACACCAAACCCAAAGGCATCCTGTGGTGGAAACGTGATGCCTGGGACCTGGAGAACCTCGCCGAGGATGTCAACGGCGGTATCAACCACTTCGGATCACCGTTCAATTTTCCGGAGGAGTTCACGTCGGTCTATCGACTGCATGCCCTGGTGCCGGACCTGATCGAATTCCGCGACAAGAACGATCCGAACGCCATCCAGCTGAAGATCCCGGTTGCCAAGACCGTAAGAGCCGGCGCGACCCGGCACATGCATAACCGCGGGATCGACAACTGGGCGCTGAGCATGGGACGCCAACGCCTGGGACTGTTGCACCTGCGTAATCTGCCGGTGTTTCTGCAAAACCTACCGATGCCCCATTTGGATTCACCGACCGGGAAGCTGGATATCGTCGCATTGGACATCATCCGCGATCGCGAGCGCGGCGTCCCTCGGTTCAACGAATTCCGGCGTCAAATCGGCCTGAAAACGCTGACCGGTTTCGACGACTTCGTCGATGTCCGGCTGGACGCAAACAATCCCTGGCGTAAGCACCAGGAAGAAACCGTTCGACTGCTGCGCGAAATCTACGGGACACATACCTGCGACCAAAGCAAGATCATCTCGGTTGTCCAGCGTAACGCCGACGGCAGCTTCATCAACGACTGCCTGGGACACCCTGACGGATCCGTGGTCGACAACATCGAAGATGTCGACAACGTCGTCGGCTGGCTGGCCGAGTATCCGAGACCGCACGGCTTTGCGATCTCCGAGACGCAGTTTCATATCTTTATTCTGAACGCCTCGCGTCGATTATTCAGCGACCGCTTCTTCACCTCCAGCTTCCGCCCGGAGTTCTACTCCAATTTGGGTTACGACTGGGTGCAGGACAACGGCCCGCTGGAAGCGTGTCCTTATGCGCTGACGACGCGCACCGACGGAAGCAAGGCCTGTCTGGAGCCGGAAAAGATCAACGGCCATGTCATGGAAGTATCGCCGTTGAAACGCTTGCTGCTTCGCAACATTCCCGAGCTCAAGGACGAACTGTTACACGTCAAGAACGCGTTCGACCCCTGGGCAAGAGATCGTGGCGAGTACTACAGCATCGCGTGGAAGCCGCGCCGAGACGCGACGTCCGATCCGGCATTTGCCGAATAAGGGATCAAACAGGATGCGTGCAAAAAAAACCGGGGGAGCAACGAGGCGTTCCCACTACGGTAGCGCATTGTTCGCAACACTGCTGATAGCGAGCGGGTGCCACGCCGAAGACGACGACCTTGCGTCGACCGAGCAGCTGGTAGCGGAAATGAATCAACGCATTCAGATCATCACGCTACGTGAGAAGCAAGACGATGTCATACCCCGTTTCAACCAATCAAAGACGGTCGCTTGCGTAGAAGGCACCTTCGAGGTTCACGCGGACATCCCGGACGAACTCCGGCATGGCGTTTTCGGAGCGCCCAAGCATTACCCGGCGTTCCTGAGATTCGCCAATGCGACCAAGGCGGACGATTCCGAAAAAGATATTCGTGGCCTGTCCATTCGATTGTCGAACGTTCGAGGCCCGGTCCTCTGGGGCGAACCCGGTTTTCAGGACTTTCTTCTCAACAGCTATCCCGCGCTGTTCGTTGCCACACCCGAAGACTTCTTGTCCTTCATCCGAGCACGCCAAAAGGACCGCGAGGTAAGTTTTTTCCTCAATCCGTTCGACTCACATTTGAAATCACTGTGGATCGTGTTCCAGGCACGCGAAAGACACCTCAGCCCACTCGACATCAGATACTGGAGCACAGTCCCGTTTCGGCATGGCCCGGCGGACGGACCCGCGGTGAAGTACTCGGTCACACCCTGCTCCGACTATAAAACCGCTGCCGCTGTCGAGCCCGGGGAAAATCAGCTGCGCTCGGCCGTGGCCACCCATTTACGGCAAGCGCCGGCCTGTCTTCATTTCGGAATACAAGCACGAACCGACCCCGAATCGATGCCGATCGAGGATGCATCCGTGATCTGGGACGAAGACGACTCACCCTTCGTTACCGTCGCAACCATCAACATTCCCGAACAGACAGTGGAAAACCCGGAGAAACTCGCGCGCTGTGAGCGCAGTACCTTCAACCCTTGGCAAAGCCTCGAAGCACATGAACCGCTGGGAAGAATGAACGCCGTTCGACGCGACGTGTATGCCACGGCATCCAGACTAAGAAACGAGTCGAACTGAACCCCAAAACCAAACCGGGATTCGGGTAGGCAAAACAAACCCGGGAGAAACGGCACATGCACAGCACGGTCAAAAATTGGTTGGGTATGACACGCGAGCAGCTCGACGAGATCTACCGTAACGCCGAGCCGGGTGCTTTCCCCCAGGGCGACACGCGCGGTACCGCGATACTGGCCGGCTCTTTGTTCTCGAAGTCGGTTGCTGCCTTTGCGCGTTTATTTGCCTGGCAGGGCAAAATCTTCGACATGTTCTGCCCCAACGCCGAGGCCGGCGTGCTGATCAACAAGATCCTGCCTCTCGGACTGACATTCGTCGTCGCCAAGGTCTACCGTGACAAGAGCTGGCTCGACGGCAAAGACACCATTGTCATCGACTATTCCAAGACATCGTTCTTTGCCAAGGTGATACGCGATGAAATCCGCGAAGTCGAACCCGGTGTTTACATCGGAAAGGTTTGGTGGGGTAAAACCCGGATTCTCGATTTCGCATTGACGCAGCATAGACGGGAATAACAAAACAGAACCCCAAGGCACTTTCGATGACACCCCAGTCCGCATTCATGATCGTTGCCCCCGTTCGCGACGGGGCGCTGGATGGCCTTCGCCAATTGCTGTCCGGCATGAACCAGGCGCCCGCTTTCGCCGATCCGGACAACCCGCTGATTCCGTTCGGGCAATTCGATCGCCTGCACACGGCACGATTGGTCATCATCGAATCGCATACGCTGGAAGAGATCCGCGCGTTCGGCGTATCACCGAGGCCATGGCGGCCTGCGCTGGCATTTATCGGAGACATCGATGGTGGTATCGATGCCTTCTTTACCGAACTCGTTGACCGCGCCCGCGCCGGTCTCGTACAGATATTCTCGCATTGTGACGGGTTCTCCGGCATGGAACACGACGTCGTCGGCTGGATGAACACACATAACATCAAGCCCGCCGTCAACTACGTCAGTTATGTCGGCCGTACCGTCAAACAGATCAGGGAGGAAGCGGCGCTACACGAAAGCCTGGCCGCGCACCTGCGGCGCATCGACGACATCGAGAGTATGCAAACCTGGCGACTGCGCCAGCAACTGCTGACCCATGTCGAATGGGAACGACACAACGGCCGGCTCCAGCTGACACCGCCCGCACCGACGCCGCCGGACTGGCGCATACGCAACCTCTTACACAAGATCGGCGTCCCGCTGGTGCTGCTGGCGCTATCGCCGGTGTTCCTCCTGATCGCACCCCTGTTTTTTCTGCGGCTTCGGCAGCTGGAAAAATCCGACCCCGAGTTATTCATCCGCCCGGACCGCGAGTACGTGACGACACTCGCCGCGCAGGAAGATCACGACATCACCAATCAGTACAACGTCTTCGGTGATATCAAGCCGGGGTTATTCAGACTGTGGACCTTCAGGTTCACCTTGATATTGATCGAATACTTTGCCCGGCATGTGTACAACCGCGGCTTTCTCAGCCGGATCAGAAGCATCCATTTTGCAAGATGGGTCTTCATGGACGACCGGCATCGGGTTTTCTTCGCCAGCACCTACGACGGCAGCCATGAGAGCTACATGGACGATTTCATCAACAAGGTCGGCTGGGGTCTGAATCTGAGCTTCAGTAACGGTGTCGGCTATCCCACCACGAGCTGGCTGATCAAACAGGGAGCAAACCGTGAATTACAGTTCAAATACACCCAGCGGCGCCATCAGCTGCCGTCGGAGGTCTGGTACAAGGCCTATCCCGGCCTGACGGCCGTCGACCTGCATCGCAACAGCCGCATCCGCGAGGGCGTCGAGGCCCGCCCGTCCTCGCTCGAGGCGATGCGCGAATGGCTCAGCCTGATCTGACATGATGCAATCCGACAGCGACATGGCATTCGACGACATGCAGGCGCTACTGCGTTTCGGTAACGGCCGGCTTACCGAGACCGCTTTCCTGCTGCTCGAAATCAAGGACGCCAATGCAGCGAGACAGTGGATTGGCGCGGCCCCCGTCAGTGACGCCGTCGCCAAAAACCCCGCACCGGAAACCTCACTGCAGATTGCGTTCTCATCACAGGGGCTCGCGGCGATCGGCCTCGACCGCGAGATCATCGAAGGATTCTCCGACGAATTCATCGTCGGCATGTCGGGCGACAAGAGTCGCTCGCGTCGTCTCGGCGATATCGACGGCAATGCGCCCGCACGTTGGGAATGGGGCGGTGAACCGACTCGGCTGCCGCATCTATTGCTACTGCTTTACGCCAAGCGGGGCCAATTGGATGCATGGCGGACACAAATAACAAACGAAACCTTCACGCAAGCATTCGGCCTGCTCGCCGAGTTGCCCACCGCCACATTGGAAGCGACCGAACCGTTCGGCTTTGTCGATGGCATCAGCCAACCGCAGGTCGACTGGGCGCAACAACAAAGCACGAATCCGCATGAACGCGACGATTACAGCAACTGGTTGGTGCCCGGTGAGGTGGTGCTCGGCTACCCCAACGAATACGGGCTGTATACCGCAAGACCGACGATCGATCCGGACCGCGACGCGCACGCGGCAGGTTTACCGGATGCCGAAGATGCGCCCGGCAGGAAAGACTTCGGATGCAATGGCAGCTATCTGGTGATCCGGCAACTGCAACAGGACGTACCGGGATTCTGGCAGTTCGTCGATCGCGCCACCGGTTCGGATACACAAAAACGCGAACAGCTTGCGGCGAGTATGGTCGGTCGACAGCGCGACGGTACGCCCCTGGTACCGCCGGATCCGGCATCCGTACCCGGCATCCCAATCGCCGCCACACAAAATCAATTCACCTATGTACAAGACCCGCAAGGCCGACATTGCCCGATAGGCTCACATATCCGTAGAACCAATCCGCGCAATGGCGATTATCCGCCCGGCGTCACCGGCTTGTTCAGCCGACTCGTGCGGGCACTCGGATTCGGCCTGACTCGACCGGACGAAGACTTGATCGCCTCCACGCGATTTCATCGCCTGCTTCGGCGCGGCCGCAACTATGGCCCCCGACTGACACCCGAGGACGCGATCAAACCGGACGCGCCCGCAGCCGAGCGCGGACTGCAGTTTGTCTGTCTGGTCGGCAACATCACCCGCCAGTTCGAGTTCGTGCAAAACGCGTGGATCGTCAACAGCAAGTTCGGCGGTGTTCAAAACGAACGTGATCCTTTGCTCGGAACACGCACTGCCTTGCTGAACCAAGCCCCGACGGACCGTTTCCGACGGCCCGACCAATCTGGCCCAACGAACACGACCTGCACTATGCCTCAGTTCGTCACCGTCAAGGGTGGAGGATACTTCTTCATGCCGGGCCTGAGTGCATTGAAATACCTTGCCGAGCTGACACCCAACCAGGACGACCAAGCATCATGAACCCCCGGTCGCGCAAAGCCCGAATCCTGAAATTCATTCACGACATACTGGTCGAGTTACTGCATATCGAACGCCGCCTGGAACCCTTTTTCCGCCGCCCGCTTAACGGGTTGCTACGTGAGCCCACCGCAAAACTCATCCAGTACTTCATCAATCTGGGCCGCAAAAACGAAGGCCTGGCGCTGGCCGAGGAGAAAGTGACCGACGACGAAGAACCAAGTCTGGACGCAATCATCGATCTGATGGCGGATCAGATGCGCGGACATTTCAAGCCGGGCGGTTACGAGCGCGGCGGCAATACCAAGACACACGGTATCCTGCGCGCCACCGTGACAATCCGCGACGATCTACCGGAACACTGCCGTAAAGGCATTTTCGCCGAGCCACGCAGCTATAAGGCCTATGTCCGTTTTTCCGGCCCGGGTCCGGATGTCCCGGCGGATATCCGCGACGTCGGTTTCACCAGCATGGCGGTCAAGCTGATGGGCGTGCCCGGCGAAAAGCTCATGGCCGAAGAAAAGTTCACCCAGGACCTGATCACCATCTGCACCCCGACCTTCGTGACGCCGAACACGCGCGAAAACGCCAAGCTCCAATACTGGAGCCTGCTCGACATGCCGATCTATTACTTCATCAATCCGAAAGACACGCATCTGCTGGACTTCTTCATGCAGAGTCTTTGGAACGAAACCCAGTACAACCCATTGGGTCAACGCCATTGGAGTTGCGTGCCGTACCTGCTCGGTCGAGGTCAGGCGATGATGTACTCGTTCGTACCGAAAACCGAGGTCTATACGAAAATCCAAGGTGCGCCGTTCGGTCGGATTCCGTTCAACTATCTGCGCGAGAACATGGTTCGAACGCTAAACGAAAAAGATGTCGAGTTCGACCTGATGATCCAGCTGCAAACCGACCCACACCGTATGCCGATCGAGAATGCCGCCGTCCGCTGGCCCGAAAAACTCTCCCCTTTCATTCCCGCCGCTACGGTGCACATACCCCAACAGACATTCGATACCGAACCCCAATTCGAATTCGCCAAGCGGCTGAAGTTCAACCCGTGGCACTGCGTTCCGGCACATCGCCCCCTCGGCAACCAGAGCCGTGCGCGCTTCAGGATGTATCAGGAGCTATCGAACTTTCGTCAGGAGATGAATCAGACATCGCACGTGGAACCTACCGGGGACGAGGTCTTCTGACAGGCTTTCATTGACACCGTGTCGGCGAACAGACCCCGTTTCCCGATTCCGATCCTTACCCACACCCTTTCCCCGTTCAACAACGGCATCCGTTGGTTTCCACGAGCAAGCCGCTGTATCGCCGGCAACCCGTGGCATTTGGGCCGTCCAACCTCTCTCAACAGGTTTTGCCTGCGACCGGCCTTACTCGTTGCTACTGATCCGGCAGCCACGCCGGAGCGTCGACGCTTCGATAGCAATGCACTCGATGTAATGAAACGGGTGTCATGAGACCACCTGAATCTGGTAGCCTACTTCCTGTCACGGCAAGGTCGTCCAAAGCAGGCCCACCGGTCGTTCCCGTCCAATCCCTTTTTAACAAGAACGCTGAAGGAAGGCCCAAGGCCGATTCGGGTAAGCGGTAAATTGTAGTGAGGCCCGAAACCCGGCATGTCGAGTAAAAACGATACTCAAATCATTTTTTTCATAGCAACGCTGGTTGCCATCGGACCGATGGCAACCGACTTGTATCTGCCAGCCCTGCCGGCCTTGACCCAGGCCTTCGATACGGGCCATTCCCGGGTCCAGCTGACGCTCAGTCTCTTTTTTATCGGTTTTGCCATTGGGCAATTGATATACGGCCCGCTCTCGGACCGTTTTGGCCGCAAACCGGTATTGTTGATCGGCTTGATTATCTTCGTAATCAGCAGTGCCGCCGCAACTTTCGCCAATTCAATCGAAAGCCTGATCGTCATTCGCCTGTTCCAGGCATTGGGAGGTTGTGCCGGCCCCGTACTGGGGCGCGCCATGGTCCGGGATCTGTACGACCCGCAAGAAGGGGGACGCATGCTCTCCCATATCGCTTCGGCGATGGCGTTGGCGCCCGCGGTTGCCCCCATCATCGGCGGATTTCTAACTGCACTGTATGGCTGGGAAGCCAACTTCTGGTTTTTACTGGCTTACGGGTTACTGGCATTGGCGGTACTGGTTTTCGTACTACCCGAAACGATTCGTCGAAAAAATCCGGATGCCACGAAGATCGGGCACCTCGTCAAAAACTACCGCACCCTGATCCAGCATCAGCGCTGGCGTCTTTATACCTTGATTTGCAGCTTTATCTTTGCGGGTTTGTTTGCATTCCTGTCGGGCTCTTCTTTTGTACTGATCGAATACCTGGGTGTCACCGAGCAGCACTACGGCTTTCTATTCGCCACCATCGTGGCGGGCTACATGATCGGTTCGCAAATGTCGGCCAGGCTGAGCACCCGCTATCGGGCTTTCACCCTGATTCGCCTGGGTTGTTGGTTGGGGGTTATTGCGGGCGCGGTCATGCTTCTGCTGAGTTTGCTGGGCACTCACTCCGTTACCAACATTATCGCACCACAGTTCTTCTTCATGATGGCGGTGGGTATGGTCCTGCCTCTGGCTCTGGCAGGCGCACTGGCCCCCTTCCCTCATATGGCAGGTACCGCTTCGGCACTGTTGGGCACCACACAAATGATCATTGCAGCCGCCCACGGCGGTTTGGTGGGGTATTTGTACACCGGCACACCGACTGTCATGGCATCAGGTATCGCCTTTGCGGGATTGGCCGCATTTTTAGCCATGCAGCGCCTCAAATACGTTAGCCATCACACAGCACCCGCCTACTGATGCGGCTGGCGTTCAAAAGTCGCCATCGATTGTCCCTCGTAAAACAGTTCGCCGCGCTCTTCGCCGTGCGCAACAAACTGATACAGCTCCCGTCGCTCGGGATCACTTGACGGGACACATTTCATGGTCGCCGTACTTTCACCCCCCTTCCCCCAAAAGCAATGCCAAACAGCCGCATCTTTCTTGGTCGTCGCAAACTCCGCTTTCCCGTCGAACTGAATATTGAGATCGACGATTCCCAACGCATTGTCAGACACCGCTTTCCATTCTCCCGCACCGGGGTGAGGAGAACACGCGACTAACACAACACTACCCGACGCCAGGAACAACAGGTCTCTCAGCTTCATGCGCGACATGCCCGTATTCTGTTGGTCAAAGAGTTGAAACCTTAACACGCCGGTCAACTTCCAAGCGTCGTTCGGCCTTGAACCCGGGCAGGCCGTTTTTTCGCGTTACTCACAAATACGATAAACTCAAGCGCTGGCAAACCCAATGCGATTTGGGCATTTTCGACTCAATGACATGGATCGCCGACGACCCCCTTCTCGGCGTAAGCAAGAGGTTTCATCAGTGTTGTTTGGTTTATCGGATCGCCGCCCGCTGCTGGATGAAACCTATGCCGGCTGGATGTTCGACGTCTACGCCTGGGCCCTGCGGAATTTCGATCCCGTGATGTTCCGTGACGAGACCCTGCTGGTCACGCCTTCCAATGAGCACTTTCCAGGCAGAGCGAACAACCCCGAAGCGATGGCTCAGCTGATCTTCGATCGAGTCGTGGCCTATGCCGGCATGGCGCATTGGCCATTGAAGCTGCTGCCACCGGACAGTTGCGTGCTCGAGCCCGCTGCCGAGGTGCGTGTGATTGCCGGCGCACGAGGGTCGCGCGCAACGGCGAGCGATACGACGTCCGCGAGTCTGACGCTCAGCTACGATCCCCATCATCTGAACAACCCGGAAGCGATGATCGCGGTATTCGCCCATACCCTGGCCCACTACCTGGGCACATCAGCGACGGAGCCCCCACCGGGGGGAACCGAAAACTGGCCGCACGTAACGGAAGTATTGGCGGTGTTTCTCGGGTTCGGTCTGATGTTCGCCAATACCGCATTGGTTTTACCTCGAGGTGGATGTTGCGGCGGTCCGGTGGTACGCCGACAAGCCTACGTCTCGCAGCACGATATCACCTACGCCCTGGCCATATTCTCGGCGCTCAAAGGCTTGCCGCAAAAAGCGGTGCTAAGGCATCTGAAGAACCCGCTGCGCGGACATTTCAAAAAAGCATTACGTGAAATCAAAGGCACGTACGCACCTCGGCTGCAAGCGCTACAGCAATACGGCTAGAACCGGCAGTGTCGATCGATATCGCGCATACGCCGGAGCGACACGAGGCATTCACAAAGCCGAACCGGCCGCCACAGAGAGGCCTCGTTTTTCGGATACTTCAGTTTGTCACAGTTTGGTAGCGATTCGATCGGGAAAATTTGTCTTTGGTCGGCCCGGCGCTCATGATTCGGGGAAGCTTCCTTTGCGCCACCGCGGACAGAATCGCCGGACCGCCCGGTTAAGACCGATAGCGCCATCGTCTCGATTCACCAAGCCGGCACTTCACGTGTCAACATGCGAACAATCAAGCAGAATATGTCCCAATGGCTTAAAAGATACGTTTTCCATGCCGTTGTAGTTGTTAGTTGTAACTCGGAAAAAATGATGTCCAAAGCAAAAAAACAGCCCATCCTGGGGCAAGCCTTCAACGATGTCCTGTCAGAACTGCATGCCCACGTGTTTACCGGGGTGCCTGGCGAGTCCGATCCCTTCGTGATCGGCTTGCTGGAACGCGAATACCTTGCTTACGTGCTCGCGCTCTACTATCAGTGCGATCACTGCCAGCAGCACCACGCCAGGGCCGTCGAGCGCGAAAGAAAAATCGCCGAGGTACGCGCCTGGGATTGGCAACGTGAGTTGGTCAAAGCCACGTTGTTCCTGCGCATCGCTCGCGAAGACATTTCGCCGTTGGAATGGGAACAGTGGCGACATTCGTGGCGTTTGTTCGCGCAGCGCCTCGACAGATATCACCCACATCTGGCTTGCTTCATCGCATTTGCGATCGGCATTGCGCGTAATGACGAAAACCTCATGGACATCGCCTTCAACTCGATCAGCAACGCCGAAGACGACAACGAGAAGCTGAAAGGGACAATCCGCGACATCGACCGTGTCGTGATCTTCATGAAAGCGGCGACGTCAAAGAACCGCAGCGACCCCGTCATCATTCGACAACTGAGCACGCTTGGTATCGATGCGGCCTGATTGCGGCATGGCGGTGACCAGACACACCGTTAGCCCTAGCCAACGCTTATAAAGAGGCAGCTGCATCCCTGGACTCAGCCTGGGGTTCAACCCATGATGAGCATTGGGCTTGGTCAAACCTCGGTGCGTTACAGGGTTTGTGTCGTGTTGTTTGGTTGATCGGCCTTGGCGGTCATTCGACGAAGGCCTATTTGTATGTCGTTATCGGGACGATAACGCAGCCTTTCTTTGCCAACCGAGCAACCCCAAAACTGCCGATCCGAACAGCAACGCTGCGGGGGGAAGCGGGACGGCTTGTTCAACGAACTGAACCGTCTCATTTTCAAGAGTGAACGCGCCCAGCACAGGTTCAATCGGATTCACTGCGTTTACACGAACAAGATCAGGCAGATCGACGTGATTGATTGGCGTAATCTCCATTCGCGTCACATCATTGTCAACAGCCCGTACGACGGCACCGGTAAGCCGTATCGCATCTGTACGCTCGACCGGGCCACTACTCACCTCGTCCAAATAGCCATCTGGATGCAAGGCAACCCAATCACCCCCTGTATAAACTCGGTCCGGACTTCCGTTCGGGTTATCCACCAACGAGATTGCTCCAGCATCGAGCGTAATCAGATCACCATAAAGCTTGCCGCCGATATAGATGGTGTCATTGGAGACCAGCGATATTGCTCCATACCCGGCATCAAAGGCGCCGTAGATCATGATCGATCCCAGCGCGTTGAGAGATACTGTTTGATCGCCCCAAACCGAACGATCGATGGAAACCAATACGGAATCTTTGATGACGATGCTACTGAAGTTGAAAACACCATCGACCGATACGGGATCGAGAATCAACGAATCACTGGGATTGAAATCGACTAATGCAGCGGATACCGGATGAAGCCATACTGCGGTCATCAGCGCCGCAGCCCGACAGGAGTTCTTCATTTTGTAACCATCCCCTAGGAATAGTGCGAATACCTATCAAGCCAGCTGAGCATTAACGGCACCAAGCTTGTTCCTTTCGCTTTTGGTCATACTATGTTTCAAGGGAGCAGCATGCTGTTTCGGTTCGGTGAAACGTATTACGTCTGGTGAATACTCGGCGGACGCTCGCGCAAAAAATCCAGCTCAGACGCAAGCCGGTATGGTATGGGTAATCGAGGGTGCAGGTGACCGTACCCCTGCAAGCGAGCCACGTTTGATGTGGGAATCTGAGTGAGGCGGCCGCCGGCATCGTGAGTGAAGCTGAAGGCCTCGTCGTTCGGGGCCCACAGACCAATCAGGCGACCGACCGGGTCGTACAGATAGTCGGTGCGATGACCGTGGCTGTCTTCGGTACCATCAAGCAAACCGCCCGGACTCCAACTGTAATCGAGCGAGACATTGCCGCGGCTGGCGGTGACATTGCCCCAGGCGTCGAACGGATAACATCAAGCGTTAAGAAGGTGGCCGACTAGGCCGACTGATTGAGCCTTATCCCGGCACCAAACTTCATATAGTCACTTTCTTTTGGTACAACCAGATGCAATGCGAATCACCGATCTTTATGGATTTAATCTCACTTTGACCCGCATTACTCCTCAAACTCGCTTAGAACCAGCTCTCCAATTAGGGCCGGCCCACCACGCCACCACGAAAGATCAAAAGGGTCTGATGCTCGCATTCGATCCTCAGAAATTCTTGTTAATCCTGAAAAAATCTTTTGACCTTTTTTCAACTCTTTGAATTGGCTTCCTTCATGTCTAGGTAAAGCAACGAAATACTCACAACGGACGCTTCCATATTCAAAAGGTTCGTCTAATTTCAGAAGCAATCTCTCCGGCTCATCACTCTCATCGACTGACAACACTACAGCACTGATCGATTTCCACTCCAGACTTTCCCCCAAACCCCAAGGGTCACTAAGATGAAAAACAATTGGTTTTTGTTCAAGTGATGCTTCCATATCAAAGATCATCAATACGTCGAATGGTAACCGGTATATCAAGATTTGTTGTGCAGTTTGTTCATACCACCACTTGGCGCACTGGCATACCGCTTTAACCCAAATTTAGAAAACATCTCCTACTGTGTAACATAAAATCAACAAGCTTTACCATCTATAAGGTTGACTTTCCATTCGCGGCCTTCGTTTATATGTTCATTCGAAAACCACAAGTAAGAATCGTCGACTCTTGTAAGCTCATCGTCATAGTTACACCCAATATGCCAGTTAACGTTTCCTAACGAATCAAAACTTGCCACACCACCTTCATACTTGAGAAGTATAGCTCCTTCTATGCTTACTAATCTGGGAGATTGGAAAAATCCTGCATCATCTAGATTCGATCTAAATAAATTAAATTTATTTCTAACTACACCGCCTTTTCCTAACGAAAAGACCTCATACAGTCCAATAAAAACAGTTACTTCCTCTCCAAAATAAAGAACATATACAATGGCTGGAAACTTACCATCTTCTGCGCGAGCACCTCTTTCTGCAAAATACTCTAGGCTGTACAGTTGTTTTGAATCAATCCTAATTTCGATCGAGCCAGCACGATCTTCCTCTGGGTTTTTCAAAAGCAAATCGACAGCACCTACAGATGTATGCAGAGATTCGACATAATCCGGATTTTTTATTTCAATGGCAGTTAGCCTTGGTGTCATCTAACTGCTCCTCCCATTGATTCCACTACGTTTCTAAGAGCCTTATCGTTCATGAGAAAGTTAGGGGTCAAAACAATCGTCTGGGATTTTAATCTGACCCCAATCTTTACAGCGACACCCATAATCGGACGGATGGATAGCTCTTCCCAATCGTTGGGATTAGAGACATTGACGACATACCCTTCGCCTTTTGATACGACTACCGCATGGGTTTTGTTGGGATGAGATCCCGAAAAATTTGCTGCATTTGGCGATACACCACCTGCAAAGGTTGCAAACCAAGGCTCAGCCTTGTCTGGATAAAATTCGACACTGACCCCCTCAACCGACCCCCTCAACCCAGGCATCCGTAATCGCCCCGGGATAGCAAATCCTTTTTTCGGCGCACTCCGGTTCTGACACACGTTCGGCGTGAAAAGCAGCCTC
>JANQLO010000066.1 GCA_028280505.1 Chromatiales bacterium | reverse complement strand
GTGCGTCGACATTCAGCGTTGAACTACGAATCGCCATCAAACTACGAACTGAAGGCGACAGCTTGATCATGGTGTCCACTTTAGCGGGTGAAGATTCCTAGAGGCTGGGACCCCGGCTTCGCCGGAACCCCTAAATATAGGCGTTATAACCCATGAGCATCGAAGACATTACAAACTATAAGTCAGTGACGGATGTCTTAACATCCTCGGGGCAACCGGATGAAATGCAGTTCAAAGAAATCGCTGCAGCCGGTTACGAAGTCGTGATCAATCTTGCGATGCCGAACTCCGACAATGCGATACCTGAAGAAGGCTACATCGTAACCGCGCGAAAAATGGTTTACGTCCATCTTCCTGTTCCATTCGAAGCACCTACCGTTGAGCACCTGCGGCCGTTCTTCGCGTTAATGTCGGCGTTTGAAGGTAAAAAGTGCTGGGTGCACTGTGTCATAAACTACAGAGTGTTGGCATTGCTATACCAGTACTTCAGGCTGGTTCGGAACGTGAGCGCTGAAGAGGCGAAGAAAGTCATCCTCGCCGAATGGGATCCAGATCAAGTATGGCGAGAATTCATGGCGCTGGAGGCAGAAGATGCCGGGTTATAACAAGCGCATCATGTCGCTGCCCTATCGGGCAGCTGGGACGCCTCACCGCTACGGTGCGGCCCGTCTCATATGCTGTGCGTTAGACCATCAATAAAGCCCGATTGGAGAGTTAGCCAAGTTTGTGATTAGTAGTAAGGAGACGAATGGAGATGATTTTTGTGAAAGCTTGGAGTTTATTATTTATAACCATTCTGATGATTGGCTGTACCACCATCAAGCAAGAAAAAGCAAATTATATAAGGGGCGACCTTTGGAAGAAGGTACCCGTTTCAGTCATTGTAAACGATGGATATCTTGGCGGCTACGGAGATTTGAGAACGGGTGCGCTCACGCGTGGAATTATTCAATCTTTTCGGAAATCAGGATTGTTTGAAAGAGTAGACGTTAATAACGCGTACTCGGATTATGTTTTTGACATAAAGCTAGAAGAGCAAGCACCAAGCGCTGCAGAAACAGTGGGATTCATTGCTAGCGCGGCCACATTATTTCTGGTTCCGGCAACTAACAGTAATACAATGACTATGAGAACTACCGTTAGGTCGAAGAACCAAATATTGAAAGAATACGTACATACAATTGATGTCGAGGAGAGAGCTTTCCTTCTTGAGGATCCTGCGAAAAGGCTGTACGAGATGATGGACGTGTTAACGTCGTATTTGTTCCGTGACATTCAGCTGGATGGAGTTATTAGGGTTGAATAGGACAGTAGGGTCCTAACAAGCACATATGGACTCACAGGAAAGAAAAATGGCGTATCTGACACTGACACCGGATAACATCGAGAATGAGCACATTTGCTGTGCGTTTTCCGACAAGAAATGCGCTGAAAGCTATGAGCTTAAAAAACAATGGCTCAAAGCTGAGTTCGACAATGGGTACGTTTTTCGCCGTCTAGATGAACGGGCAAAGGTATTTATTGAGTACGGTCCTGCCGAGAACGCATGGGTTCCTGTAACGGCACCTAATTACATGATGATCGGGTGCTTTTGGGTTTCTGGGAAGTTCAAAGGTCATGGACACGGTAAAGCCTTGCTAAATGAAGTGATTGAGGCCGCAAAACAACAAGGCAAGGATGGCCTTGTGACAGTCGTGGGTACCAAGAAATATCACTTCATGAGTGACACGAAATGGCTACTGGGCCAAGGGTTCGAAACAATCGAGAGCATTCCTTCAGATTTCAGTCTCATAGCTATGGGCTTTAACTCATCCAGCGCGAATCCGTGTTTCAATAAATCGGCACAAAGTGGCACATGCCCTGACCGGAAGGGGCTAGTCGCCTATTACTCCAACCGATGCCCGTATTCGGAATACCACGTCACCAACTCGCTCATTGAAACTGCCAAAAAACGTAACCTACCGCTAAAGACCATCAAGCTAAAAACCAAGAAACAGGCCCAGTCATGTCCATCGCCCGCAACGATATTCAGCCTTTTCTTGGATGGCCGGTTCGTCACGACAGACATAGGCGTATGCATGGAGAGTCGATTTGATAAAATCGTCGGGAAGCGATAAGCACATCACTCAAGGCTACACCAAACACCGATTCCGCTAAGCTCCTTTGCCATCGGTGAGCTCAGACGTTAGGCACCATACGATATGGAGAACCCCGAAGCCCAATACTTCAAGATGAATCGCATCGGCTGGGATCGCCGAGCGAAGGTTCACTTTGATTCCAAGTTTTACGATGTGGATGGCTTCATCGCGGGAGCGACGTCTCTTAGAGAAATTGAATTGACTGAGCTGAAAGATGTTTCCGCCAAGAGGCTTTTGCATCTCCAGTGCCATTTCGGATTGGACACATTGTCTTGGGCTCGCCAAGGTGCGATCTGCACCGGTGTCGATATCTCGCCGGTAGCCATTCAGAAAGCCCAGGAGCTGGCAGTACAAACCGAGCTCAATGCTGACTTCGTATGTTCTGACGTCTATGGCTTCAAGGCATCAGACACGGAGCCATTTGATATCGTATTCACCTCATACGGGGCCGTTTGCTGGTTGCCCGATTTAGACCGATGGGCAGAGGTTATTGCGTCGAATCTGGTGGTGGGCGGTACGTTTTATATTGTCGAATTTCACCCAATCTATGATCTCGTAGCGGGGTATTCGTACTTCAAGCAGTCGGTTCCGGACATTGAAGAGGAAGGAACATACACGGAGAACGGGGCTGATGCCGTAGCTCAGTTAGCCACTTGGGCACATCCGCTTTCAAGCCTTATCAATGCACTGATCGGCGCAGGCATTCAAATCGAGCATATCAACGAGTTCCCATACAGCCCATATAACTGTTTTGAAGGTTTGGTAGAGCGGGAGCCAGGTAGGTTCTACCTGAGCCATGAAGGGAATGATGTTCCAATGGTTTACAGTATTACCGGGCGAAAAGTCGCCCCACAAATCGCTGCGGATGACGTTTGACCCACCGCCCAACGAAAAGCCCGGCAATGCTCGTTCCTTGTACTGACGCGTGCCGGTTAACTATGCTAAATGATCATAGTCGCGATACTAAGGTATGAACTATGAGAGTCTGGACCAAGGAAGTATCGATAAATCTGCCATTTGGAATCGGGGGAATAACCTTTGCTGCCAATATGGCGGAACAACGCGCGGCGTGGGAACTGTACTTCGAATTCTCCACCAGAGTTTCACAACGCGGTTTCGATAAAGAAAACGCTCGTCTGCGAGCCGCATTGAACTCTCTTCATAAGCTGTTCGACATCACGCGTAATGTATTACGGGAAGCAGGGCCGGATGTGGTTCATGGGCCAGACTCTCTCGGCCCACTTGCTATCAAAATCCTAAATCAAGGGTTAGCCCCTTATGTTTCGCGCTGGCACTATCGTCTCGAATCTCACGAAAAGAAGATCCCAGAACATGTTTCAAGTTTTGAGCATGAACGATCTTGGGAACATTTTGATACGGCAGTCAATGAGCTTGAAGAGCTCCAAGCTGCGCTTTCTTCATATGTAGAAGCGCTGGGAAAAATTTCAGGAGCCCTTGAAGATTGAGCGAGATGTGAAAGTCGGATTCTGATCTGACAGTCACTGTCAGATGGCTTCAAAACTTCGACCCGCTTACGGCCTGGGCCGGAAGCGGTCAGCTGCAGAGTTAGAACAACAAACGGGGCCAGAACGACGACGTGAGAAACTGCTCACAATCGACTGCCCTGCCCCTTTCAAAAATTTGGTCGAACGATGCACCATTTCTGCCGTAACCAACAAGCCGGTTGTCAGGCAATCAGCACATTTCGAGGGAAGCCGAGCGAGTATCGATCCCGCGCCATCTTCAGGCGTGGAAGAAACTTCAAACGTCGGCTGTCGACGCATTGCACGCCTTAGGATTCTGCTGATCCAAGGTGTCGCTTGTCACCTGACGAAAACGGCAGGAACCAACAACTTAGCCGCCAAGGCTGATGAGTGATGATTCCATCCGCTCATGGAACCGGGCGCTACTGATGAATGCAAGTAGCGCAGTGCAGCCCGCCCGGGGTGGCGGCGCCCGGTCAGGCAACCGCATCCGCGATCGCGATCAGGGCGAACAGCAGGGCGACGAAACCGCCAGCCATCCACGACATGTTGCGCACACATTGCTTATCGGATTGTTTGCTCATATTGAGTTCTCATGGGTTGCGGGCCACAAGGCCAGGTTTACGCGGGGCTACCAGGCTTGCCCGGGTCGCCAAATGCAAAAGCTTTGTGGTCTAACCTTGACACGGAATACCCAAGTGAAATACTCAGTTTTATGCGGGGATTGTTGGCACCGCTATCCCTTACGGGTGGTGGGTGTCGATTCATGCCATCCGGCCCGTCGGACTGCAAAGAAATCTGAGGCCTTCAGAAGCGGATGCTTGAAGTCAGCTTCGCGTCAATGTCTGCCGCTCATCAAATCGAAAAGCAGCCATTCGGCGAACCTTGCTGGTCTATGGCCTGTGACCAACCTATTGCGGTCGCAGCCGGGTCGAATCTCCACCAGCGGCTGAGGCATTCGCATAGCAGCTGTTTCATTCGACCCCGAACAACGCTTCGCTGTCGTATCCGATGAACTAAGTGTCCTACTCCATAGTCAGACATCAACAATGAACGATAACCGGCCCACGACAAACTCACTCAAGATTTCTCTGTTGCTGCTCAGAGTCAGTGTTTTTCTCGTCTTCTTCATGTGGACCATAAATTAAGTTCATCAATCCCGAGCATGCAGCAGCGGTCTTTTCAAAATTTTATTTTTATGACGGGCTTTCCGCAGGTCTTGCCTATGGGATTGGAGCCATTCAATTGGCGGGTATTGTTTTCTTCCTTCTTGGCATTAAAAAACAACTGTCTTATGGCGCCGTATTCTTGATGCACCTTATCTCTACGCTGTCATCCTATGAGAGATATTTTGACCCCTGGACATCGCCGAATTTGCTTTTCTTCGCGGCCTGGCCAATGCTTGCCGCCATTGTTGCCTTGTATCTTCTGCGAGAAGAAGACACTTTGTTGACCATAAAGAAAGCAGGCGCTTGAAAATGAAACACCCAAGACAGGCGTGCCGTTCGCGAGGCTCACAAGGTGCCCAACACCACGCCTTCTGATCGTGCGTGCGCTGCCCTCATTACGCGGCCAAGGGTTCTGGGCTGAAAGCCGTTTATCCTAGACTAGGCATTCAAATAGACCCTCGAGCAATTATGACAAGAGTGACAATTCTCGTCGATGCCCAAAATGTCTACTACACGACAAAGCAGGCATTCGGATGCAGCTTTGACTACAACCGGTTTTGGGAGATAGCCACGTCTAACCGAGAGGTCGTTAAAGCTGTCGCCTATTCCTGTGAGCGAGGGGACTCAAAACAACATCAGTTCCAGAACATCCTTAGAGCAATTGGTTTTGAAGTGAAGTTAAAGCCATACATCCAACGATCTGACGGCTCGTCAAAATGCGACTGGGATGTTGGGATTACGATTGATGCACTTGAATCCGCAAAAGACTCCGACGTAGTCGTTTTGGTGAGTGGCGATGGTGATTTCGATTTGCTGGTGAAAAAACTGGAAAATGACTATGGCGTCAAAACAGAGGTTTATGGCGTCCCCGGACTTACAGCAGCTTCATTAATCCAAGCCACATCGAAGTATGTACCAATAGAAAACAGCTTACTCTTGAGAAAATGAGGCAGCCTCACAAATCGTTAGGGCCGTTCGCTACGCGCGCTAGGGCGCCCAACTCTACTGACCATCCCTTAACTCGGCATTACGTATGATTAAGACAGCAACTCCGGATTTATTATCCGTCTAAAGAACAATCACCGGACATTTTTCTGTTGATGCGACGGGAACCCCCGGCTTAGTTAACCAAAAACTCACGCAGCCTTGCGATCATCTCCGTCGGCGGCATGCCGTGCGCAAATTTGGTAATGAATTCACCGTTACGCCCCAACACGTAAACACTGGCGGTGTGGTCAACCAGATAGCGATTGGGATCGCCGTCGTCGGAGGGAACTTTCTCGTATCGTGCCTTGAACAATTCGGCGGTACGTTTGGTCACTTCGGGGCTACTCGATAGCCCGAGCATGCGGGGATGGAAGTACTTCACATACTCACCTAACACCTCACGCGTGTCGCGTTTGGGATCAACCGTAATAAATATCGGCTGGATCTCGTTGGCCTCATCGCCCATATGCTTAAGCGCCTGCGACATCAAAGCCAAGGATGTCGGGCAGATATCGGGGCAATAGGTGTAGCCAAAGAAGATCAACTGTAGCTGGCCGCGGAAATCGGCATTGGTGACGGTTCTGCCGAACTGATCGATCAAGAGATAGCGTGGCGTGACCTCTTCGGGGAAGAGATTGACGTCCGAGCCGTCCACGATCACCTTTTGCTCATCCGAGGTCGGCGCTTTGAAGCGTTCGACACAGGCGGCAATGCGTTCGAAATTCTGCCTCATCAATGTCAGGTACATATCCGGTCCGGGCTCGAGCCCGCCCCCAAAGGAGTCCAACTCGACCAACGTGGCCTGGGCGCCGTTGGTTAACAACTCGAGATGCGGCGCATCGAGCCCGGATTCGATCAGTAGACAGGCATCGCCCCGCGCCACCATATCGCTGCGCAGGCGCAGCAATCGCGCGGTGTCGTCCGCAACAATACCGGGCGTGGTGGCGGTTGCCGCAACATTCATGGCGTAGGCCTGTTCGAAATATTGCTGGGTATCGTGATAAGCAAAGACGGGAACGCCGCTGACATCGCGATAGGCGAATTCCATTTCGCGATCGATTGCGGCAATCGACCGCATCATCGCCATGCGATTGCGTTCATACACCTCGGCATTTCCGGGATCGGCCTCGGTCAACAGACCGGAAAGTGCGTCGAGCAGGATCAACATGTTTCGGCTGTCCAGCCAGAACAATGGGTCACGCAGATTGTCGTCAGCGCGCGCCGGCAGCACCTTGAGATGATCGTCGGCAAGCAACTCCAAGGTCAGCTTGTTCGAATCACGCTTGGCCGCCAACGCGGCCAGACCCTGCTCAAGTTCCTTGCCGACCCAGATCATCACATCCGCTTTTGCAATAGCATCGGCATCCCCCCGGTCCGGTGAGAATGCCCAAGGATCGGTATCGCCATCGATCAGTAGAACGGGTTTATCCAGCCCCTGCATTAAACCGGCGACCAGAGAATGGACCGGTTTTACGCTTACCACGATGTGCGGCGTTTTTTTTGCCGCCCAGGCGGATTGAAACGCAAGGACCAGCACCAGCAAACCGAAAACCGTCTTGATCGCACCCATGTCATTACCTCCGGGTCAACGATATGGCGGAAACTACCGCACCATCCGCGCAGCGGTCGTCAGGGCGTTGCGAACACCTGTTGCACGAGTTCGATACGCTCTCCGACCTGGCTTTCAAAGCCACCATAGCCGGGACAAGGCCCGCCTTTCCGGGAGAACGCGAGAAACGCCTCATTGGTCGCCTCATCGAACGCCAGGCCGAACACACGCTCCTTAGGCGCGTTGGCAACCACGGCCGCTTTCATCCGACGCACTTGGTCGATGTATTTGCACTGCAGGGCGACACCGTTTAGCTCACCCAACGCCCGAACTGCGTCGACCTGACCCGCCATCGGGTCCGCCTGAACCGGTTGCGCAGATGTCGCCACCACTACCGCCATTAGCACATGCCGCATCGCTCGCTTCTCCTGATATCCCGTTGTTTGAGATTCGTTAATCCTAATTCAAGGCAAGCTGTTTGCACTTGGTTCAAGTCAAGTGGCCACCCCGATCGTTAGGGATCACGCAAACCGGCGGGCAGATTCGTGGCACCCGCAAAAACGGCGCCACCAAAGTGGGCGTTCTTCAAATCCGCGCTACGCAGATCGGCGTTGTTGAACAAGGCATCACGCAGGTCTGCGCCGTTCAAACGCGTCTTGATCAGACGGGCACCCGTGAAATCCGCTCCCTCCGCAGCGGCCCCGGTGAGCCAGCTGTAAGAGAGATCGGCACCGCGAAAACGCGCCCCGAACGCGACCGCCCGCAACATGTTGACGCGCCTGATGGTGGCACCACTGAAATCGGCATTCTCCAACTCGATGTCTTTCATATAGGCCGCGGTCAATTCGGCGTTGTGCGCCTTGACATTGTTCAGCAATGCTCCGAACAGATTGGTCTTGAACAGGCGTGCCGCATTGAAGTCCGCACTATCGGCCTTGACGTGAAACATATCCGCACGACTGAGATCCGTCTCGACCAGTCGGGTCTCGATCAATTTGACCCAACGCAGGTCCGCCTTGCGCAGATCGGCCCCGCTCAGATCCGCACCACTGAGATCGGCATTGCTGAGGTCGACGCCCCTCAGGTCGACACCGCGCAGATCGCGATTGTTCAGCGAACGGCCCTTCAACTCGCAATGACGCAGATCGACGAAGGCCCGAGGGCTGTCGCAATCGCCGATAGGCAGGCTTTCTTCCGCTTCGACGCCGGCGACGTGAAAGGTCACGGCCAGCCCCAACAGCCACGGACCGATACCAAGGCTATGGCCGATCCGCCCCGCCGACACGGTCAGTCATCCAGTATCGAAACATAGGCAAAGATATCCTGCAGTTCTTGTTCGGAAAACGCCGCCAATAACCGATCCTCCGGCGCATCGGGATCATGGATGCGGATGCCGTTAAGGTATTTTTCCACCTGTTTCCAAAGATAGTTGGTGTACTGCCCGGCCAACATGGGTACCGAATCGCCGGCTTTGCCATAACCGTCTCGTCCATGACACGACGCGCATTCCCGTCGATACAGCACCTTACCGGCTTCCACATCGCCGGCGGCACGTGGAATCTGCATCACCCGTTTGGCCTCTTCGAGCCGGGCGAGTGCGTCGAAGTTCGGATCGTTCTCATCCATCGGTTCCAAACGAGTGGACAACTCTATTGCGGCCAGATAGGCCGAAATATCCTGAATGTCTTCATCCGGCATTTGCCTGTCGTCGACATATTCGACCATCGCAATATTCGGCCGCTTACGCTCACGGAACAACAATAGCTGTTGAACCAAAAAGCCCTCGGGTTGACCGGCCAGGCGCGGATACACGCCTTGTCCGCCGCCCTCGCCGTATTCGCCATGACAGCCGGCACACAGCTCGTTGATTTCCTCGCCATTCTCCATATCGGGCTCGCGCGCGTCGGCCGGCAGCACGGCCACCAGCCAGACGCCGAGCACCAGCAGCACCAACGAACGTATTTTCCGAAACATCCGCACCACCTCGCGACTCGGTTTAATGACTGGTACCGGATGAACGGTTGATTTTGTTGGAAACGTTGTATTTGCCCGACGGTTTCACCATCGGCAGGCGTTTTCTCTCTTCAAGCGTAGACGAATCGTAGACGACCACGGCACCGTCCATGTCCCAGATACTGAGCAGCGCGTGGCGGCCTTCCTTGTCGAATTCGACATGCGCGGCCGTTTTGCCCGGTGCCGGTCGCAGGGTCTTGACCAGTTCCAAAGTCTGTTTGTCGATCACGTGGACCTTGTCGCGATTCGGCCCGAAGAAGACATCGACCCAGGCGAAGGGCGAGTTTTCATGACTACGCATGAAGAAACCCGGGCCTTCGGTCGGAATCTCGCGAATGACCTCCCAGCTCTGCATATCGATGACGCTGACCGAGGATTGGTTCAGATTGGGCGTCACCATGACGGGGCGCCCCCGGTACTCCCAGGTAATGCCCGATGCGAGATGCGGCATGCCCGGCAGCTCGAGCGTATGGGTTACCCGGCCGAGATCCATGTCCACGACCTGTGCCCGCCCCTCGCGCGACGCACCGATCAACAGGGTATAACCCTGACTGAACATGAAGTCGTCCAGAAAATCGTCGACCATGATGCGACGAACGGGGAACTGTTTCTTGACGGTGTCTTCACCCGAGTCCAGCCGATAGTCATGCATCCATTCGCCGAAACCGCGTGGCGGCTCGTCTTCGTAGTTGATCTCCCAAACCTCGCGAATGTCCTTCAACGCGGCGACGAAGCTATGCCGTGTATCGGCGGTATAGACCGCGCTGACGCGTGAGGTCTTACCGCTATCGTCACGAACGTCGATCACTCGGATCGGCCGCAAATCGCCGGCATCGAGCAACACCAGATTGTGCGGCAGATAGTTGGCGACCATCAGATAGCGCCCGTCATGCGAAACCGCAAGATTGCGCGCATTGATGCCCGCACGCACCTCGGCGACGGTCTGCAGACTCCACATATCGAACTTGCTGATCCAGCCGTCGCGCGACAGGAAGTAAACAAAACGGCCATCGGGCGAGTACTTGGGCCCACCGTGAACCGCATAGTGGGTTTTGAACCGATGAATGGGTTCGAGCCGATCACCGTCGAGCACGCTGGCATGATGATCCCCGAGTTCGACCACGATGAACATATTCATCGGATCGGCACCGTGCAACGGTTTGTCGGGAAGCCGGCCGGAAGGAATCAGTATTTTGCGACTGGCCTCGATACGATCGGCCTGCCACTGCGGCACTTCCGCCAAGGGCGTATAGATCAGATCGACAAGCGCATCGATCTCCTCCGCCGACAATACCGCACCGAAAGGCGGCATCTGGGTCAGGGCACGCCCGTCGCGAATGGCCTTGACTGCCGAAGGTTTGCGCACCCGGCGCAGATTTTCCGGCAACATCGCCGGGCCCATTAAACCGAGTCGATCGGGTCCGTGGCATTGCGCACAATGTTGCGCATAAAGTGCCGGCGCGTCGGCCGCAGGGGCAGCGAACGGCGCGAACATCAAGCCGACCAGGCCGGCCAACCATGCGTATCCGAGTTTCATCGGCGACCAACCTGTTTCACGACGCGTTCGTAAGGACGCACCTTCAAACGCTCACCGCCGTCGCTCACGCCGATCTCTTCATCGCTCAAATAACAACCCGGATCTTCCGCCCAGGCATTGCCCGTGAGCTGCCATGCACGGGTACGGCTATTGCCGCCGCACAAAGCCAAATGGGTGCATGCCGCACAGCGCCCCTCGAGCGGGCGCTGGCGTTGTTTCAGGCCGGCCATCAATGGATCGGAGGTGTCCTCCCAAATCGTCGAGAACGGCCGTTCCTTGACGCTACCCAGGTCGTAATCCCACCACATGGTATCCGGATGCACATGACCGAGGTTGTCGATGTTGGCGATGTTGACGCCGGACGAGTTGCCGCCCCAACGTTTGAGCATCTCTTCCAGGCGCTCACGCTGCTTCGGCAAGTTGCGTTCCGCCCATTGCAAGAGATAGACACCGTCGGCATCGTTGTTACCGGTCACGAACTCCTTGGGGTGTCCGCGCGAAATGTGGTTCCAGCAAGTGTCGAACAACAGGTCCATCGCCGCGCGGGTCATCTGGTGATGCGCATCATCGCTTCGATTCTTGTTACCGCGACCGGCATAGTTCAGATGCGAGAGATAAAACTTATCGAGATTCTCGTCGTCCATTAGCGCCAACAACTCGGGCAGATCCCGTGCGTTGTCTCGGGTGAGCGTGAAGCGTAGGCCGACCTTGATCCCGGCATCACGACAAAGCCGTATGCCGCGCAGAGACTCGTCGAAGGCACCGACCCGTCGGCGGAAGAGATCATGGGTCTCGCGCATCCCATCGAGACTGACGCCGACATAGTCGTAGCCGATCTCAGCGATCTGCCGGATGTTGTCGGTCGTGATCAAAGTACCGTTGCTCGACAGACCGACATAAAAACCCAGTGCCTTGGCGCGCTTCGATATGTCGAAGATATCGGGACGCATCAAGGGCTCGCCACCGGAAAGAATCAACACCGGCACACCATAGTCCTTGAGGTCGTCCATCACCTCATAGACTTGTTCGGTCGACAGCTCACCGGGGAAGTCTTTGTCTGCCGAGGTTGCATAGCAATGCTTGCAGGTGAGATTGCAACGTCGAATCAGATTCCAGATAACCACGGGACCGGTCGGCGCGGCGACCTGCGGTCGACGTGGTGTTCGAGACGGATCGGCCAAGTGCTGCATATAGCGGGTTAATCGAAACATAGCGCCACCTGTGACAGATCGTTAAGCGGACGTTCAGTGGACCGGCTGTTATCGCTCATAGCACCTCCGCCTTCATGCAATATGCGGGTTAATCTCAGGCGGCCACTTGTAGGCCTGTCTTTTTTAAAACTTCACTGCTGAACAACAGATCGCGTCGCCGGCAATGATCGCCGAGCAACTCGCCCACCCGCGCGGCCTTGTCGATCACCTGCGCACGATCGGTACCGTGAACCATGGCGAACAGGTTGTACGGCCAAACGCCGGGATGACGTGGGCGCAAATAAGCATGGCTGACAAAGTCCAGCGCGCCGATTCGACGGCCCAACTCGGTCGCCAGTTCATCGGGTATGTCCCATACCGTCATGCCGTTGGCACGTAAACCCAAGCGGTAGTGATTCGGCACCGCGCCGATGCGGCGTATGACACCGGTTTCGAGCATGCCCTGCAGACTCGCGACAACCTCGTCGGTCGCCACGCCAAGCCGCTTGGCGATCGCCTTTGCCGGTTCGAGGTCCAGCGGCAAACCGGCCTGAGTCGCGCTGACGACAGCGCGGTCCAACAAACTAAGCGGTCGTGGCTCCGCGAGTTGACGCTCAGGTACCGGAACGGTATCGATCGCACCGTCATCGGCGAGACGCAACCAAAGTCCAAGATAGAACTCCTGCTGCTTGGGGAAATCGTAAACTGTCAAACCGGTACGACGCTCGATTTCGCTCAGCGTCTCGGCAACACCGGAGACATTGGGCGACGCAACGACAAACCACATGTTCAGGGCATGCTCACGACGATAATTGTGCGCAACCTCCGGCAAGGCATTGACCTGCTCGGTGACCGACGCGAAATCCGCCTCCGAAACCTGCAGCGCGGCCAGGGTCTGACTGCCACCGAGCCGTACGGCATCGTAGATAGGTCCAAAGCGATTGAGACTGCCTTCATCCAGCAACCGGTGGATGAGGTCGAGCACCCGATGCTCGTCGGTCTCCAGGGTTTCGGCGATCCGGCTGTAAGGTCGTCCGACGACCGATACACCACCCTGATAGGTATTGATGAAAGCGCGCGCGAGGGCGTTCAATGGCATCAAGCAGTCCCCACGCCTTTACTGCGGTCGAAACGGCGAACCGGCGTTTTGCCATAGCGTGCGCCACGCTGCTTGAAACGTCGGCGACTGAACAACACGTCAAGCGCGATATTGCCGAGACCATGTTCCGCCACCAACTCATCCACACGCTGCAATACCTGGTCGCGATCCTGCCCGTGGATCATGGTGAACAGATTGTATGGCCAATGCGGTAAACGCCGCGGCCGTTGATAACAGAGGGTGACGAAAGGCGCGGCACCCAGTCGTTTTCCCATAGCCGCGACCTGCGCATCCGGGATGTCCCAGACCACCATGGCGTTTGCACGATAGCCCAACTCGTGATGTCGCACGACGACACCGAAGCGCTTGATCACGCCACGGATCTGCAACAACCAGAAACGTGCCAATACCTCACCTTCGGACATACCCAAACGATCGCCCAACTCGGCATAGGGTTCGGGCACCAAAGGCAAGCCGTCCTGCACCGCTTGCAGCAAAGCCATGTCGCGACTGTTGATGGTGTCGGGTGGAAACAGACGTGTCATTACCATTTCAGTGCAAACCCCAAGTCGATGAAGTAGTCCTCGACCATCGGCAGATCGAGGGGCTGTAAACCGGTCACGCGTGCGATCTTCGCCAGAACCTGGTCGATCTGATCGCGGTCCTCGGCGGTGACGACGAACCAGAGGTTGTAGTGGTGCTCGCGTTCATAGTTGTGATTGACTTCGCTGAAGGCGTTCACCTGCTCGGCAACCTGTTCGAGATCCTCCGGCGGTACCGCCAAGGCGGCCAAGGTGCTGGCACCGATACGGTTCGGTCGTACGACCGCGCCCACCCGGCTCAACGCACCGAAACGTTTCAGATAGGCCAGCCGTTCGAGTACCTTGCCTTCGCTGACGCCGAGTTCATCCGCCAAGGCGGCAAAAGGCTGCGGCTCCAGCGGAAAATCGTGTTGATACTCGTCCAGTAAACGCCGGTCGAGGTCGCTGAGCATCATGCTGACGTTCGACATCGCATGGTCTCCTTAAAGCCCAATGCGCGACGCACGCGCGGTCATGAAGATGCCGCTGGGCTTGTCTGCCGGTAGTACGGCCTTGCGTTCGAGCGTTGCAGTGTCATAAACGTGCAACTCGTCGAGATCGCGCACCGATATCCAGACCTCTTCACCACGCGGTTCGAACTCCATGTGCAACACGCCTTTACCGGGCTGGAAGGTCTTAACCACTTCGAGCTTTTCGGCATCGACCACCTGGATGGTGTCGTTATTCGGAAAGGCGAAGTTCACCCAGACCTGGCGACCGTCCGGACGCCCCATGACGAACACCGGCTGACCGTGAACAGCAATGCGGCCCGCCTCTTGCCAAGTGGCCATATCGATCACGAGTACCTCTTGGCTGCCGATCGCCGGCATGAAAGCATAGCGTCCCGCGATCGCCCAACCTTCCAGATGCGGCATTTTGTAAACCGGCATCTTTTCATTGCCGCGACCGTAATCCGGTAGGATGCGCCGGACGCCTTTTTCCGGATGCCACAGGTCGAGCAAGGCCATGCCGTCTTCACCGAAGAGCCCGGCGATGTAGTAACGCCCGTCGGGGGTGATCAATGCATCGTAGGGCTGACGACCGACATCTTCATACTTGGTGACGACCGGCTTTTCGGACGCGTCGAAGTCCAATGTCCAGATCTCGCCGGCATCCCAGAGCGCGAATACGAAACGATGCCCCGGTGCGTCGACCAAACCGATGACCTTGGAGCGTTGACCGTTACCGTATTCCGCCGGAATATCCGCGACCAACGAAAGATCGTCCGTCTTGAAAACCTTGACGCCGCCGGGTTCGTAATTCGATACCGCAACCAGACTGCCGTCCTGCGAAATGGCACCGCCGATGCTGTTGCCCGACTGCACCACGCGGGCAACGATACGTTGATCCAACATATCGACCTTGGTCAAACCGCCGTCGCGGCCGAACACGAAGGCATAGCGCTGATCGCGCGAGAACACCGCCGATGCATGCGATAGATCGCCAAGACCCTCAACACCTGCGATACGACTGTTGCCGCTGGTCTCGACGATTTGCACCGAACCCTTGGCCCGTTCTATCACCAAGGCCAGATCGCCGGTGCCGCGCAAGCGTTGCGGGGTCTGCGGATCTGCGATATCCGCACCCCCGCGCGTGGCGGCCGCGAACACCAGCAGCAAAACCAGCAAGGCACTGATGAGCCCGGTGCGCCATTCACGGCGTATTGCGGCATCATCCAGCGGAGTTTGATTCAAGCCGTCGCTTTCGCCCGTCTTCATTGGGTCACCTCACCGTTCAGTAAGATTTGCGCCAACCATTCGCCCTCGGCATCGTTTACGAAACCACGCCAAGGCGGCATCGCCGTGCCAGGCCGGCCGTTCATGATGGTCCAACTCAAAAAGGCCGCCGGTTTACCGGCCAGGGCCTCGCGGGTCAGTGCCGGACCCAAACCGCCCTTGAGCGTCAAACCATGACAAGAGCCGCAATCCTGCGTCAGGAGATAACGCAGCTCGGCCTGACGTGCTTCGCTCGGCAATTCACCGGCAACGGCCGTGACCACGGCCAGACTAGAAATTACTTGCACCAGCCATTTCATGATCGATTTGCTCCTTGTTGAGGACGAACCAATCGAGCCGTCCGGCGAGCGATACGGTACGCCCGATGACAACCAATACCGGGGCCTTGAGCCGTGAATTCTTCACCCGTCCGGGTAAGGTCGTGAGATCACCGAAGACGCGGCGTTGGCGACTGGTGGTACCGTCTTGAATCGCGACCGCACTGGTCGCCGGATCCATGCCCTGATTCAGCAAGGCAGTACAGATCCGTTCGAGACTCGACAGTCCCATGTAGACCACGATGGTCGAATCGGGATCGGCCAATGCGCGCCAGTCCAGCTTGAGCCGCTTGTTCTCCAGAAAATGGCCGGTGACGAAACGCACGCCATGACTCAGACCGCGATGGGTTAACGGCACACCGGCATAGGCGGAGCAGGCCGCTGCGGCGGTCACACCGGGCACCACCTCGAACGGCACGCCGTGATCGCTGAGATACAAGGCTTCCTCACTACCGCGCCCGAATACGAAAGGATCACCGCCTTTCAGGCGTACCACTTCGCGCGCGGCGTTCGCATCGCCGATACACAGATCGACCAGCAGTTGGTTGATCTGATCCTGCGGCACGCTGTGCCGACCACTGGCCTTGCCGACCGAGGTGCGCATGACGCCCGCCGGAATCAGGTCGAGGATCTGCGGAGACACCAGGCGGTCGTACACCACCACGTCCGCCTGTTTGAGCAGTTCCAATGCCCTGACCGTCAACAGTCCCGGATCGCCCGGTCCCGCACCTACCAGATAGACCTTTCCCGTCGTCTTCATATCGCCCCTCGTCGTTGTTGTGGCTGAAGCGCCGCGGTACCACCTAGGCGGGCTACTGTGGCAACGATGGTCGAATTGGAAACCTGCTCGAGCCTTGACGAATGTCAAGCAGCACCGGTGAATGGGGGGTTCAGGGGTGTTTCGCTATGAATGTCTGATCCAGCTCAAAAGAATCGTTGCGCTGGGTAACTGACGTATCGCGTGGGTTTTTGGGCAGAAACAGACGCCGACACCCGGGTCGGTACGCACCGCATTAGCAACGGCTAACGAAGTCAGGTCAACTGACGCCGCGTTCGCGCAAGTGGGTGCTGTATTGTTGATCGGTACCGGCAATGTGTTGAACCAACCAGGTTTTGAGAAACTGGGTCAGCTCATCGACAGTCCCGTCCCTATCCTTCTCGTAAGCCTCGAGAAAACCGCCGACCTTGGCGATCATTTCTTCGTGCTGACGCTTGTGAGCCTCGAAATCGGGATAATCGTTGGCCAGCATCAGCTGTTCTTCGCGTTCGAAGTGATATTTGGTGTAGTCCACCAGCTCCTGCAAGGCCTGGCGCTCGAAAGCCTCACCGGTCGGATAGTAGACCGCCGTCTGGAGATTATTGATCAGGGTCAACAATTTCTTGTGGTCTTCGTCGATCGATCCGATGCCGACGCTCAAATCGTCCTTCCATGCGACAAACCGTTTCGAGGTCAGATGCTTGTTGATCAGCGGCAATATCAGCAGAACGGCGGCCATGACGACCGATATCCAGGGATTCATGCCCGGCAGCAGACCGATGGCAATGATGATCAGCGCCACCACGATGAATACGGACAAACCGAGGGTCTGAAGGCTCTTACGCATGGTCGTTTCCTTATCGCAGTTCGCAGCGAACATCGTTGCGACGATATTTCTTTAGACGCAAGAGTAGAAGCACAACCCCGGAAGGCACTTGATTTTTGTCAAGGTGCCGTGGATGGAGCGGAGCCCTAATTTATTCCGCAAAGTTCGTTCACGGAGACACACCACCAATGACCCAATTCACTTCAAAAGGCACGTTGGCCACGTTGAAAACCAGCGCGCTGTCACTCTCGGTCGCTCTCGCCCTAGGTACCCTGGGCGGCACCGCGAGCGCCGCGCCTGAACTCACCGAGGCCGAATTCGAAAAAGGTAAATCAATTTACTTCCAACGTTGCGCTGGCTGTCACGGCACTTTGCGTAAAGGCGCAACCGGCAAAAGCCTGCTACCCGAAGAAAGCAAGAAGCTCGGTACGGAGCGTCTGGCAAAAATCATCCAGTTCGGCACCGAAGGCGGCATGAACAACTTCGACGACATCCTGTCGCCAGAAGAAATCCAGCTCATGGCCAAATACATTCAGCTTGAGCCACCGATCCCGCCGGAAATGTCGATCTCGCTCATGAAAGAGCGCAAAAAAGTCTATGTCGACCCGAAAGACTACCCGACCAAACCGCTACACGGCCGCAACTGGGAGAACTTCGTCCTGGTTATCGAACGTGACGTCGGTAAGGTCGCCGTCATCGACGGCGACACGCACGAGGTTATCGCACACGTTGAAACCGGCTACGCGGTACACGTGTTGAAGGCCGCCGAGCATCACAAGACGCTGAAGGCGGAGCATCCGGGGCGCTTCTGGTACACCATGGGCCGTGACGGCAAGCTGACCAAGATCGACCTCTGGCAAATGCCGGACAAGATGCGGGTTGCCGAGGTACAGATCGCCTATGACGCACGCGACGTCGCCGTATCCGGCGATGGCAAGTATGTCGTCGGCGGCGGTTACTGGCCGCCACACTTCGTCATTGTCGACTCCGCCACCATGGAACCGCTCAAGGTCGTTTCGGCACGCGGCGTCAACGTCAACGGCGAATACGTCAACGAGTCGCGCGTCGCGGCCATTTACGATACGCCGAACAAGCCGTCCTGGCTGGTCTCGCTGAAAGAGCTGGGCCAGATGTGGCAGGTCGATTACAGCGACATCGACAACCTGCGTATCGAGCAGATGGACACCTCGAAGTTCCTGCACGATGGTTTCTTCGACCCGACCGGTCGTTACTTCCAGATCGCGGCGAACGCCTCCGACCAAATGGTCGTGGTCGACACGATCACTCGTAAGCACGAAGCCACCATCGACGTCGACAAGCTGCCTCACCCGGGCCCCGGCGCCAACTGGATCGATCCGAAGTGCGGACCGGTCGGTGGCACCACCCACCTGGGCGTCGGCAAGGTCACCGTCTGGGGCAACGACCCGGCCGGTCATCCGGACCAAGCCTGGAAGATCTGCTATGAGGTCGAAACCGACGGCCCCGGTCTGTTCATTCGTACCCATCCGAAAAGCAAGTATGTCTGGGCCGACCAGACCAAGCATCCGGAACCCGAGGTACAGCAGACCATTCAGGTCATCGACAAAGAGACTCGCGAGATCGTCAAGAGCATGCGTCTGACCGATAAGGCCGGCTATGCCGTGGTGCATTCCGAGTTCACCGCAGACGGATCGGAAGTCTGGGTATCGGTTTGGAACCGTAAGGATTCCAAGGAGCCCAATGGCGAAATCGTGGTGTTCGATGCCGAAACGCTCGAAGAGAAAACCCGCATCAAGGGTCTCTATGCGCCGACCGGCAAGTTCAACGTTTACAACCGTTCACATCACGTGACCTGAACGTTTGAACCGGTACTGAACCAGTACCAGGCATGGGGTGGGCAATCGTGCCCACCCCAACCAATCTGCGATTCCATGCCCATGGAGACAAGCGATGCAGCAGAGATCGTTACTCAGAAGCCTACTCAGCCGTAAGGTCGCCTTTGGCGCAACCCTCGGCGCCGCCGTGTTGTTCATGGTGGTCGGCGTGATGCTCTGGGGCGGCTTCAACTGGGGCATGGAGATCACCAATACGGAAACCTTTTGCAACTCCTGCCATGAGATGCGCGATAACGTCTACGCGGAATATGTCGGCACGCCGCACGACGCCAACCGCAGCGGCGTCAAGGCAACCTGCCCCGACTGCCACGTGCCCCGCCCTTGGATACACAAGGTCGTGCGCAAGATTCGCGCAAGCCAGGAGGTATACCACTGGTTGCTCGGCACAGTCGACACTCCGGAAAAGTTCGATGCCTATCGTCTGACCATGGCGCGTCGCGTCTGGACGGCCATGAAGGAAACCGACTCGCGCGAATGCCGTAACTGCCACGACTGGGACACCATGAATCCGGAGCGGCAGAAACCGCGCGCGCGCAAACAACACCTGTTCGCCATGGAAAACGGCAACACCTGTATCGATTGCCACAAAGGCATTGCACATAAGCCGGCCCACGAGGATCTGTCGGAAGAAGAACTCGACACGCTGAATGCGCCGATCGAAGCCTACAAGCGCGAGGTACCGCAATCTTTCCTCGACGGTTTGGCCCGTGTCGAGGCGGCGGAAGCGGCCGCCGAGCAGGCGGCACAGGAACTCGCCAAGAAGGAACGCGAACAACGTAAAGCGGCCAAGCTGGCCGAGCAGGAACGCATCGATGCCGCCGTCGCCGCCGCACTCGCCGCGGCCGGCAGTCGACAACAGGCAAGCGCTGACGCTTCGACCGCATCGGCGGGTGGTCGAGGCTTTGGTGTCGACTGGTCGAGCGCACCGGAAAAGCTCATCACGATTTTCTACCCGGGTCAGACCTCGATGGAATGGAGCCTGGTCGGCAAATACCACGGCGGCGCCCGCCCGTTCAAGGCCGGCGATCGCTGCACCGTCTGTCACGACAAGGAAACCGAGGACATGGGCAAAAAAATGGTCACCGGCGAAAAGGCCGAGACCACGCCGATCCCCGGCAAACGGCCCGGCATCCCGGTCACCGTGCAGGCCGCACACGACACCGACAATCTCTACCTGCGCTTCCAATGGGAAGATACCGAGCACGTGCCGGTGCCCTTTGTCGACGGCGGTAAAATGGATCCGGCGAACCAAGTCAAGCTGGCAGTAATGTTCGCGACCGACGATGTTAAATACGCCGCACAATCCGGTTGCTGGGGCACCTGCCACGAAGACCTGCGCACCATGCCCGGCCATCCGGAAGACCCGGCATCCGCCGGCCTGGCGCTCGACGTCAGCCAGGGCGTGACCAAATACATCGCCGCCTCGCGGACCAAGATCGAAGAAAAGGGCCGCCGCGGCAAAAAGCTCGGCGGCTGGGACAAACTCAAAGATGACGCCGCGATCGAGACCGAACTCGCCAACGGTCAGTTCATGGATTTACTGCGTTGGAATGCCGACGGCACGGTCGAGAACGGCCATATCCTCGAACAACGGGTGATGACCGACAAGGGACCGTTCGAAGCCCAAGGTTGGGTCGAGGCCGGTATGTGGACCGTCGTGATGAAGCGGCCGTTGAACCCCGGCACACCGGGCGATCTCGCAATAGAGCCCGGCAAGGTTTACAACTTCGGCTTCGCGATACACGACGATTACACCAACACGCGATTCCACCATGTCTCGCTCGGCTACAAGCTGGCTTTGGACGATAGCGATAGCGAAATCAACGCGGTCAAGGCCGAGGTCTCGGCACCGGCTTTTGCGCCCGCCACTGCAGCGCCCGCCGCAGCAGCGGCTCCAACCAAATCGGCGGCTGGCGGCGATACGGTCGACAGCGATATTGACTGGTCCAAGGCCGGCGAGCGTCTGATCACATTGTTCTATCCCGGTCAAACCTCGATGGAATGGAGCCTGGTCGGTAAGTTCCACGGCGGCGCCCGCCCGTTCAAGGCCGGCGATCGTTGCACCGTATGTCACGACAAAGAAACCGAGGACATGGGCAAAAAAATGGTCACCGGCGAAAAGGCCGAAACCACGCCGATCCCCGGCAAACGGCCCGGCATTCCGGTCACCGTGCAGGCCACGCATAAGGCCGACAACCTGTACCTGCGTTTCCAATGGGAAGACACCGAACACGTACCGGTGCCCTTTGTCGACGGCGGCAAAATGGACCCGGCCAATCAAGTCAAGCTGGCCGTGATGTTCGCGACCGACGAGGTCAAATATGCCGCTCAGTCCGGTTGCTGGGGCACCTGCCACGAAGATCTGCGCACCATGCCCGGGCACCCCGAGGACCCGGCGTCCGCCGGCCTGGCGCTCGACGTCAGCCAGGGCGTGACCAAATACATCGCCGCCTCACGGACCAAGATCGAAGAAAAGGGTCGGCGCGGCAAAAAGCTCGGCGGCTGGGACAAACTCAAGGATGCCGCCGCGATCGAGGCCGAACTCGCCAACGGTCAGTTCATGGACCTGCTGCGGGTCAACAGCGGCGACGGTTCGACCGAGGACGGCTATATTCTCGCCGAGCGCTTTATGCAGGGCGGCCAGGGCTTCGATGCCAACATTCGCAACGAGGCCGGTTACTGGACGGTAACGATCAAACGTAAGCTGACGTCCGACCAGCCGGGGGATCTCCCCATCGAACCGGGCAAGGTCTATAACTTCGGCTTCGCTATCCACGACGACTACAGCAGCACGCGTTACCATCATGTCTCGCTTGGCTACAAGCTCGCTCTGGATGATGAAGGTGCGGAAATCAACGCAACCGCGCAGTAAGGCTGCACGCCGCGGGACCCGGACACCATGACCGACCTGCGTCTCGCAAGCGCGCGGTTGAGCTTGGGGGATATCGCTGATGCGATTCGAGTCGGTCGTCTTACCTTCTTTGCCCTACCCGCGGTAAGCATGGCCTATGCGGCCGTATTCGCCGTGCTTGGGCTGATCCTGCTAACCGTGATCGGTCTGCTCGGGGTATCGCCGCTGGCACTGCCCTTCGCCGGCGGTTTCATGCTGCTCGGCCCCATCCTGTTGACCGGTTACTTCGAACTGGGCGCCCAACACGAGCGTGGCGCCAAACCCCAACTGCGTGACGCCTTCGACGCCTTCGCCACTGCGCCCCCCGGACTCTGGCTGGTGGCAATGCTGTGCGCCTTTCTGTTCTTGATCTGGATAACGGATGCCGGCGTGTTGTATAGCTTTACCATCGGCGGCGAGCATCTGGGCTACAGCTTCGCCTGGCTGTCGGAACGATCCGACAAGCTGCTGGCCTTCGTGCTGTGGGGTTCACTGATGGGTTCGGCGCTGGCCTATCTGATATTCGCCGTATCGGCGTTTTCGGTACCCTTGATCTATGAACGGCGTATGGGCCTGGTGCAAGCCGTCAGTACCAGCGTGGTGACGGTGCTCGGCAACTTCGTGGTCTGCATCGTATGGGGTATCACGCTGAGCAGCGTGATACTGCTGTCCATTCTTGTATTACCTTTGTTGTTGATTACGTTACCAATCATGTCGTATGCCAGCTTTGCCCTTTATCGCAAGGCCTTTCCGTTAGAGCATCCGATTTCACCCGTTGATGATGTAGCACCCGAATGACCGTGGACTTTCGGAGGACACCACCATGATACGACCGCTATTTACAGTAATGATCGCCCTATTCTTCAGTGCCATTCTGACATCGGCCTGCGCTGAGGAAGTCGTCGTGGTCAAGACCGAAGCTTATGGATTCGATCCGGCCGAAATCACCATCAAACCCGGCACACGCGTACGTTGGGTAAACACCGAAAAACGGCAATATCACAGCGTCTACTTCGAACAACTCGGCGACGAACCGGGCGACTATTTCTTCCCCGGAGAAAGCCGCGAGCGTGTATTCAACGAACCCGGCAGTTTCGAATACATCTGCGAGCCACATGTCGACACCCACAATATGCGGGGCGTGGTGCATGTCGTGGAATAGACGCACGATGCGTCCACGCGACGGCGCCTTTGCCGTCGCGGCCATGCTGTTGACTACGCTGCTGGCCACGATGGCGGCAGCGCCGCCGACCCTGGTGGCCGGTACCGAAACCAAACTACCGGCATCGCTGGCGCAGTGGTACAAGCCGCATAACAAACGTCATGTCTGGCTACATACCATGTTCGCATTGCGCCGCGAGCTCCAGGCGGTGCGTGAATATGCCGGCGAAGGCGACAAGGCCCATCTGCGCCGCTGGGCGGAACGCTTCGATCAACACTATCGTCGCCTGCCGCGGATGGTCCCGGAATGGTCGGATGAACTCGACCTCGAGTTGCTGGACGAACTCAACGAGCGCATCAAGCATGACGATTTCAAAGGTGTGTTGCGTGCGAGCGATCGGCTCGAACGCGACTGCCGATCCTGCCACCGTCAGTACCAGGCACTGACTGCGCTCACCCATCGTTGGCCGCGCTTCGACCGCCTGCGGATCGCCGATGGCGGGCAGGACCGACCCCATAGCGATTTCAAAGACGAACTGACGAAAGTCGTCAACCGAATCAAGATCGCCACCGAGGATCAACGCTGGCCGGTCGCGGAACAATCACTCATCGCCTTACGCAAGAAACTGCAATATCTCGGTGAAAGCTGCACCGAATGCCACCGCGATACAGCGCCCCGCGAACGTATCCTCGGCAGCGAAACCGAACATGGCCTGGAGCAGCTGCAACAGGCGTTGAAACAAAAGAATGGCAAAACCGCCGGGCGCCGATTGGGCACCGTTGCGGTAAAAGCCTGCGCCCGTTGTCACGCGGTCCACCGCTTGTTGTCCGAAACCCGGCGATGGCTGAGCGACTAAAACCTATTAACGGAGACAGACGATGCCCAAATGCAAAACCCTGGTTATCGCCCTCTGCGGCATACTGGCCGCCGGCACGGTAGCGGCCGACAAAACCGATCGCTTGATACGTAAGGCGGCCCGTTATTTCGACCCCTTACCGGCCACCATGCCGGGTGCGGAAAACGATACGGCCGAACGTATCGCGCTGGGCAAAAAGCTGTTCTTCGACCCTCGCCTGTCGATCAACGACGCCCAGGCCTGCGTCAGCTGCCACCTCTTGGATGACGGTGCCGCGGGTGTCGACAATCTGAAGCTCTCACCCGGCGCACGCGGCGGGTTCGGCGATCGCAACACACCCACGGTGCTCAATGCAGGCTGGCAGAAATCCCAGTTCTGGGACGGGCGCGCCAGCGATCTCGCCGATCAGGCCGGCCAACCTATCCTGAATCCCGTCGAAATGGCCATGCCGAGCGAACAGGCAGTCATCGACAAACTCGCCGGCCTACCCGAGTATCCCGACGCCTTTGCTAAGGCCTTTCCGGATCAATCGCCCAGCCTGAGCTATGCCAACCTGCAAGAGGCGCTCGCGGCCTTTCAACGCACGCTGCGCACCGAATCGCGTTTCGACGACTTTCTGCGCGGCGACGGCAGCGCACTGAACGACCAGGAAAAACGCGGTCTCAATCGATTCATGTCGGTCAACTGCGTGCGTTGTCACGACGGACCGCTGGTCGGTGGCACCCTGCACGAAAAACTCGGCGAGAAAGCGCCCTTCCACAACACCGAGGACCAGGGCCGCTTTAGAGTCACCGGCGATGAAAAGGACCGCATGGTGTTCAAGGTTTCGCAGCTGCGCAATATCGCGGTCACCGGCCCCTGGTTCCACGACGGCTCGGCCGATCAGTTGTCCGACGCCGTACGTATCATGGCGCGCATCCAATTAGATACCGAACTCAAGGATCAAGAGGTCGAAGACATTGTTGCCTTTCTCGGTGCATTGACCGGCAAGGAAATCAGAAAAAAATAGTGTTTTGAATCGGAAATCTACCGACCAACGGACAAAACACGCGTAAACCTACAGCCCAGGCTTATAACAAAGGGTTGACACATTAAGTATCAAAGCTGTTTAGCTACCGATTTTTAGAGGTTCCCGTAAGTTCACTGATGCAGCGTTACGCACCACAGCACCGGACCGAAAAGCATATACAACTCATGCGGGATAGCACCTTACTTTCCAAACCTAAGTCACTTGATCTTGATCGGTAGCTGGACCGTTTGCAATCCAGAGACCCCAACTCATCCTTGATCTTTGATGACACAAAAACTCAGCACATCGAGAAGACATAAACTCTATTATGGGCTCACACCACGACTACGCAACCAATCCAATGCTTCTTGCTGTCCCTGTTTAACTTGCGGCTTACTCAATAGCTTTTCAAGTTTCTTTCGCATTTGCGCACTGTCTGTCCTGCCGGATTCTGCGGCGAGCCAATACCATTTATAGGCACCAACATAATCTCGTTCAGACTGTGGACCGGTAGTGTGAAAGAAAGCGAAATTATGATAGGCCTCGCTATTCATTTGGTTAACTGCTGCCTCGAACAGTTCACGAGCCTTATTTCTGTCTTTTTCAACACCGCCGCCAATTGCATAGAATATGGCCAGTCGCATCTGACAATCACTGTCACCTGCTTCTGCAGCTTTATGGTACCAATGCCACATCGCTTGCTCATCGCCAACCACGCCAATATCGTCAGCGATGCGTTTTGCGTAAAGACACATACTTCCCGGATCACCAGCAATGGCCGCCTGGCGAATCCGGTTCAAACTATTCACATCGAAATACTCACTGCTTTGCTCGAATAGCTCAATATCGATGTTGCGGGAATCAAGGACGGTAGCAACAAGGGATTGATTACCCATTACGAGTTGTTCGGCGGCCTCGACATGACCATGATCCGCCGCCAGTTGCAACAATTGCTTAGCCTTTGCAGAGTCAGTGAGGACACCGTCGCCATTTAAGAAAGCCAGCCCCAATTTATAAAGCGCGCTCGCATCACCAAGTGCTGCAGCCCTGCGGGCAAGCGTTTCGGCCTTATCGACATCCACCGGAACACCCATCCCGGCACGGTGCATTTCAGCCAGTATTCTTATACTTGCCGGAAGACCCCGCTGAGCGGCCTTCTGGTGCCAAGCAAACGCTTCCGCATAGTCTTTCTGAACACCACGGCCGAACATATAAAGCTGACCAATATTGTGTTGCCCGCCTCCCATACCTTGACCGGACTCCGCTGCAAACCGATAGTGGCGCATCGCTTCGGCATAATCCTGCTTTACGCCCATGCCTTGCTCATACATAGCACCAAGGGCGACTGCAGCTTCTATATAATCAAGATCCAAGGCCCGACGCAGTAGGACAAGTGCCTTATCAAAGTCTTGGCCTACACCTAACGAGCCATGCATATAGATGACACCAAGCGCGTGCAAGCCTCTGGGCTCTTCGTTGTCCGCCCCTTGCTCAATCAAGGCCAAAGCGCGGACGTTATCTTTGGTAACACCTCGACCATCCCGGTACATCAGGCCCAATGTGACCTGAGCACTTCCATAACCCTTACTAGCGGAACACTCATAAAGGCGTACCGCTTCGGCTACGTCCTTGGGAAGATGTTCTCCATCCATATAGAAGTTCGCAAGGTTATTCTCCGCAAGTGCATCCCCTAGCCTGGCAGCTTTCTGGTACCACACTATTGCCTGCTCAATATCTTGTCGTACACCTTGACCTTTGTGATAGGCATAACCGAGGTTGTTCATACCACGGGCACTACCCTTTTCGGCAGCCTTCCGGTACCAATTGACAGCTTTCTCCGCATCCACTTCAACACCAAGTCCTTTCTTCAGCATGACACCCAAGCCATTCATCGCCTGCGCGTTACCTCTGTCGGCGGCCAATTGGTACAAGCGCAAAGCTTGAGGGTAATCGGGATCGTTCCAGGTACCCAGGTGAAACACTTCGGCGACTTCCGCAATAACTTGGGCGCTACCGCTTTCGGCCGCCCGAAGTAACCAGTGTCTGGCTTTTTTTATGTCTTGTGGGAGAGCCTCACCGGACATCAGAATAATACCCAGGCGGAGCTGCGCTTTGGCGACACCTTCTTTTGCGAGCTCCGTGAAAAGCTGAAACGATTTCTCAGCATCGAGGTCAACACCTTCACCGGTCAGATAAGCCACAGCCAAGTCGAAACGCGCTTCCATCAGCCCGTCGCCAGCTGCTTCAGTAAGCCAAAAAACCGATTCCTCAAGGTTCCGCTCCCCTCCTCTTCCCGAACGCATCAGTAGAGCTAGACGGTACTTGCTGTGAGTCGAAAAATAATCATTACTGTTGGCAAGCAAACGGTAGGACTCAACGGCATTCGCGTACCACCTATCTGCTTCTGTTTGATCCCTCGCCACACCCAAGCCAAACTCATGAAACTGACCGAGCACCTCCTGTGCGGCAGCTAATCCCTGAGTAGCGGAACGCTCGACCCATTCCACGGCATCTCCAATGGCGTTTTCGTCGAGGCTGCCGGTGTTCACTAACAGAGCAATAGCGAGTGACAGTTGAGCATGAGCGTTCCCATCTATCGCGCTAAGACGCACCGCAGAGACCTCCGAATGACTCAGCTTCCCCTTCGTAAGCGTTACCAATATAAAGGCGGCCTCTCCCAAACCCTGCTCAACGGCGCGGATTAGCCAAAGCCTGGCTTGCTCCACGTCAGGCGTCCCCAGGGAGTCATCGAGTAACATCAGGGCAAGCCAGAGATAAGCACCGGGCAAGTCCATTTCCCCAGCTTGGCGCATCAGCGCCATAGCTTGTTCGGACTGCACGGCGGTTCCTTGTCCGGCCGCATACAACAAACTAAGGACAAACTTGGCTTCCGGGAGATTCTGATTGGACGCCAGTTCCAGCCACTTTACTGCATCGCGGTAATCCTGGGCCGCAATCAGCATGAGTGCCAATGCCATTTGACCATTGCTTTCGCCGGCTTCTGCCGCCAAGCGATACTGTTGTATCGCCAAGTCGTTGGAATGCGGAAGACCGATGCCAGTTTCGTAGAGAGCTCCGAGATTGTAAAAAGCCAGAGGCAAACCCTTCTCAGCTGCTCGTCGAAAACTGCTTACGGCCCTATCTACGTCCCGCTCGAGACCGAGCCCTTCCAGGTACACAACACCCAAATCGTTCAAGCTTTCCGGGTGCCCCGCTTCTGCTGCTTTCAGCAACCAGTAGTTTGCCTTGCCCACATCAGCAGATGTGTAAATGCCATCGGAGTAGCTCAGGTAGAGCCGGTATTGAGATTCGATATCACCTGCTTCGGCAGCTTGCAGTAGCTGTTTAACATCGACGGATCGCACTTCAATACTATCGATCAAGCGTGGCAACGGATCGGAACTTGGCAGCTTGTCACCTAGATAACCTTTGAGGGATGGACGCTGCTTACTGATGGAGTATTCATCAAGCGGCGACTCCGTATTCAGGTAGGAGCCGGGTCTTTCGATAACAGCATCGGCAGACGCCGAATACGCCAACAAGTAAACAACAGCGCAGGTAAGCAACCACAACCTGTGCTTAATCGCAAACACTGCATTGAAAACGGCATTGTTAAATGGGTGACCGTACATCCCTGTTGCCTTTGCGTTAATGGTGGAATCATGACTTTGAGTCCATGATATCCGCCCAACGTTGATTAGTGTATGACCAATCGAAATGTCTCGAAAGAAACACCTTGGATTCGGAACCCATTTCCTCTTCGGTACAAGCATACTCTCCGCCAGCGAGTTGCTAGCGGAGAAAAAACCTCAGTCGACGCAACGTTGCGCGAGCAGTCGATTGACAGTATCGGCCGGCTGAGGCCGGCCAAGCAGATAGCCCTGGATCTCATCGCAGCCTTGAGCAATCAAAAAATTCAGTTGTTGTTGGGTTTCGACGCCCTCCGCAACGACCGTGAGGCCCAAACTGTGAGCCAGATTCACAATCGCTGTGGCAATCGCCCTGAGTGTCCTTTCCGAGTGAACGACATTGTTCCATGTGGTACTACACCCGACCGGCGATAACCGCAAACTCGCTCGACTTTCGATCATACGGGGCACCCGCAACGTCGGAATAAAACCCCTTAACGGAAAATCCGGCCTCTACGAACTCCCTCTCCAAATCCTCGGGTGCAAAATACTGCAGCCAGTTGTACACCTTTCTGGTGCGATCCGACTCGACAACGGTGTACTTATCCAGCACAACCTTTTCTTCATCGTATTTAAAAGTATTGAGAAAACCGTAGTACTTGTTCGGCGACCAGAATCCATCGAGCTGGTTTGCCTCATATGTCGCCATTTCTTGCCTTTGCTCGAATGCCGACAGGGAATACACATCAAGAAGAACCGAACCGCTCGGCTTTAGAACCCTGTGGAATTTGTTTAACATCTCTTGTCTTTGTGTTGGACTGAGAGCGCAGAAATCGCACATGATCATAAGCACCAGGTCGAATCGGTCCTCGGTTTCAAATGCCAGGTAATTCTGCTTCACGTAGCTGATGCTCAACTGCTCGCGGGCGGCTACTTCCTTTGCGTACGCGATGGACCGCTCAGAGAAATCGATCCCTGTCACGTTCGCGCCGCGCTTCGCCAAAAGTGTCGCATACAATCCGGGACCGCAGCCGAAATCCGCTATTTTGCAGTCGCTACCGATGTTGAACTCAGAGGTAATCCATTCCACGGATCGATTGATGAACGCCGCGTTTCGCGAGGAAACGTCGATAGCCTCGTTGAGATGGAACGACAGCATCTGCTTTGACGTATGTTCATCCGTCCACAGATCGCTTGCGGTGTAGAATTGGAACGGTTCGGGCCGTTCGTTGATCCTCTCCAGCTCTTCAAACATTCTCTTACTTTATCCATTACGCGGAGCGGCATTTACGCAATCATAGCGAAGCCATACGCAAATCGCCGCAGTGTCAGACATCCCGGGGAACAACGCGAGTGCGATGAGCACTATGTTATGTGGTTTTCTCTTCGAACCGGTTGAGCGCAACATTTTTCACTGAATTTCCCGGATCGAATATTCGGCCATTCATCGCTATGTACACCCCCGGCCTCAAAAGCTGAGCACCGATCAAAGCGCAACCCAGGTTGAACACCGCGTCGCTGTCCCTGTATTGAGCGGGATACATGGAGCCCGTCAATACGATTGTTTTATCGGAAATGTTTCTCAGAAACGCCGCTGTTTCGATCATCGTATCCGTGCCATGTGTGATGATGATCCGCTCACTGCGATCCGATTCGACAGCCTGTCGAATGCTTGCCCGATCGGTATCATCGAGATCGAGACTGTCCTTCTGCATTATTGAAACAACTTCGTAATCAACGACAACGTTGGCTCTCTCCAACACGCCGGACGCCTGTGGTTCGCCAACCTGATACAGACTCTTCTGATCGAAGTAAGTCTTATCGATCGTACCCCCGGTGGTGAAGATCTTTATGCGCATGTTCGTTCTCTTTCACACATAACGCCTCGCATCAGCGGTCGAAATAAAACCGCTACTAACATTCCGGTCCGACTACATGTGCTTTATAGATGTTCCGTCCGTAGCCATTGATCTTTTCTCCTAAGCTCGATGGTGGGACAGGCACTTGCCGGGGACGACTATTGATGTGCTAAGCGTCA